>NZ_JAXGNC010000001.1:0-643263 GCF_040768185.1 Syntrophus sp. (in: bacteria) | reverse complement strand
CCGGATTGTTGGTTTCATCCCTGGGATAGAAGATCCGCACTTCCCGCGTCGCCTCTTTTCTGCACGAATCCACTTTCAGGGTCGCCTTGACGGTCTTTCTGCCGAATTCGTTGTTGTCCTCGGGCAGCCCTTCATAGACCACGGTGAACTTTCGCCCCTTTGGCGCCTGCAGTGTCGAGGCAGGAAAAACGGTGCGGCGGGATCCTTCTATTTCCGGGATCGTCCATTCGATGAAATCCGCATAGTGCGCCGGCACTGTTTTCGCCTCAAGCTCCAGGGTCAGCCTGTTGGAATGTTCGCCGAAGACATGCCTGTCCTTGTCCCTGGGGCTGATAACGAGGAGCTCCACGGATTTCATCTCCTGGCACTCCTCGGCGGGCTCCCCCTGGACCCTGAGATACAGCGTCATCGTGGAACCGTGGCTGCAGCCGGGAGAGGGGCCCATCGGCCTGCCGATATCCCGGCGCAAAGTAAGCTCACCCTGTTCAAGCCATTGTTCAAATTCTGATTGGCTCAGCGTCCATGAGGCACGGGAGCATCCCGCTTTCAGATTCGTCCGGCCATCATCTCCCAGGAAGATTGCCGCAGGCGCTTCGGCCACGATGGTGATCCGGCCATCTTCCTCCGTTTCCGCACTGACTACGCCGGAATGGAATTGCGGGTAACGTTCGCCCCCGGAGATTTCATAGCCGGAGAAGTGGGTCCAGCCCGTGCAGGACGATGGTGAGTATGACCCCCGGCGCACACACTTTTTGCCGCCCATGCCCGACACATCGATCTTCGTTGACAGGGATTGAATCTCATACGCCTTTTGCCCATCGAACCTTCCTCTTGCCGGATCGTAGGTGTGCCCGACGATCAGGTTGCCGACAAATCGCTCTTTGATCGTGTAAAACAGGTCTGTCCGCACTTCATTGGAGAAGAGCTCTTTTTCTCCGCCATGGACGACGAGATACCCTTCCACGGCAACAGCCTCGGGAAGCTGAGGCTTTTCTGTGCCCGGAGGAAGAAGACTCATCCTGTTCTTCATCTGGAGGAACTGGCTGTTGATGACCTCGCGACGGCGCAAGACCTCTTCCTCCGGCGATTCCGCCGGCCGGATGGGCATGGTGCTCGTACCCGTTATTCCAGCGGCTCCCCGGTTCGCCCCGCCCATGAGCTGCAAGGTTTCGCGGTATGCCTCCATCAGTTTATTCAGGTCCGTTGTTCCTTCCAGCTGCTGTTCAAGCTGTCTTGCCCTCTGATCGATATCCGCCGGTGGCTGAGCGAACACCGCAAAGCAGAACAGGGAGAGGACCATTGTTCCGATTATCGAACAGAAGAGGGATGTTCTCAAGAGACTAAACGACATCATGCGCATATCCGTTCTCCGGGGCAAACAGGTGAAATTTCCGGGCCGCATAGGAGATGGCGGCCTCGGTTGGCGCGGATCGATTCGACGGGGGACTGCGGGGCAGCCCCGACTGGCAAACAGCCCGATGGCGGAGCCGGTCCCCGAGATTTTTTCATTATCAAGATTGATGCCTGATGGCCATCGGGCACCGGTGCAGAGATTAATTCCTTGAAAGATTGATTTCAACCATATATTCAAGCGGTCTGCATCATTCCTTATGGTGCGGGACGGGTGCGGCGGTAAATGGTCATTTCACGGAAAGTGACAGCGAGGGCAACCAGCGGAATTCAAGGAGGCCTGCTGAACAGGAGGCGGGTTTGAGGGAAAGGTTCTGCCAGGGGCATCGGGGGAAGAGGAGATGAAAGACGAGAAGCCAAGGGTTCTTCTTTTTACGGGAAGCGGCAAAGGGAAAACGACGGCGGCCCTGGGGATGGCCATCCGGGCCAGCGGCCACGGAATGAAGGTGAGCATTGTCAGTTCATCAAAGTCCGGGTCAAAAACAGGGGAAGTGGCCGCCGTGAGGTATCTTCCCGGGGTGGAGCTGATCCAGACGGGGCTCGGTTTTGTCCTGCCCGAGGACGGCCCCGCATTCTTCCAGCACCGCGAGGCGGCGCAGCGGGGGCTTCAGCTGGCTGAAGAAGTGATCCGGTCGGGGTTGATCGATCTGGTCATCCTCGATGAAATCTGCAACGCCGTGGCCCTGAAGCTTCTGTCGGAGGAAGGGGTGATTGCGGTTCTCCGGCAGGCCGGCCCCCGCCAGATCATTGTCCTGACAGGGCGGGACGCCCCGGAGTCGTTTGTGGCCCTGGCCGATACGGTTACCGTCATGGAGGCGCACAAGCATGCCTTGGCGTCGGGGCGACCGGCACAAAAAGGCGTTGAGTATTGAGGCTCAGGGCCTTATCAGGCGGCCCGCCGAGGTCAGGACGTCGGCGATTTCGTACATGTTGGAAATCGTTCCCACGGCGAGCCGGTCGGTGAGACTGAAAAAGTTCAAGCAGGTGCCGCAGACCAGCATTTCCACGCCGGCTTGGGCCAGCTCTCTGATGTCCTCTAGGACATCGGAGCCGTTTACCGTAAGTTTGACCCCGGAATTGTAAAAGATGATTTTATCGGGAAGCGTGTCGAGCTCCTGCAGGGTATGGAAAAAGCCCCGCATCAGGAGCCGGCCCAGTTCGTCATCGCCCTGTCCCATGGTTTCGGAAGGAATCAGAATGACAGAGGGCGCGCAAACGGAGGTGCCGACCGCCTCCTGCCGGGCCGCACCGTCCGGGATGTCCTTGGGGGCGGCATGTTTCTGCGCGGCGTCAAGGCCGCTCTCCCGGGTCAGAGTGAGAGTCCACGTTCGGTCCTGCTCGTCCGTCACGGTCACCCGGCAGCCCTGGGACTTCGCCAGGCGCTTCACATTTTCCACGGCGGCCATGTTGTCCACCCGGACGGTCAGTTCCGCGGAGTGCTCCAGGGCCTTTTTGGCGAGGATGACAGGCTGCGGGCAGGCCAGTCCCCGCGCATCAATCATTTCCGGCATGGGCTAGCCATCTCCTTTTCAGGTTTTCCGCCGGACCCGGGATGCCAATCGGCCGACGGCCTCAAGGGCGGCAGACACCTCGTCCTCCGTATTGAAGGCTCCGAGGCTGAACCTGGTGGTTCCCACGGGAAAGGTTCCGATGGTCTTATGGGCCGACGGTGCGCATTGGAGCCCGGGGCGGGACATGATGTTCTCCTCTTCATCCAGGGCGAGGGAGATTTCCGCTGGCGAGAGCCCCTGGATCGTGAAGGAAACGACGGCAATCCGGCGGGACGGATCACCCGGTCCATAAACGGTGACTCCCGGCATCTCTTCCAGGCCATGGAGCAGACGTTCCGCCAGCCGGATTTCCTCTGCCCGGATCTGCGGTACGCCGCGATTCAGAACGAAACGGACCCCCGCTTCCAGGCCGGCCAGGCCGACGGCATTGGGCGTGCCGGACTCGAATTTGTCGGGAAGAAAGTCCGGCTGTTCCTCGAACTCGGAACGGCTTCCCGTTCCACCCACCATGAGCGGACGGATCTTTTCTTCCAGTCCCTTCCGGATATAGAGCCCGCCGGTGCCCTGCGGGCCGTAAAGGGATTTGTGCCCCGTAAAGGCGAGGAGGTCAATGCCCAGATCCTCTACATCGACGGGATAGGATCCTGCTGTCTGGGCGGCGTCGACGCAAAAGATCAAGCCGTGTTCGCGGGCAATCGTTCCGACTTCCTTCAAGGGCATGAGCGTCCCGGTGACGTTGGAGGCAGAGGTCAGATAAATGGCGCGGGTGTTGGGGCGTATGCTCCGCGATAGGTCCGCCGGGTCCAGCTCGCCCGAAGGGGAGCAGGCAAGGACGCTCAGTTCCACTCCCTCCCTTTCGAGAGTCCGCAGCGGCCTCATGACCGAGTTGTGTTCCATGCTGGATGTGATGGCGTGGTCGCCTGGATAAAGCAGCCCCCGGATCGCCAGGTTCAGCGCCTCCGTGGCGTTTTTTGTAAACACCACCTGCAGGTCATCTTCAATGCCGAAAAGCTCTGCCACGCCTGCCCGGGCATCCATGATGATCCGTGCCGCGTCCAGGGAGAGCCGGTGTCCCGAACGGCCTGGATTCGCCCCGATATTGAGGAGGTAGTGCTCCATGGCCCTGAGGGTTTCCGCCGGTTTGGGCCAGGATGTGGCGGCATTGTCGAAATAGATGATGCTGTGCGGGGTCATCGGAACCTTTCTCGAAACCGTCTACCCTTGCCGGGCCGGGCGGTTTGAATCGTTTCACCGCATTGAAAATGTCTGCTCCTGGAAACGGCCGATACGATAGGGAACCTGATTGCAGAAGTCAAATGACGATTTGTTATGGAAGCCCCCTTTACATTCCATTCGGGAAAGTACAGGGGGAGTTGGGTATTGACGAAGAGGGGAAAAGCTCTTAGATAAAGAGGACCGAATCGAAAGCCGACGAAGGAGAGGACCGATATGATGAATGCAAGGGGGAGCGGCATTCTGCTGCATGTGACGTCTTTGCCTTCGCCCTGCGGCATTGGCGATCTCGGGCCTGGAGCCTTTCGCTTTGTCGATTTTCTGGCCGATGCCGGCCAGAGATTCTGGGAGATTCTTCCCCTATCGCCCACGCTAGGCAGTTACGGCCATTCCCCTTACAGCAGCTTTTCCGCCTTTGCCGGAAATCCTCTGCTGATCAGCCCGGAGCTCCTCTGCCGTGAAGGTCTGCTGAACCGGGTGGAGCTTGAGGAGATGCCGGCTTTTCCCGGAAACGTTGTCGATTACGGCAGGGCGGCAGCCTGCAAAGAAAAGCTCCTGTCACTGGCCTTTGAGCGCTTTCGGGGCAGGGGGCGGCCGTGGCGCGGAAGCTGGATCGACTTCACGGAACAGCAGGCCTCCTGGCTCGAAGATTATGCCCTTTTTGCTGCGCTGAAAGGGGAATTCCCCTCCGGGACCTGGGCGATGTGGCCGCCGGAACTTCGGGATCGAAAACCGGCGGCGCTCTCCAGGATGCGCCGGAAATTGGCCCTTCCCCTGGCCAGGGAAAAATTTGTTCAATATATCTTTGACCGGCAGTGGTCTTCCCTCAGGGAGTACTGCCGTCAGAAAGGACTTCAAGTCATCGGCGATCTTCCCATCTACATGGCTTATGACAGCGCCGATGTCTGGGCAAATCCGGAACTCTTTTTTCTCGGGAAGGACAAAAAGCCTCTGGCGGTGGGCGGCGTACCCCCCGATCTCTTCTGCAAAACGGGACAGCTCTGGGGGAATCCCGTTTACCGATGGGATGTCTTGAAAGAAAGCGGCTATTGCTGGTGGAAGGAGCGTTTTCGCCAGGCGTTCCGGAATTATGATTGGCTGAGAATCGATCATTTCCGGGGATTTGTCGCCTATTGGGAGGTGCCGGCCGGTGCCGTAACGGCGGAAAGCGGCCAGTGGAAGAAAGCGCCGGCCGATGATTTTTTCCGGCAGCTCTATTCCGACTTCCCCTGTCTGCCGATCATTGCCGAGGATCTGGGGGCGGAATCCGCAGAGGTTTGGAAAATCATGGATCGCTACGATATTCCGGGAATGCGCCCCCTGCTGTTCGCCTTTGGCGATTCGCTGCCCGATCACCCCTGTGCGCCCCACAACATTGCTGAACATACCGTTGTCTATACGGGAACGCATGATCTCAACACGGTTCGGGGCTGGTTCTGCCGGGAAGCGACGCGTCAGGACAGGAAGCGGCTTTACCGCTATCTGGGGAGTCGCACCTCCGCCTCGAGGGTGCCCTGGGATTTGATCCGGCTGGCCATGATGAGCGCGGCAAGACTGGCGGTTTTTCCCCTCCAGGATGTCCTCGGGCTTGACGAAACCGCACGAATGAACCGTCCGGGCACGGTTCATGGGAACTGGCGGTGGCGTTTTCAGCCGGAAGACCTCGGTCCGCCCACTGTGGAGCGGCTTCGTGAACTGACGGAGATCTATGGGCGTCTTTGAAGGAAGACCCCGTGATGACCTGAGACACCGGTCGGATCGAAGGGTCAAGGCGGGCGGTCAAGCGTCGGCTGCAGCTGCTCGAGAGGCGTCCCGCCATGAAAAGACATTGACAAGGCCCATGAGTACATAATATGCAATACATCCTGAGAAAGATTTCCAATTGAAAACAACAAGGAGGGGTCATATGAACGTTTGCAGTAAGGGTAAAATGGGGCTGATCGCTTGTGCCCTGTTTTTTGCGTTGTTTTATCTTCTGTCGTCGGTTGCCGAGGCGCGCGTCGGTGGAGGACGGTCTTTCGGCAGCCGGGGGTCCCGCTCCTTCAGCAGTTCTCCTAGTTCTCCAAGCTCTCCGTCCCGCTCTTACAACACGCCTTCCCGTCCGTCTCCCTCTGCGGCCCCGCAGTCGCAGCCGGGAGGCTTCATGAGAAGCATGGCCGGCGGCCTTCTTGGCGGAATGGCCGGGGCGCTGCTTTTCAGCAGTCTCGGTTTCGGCCATGGCGCAGGCGGTTTTGGCGGCGGGATCGGCCTGATGGATATTCTGCTGCTGGGGGCGATTCTCTACGGGATCTACTGGTTTATCAAGAGGCGGCGGCAGGCGGCGACCGCCATGAATGCCCCGATGGCCTACGGCAGCCCGGACAACAGGGATGCCTTCAATACGGACTCCTATGCCCCGCCGATCCGGGACATTCCCCCGGCCGGTTACGAAGCCGGTGACGGACTGAGCGCCATTCGGCGGGAAGATCATTCCTTCGATGAGAAGCGCTTCAAGGATTCCGTTCTGGATAATTTTTTTTCGATCCAGGGTGCCTGGGCAAACCGGGATATGTCCGGTGTCCGGAACTTGCTGACCGATGACATGTACAAAACGATTCAGCAGGACGCTGATGAGCTTCGGGCGAAGCACAGGATCAACAAGCTCGACAACATCGCGGTCCGTTCCGTGGAGATTACGGAATCCTGGCAGGAGGGCGGCAGAGATTTCATCACGGTCAGATTTTATGCAAACCTGCTGGATTACACGGTGGACGAGATCTCCGGCGAGGTTCTGGCCGGGAGCAGGAAGGACCCTGTGAAATTTGTGGAGTTCTGGACATTTGCCCGGCCGTCGGGCAACAACCCCTGGCGGCTTTCCGCTATTCAGCAGGAAAGCTAGCCGGAAAAAAGACGGCCAGCCAGATCGTCTCCTGCTCCGGGTCGGTCCACTCCACCCGGTGCCGGGTATGCGCCGGGATCAGGAGCGAATCGCCCGGTTTCAGGGTTACGAGATCGTCCGGTCCCGAAAAGCTCAGGACAGCTTTGCCCCGGAGGAGCAGGACCCATTCCCTGCTCCTCCGAATCATACTGCACCCGGGGGAGAGGCCCGTCCCCGGGAAATGATCCGCCCCATCCTCACGCCGGGCATGTCTGGCAGGCTTGTGAATTGCTCTTCCGCGAGGCTGTCGGGGACCCTTCAAAAAGATTCAACACCATCCTGTTCATCGTCATTCCCGAAATTCAAACATGACCTTTTCATAAGGCCTGGGAAACATCATCATGTATACAGGTCCATGACATAGCGGTCCGTCATGCCCGAGATGTAATCCGCCAGGATCCTCCGTTTCTCTGAGGAGTCCGGCGCCTCGTCAAAGCGGATTTTGAACGTCCGGGGCAGCATTTCCGGGTATATCGTTCCAGGTGGCGAAAATCTCGCCGGATGATGAGTCGTTCCTTTCATTCGCCATGATGCATTAATTTGCGGTTTCGATAGATACTTTCAAAGAGACAGCCTGAGGGCGTCAAAGTTTTCCCAGACCTGCAGGGGGCGGCCACAATATCTTCCGTGGGAAATTTCTGGCCTTCTCGACGGATGAAATCCCCGTGCTGCTCGATATTTCGAGAAGTCTGTCGAATTGATGGCAATGTTGGCCTCCTCGATCAGGTGCGGACCAGGATCCGGGACTGGAGGATGGTATCGGCTTGGAGAATATCCGGGGTGGTCTTGAATGGCAGCGTCTAAACGCGCTCTACCAGGGGTTTTCCATGTTGCGCAGATCTCGGAGGCGCAGATAGCCGGCATTGAGGGCGTCTTCGAGGTCGTGGGCGCAGAGGCCAGGATCACATGTCGACGACCTGTGTTTCCAGGGATGATTTGGGGCGGAATTCCGGAGGGGCGTCGGGGTGATCGTGAGTTGTGTTGGGCGACGGGCGATCTCCTCGCGGGTTTCGAAGCAGAACAGGCCGTCGTAACGCTGATGTAATCGCTTCAGAAAATCCACGACCCGCAGACTCTGGAGATTGTGTTCGAACCCCGTCATCCTTAAGAAGCTCGTTAAGGCTCTCCGCCGGCATGGCCGAAGTGAGGATGGCCGAGATCGTGGGCAAGGCGATGGCTCTCCATGCCAGAGGTCTTCACGGCTTCAAAAGCCCGGGCGAAGGTCCGGGCGTGCTGGGCTACTTCCAGCGTGTGGGTCAGGCGCGTCCGCAGCACTTCGTTGATCAGGAAAACCTGTGTTTTGTGCTGAAGATCCTTAAATACCTTCTGAGTAAAGAATCCGGTCCCTGTCCTGCTGAAAACAGGTGCGGTAGTCATGGGCTCGTTGCCGTGCAGCGTTCGGCCAATGCTGTACGCGCGCTGTGCGTAGGGGGCTAGCCTTTTTTCTTCTGTCGTTTCAATGAATTCTCGCGTGCTGTCGCGATAGTGACTTTGTCGTTTCTTGAGGAAAAGTTTATACGCCGCCTGACGCTTTTGCAAGCGATACCTTGGAAAGGCTCTGTCCCGGAAAGGGTCATCGGTGCCGCCTTGAAAATTCCGGGGAACAAAATCGATGTGGGTCGTCTATCCATCGTTGGTATGAAATAAGCATTTAGAATCCTGGTGATACAAATTTTTTTGAACGATGATCCTTTCTCGGGTGGGAGAAAGGATCGACAGCGATATGAAATCCTTCTGCTTCCTGGTGACATCTTCGATTTGCCGAGTTAATCCGCTGTTCTTATCCGTCTTCTCAAAAACCATGGGGATCTTTTCAGGGATTGCAGGGATTTCAGGGAGAGCAGGATCATGAGGTACTTTTTTGGCGTACTGTGTTTGATTTTATGTCTTGGCACAAATGCTGTTGCCGCATCGAATGAAGAAGCGGCAATCGTTAAAAATTGTTCGGGGACCGCATTCATTGTCCGGCAGCAGAGGACGCTTACGGTTAAGAAAAGCGAGCGGATTTATTCCGGCGACCTGCTTCGAACCGGTCGAGATGGAACGCTGGGGATCATCTTTAAGGACAATACCATTCTTTCCCTCGGACCCCGCAGTGAACTGCTGATTGAAGAATTTCATTTTGACCCATCCCGGGGAAAACTTTCGATCGTGACCCGGATGCTCAAGGGCACTGCCGCCTACGTCTCCGGCGTCATCGCCAGGTTGTCCCCTCAATCGGTGCGCTTTGAAACACCCTCGGCCACCATCGGAATTCGGGGGACCAAGTTCCTGGTGAAGGTCGAAGACGGTGGAGAAGAAGAATGAAACGCGCGGCAGTGAAGGCGACTTCATGGGTCATGCTTCTCTTTCTGGGGGCCTGCGCGGTCCCGGAGGTCAAAACAGAGGCTGTTCCTGTTCCTGACGCAGGCAGAACGCAAGTGGTTCTTATGCCCGACCCGGACGGAAAGGTTGGAGAAGTCACCGTCAGAAATAGAGGCGGTTCCCGGAAAATCAATCAAGCCGGGCAGATGGCGGAAGCAAAGGATGGGACCAGTGCCATTTCAACGCAGGCCCCCCTGGCCGAGGGGGATATTCACAAAGTGTTCGGCGCCGCTCTCGCCGCACTGCCGAAAAAGCCGGTCATCTTTATCCTTTATTTTAAAACCGATTCCACCGAACTGACGGAGGCGTCGCAAACAACGCTTTCCTCTGTCCATGCTGCCATCAGTGACAGGCAGTCGCAGGACATCAGCGTTATCGGCCATACGGATAGAACGGGTGAAAAGAGTTATAACGTTGCCCTTTCCCGCAGTCGGGCCTTGAAGATCAAAAAATTCCTCATTTCAAAAAGCGTAAATCCCTCCATCATCGAGGTCGATTATCACGGAGAAGCCGATCCCCTGATTAAAACCCCGGACGGGGTGGCGGAGCCTCGCAATCGAAGGGTTGAAGTGACCGTCCGATAATCCCGGATAAGGGAGAGCGTTCCAGTATTCTTTGACGGACCGGGGACGACCGGAGACATCGGCACCAATCTTTCTCCTCGCTGTTGAAACCCTCACCAAGTGTCCATCCGATTCCCATCTGAAGAGGATCCTGGCGTTCAGTGCCCTGCGGACGGGTGTCCAACCCGGAATGATTCCGTCCTGACCAGCTGCGGAATCTCCCTCTTCGTTTCGCCGCAGGCATCCCATCCTGCTGGCCGTCCTGTCCTCAACGTTTTTCTTCTTCCTGACGACACATTTCGGAACGCCGGCGTTCAAACCTACAATATTGTGGAGGGTTGTCCCGGAATTGTCCCAAATTTGTTCCTTTATGGGCCTGCAGTGGCGCTGCCGTGGAAATAAAAAGAATGATATCATGATCTTATCTTTAAGGCACGACATTCGCTGAATAGAGAGTCACGGTTTCCGGAACCATGTTCAGATACAAGAATCAAGAAATATTCTGGAGGAGGCATCATGAAAACGTTTTTAACAGTCAGAGGATTCTTCGTGATCAGCTTGTTGCTGTCCGGTCTTTTCCTGCTCTCCGCGACGCCGCTGTGTGCCGAGGAGGAAAAGCCCACGGGAGATTTTTCCCTGTCGGCATTGTCCGGGTATATATGGCGGGGGCAGGAACTCAGCCGGGACAGCATCGTCGTTCAGCCTTCCATGACCATGGGCTACAAGGGGTTTTCCGTTAATGTCTGGGGGAACCTCGACACGGACCCCTATGTGGCGGACTCCGACGATGACAGCACAAACTGGACGGAAACGGATGTGACCCTGTCCTATACAAAGACTCTCGGACTCTTCAATCTCGGTGGAGGTTACATCTACTACGCTCTTGCCGGGTCCAATGAGAATGGGACGGATGTTCATGATTCCCAGGAGATTTACGTTTCCGTGGGTCTGAATACGCTCCTTTCGCCGACATTGACGGTCTACAAGGAAATCAGCTATTACCACCAGTGGTACTTCCTGCTGGGAATCTCCCATACCATCGAGTTGAACAATCGGGTCTCATTGAAACTTGCGGCCTCGGCCAGTTACCTGCACAGCGAAGATGAGGAGACCTATCCCGAATATAACGGAGATGCCGAACCCACCAGTGGTAAATTCAGCAATCTGCATGACGGGACCTTAACCGCCAGCCTGCCCGTCAAGGCGACTCGGTATGTCACGGTAATACCCATGATTTCCTATGTCTTTCCCCTTTCGGACGATGCAAAGGACGAAATGAAGGGAAGGGGGATACAGGGTGAAAAACCGTCCGACCGCGACAGTTCCTTCCTTTACGGCGGTGTGACCCTGAGCTTCACCTTTTGATGAAGATCCGCCGGAAGGGGGGTATGCCGGCGGAGATCATCCTTTTTAAAAAATATGCCTAAAAATGCTTGACCTGTCTATCGCTTTACAGTTTAGGATAGCTTTCTCTCCGGCCGGAAGAAATAGCGTCATGGAGGATGGAAAAGATGAAGGGAGCTGTAACGATAGCGGAATGGATAGACCGCTTCCGAGCGGTAGGGCTTGACGAACTGGCGATGCGGAAGTGGCACCGCCTCTTTGAAGAAGAGAACCCCGAAGGTCATCAGAGGTTCCTGGAATGGCTCGGCGCTTCGCCGGAGCAGATCGCTGATATCCGAAAAATGTAACCCGGAGTCAACCGCCCCCGTCCTAAGCCGGTCCGGGGCGGAACCCTTGAATAGGGCCCAAGTACCTGATTCGTGAACTTGCTGGAATTTTTGGCCTTTCCCGAAGCACCCTGCTTTACTATGACCGGGTCGGACTCCTTTCCCCTTCGGCACGATCCGAAAAGGGGTACCGTCTTTACTCCGATGCCGACCGGGATCGTTTGTCGGCGATCTGTTCCTTCCGAGAGGCTGGTTTAAGCCTGGAGGATATTCGGAAGATCATCTCTTCCCGGAAGAGCGACACGACGGAGATCCTTCTTCGGCGCCTTTCGGCTCTGAGCGGGGAGATCCAGGAGTTCCAGGCCAAGAGACGCATGCTGGCCGGCATGCTGAAAGCCCGTGCGCCGGGAGACATCCCTTCCTCCGTCGACAAGAACCTCTTCGTCGGGATGCTGAAGGCCGCTGGACTGGATGATGCGGCGATGCGGCGGTTTCACAGGGCCTTCGAAGAACGCGAGCCGGAGGCGCACCATGCCTTTCTTCTTTCCCTGGACCTTCCGGAAAAAGAGGTGCTCCGAATCCGCAGATGGGCCGCAGGCCTGTCCCGGGAAAGGCGTATGGGTTAGTTCAGCCCCCCTTCTCCCATCCCGTTAGACGTCTCCTTTCTCCCCGCTGTGAGAGATTTTCTTCCTGACGTGATGATTTCTCCCGCGTCTTCCTGATGGATTGATCCCCCTCTTTTTTTTTGAACTCCGACTAAGGCTTTGAGGCCGGTTACGCACAAACGGAAACGGCCACAGCCAAAGCTTCAGAACCTTCTCCCTTCCCGGGCGCTCGAGCCGCCAGGATGACTGTTTCGTCCCTCGTCCCTTTCGGGCAAGCATGACCAAGGCATCCGAGGCAAGATTGCGGCGCTTTTCCTAGGCCATATCTGAACGATGGCGCCATTTCTTCCTAGGCCAAAATTACGATATCTCTTAGTAAAAATAAGGTATTACCTGAATTGACAATCCCTGGAAGTTGTGTCTTTATTTTTTTTCATAATTAATATGGGGTTTCCGGTTCTGTCTTCTGTGCGGCGGAGGAGGGTCGGCGTTCTCCCGGGCAGGCGCTCCCGGGGAGAACGCTGTCGATCTGACTCTTCAACCGACAGCGGGACGCGGAGATCCCTCCAACCCGAGTTTTCACTAAGGAGGTTTTCCAAAATGCCAAAGGCTCGTCGTTCCCTGCTGTTCATGTTTCTGTTCTTCTTCGTCTGCTCCTCCCCTTTTCTCCTTTCCGCTTGTGAGAACAGGGCAAAGGAGGAGAAGCTGAATTTCACCACGGAGTACCAGGCTGTGTTTATGGCTAACGGTCAGGTTTTTTTCGGTAAGATCGAGAACGCAGGGGCGGCTTACCCGCTGCTGAAGGAGGTTTATTATATCGGCCGCCAGGCGGCTCCGGAAGAAAAGGAAGTGAGGAGCATCCTGATCAAGCGGGGCAGCGAATGGCACAAACCGGAGTATATGTACATCAACCGGCAGCACATTGCGGTGATTGAGCCCGTCTCGCCCGATTCCAGGGTGGCTCAGCTTATCAAGGAAGCGAAGACGGCGAAGCCAGCGGAAGCTAAGCAGCCATGAGGAGGAGAAAGTACCAGGCAACCGTTTCATGTTGAAGGTTATCCATTTTTGCACGTAAGGAGGGAGCCATGAAGGGTATGTTAAGGAAAAGGGGTGGGGCCTTAAGCCCGGTTTTGTTTCTTCTGCTATTCTGGCTGTGGATCATCTCCGGCCAGGCGGCCGCCGCAACGAACGCCACATGGTCGTTGGGTGGAGATGGTGTCTGGAACAATCCGGCCTATTGGGACATCGGGATGGTTCCTAACGGAAAATACAACGCTTTCATCATCGACGGCACATCCACTGTGACGAGCAACATCAATGTGGCTGTTGAAAACCTGACGCTTGCTTCGGGTAACGGACTTATCGTACAGGACGGGACGTCTTTTTCAATCTCAGGCGGGACAGGGATCGTCACCAACGACGGGACGATCAGGATCGCCGGAAACGGGACTGACACCAGGTTTTATGTCGGCAGCCCCAATGTGACCCTGACGGGTTTCGGTACCCTGATTCTCGATCCGGGCAATTCGGCTCAGCGAAGCCGGATCGGTTCCACCAACATCAACTATGTCCTCACCAACGACACGAACCATACCATCATGGGTGCCGGTTACATCGGGGAGGGCAACATGGGGCTCGTCAACCGGGGAACCATTGTGGCGAATAGCACGGCCGGTCCCCTCTACATCTTGCTGAGCGCTGTGGATGCAGTAAATGAAGGAACCCTCAAGGCAACAGATGGAGCCGGTCTTCATCTCGTCGGCCGGGCGTTCGACAATGCCACCGGTTTGATCCTTGCCGACGGTGCCGGTTCCTATGTCGGTCTCAGGGAAGGTGCCGAAGTGGAGGGGGGAACCTTTACCACGACCAACGGCGGCGTGATCGCGACCCTCAACAGCGGAACGATTGACGGAATCGCCCTTTCCTCCGGTTCCTCGTTTCAGGGCTGGGACGGCACCAACACCTATCTGCAAAACACTCTTACCAATTCCGGGACGATGACGATTGTCGGCAACGGCAGTGATACCCGTTTCTATGTCGACAGCGCCGGTGTGACCCTGACCGGTTCGGGGACGTTGGTTATGAATCCGGGCAATTCGGCACAGCGGAGCCGGATCAGTTCCACCAACGGCAATTTCGTTCTCACCAACGATACGGATCATACGATCCTGGGCTCCGGCTGGGTCGGCGAGAACAACATGGGACTCGTCAACAAGGGGACCATTGCGGCGACCAATGCCGGCGCCCCTCTGTACATCGATGTGAACAGCAGGGATGCCGTAAATGAAGGGACCTTCAAGGCGACGGCCGGTGCCGGCCTTCATCTCATGAACGGCTACTTCGACAATACCAAGGGGCTCATCCTTGCAGAGGGGAGCGGCTCTTATGTCGGCCTTGTGGACGGCGCCATGGTGAAGGGGGGCACCTTCACCACGACCGGCGGCGGTGTGATCGCGACCCTCAACAGCGGAACGATTGACGGGATCGCCCTTTCCTCCGGTTCCTCGTTCCAGGGATCGGACGGCACCAATACCTACCTGCGGAACACTCTTACCAATTCCGGGACGATGACGATTGCCGGCAACGGGAGCGACACCCTCTTCACCCTGAACAGCGCCAGTGTGACCCTGACCGGTTCGGGGACGCTGGTCATGAATCCGGGCAACACGGCTCAACGGAGCCGGATCAGCTCTTCCGACGGCAATTTTGTTCTCACCAACGATACGGATCATACAATCCAGGGCTCCGGCTGGATCGGCCAGAACAACATGGGCGTCGTCAACAAGGGGACCATTGTGGCCAACAATGCCGGCGCCTCTCTGTACATCAATCCCAACGCCAAGTTGCTTGACAACCGGGGAACCCTCCGCGCCGAAAGCGGTGCGACGCTGGCTGTATTGGATGGATTGAAAAACTACGGGAGCAGCACGCTGACCGGCGGCACGTACTACGCGGCCGGCACCATCAAACTTCCCATTGCTACGGCGGGTATCGTAACCAACGCAGCGACAATCGTGATGGATGGGCCGACATCCGCCGTTCTCCGCTATGCCGACAATACCGATGCCCTGAAGGGCTTTGCAACCAATGCGGCGGCCGGGGACTTCACCATCAAGAACGGGCGGGATTTCACCACGGCCGGAGCGTTCAGCAATGCCGGGCAGATGAGCTTCGGAACGGGCAGCGATTTCCAGGTCGGCGCCGCGGGCAGCCTGCAGGATTACACCCAGAGCGCCGGGATCACGACGGTCGATGGCACGCTTTCAGCGAGCAGCGTGGCGATCAATGGCGGGATCCTGAAGGGAACGGGAAGCATTACGGCAAGCGTAATCAATAGCGGAGGTACCGTTGCTCCCGGAAACTCCCCCGGGACCCTGACCATTCATGGAAGTTATGAGCAATCGGAGTATGGAACCCTGGCGATTCAGCTTCTCAATTCAGGTCCTGGCAATTACTCTCTCCTTGACGTGAACGGCTCGGCAAGTCTGGGCGGCGCTCTTGCGATTTATGTCCTGTCGAATGCGATGATTTCTGACGGCGACACCTTCACGGTTCTGACCTCATCGGGAATTCTAGGCGATTTTGCCTCCATCTCCGACAACTCGGCATTCATTGATTTTACATGGAGTATCTATGACGGCAAGGATGTGATCCTGACCGCCCACGGAAACGCCGTACCCATTCCGGCGGCTTTCTGGTTCCTGGGATCCGGGATTGTCGCCGTCCTCGGAATAAGAAAGAGGATGGGATGTTAATCCTGTAAGAGGGGAATTAAAAGCAGGGGGCGACTCGGAATGGAGCGCCCCCTTTTTTTATATCTGCGCACCGCATCAATCCCTCATCGGGCACGTGCCGGCCTTGAGCACTTCGATTCGGGCAAGGGACCTCTGAACAGAACGGAGCGCATGGCAATGCCGTCCGCAGGAGGGTGGCGCACCCGGGACCGGCGGTTTTTTCTCGTTCAGGGCCAGCCTTATTCCGTGTCGGGGATATTCCTTTGACCCGGTACCGGAGCCATAGAGAACCATGGAAGGACTCAGCGGGGATGATTTTTTTATCTTTACATGAGAAGCCATTAAAGTTTTAACGCGCCGGGCCGATAAGGGATATAAAAACCGGCAACAGTGTGCAACGAGGTTGCAGCCGGGACCTCGTCGCACGGAAGAGACGATCCTCTGACCAGAACCGCGGAGAAGATCCCCGAATCAGTCAATCGGCGGGTTGAACTTGTCCTTTGCCGACAAAGTGATTTTCCCCGTATGCTTTTTGCTTGCCTGTATGTAAAAAGATCTTCCGATTCCAGAGCAAAGGTGGCGGTAAAAAGGCCGTCTGCGCGGTCCAAAGAGGAGCCGATGCGGGTGCCGTCAAGGGGCGCTTTGATATGGAATTGGACGAGTGGAATCATGAAGCTGCGCAACACACAGGACTGAACAACCCGGGAACAAAAAATCGATGAAGAGATTGAGGCCGATTCCCAAAAACATCTGGCCGGATCACAAACGATTGCTCTGTTATGGCCTCATCGTTACGGCCCTGTTTTCCCTCCTCTACCTCCTGGATCCCCCTTTTCTCCGCTTTCTTGAACTGCGGTTTTACGATGCGGTCCTCCGTGAAAACCCGGTTGACAAACCTTCTGCGGATATTGTGATTGTCGATATCGATGAACGCAGCCTCCAAGAGTTCGGGCAGTGGCCCTGGCCCCGTCATCGTGTTGCGCGCCTGTTCAGAGAGATCAACGCGCAGGGCCCTTCCGCCGTCGGGGTTGATCTTCTGTTTGCCGAACCGGACCGGACATCATTAGCTTCTGTTCTTCAGGATATCAAGGAGACATACGGAGCCTTTCCCCGCATGGACCATGTCCAGCCCGCGGTCATGGACAACGACGCCCTGCTGGCGGAAACCCTTCATTCCGGTCCTTTTGTCCTTGCAAGGAAATTTTTATTTCAGAATGAAGCCGTCAGCTCAAGAGAATGTGTGTCTCATCCGATTTCCGTTGCTCTGCTTGGAGATGCGGACATCCAGCCGGAAAACCGGCCCTTTTACAAGGCCTCCGGGGCCGTCTGCAATCTGCCGATTTTTGATGCCGCCGCTTCGTCAGTTGGTTTTATCAATGCCTCCTTCGACATCGACGGGCTGATGCGTCGCATTCCCTTGATGATGCGGTGCGAATCCGGCTCTTCCGGTGAGGAGTATTTCCCCAGTCTCGTCCTGGCTGCCATCGTGAAGCACATGAAGCTTCGTCAGGTGTTTGTAAAATTGACTTCCACGGGAACGCCCTGTGAAATTCTCCTGGGAGACAGGGCAATTCCCGTGGATGGGCGCGGCAACATGCTGATTCATTTTCGGGAACAGGAAAAGGTCTGCCCTCATGTTTCCGCCTCGGACCTGCTGTCCGGTCGCCCAACGGACATCTCTCTGAAGGGGAAGATCGTCTTTGTAGGCACATCCGCCACCGGCCTTGGAGAGCGAACCATCACGCCCGTCCATTCGTATCTCCCGGGTGTGGAAATCCACGCCACTGCGGCCCAGAACATTCTCCAGTCGTGCTTCATCAAAAGCCCTCCCTGGATTTCCGGCCTCGAATTTTTTGTCATTCTCCTGGCCGGGGTCCTGTCGACGGTCCTCTTTGCGAAAACCAGCGCGAGGGGAAGTCTTCTCTTCGCCTTTGCCGCCCTGATCGGATTGAGCGCTCTTTCGTGTTTCGCCTTTCGCATCGACGGCATTGTCGTGTCTCCTCTCGTCCCCCTGCTGACGGTTGCAGCCAATTTTTCTCTTCTTAATCTCTCAAAGTTCTGGCAGGCTGAACGGAGCCTGCGCCGGAGTGAAAATCGGTATCGCTCCATTTTTAATAACGCCCTCGAAGGAATCTGCCAGATTGCTCCGGACGGTCGCATGGTAGCGGCAAACCCGGCTCTCGCGCAGATGATGGGATTTCAAACGCCGGGGGATTTTCTGGCCGCTGTTCCGGATGTCTCTTCGATTCGCCTGGTCCATCCCGATGATGGGCGGAAGATTCTCGAATCGCTTCTGAAAGATGTCGAAATCAGGGGCTTCGAGACGGAGGTTTATACGGGAAAAGGAACAAAAATCTGGGTGTCCATCAACGCGGGGACGGCGAAAAACAGCGGAGAACTCACCTGCTATGATGCTTCGATTGAAGATATTACCGAGAGAAGGAGATGGGAGGAAACCCTTCGGGAATCCCGGCAAAGGCTTCTGGATATCATAGAATTCCTGCCCGATGCGACTCTGGTCGTTGACAGGAGCGGCCGGGTGATTGCCTGGAACCGGGCGATGGAATTCATGACGGGGATTGGAAAAGAGGCTATGCTCGGCAAGGGGGATCGGGAATATGCCCTGCCGTTTTACGGAGACCGGAGACCGATCCTGATCGACCTCGCCCTTTCGCAGGATGAAGAGATAGCGGTGCACTATACGGCCATCCGGCGGAAAGGGGATATCATCTTCGGCGAAGCCTACGCTCCGAACCTCCCTCCCGGCGATGTTCACATATCCGCTACGGCCTCTGTGCTGCGGGATTCTGAGGGTTGCGTCATGGCCGCCATTGAATGCATCCGTAACAATACGGAACGAATGCGGATGGAGGAGCGGCTGAGAAGGGCGGAGAAAATGGAATTTCTGGGCACAATGGCGGGTGGAGTGGCGCACGACCTGAACAATGTCCTGGGCGTACTGGTCGGTTATGCCGAGATGATGATTCTCGAGATTCCGGAGGGAAATCCTCTGAGGCGTTATGCCATCAATATTCACCAGTCCGGTGTCCGTGGCGCTGCGATGATCCAGGACCTGCTGACCCTGGCCAGAAGGGGGGTCGCGGTATCCGAAGTCTTCAATCTGCGCGATCTGGCATCCGTGTATTTCAATAGCCCCGATTTTGCCGGGCTGAGGCAGGACCATCCCCAGGTATCCTTTCGGACGGATATATCCAGTGACCTGATGAATGTGAAGGGATCGCCCACCCACCTGTCGAAGGCACTGATGAACCTGGTTCCGAACGCGGCCGAGGCGATTTCGGGGCAGGGAGAAGTCGTTGTAAAAATGGAGAATTGTTATCTGGAGACACCGGTCAAAGGGTACAGCGAAGTGAAGGAGGGGGATTATGTCGCCCTGTCTGTATCCGACACCGGCCAGGGGATTGCGTCTGGGGAACTGGAGCGGATTTTCGAGCCGTTCTACACGAAAAAAACCATGGGAAAAAGCGGGACAGGCCTGGGATTGGCCATTGTCTGGAGCACCGTCAAGGATCACGGGGGATACATCGAGGTGACGAGCCAGGAGGAGGTGGGAAGCGTTTTCACCCTCTATTTCCCGGCAACGCGGGAGGGGCTGGCACAGAGCAAGGAGCAGATCTCCCTCGATCAGTGTACGGGCTCGGGAGAAACCCTCCTGGTGGTCGATGACAACGAAGGTCAAAGACACCTGGCGGCGAGCATATTGGCCAAACTGCACTATAACGTGGTGACCGCTTCCGGCGGAGAGGAGGCAATTTCCTACCTGACGTCCCAGAAGGCGGATCTGCTGCTCCTGGATATGATCATGGACCCGGGAATCGACGGCCTGGAGACCTACCGGCGAATCCTTGAAATTCACCCCCATCAGAAGGCGCTCATTCTCAGTGGATATTCCGAGACTGAGAAGGTGAAAAAAGTCCTGGAACTCGGGGCCGGGGGATTTCTTCGAAAACCTTATTCCCTTGAAGGGCTTGGTCTGGCGATTAAGGAGGAGCTGTCTAGGCCAACAGGGTCGGCTGCTGTCGGTCCAACAGCACGGTCAGCAGAATGAGAAGCGCCTTCCGTGTGGCGGATTTCCAATTCGGGTCAAAGGAAAGGCTGTAATCGTCCCATCCTGAAACGATGTTCGTGAAAAAAGTTGCCGCTCCCGCCATCCCGGCTTAATGGGTTCTGCGCATAACTGACGCGAAATATTTCCGCAAATCAATTCCTTATTAATTCTTCAAATACCCTCATAACATTCAGAAGCGACAGATCGATTTCATTCTTGAAGTTGCTGATACGCCCTCCGCTCCAAAGATCCCTTCCGAGAAAAGGCCATTCGTCATAGTTATTTTTAAAGGAAAAGAAGGAATATGCTTGACATTATGCGCGAGAAAGCATATGCCCAACGGCACATATATTAAAGACCGCATATGCTATGCGCTGCATGGACGATTCAGCCTTTTTTTCCAAACGAGAGTGATGAAGGAAGGTATGCCGTCAAATCGGCGAAACGGGACACTTCCTGTCGTCGAGGAGAACAGCGGATGCCAGGGGTAAAGGGGTGTGTGAAATCGTCGGTCAGGTTCAGCGATGTAAAGAAATCTGCAGGGGAGGAGAGTGTGACCGGTCATTTTAATCAAAGCAATTCATTGTCCATCCTTAACGAAGCAGCGGATGTTCTCCGCTGTCATTATGGAGCCGCCATGGAATCTCTCTTTGTTGAGAGGCTGGTGGTCGGCGTTTTTTTTACGGGCGTAAAACTCTCCAACGGTTCCGGAGGGGTTGCCTACACGCCGCCCGAAACGGTGGCGGATGCAGGCCGGCAGATTCTGCGGGAAGATTTCCCTCCCATTTCCGGGATGCCTGTACAGGACGTTTTGTCCGGTACCCTGTCAAGTCCCTTTGCCCATATCCTTCGGCTGGCGGCGATCAATGCCCTCTCCGTGCCCCTTTTCCGGGAGGAACGATATGTTCTGGCGGAGAACACGGACCTCTCGGATGTCTCGCATCTTTTTGCCGGGCGGCGGATCTGCATGGTGGGGGCGATCATTCCACTCCTGAAACGCCTGAAGGAACTGGGGGCCGGGAAAATTCAAGTCATTGATTACAAAAAGGAAAGTCGGAGCGAAGTCGAATCGGCCTGTGGGGAATTTGTTTCTCCGGAGCATACGGCGAAAACCCTGGCGCAGTGCGAGACGGCCGTTTTTACCGGGGCGACCGTCGCCAACGGTACGATTGAGTCTCTCCTCCAGCTTGTTCCGCGAGAGGCCGTCGTGGCCGTTGCGGGACCAACGGCGGGCTTTGTCCCGGGGCCCCTCTTCCGGCGCAGGGTGGCCCTGGTCGGAACCGCCATCGTGACGGACAGCGATGCGGCTTTGGAGATCATTGCCGAGGGAGGCGGCGCCTATCGGCTTTTCGGCCGCTGCTTCAAAAAGATCAATGTGCTCAACGAGGAACGGATCGAACAATTAACGAGGAGAGACAATGACCGAAGAGCAACAGGCTAGGGATCAGTACGCCATACTGCTGGAAGAGGCGGGGCGCTTTCATGGAGACATCTGCGGCGGCATTCAGATCGGAACGAGGATGACCATGTGTGCCCTGCGAAAACTGGGCATTGCGGATCCCAAGGGGGCGGATGGGAAAAAATTGATGGTCTTTGTGGAAATCGATCGCTGCGCGACGGATGCGATCATGGCCTTGACCGGATGCAGACCGGGAAAAAGAACCATGAAGGTCCTCGATTACGGGAAGATGGCGGCAACCTTTGTAAATCTGGAAACGGAAAAAGCGGTGCGGGTGACAGTCAAACACAAAAGAGAGGACGGCGAAGACGGCGGAAGTGAAACCGACTTCGGAAGCCTCAGCGAAGAGGAGCTTTTGTCCGTCACCGAGGTCGAAGTCCCTCTGCGTTCCGAAGACATGCCCGGCAAGCCCGTCCGCCGCTGTCGGTGCGCCCTTTGCGGGGAAGATGTTCTCGATGGGCGGGAGATGAACGGTGAGGGGGCAACGCTCTGCAGGCCATGCTTTGAGAAAAAGAAGTATTATTGCGTAAAGACGGAAGGTTGAGCGGGTAAGAGGCGATGCGCACGTGCTCTTCAGGTATGGAAGCGGGGCGATCGAACTGCGGGGAGACGAACTCTGTTCCAACAATGACGGATCGGCAAATCCGCACCTGCAAGGGAATGCTCCTGTCCCTTGTTTTTCATGCCTTTTGCGTCGCGGTGATCCTGTTTTCCGGGAACCTGTCCGCTCAATATTCCGAGACCCCAAGAGTTTTCCTGACTTTGGAGCCGCCGGGCGGGAGTCTGGAAGAAAGCCGCCAGGAAACGGCGGCCGGAAAAAAGACTCAGAGCCTTCCGATCCGAGAGAAACTCTCCCGGCAGAGCCCGATCCGCAAGGCACGTTCATCTGATCCCGCTCCGGCAGTGGACAGGGCCTCCGTTGAACCGGCGAAGGAGGCCGTTCCCCTGCTTGACAAGACGCCGATTGAGACGGCCGCTCCGCTAAAGGCTGTTGGTTCCGGCGCCCATGAGGAAAGCGTTGCATCTGTTGCAGGCGCCGGAATCGGAGCGGGAAGCAGCAGTCGCATGAGGAACGGTGCAGACGGCAGTGAGGGAGCGGGAAAGGGCCGCGAATCCGGGGAGGGGCTGAAGAGCCGCTATTTGAGGGAACACTTTGCCTATATCCGCGACCTTATATTGAAAAATCTCACGTATCCCCCGATGGCCAGGAAGAACGGCTGGCAGGGAAAAGTGAAAGTGTCATTCATGATCCGGGAGGATGGAAAGGTGGAAACCATAAGGATTGTTGAAAGTTCGGGATACGTCGTGTTGGACAGGAACGTCGTGGAGACGATTCGTGAGGTCCAGCCCTTTCCGAAGCCGCCTGTGCGGGCGGAACTCGTCATTCCCGTCACCTACGCTCTGAAGACATGAACCATCAGACGGCAGATCCTCGATCTATGAAACGCAATCTTCTTTTTCCGATGCTGTCGCTTCTTCTCGTTCTTACGGTGGCCTTTTCGCTGACCCTTGGCAAATATCCTATTATGCTTAATGATATCGGAAACTTCTTCCTTATGAAAATGTTCGGTGCGGGCAGCATGGACCCTGAACGATACAGTCTTCTGGAGAGCCTGCTCCTCGAGATTCGGATGCCCCGGATTATCGCGGCCATCCTCATCGGTGCTTCGCTTGCCGTAGCGGGGACCGCCTTTCAGGCCATGTTTGTCAATCCCCTCGTGTCGCCCTCCCTTCTTGGCGTTCTGGCAGGGGCCTCATTCGGCGCAGCGTTTGGAATGGTTTTTTCCAAAAACTGGATTGCCGTGCAGATCCTGACGTTTCTTTTCGGTTTTCTTGCCGTCCTGTTCTCCGTGGGCATTGCCCGGATCCACAAAGGCAATACCATCCTTCTTCTCGTGCTCGGCGGCGTCATCAGCAGTGCGCTTTTCACTTCCCTTTTATCCGTCATCAAATATATCGCCGATCCCTACAACCAGCTGCCCGCCATCACCCAGTGGCTCATGGGCGGTTTGTCCCTCGTGGATGGGAAAAGCCTGCTGGCTGCCGGGATTCCTCAAACGGCGAGCATCGCGCTCGTCATCCTGTTTTCCGGGTATCTCAATGCCCTGAGCATGGGGGATGAAGAGGCGCGGTCGCTGGGCATTCCTGTCGAGGGGATCCGTCTGGCCCTCATCTTTCTGGCGACGCTGATGAGTGCGCTGACCGTCGTGCTGGCGGGAATGATCGGCTGGGTGGGGCTCATCATTCCCCATATCGCCCGGATGCTGGTGGGGCCCGACAATAAGATCCTTGTTCCGGCAAGCGCCCTCATCGGGGCCATTTATCTGATTGTCGTCGATGACATTTCGCGGATGATCTTCACGGTGGAGATCCCCATCGGAATTACCACCGCTCTGATCGGCATCCCCTTTTTCGTAATCATTCTGAGGAAGGCAAAAAAAGGATGGAACTGAAATCCCTGATCGAAGTGGAACATATTTCTTTCGGCTATACCCGGGAGATCGTGCTCAGTGACGTCAGTTTCGCCATCGGTGAAGGTGAAATCGTGACCCTGCTGGGGCCGAACGGTTGCGGGAAAAGCACCCTGATCAAGATCATGCTCGGTCTTCTCCGTCCCGCCAATGGCGATGTTTTCCTTAACGGCCGAAATATCGGACAGATAGGTTCAAGAGCACTTGCCAGAAAAATCGCTTATGTCCCGCAGATCCACAGGAGTTCCTTTCCCTATACCGTGATGGATGTGGTGCTCATGGGGAGGATTCCCTACAAGCCGTTCTTCTTTCGCTATTCGAAGACCGACCAGCGGATCGCAGGCGATGCCCTTGAGAGGCTTTCCATTTCACATCTTGCGGACAGGGCGTACACGGAAATCAGCGGCGGCGAGAGGCAGTTGACCCTCATTGCACGGGCCCTTGCCCAGGGGGCAAAGACCTTCATCATGGACGAACCGGCCAGTGGTCTCGATTACGGGAATCAGCTGCGGCTCCTCGATCAGATCATCAAATTGTCCCGGGAAGGATACACCTTTATCAAATCGACGCACTCTCCCGAACACGCCCTCTGGATCGCGGACCGTGCCATTCTGATCAAGAACGGCGCCATCGCAGCGGACGGAAAATGCGACGAGATCATCAGTTCCGAGAATCTCTTTTCCCTTTATAACGCCAGGGTCAACGTGCTGAAGCTCACAGGATCCCTGCGGGTATGCGTTCCCCAGACCATCTGCGGCTGTGCGGGGTTCGGCCATTCTCCAAGGGTGCTGGACGATTCGGACAGCCCACTTCCCTGTGCGGTCATTCAAGGGGCATGAGGCGATCCGGGCGCAGGCGGTTTGGACATATCGATTTTATGAACCAGCTATTAAAACGTTAAGCCATCAGGAAAGAGGACAAGAATGGAATGGCTGAAAGAAGCAGTGGATTACGGAATTATCTGGTTCCTTGTTTTCTTGAGCTTGATCTCTGTGGGGATCGCCATCGAACGGCACCTTCTCTACAGAAAGATTCAGCTTGAGAAGTTTACGGACCGGAAAACCCTCGAAATGGAGCTGACCCGGAAGCTGCACCTCATCGCGACGATCGGCAGCAATGCCCCCTATATCGGTCTGCTCGGGACCGTCTGTGGGATTATGCTGACCTTTTACACTCTGGGCAGGGATGGATTTCTGGATACGGGGAAAATCATGGTCGGCCTCGCCCTGGCCCTGAAGGCGACCGCTGTGGGGCTTTGCGTGGCGATTCCCTCCGTGGTTCTTTACAACCTGCTCCTGCGCCGGGTCAAGGTTCTTCTGATGAACTGGGAGATTCAACATGGAAGAGAAGGAGTTTGACTACATCAACGTCATTCCCCTGGTGGATGTGATGCTGGTCCTGCTGACGATCGTTCTGACCACCTCGACCTTCATCGCCACCGGAGGCATTCCGGTGAGCCTTCCCAAGGCATCCCAGAACCGGATGGAGACGCTGAAGGTTCGCACCGTAGAAATCGACCGAAACGGTCAAATCTATTTTTCCGGTCAATCGGTCACCCTTGAAGCGCTGGCGGATGGCATCCGGTCGCTGGACCGCGGCAGCCCCTTTATGATCCGGGCGGACCGGGACATCCCGCTGCAGAATTTTGTGGATGTCCTGGATGTCGTGAAAAATTCAGGATTTCGGCAGGTAAGCCTCCAGACGGAGACAATAAAATAAAGGAGTTCACAGCATGGACATTCTGGAGAATATTCTCAAAACCGTCAAGGAAGACGCACCGGTCCAGGAGGTGAGAAGAGGGCTCTCCTGGACCGCCGTGGTGAGCAGGCGCTGCGGTCTGGCCTCGACCATGGCGCAGGGGGGCTGCAGCCACGAGGATGGAGGGGGACTGGAGGGCAATCTTACGGAGATGAGCGCCCTCGGCCTGGCGCGCTACGGTCTCAGCGGCGGCATGGCAAGGGCATCCCTGGGACTAGCCGTCATCAATTCCCTCATCGATGTGGACCCGAACCGATATTCCGATGTCGAGGGGCTGAAACTGGTCAAGGATCTGGGCAAGGGGAAGAATATCTCCGTCATCGGTCATTTCCCCTATCTCGATGCGCTGGCCAGAGAGGCCAAAAATCTCTGGATCATAGAAAAGCGGCCCAGGGTGGGAGATTATCCGGAAGAGAGCGGAAATGATCTTATCCCGCAGTCGGACATCGTCGTCATCTCCAGTACGACCCTCATCAACGATACCCTCCCCGGCATTCTCAAGCTCTGCAGAACAGGGAGCGTCAAGATGCTTCTCGGGCCATCGACGCCCCTCTCCGAGGTGCTCTTCGATTACGGCATCGACATGCTCGCCGGGAGCGTGGTGACGGAAAAGGACGTCGTGCTGAAATCGGTGAGCGAAGGGGCTTCTTTTCTTCAGCTCAAGAAGAATGGCGGCGTTCGCTTTGTGAGCATCATCAGGGATTACGACGATATCGTCCGGAGGCTTGCGGGAGCGGAATGAGGAGAGGAGAACCTCCAGGAGCAGGGGGAATTCTTTTGAAAAGGGCAATTTCTGCGGCAGGACGGTACAGACAATATAACTTGAAGGAGGTTCAATCAATGAAAAACAGGAGGATTCTTTTTATGTTGGGTATTTTGTTAACCGTATTATTCGGCGCCGGTATCGGTAATATCCCCCTTTATGCCGGGGATCACAAAATCATCACCGACATGTGCGACAAAAAGGTCGAGGTGCCGGTCGAGCCGAAGAGAATCGTCTGCATGCACTGCGTGTCTCCGGAAAAGATCATGACCCTCGGCGGGGGCAATTCCATACTCCTGATGGCACAGCAATCACCTTGGGCCTACCGGCTCTATCCGGAGATCAAAAAAGCTCAATCCAATAAGGGCGTCACGCCGGAGCAGCTGCGGGATATGAACGTTGATTTCGTACTCTATACCCCCGGGATGACGAAAGAGTCACCCTATAGCAAGGCCGGTTTGAAAACGGTCTGTACCTTCAACGCCGACACTAGACCCGGGAGCCTCGATGAATATCGGCAGAACTTTAAACGGCAGATATCCTTTTTCGGCGCTCTTCTTGGACCGGACGCGAAAGCGAGGGCGGATCAATATAACCGCTATTTCGACCGGAAGGTCCAGCAGATCCTCTCCATCACCTCAAAGATCGAAAAGAAAAACAGGCCCAGGGTTTATTACGGCGGTCTGCACGGCAGCCCCCTGGGCAGCCAGGGAAACGGCAGCGTGATGCACTGGAACACCGAGGTCGCCGGCGGCAATTACCTGCCGGCGGCGCTGGATGACAACCATGCCACGGCGACCCTGCAGCAGGTGCTGTTGTGGGATCCGGATATTATCCTCCTGAGCGGCTATTTTGATCCCTCGGATGATCTGAAGAAGAATCCGGACTGGGCTTCGCTGAAAGCCGTCAAAAGCGGGAAGGTTTATCATCTCCCCCGGGGGATCTACACCTGGGATCATGCCAGCGGCGAGGGCGTGCTCCTGATGATCCATCTGGCCAAGATCTTTTACCCCGAACAATTTCAGGACTGGGACATGATTCAAGAAATGAAGGCCTTCTATTCCGAGGTGTACGGCAAGGCGGTAACGGATCAGGATGCGGAAAGGATCCTGAACTGCCTGCCCCCGCTCTCGAAGGAAGAAGCTGCGGTAAAGGCGGGTGAAGCGGTTCCGGGAACAGCTCCGGAGCAGGGTTAATGCCCCTTGTTGCTTTGGAAGGGAAATCCGTCCATGGCGGAAGAGGAGAAGCGGCGGGTGATCATTCGATGGAAAACAACAACTCTTCTACAATCCAGGGAAAGAATCAAGCGAAGTCCGACTGGATAGACAGGCAGAATTTCTGGAATGGACGGGCTCGGGAGTTTTCGGAGCATGCCGCCTCCACGGGATATCCTGCGGCTTTTCTCCGGATTATGAAACCCCGTAAAAGCTGGACAGTGCTTGATATGGCCTGCGGCGGCGGGACGCTTGCGATCCCCCTTGCCCGAAAGGTGAAAGCCATTACCGCCGTCGATTTTTCGGAGCGCATGCTGGAGATCGTTGAGCAGCGGTGTTGCACAGGCGGCATTGCGAATGTGAAGACCCTCCTGGGACGGTGGGAGGACGATTGGGACCGCCTGGGGATAGGCGTTCACGATGTGGCCATCGCCTCCCGGTCGCTTCTCAGCGAAGATGACGGCGGCTCCATAGCCAAACTGGACAGAATTGCAGAAAAGGCCGTCTATATCTCCACGCAGGTCGGTGACGGTCCCTTCGACAGGAAGCTGCTGGAGTCGGTGGGAAGGGAGTTCAAACAAAGGCCGGATTATATCTTCTATGTCAACCTTCTCTATGAGATGGGGATTCGGGCGAACGTCACCTTCATCCCCGAGTCGAACCCCAATTCCTGGGAAAGCCCTGAAGAGGCGTTTGAAGATCAGCGGTGGATGCTTCAAGGAATGACCGATGAAGAGGAAGAGAAACTCCGGACATACCTGGGGCAGTGCCTGGTTCGAGTCAAGGGGCGCTGGCGGTTGCCTTATTCAAGGAATTATTGCTGGGCGGTTCTGTATTGGACGAAAAACGGAAGGGGCAAAGGATGAGAGGACGGACGGCAACAGTGCAGGGCATGTGGAACCGGTTTTTTTGGGCACTGACCTTTTTGCTTCTGGCGGTCCTGGGCTCTGCAGGGTCTTCGCAGGGCAGGGAAATTACCGACATGTTCGGGAAGAAGGTGTCCGTACACGATGTCCCGCGGAAGGTTTACAGCACCTCTCCACCGGTCACCTACATGCTCTATGCCCTTGACCCCGCCATGCTGGCCGGCCTCAATTTTCCGGTCCGGCCGTGGGAGAAGCGCTACCTTCGGAAAAGCATGCAAAGTCTGCCGGTTCTGGGGGGGTGGTTCGGACAGGGAGCGATACCGAATCTGGAGATGATCCTGAAAATCAATCCCGAGATCGTCGTGACTTCCTCACAAGATTCCGCCATGAAGACCAAGGTGGATGAGGTGATGAAGCGGATGCCCATGCCCGTCATTTCCGTTTCCCTGAATTCGCTGGCGGATTATCCCGGTGCCTTTTCCTATCTCGGCGGGGTTCTCGGCCGCCGGGCGCGGGGGGAAGAGCTGGCTGCCTATACCCGCAAAGTGCTCGCACAGATGTCCGCCCTGGCGGCCTCGATTCCACCTGGAAAGAGGGTTTCCGTGTACTATGCCGAAGGCGTCGACGGACTGAGCACGGAGTGCGATTCCTCGCCGCATGCGGAGCTTATTCCTCTGGTTGGAGGGCGGAATGTCCACCGCTGCCGGTCCTCTAATCCCATGGGGATGGAAAAGGTCGGGTTCGAACAGGTCCTGCTCTCCAATCCGGAGGTGATCCTGGTCATGGAGGACGTCTTCTACAGGAAGATCTTTTCGGATCCTCTGTGGCAGCGGATCAAGGCCGTACGGAACAAACGGGTCTATCTCATTCCCAGGGAACCTTTCAACTGGTTCGACCGGCCGCCGTCCTTCATGCGGCTTATGGGGGCCAAGTGGGTGGCGGGCTGTTTGTACCCGACCATCTACAGAGCGGACATGGTCAAGGAAACGCAGGATTTTTTCAGGGTTTTTCTTCAGGTCAACCTCACGCCGCAGGAGGTTCGAGCCTTGATTCATCGGCAACAATAATCAACAAAGAAGAAAGGAGATGAAGATTCACGGGGTGCACTGCCTGCTGTCCGCCTGGACCCGCCTGCAAACACGGGAATACGGGGCTTGCGCCGCCATGCAGGCAGGTCAGGGAGTTGGAGAGCCGTTTTGGATATGGGGTGTCCGGGACTTCAAATAAAATCATGAAAGGAGGATGTTGCAGTGGTTGGAGCAAGACATTTATGGTTAATGATTGCGTCTTTGTTTATTCCTATTTTTTTAACGGTTCCTTTTGCCTACTCGGGAGCTTCCGACAGTGGATTTCAGCCCTTTGATCTGGGGGAGGTGGTGGTTTCCGCCGATCGGGAAAGGGAAAAAAATATCGCCATTACAAACGAGATCACGGCGGACGATATCAAGGCGACCAACAGCCATACGGTTGCCGAAGCCCTGTCGAGAGCCCCGGGCGTCCGGGTGACGACAGGAGCAAAGAATCAGGCCACCGTATCGATTCACGGTTTCGATCAGAGCCAGATCCTTTTTATGATTGACGGAGTTCCTTATTATGAGACCAAATTCGGCATCCTCGATCTGAACAGCATCAGTACGGATAACATCGCCAGGATCGAGATCATCAAGGGAGCGCCTTCCGTCCTCTACGGTGCCAACACGATGGGGGGCGTCGTCAACATCATCACAAAAAAACCGACGGAAAAACCCTTCACCAGCGCCTCGTTCGAAGTGTCGGGAAACGACACCTACCGGGCCTCCGCTTCTCACGGCATGAAGGTGGGCATGTTCCATTACTGGCTTAATTATATGTATGAAAAATCGGGCGGCTGGGATCTGTCGGACGACTATCCTGTAAAAGAGGGGACATTGACGGATTTTCACGAGTTTCCCTATAATAAAACAACGTCTGCAAAGGTTTTCGAAGACGGCGGCAAACGCTATAATTCCGATTATGAAACTCAGAATCTAAGCGGCCGCTTCGGAATCGAACCGAACAAGGATTCTCAATACTACATGACCCTCTTCTACCGGACGAAGGAGAAGGGGGTGCCGTCCAATACGGAAGGCAACCAGGTATGGGCCCGCCCCGTTTTCTCTCAGTTTTACGCGAGCTATATCCCCGACTACGATGAATGGGGGGTCGATCTGGATGGCCGCCAGCGCCTGTCCGATAAGCTGGTGCTCAAAGGGAAGCTTTTTTATCACAGGCATAAAGACAGCCTTTATGCCTATGAAGACCCGTCGCTTGACGATGTGCTGGCCAAGAGCCATTATAAAGACTACCTTGCGGGCGGATCGCTCATTGTAGATTTTCAACCCGTATCATGGGATTCGGTCCGCCTGGGCTTGAGTTACAGAGGGGATTCCCACAAGGAAGTGGCGGATGAATATCTGCCGTACGAGAAATACCGGTCCTACACGGGTTCGATCGGACTGGAAAATGAATTTACCCTGATCAAGAATCTTACGGTCGTTGCGGGGCTCAGCTACGATTGGTATGAGGTGACGGAGGCCAAAAGAAACGTCACGAGTACGGAAACAGCAACCTATGGCGATTATCTCGGGCAGGAGGATCTTTATCAGCCAAATGACGATGATATCAATTACATGATCGGAGCCAACTATCTCTTTTCCGATAATACCAAGATCTATGCCTCTGCAGCCAGAAAGAGCCGGTTTCCGACTCTCAGAAGTCTCTACAACAAGCTCGATGCCAATTGGGGAGACCCCCATCTGAAATCCGAGAAGAGCAACAACTATACAATCGGGGCGTCCAGGCCCTTTGGATCTTTCATGAGGGCCGATTTCGCCCTCTTCTGGCATGACATCAAGGATAAGATTTCGTCTACCGGGTCCACAAAAACGGGTGATTATCATCCGATAAACATCGATGGCGTGAGAACGATCGGTTACGAAGCGGGAGTCGAACTTTATCCCGTGGATAAACTGATTCTCCGGGCCGATTACACCTATACCTATGCAAAGGATAGAAGTGAGGACCGGGTCAGCGATGATGTAACGGGTATCCCCAGGAGAGCGTTCAACCTTTCGGCTCAGTACACGCTGCCTTCCGTCAACACGAAGATGGATTTCAATGGCTCCTATGTGTCTCACGTCTGGACCAACGTGACGCCGGGACAGGAAGATTCGTTGGACAGTTATTGGCTGTGGAACGCCAAGGTCACCCAGCCCATGGGGAAACACGTTGAATTTTATGTTGCGGCGAACAACCTTTTCGACAACTATTATGAATGGGGAGACGGTTATCCGGCACAGGGGCGCAGCTTTTGGAGCGGCGTTTCCGTCAAGTTCTGAAGCGTTTCATCTGGAAGCGAATGACCAACGCCGGGCTTGATGAGGTCCCGTGTGCCGGTGCGGAAAACCCATGATATGCCGGGACGCCGATTGTCCCGGCTGCGTTCAGGTTTCAATACCGAAGATGATTTTTCTTGCGTAAATCCGTCATAAATGTACCATCTTTGCGTATAACCCCCGTGTGGTTTTGTAACCATGGGAACACTCGGACCTCCGGGCGAAGGCGACAAAAATCGCCTTCGCCCGGAGGTCCGCCTGGAATCAAGGCGAGCAGGGAGGAAGGGTCGAAGCGGGGGGATTCCACTCCACATTCTTCACCTTCGACATGATCCATGTAATACCGATGGAAGGCATCGGCGGAGGGCATGAACGGAGAATCGCCCGGCAGCTCCTGCCTGGCAAAGAGCAGAGGAGACGCATAGATGGGTCACATACAGACAATGTTCGATCCGGCAACGATCGCCCTGGTCGGGGCATCGGAAAAACGCGGTGCCGTGGGAAGATCGATTCTCGAAAAACTTCTGAATTCCGGAAAAAGGCGCATCTACCCGGTCAATCCGAAGGCGGAGTCCCTGCTCGGGATCAAGAGCTATCCTGATATCGCTGCTGTTCCTGAACAGATGGACCTGGCGGTCATTGCCGCACCGGCCCGCTCTGTGCCCCGGGCGCTGGAGGAATGCGGAGCGGCCGGCGTAAACGGCGTGGTCATCGTCTCGGCCGGATTTCGTGAAACCGGCGAAGAGGGCAGACGACTGGAACACGACATCAACAGGATCGGCAAGAAGTACGGGATGCGCATCCTGGGTCCGAACTCCGTCGGTTTTATCAGGCCTCCCCTCAACCTGAGCGCCACTTTTCTTAAAAACACCCCCCCGCCAGGCCGTATCGCTTTCATCTCTCAGAGTGCGGCCCTGGGAAGCGCCATCCTTGACTGGGCGGCCGACGCAGGGATCGGTTTCAGCCTGTTCGCCTCCCTCGGGGACATGATCGACATCGACTTTGCCGATCTGATCGACTTCCTGGAGGAATATGACGAGGCTACAAGAAGCATTCTGATCTACATGGAGAGTGTCGGAAATGCGCGGAAATTCATGAGCGCGGCGCGTGGGTTTGCCCGCCGCAAGCCCATCATCGTTTTGAAGCCCGGCAGATACGGCGAAGGGGCCGGGGGGACTGACTTTCAGCTCGCCTCCATGGCTGGTGACAGTGCCGTCTACGGTGCGGCGTTCCGGCGGGCAGGCGTATTGAGAGTCAAGGAAATAGCGGAACTCTTTGATGCGGCGACGGTCCTTGTTTCCCGGAAGTTTGCCCGAGGTCCGAGGGTCGCCGTCATCGGCTCCGCCGGTCCCTGCGCGGTCACCATGGATGCACTGCTCGAAAAGGGCGGGGAACTGGCCAATCTTTCACAGGAAAGCATAGACCGCATCAACACCGTCATGCCGCCTTACTGGAACAAGGCGAATCCGGTTTATCTACATGGAGGCGCCACCGTCGAACAATATGCGGAGGCACTGGCCATATGCATCCAGGATGAGGCGGTGGACGGTGCAATTGTAAACTATGTGCCCCTCATTAATGCCCCCTCCGATCAAGTTGCGCAGGCGATCGTGAAGGTTGCTGAAAAAAACAGAAAGCCCGTCATCGCTGTATGGATGGGCGGAAAAGTGGTTCAGGAGGGCAAAGGCATTTTTTCCCGGAACGGCATCCTGGTTTATGACACGCCGGAAGAGGCGGCCAGAAGCTACATGAATATGTACAATTACAGGCGGTACCTCGATCGGCTGTATGAAATCCCCGCCGCGCTGCCCGAGCAGGAAGCGCCTCCGAAAGAACGCCTCAACGCGCTGATCGGCAATGCCCTTGCAGAGGGACGGACGTTGCTCAACGAACAGGAGTCGAAGGAATTTCTCGCCGCTTATGGAATTCCGACGGCGATGCCCCAGGTTGCCCGGAATCCTGAAGAGGCTGTAGCCATCGCCGAAAAGCTGGGATATCCGGTCGCTCTCAAGATTGTCTCGCCCGATATCTCCCGCAAAAGCGAGGTGGATGGCGTCATCCTGGGGATCGACTCCCGGGACGAGCTGCCGGGTGCCTGTGAAAAGCTGGTCCGAAGAGTGAGGAAATGGGCCCCGGAGGCGACGCTCAGTGGCGTGGCCGTGGAAAAGATGGTGAGCCGCGTGGAGCATGAACTCCTCCTGGCAGCAAGGAAGGATACGGATTTCGGTTCGGTCATCCTCTTCGGGTCGGGTGGGCCCATGGCCGGGGCCGGAAGGGATTATTCCGTCGGCCTTCCCCCGCTGAACAAGACCCTGGCGTCCATGCTGATCCAGGACACCCGTGTGTACAAGATGATGCGGAATTCCCGCGAAAGCTCAGCGGCAGATATTGCAAGGCTTGAGGAAGTGCTGATCAATTTTTCCAATCTGATTGTCGACTTTCCGGAGATAGCGGAAATCGTGATCAATCCTTTTGCGGTATCCCCGGAGGATATGGCCGCCCTGGATGCAAGGATAACGATCGAAAGAGATCCTCGCCCGGACGGTCCATCGGCCTATCCTCATCTGGCCATCAGCCCTTACCCTACAAAATACATTCGGTCCTGGCAGATGGAGCCTGGAGCGGAAGTGGTCCTGAGGCCCATCCGGCCGGAAGACGAACCTGCGAAATCCGAGATGCTCCTTTCTTCTTCCCCGGAATCCTTGAGAACCCGGTTCTTTCACACGGTAAAGGACATTCCCCGCAAATTGCTCATCTACTTTGTCAACGTCGACTACGATCGGCATATGTCGCTGATTGCCGAGGTTCAGGAGGAGAAGAAAAAAAGGATGATCGGGGCGGCGAGCCTCGTCATGAATGCGGATATGACCTCCGGGGAACTGGCCGTTTTCGTGCACGACCGGTACCAGGGAAAAGGACTTGGAAAGAGGCTCTTGGAGTCCCTGATTGACATCGCCAGGGATAAATCTCTTCCGGAGGTGCACGCGGAGGTCCTTTCGGAGAATGCAACGATGCTGGGAATCTTCAGGCGCTTTGGCTTTACCGTCCGGCAGCTTCCGGGGGGCTCCAGCGAGTGCAGGTTGAATTTGGGCTGATGGGTACGGATTATCCTTATTTTTAACATGCTCCAGAGTTTCTCTCCGCCGCGGGAGGCTTTGACGGATCAGGAAAGGCGAAGGCGGAACCGGACCGCCGGGGGCAGGGCAGTTTGCCGGGGGTGGCAGGCTGCAAGAGCTTCAGGGATCTTCCCGTTGCCTTCGGAACGAGGGGTCCGCCAGTACCAGCACAAGGGTGAAGAAGGGAAAGAGGGCCAGTCCCCCCAGCAGCCATTCCAGGGGTACGGATTCCGCGATTTTTGCGAAGAGAAAAACGAGAACCCCGCCACATCCCCAGACGAATCCGCCCAGAAAAGAGGAGACCGTTCCCGTATATCCGGGGGCCCGTTCCTGCGCCATGCTGATCAAAAGGGAAAAGGGGAGCATCAGGAAAAACCCCAGCAGAAACACCATGAGCAGCTGTGCGGCGCCTGCCGGCGGCATCGCGTTGAAAAGCAGCAGGAGAACAATGGGGGGGATGGAGGAGAGAAGAATCACGAAGAATCGCCCCGTCTTGCGGGCCGAGAGGCTGCCGGCCAGCGGACCGAGGGCGCAGCCCAGGGACAACAGGGAGAGGAAGAGGCCTGTTCTAGTTACGGATGCCCCGTGCTGGCGCAGAAGGATGGGCAGAAAGGCATAGAGGTTCATGGCGATGATGCTGACGGCGAGGGCAAAGAGGAAAAGGGGTAAAATCGGGGGAAGAATCTTCGCAAGGGGATAAGAGAAGCCTTTCGCCTGCAACCGCTGGCGGCTCCCGGGATTCGGGAGAATTTTCAAAAGCCACACGGTGGCCAGGATGCCGGGAAAAGAAATCAGGTAAAACTTTTCCATACCGAAGTGCGTAACGAAGAGGGAAATGAGGGAGGGGCCGGCAACAAACCCCAGCGAAGTAGCCAGGAGAAGGAAGGAGATGACCAGGGATCCGCCGTCGGGATGGATGGCCTTCACGGCGGAAAAGGACGCCGGATGGAAGGCGCAGATCCCGATTCCGGCAAGGAGCAGGAACAGGACCAGAAATCCGTAATTCGGAGCGGAACCCAGCCCGCCCATCCAGAACCCGACCCATAGAGGGGAAAGACACAGGAACGGATAATATCCCAGCCGGTCTTCAAGCCAGCCGAAGATGGGTTGCAGCACCGAATTGAAGAGCGAGAAGACGGAGACCAGGGCGCCTGTTTCCGTGAGGGAAAGCTTCATCTCCGTCATGAAAAGGGGAAGGAGAGGCGCCAGGATGCTCGTGTAGGACGTGATCAGGAATTTGACGACATAAAGCGGGACATTCCTCACGGGGGGGGTCCTTGATCCGCGGCCTGCCGCCGCTGTTGCCTGCTGTTCGCCCGGCTCATCCGCCTTCCCATCTCCGGAACAGATCGTGTTCGATGCCGAGGGAGTCGAGAATTTTTCCGATGGTCTGATGAATCAGGTCATCGATGCTCAACGGCTGGTGATAGAACGAAGGAATGGGGGGCAGGATCTGGGCGCCGCACTCCGCTGCCGCCTCCATAAGCCTGAGATGGCCGAGATGAAGCGGCGTTTCTCTCACCACGAGAATCAGTCTGCGTTTTTCTTTCAGGGTGACATCGGCGGCACGGATCAGGAGATTCTCCGTATACGAATGGGCGATGCCGGAAAGGGTCTTGATGGAACAGGGGATGACGACCATGCCGCAGGTCAGGAATGAGCCACTCGCCAGGGCCGCGGCCATATCCCGGTTGTCATACCAGCGGGAAGCAAGGGCCGTTACCTGGGAGAACTGAAAGGGCGTTTCGATTTCAATAGTCTTCCTTCCGGACTCGGAGACGATCAGGTGGGTTTCCACGTCCATCTTTCTGAGGACTTCCAGCATCCTGATCCCGTAGATGACGCCGCTGGCGCCGGTTATGCCGATCACAATCCGCTTTGCCATTCTTCAGACCTTTCCCCTTTCTTCATCCGGGACGTTCAGATCTTCCTCGAGGTACTGCACGATGTATTCCGTCAGCAAATCGATGTTCCGCAGAACCAGGCCGATTCCTTCGCCGTCGAGGTTGTCCCAGTGGATGCCGGCCGTGACGACGACCCGCGTTTTGAAGACCGAGGAGAGATGTTCAGACGCCTTTTTTACGACTTCGTCTTCCTTGTGGCCCACCACGCAGAGCACGGAGGCGGTGGCGCCGGTCCTGCCGGGGTCTCGAAGGCTCGGCCGCGGCTGGGCCAGCGCGACGGCTCCGATGTGCGGCCGTTCGCCTCCCCAGATCGAGACGAGCAGATCCTGTCCGATCCACTGCGCCGAGGCATCCAGATCATACCGGCCTTCTTCCGTCCTGAAGAGGATCCCGTTCAAAGTTCTTGTTGCCTGCAAGAGTTTCCCCCTTCAACGCTTCCGCGAAAACCATTGCGCCGCCGGTTCCGTGGAGCCGCTTCCCTTAGCTTTTTCCCGTATAACGAAAATTCAAAGCAATGCAAGACTTTTTCTGTTTACAATTGGCCGTGTGTCATCTATGAATATCTTACTTCGCTGAAAGCGGCCTGGATGGCCTTATCCCTGACAGGCTCCCATCCTGAGAGAAGAAAAATGCCCAAAAAAAAAGAGAAAGGATTACGACCATGAAGTGGACCATCAGACTGTTTGTGCCCCTTGTTTTTTTCTTCTTTTTGAGTTCCCCCGGCTGGCCCGCCCAGGCCGCGCCTGATCCGCATAAGGCCGATCGTCTCGTGGACCTGAACGCCTGCATCGACTACCTGGAAAAGACGGGGAATCTCGTCCGCGTCAAATCGGAGGTCGATCCGGTCCATGAGCTCGCCGGCATTGCAAAGAAGTTCGAGGGGAAGAAGTGCGTCCTTTTTGAAAAGGTCAAGGGGAGCGCCTTCCCGGTATTCATGGGCCTTCTGTGGAACCGCGATACGGTGGGCTCCCTCTTCAACGTCCCCAAGGAGAAGGTCCCCTTCGTCATAGGCCAGGCCATCGGTGCGTGGAGAAAGGACAAGGAGGCGCTGCCGTCGAAGGTTCTCGATAAGGGACCGGCCAACGAGGTTGTCGTGACCAAGGGTGTCAACCTCTACGATCTTCCCGCCCCGGTCCATGCCCTGCAGGACGGCGGACCCTATTTCGACTCTTCCGTGGTGGTGGTGAATGATCCGGCGACGGGAAAGCCCAACATCTCCATCCACCGGATCATGATCACCGGCAAGGATCGCCTTACCTTCCTGATCGATCCGGGAAGGCACCTGGGGGCCTACCTTGAAACGATGGAAAAGCAGGGGAAACCCCTTCAGGTGACCATCAACAACGGCGTCGGGCTCGCCCCCTGGCTGGTTTCTTCCGTACCGGGAACGGGGCCCGGAAAGGCGACCATTGCAAGCCATATCGTCGGCAGGCCGATCCATTTCATCAAGGCGCAGACCGTCGATGTCCCTGCCTTTGCCGATGCGCAGTTCGTGATCGAAGCGGAAATCATCCCTCACGTCCGGGAGACGGAAGGCCCCTTTGCCGAGGTGACGGGATATTATGGAAAACAGGACAAGCGCTGGGTCATGCGGGTCAAGGCGATCACCCATCGGAAGAATCCTGTCTTCCATTCCCTGCTCTCGGGCCAGGAAGTCTGGAATGCCGTCGGCTTCACCGCCGAGGCGAAGATCTTCGTTACGGTGAAACAGAAGGTTCCTGACCTTAAAGCGGTTTACCTTCCCCCGGGGGGATGCGGGTTTTATGGCGCCGTTCTCCAGCTGACCAAGAGCAGGGAGGGCATTCAGAACGAGGCCATCCAGGAGGCGTTCAAGGCCTTTCCATCCCTCCAGTGGGTTGTGGCCGTGGACGACGATGTCAATATCTACGACCCGATCGACGTCGAATGGGCGATTACGACGCGCTTCAACGCCAAGAAGGGATTTATCGTCCTGAAAGATCAGCCCGGCCATATCCTGAATCCCATGGTTGAGGACGGCCTGGTCACCAAGGTCGGCGTGGATGCAACGGCCCCGTATCCCCGCACCTCCTCCTTTGAACGGGTGAAATTCAAGGATGTGGATCTGGGGAAGTTTGTGATCCAATAGCGCCGGCGCCTGCGGATCTCCCCGGCGGGACTGCCTGGAAACGGATTTGATGCAGAAAGAAAGCAAAACGGGATGGCCTGAAGCGGGTAGTCATCGCCATGAACGTTCTTGCATTTTCCTGCGCCGATCCGGCTAGCCATTTCATGAAAGAGGCGTGGACTGAAAATTGGGATTCTATGAAGAGATGATCCGGCGCATGGCCGCCGATGCCGATCCGGCGGCGGTGATCGAGGATATCAGAATTTATGTCAACTGGGTCCTGGTCAAGACCGGGAAATGGTCTCTTTCGACCTACTTTCATAACATGCCCGGTTTTAACGAGCCGATCGGCATGGATGCCTGGATGGGGGATTGGATCGGCCGGCCCGCCCGGGCGGCAGCCCTCGAACTCCTGGCAAGCCGGAAGAACCTCAGGCGCAGTGTCGGAATGGCTTGCCTCAAGTCCCTGCTCCCGGAACCTCCCGTGACGATTGAAGGAGGGGCCATGGAACTCTTCGAGCCGGCCATAACAGCCCGCGTACCGAGTTGTTTTATCGGCTACTTCAAAAAAGCGGCCCTGTGGCGGGAGCAGGGCTATCCCGTCACGATTGTGGAGCTTTTTCCCCGCCCGGGGGATATCCATTGGGAGCAGGCTGACCAGGCGCTCCAGGACGCCGAACTGGTCTTTATGACCGGCTTGACCGTTGTCAACGAAACCCTCGAAGCCGTGATCCGCCGGACGCCGTCCGCCCGGATGAGGATCCTCATGGGTCCCACCGTACCCGCCAGCCCCGTGCTCTTCAGTTATGGCGTTGATGTACTGGGCATTACTTCTATCGACGATGTGGAGCTCATGTCCGGCTATGCGTTGCGGGGTGGGGGAAGTATCGCCAACGCCCCGTCCGGGGCGCTTCGAAGCCTCAATATGGCGAGCGACCTGGATGAACTCCGGGAGCGGATTGCCGCCTTGGCGCATTGAATTCCCCTTGGCCTTTCGGATGATGCCGCCGACGCCGTCGACGGATGAGAGCGCCGCGGGCCGCGGATAAAGTTCATTCAAGGAGAGAGGATATGTGGCTTGACCGCCTGGTTGAATGGCAGGCACAGGGCATCCCCTGTGCGATCGTGACGATTATTGACGCCCAGGGATTCACACCGCGCAAGACGGGGGCCAAAATGGTCGTGACTGAAGATGGCCGGAGCGCCGGATCGGTGGGAGGCGGCACGTCCGAGCAGCAGTGCATCGAACTGGCCGCCAAGGCCATTGCTCATCGGACCTGCCTGATGCAGCGCTTTGTCTCTCCCGTTGAAGGGGGGGAATGGATGGCAGAGGATCGTCCCCTGGGGGCCTGCGGGGGGACCATGACGGTCTTTATCGAACCGATTGTTCCCGAGCCTGAACTGGTCATCTTCGGCGCCGGCCATATCGGGCAGTGTCTGGCGCGCCTGTGTGCCGTCATGGAAATGTCCTATCGCGTTTATGATGACCGGCCGGGAATTCTGATCCCCGATCGTTTCCCCGGGGCCGGGGCCCTCGTCTGCGCCCCCTTTGACAGGATTTCCGAGAATATCGAACTTACGGCCATGAGTTACTGCGTCATCATGACTTATGGACACGACCATGACGAGGTGGTTCTGGAACAACTGCTTCCCTGCAAGGAGATCCCCTATATCGGCATGGTGGGCAGCCCGAATAAGGCGCGCGTGCTGATCGAGAACATCCGGGGGCGCGGCGGAGAAATTGATGAGCGGCTCTACTGTCCGGTGGGGCTGTCGATCGGGCGCAATCAACCCCAGGAAATTGCCCTGTCCATCCTGACCGAAGTCGTTCTTCTCTGCCGCGGCGGCAATCTTTCTCACCTGCGCCGTGACTGGACTTCAACGTAAAGGATCCTGGCTCACCGGACTGGATCCATATTCCCTTTTAAAAAGAAAAACGGCTGTTCCCAGGCAACCCGAGGGGACGATTACAGATCTCCCTCAGCCTGATGTGGTCATTGAGGCCGGCATGGCCAAAAGAAAGGTTTCGCAGAGATGTTTTGTTCTTCGTCCTGGGGACATCTTTCCCGAAGGCGAAAGAAATAGAAGCCTTCGGGAAGATGTCCCATCATGTGATCATTCTGCGCCTACAATGATGCTGCTTGTCTTGATGATGGCAAAGGCAGCCGCCCCGTCTTTCAGGGCCAGGTTGTCGGCGCTCGTGTTGGTGATCACCGCCGCGAGAGACGGTCCGCTCTTCAGAGCGATGACGACTTCGGTATTTACAGCCCCCTTCTTGACGCTTGACACGGTAACGCTCAAAACATTCCTTGCACTCAGTTTCATGACCCTTACCTCCATCAGTATTAAATTTTGACAGTAAAAAAACACAGATCACGATCGAATATCTTCCAATTAATTTTAATGATTTTAAGCAACAAAACATCCATATCGGAAAGAAACCTTTCCAATGGCGTCCCGAACATTCAGGACATCGTTTTATGTTCTTCTCCGAGCTGTATGACAAAAGGGCTCGAGCGAAAAACGCGTCATGACAGTTCTCTTGCCTGTGATGGTGTGATCAGGAATATCCTTGACATTATATCATTCATAAGATAAGCGGGGCATGGATTATGTTATTTCAGGCATAAAAGGATTCTTCTCTTATGCAATGATGTCCGGCCAACCTGATCAAAAGACGCTCTGATGGAGTCATGTGAATGCCTGAAAAAATATCTGCCCCGAGATATATGCCCAAAAAACTTACGGTATCAGGTTTGGTAAACAACCCTCTTCGCCTTCGCGTGGAGGATCTGCGACAGATGGAGGTTGTTGAACTTAACAACCTCAAAAGGTTCTACTCTATCGGTATGGGAGATGGGATTGCAGAGAAATATCAGGGTGTTCTGCTTCGTACACTGACGCATTCAGGCGGGCCGGTGTGGGGAATTGGAGTGAAGTCGGGCAGGGCTTGAAAAGAAAAGGGTTGAGCGGCGGGATTCCGGGAGCATTTAAAGATGACCCGTCGAATTTTCCCGGATGCTGATCCGCATCATCAGGGAGTGCAAATGACCTTGATGCCATGGTGGTTTCAGCTTCAAGGGACTTTGGAACACCTTGCACGGTGTCTTCCTTCGCGGGTTGTATTTGGGTTGAATATGCGTTATGCCCTGCATAATTTGAATCTGAGACTTCTGAAGTAAGGCGGTCAGAAAATCCCCCTTTTTTTAAAAATTCATTTAGGAAAGGATGAAAGATGAAGAACTGGACTATCAAACTCTTTTTGGCGGTGTTTTGTTTCGTGTTTTTAACCGGGACAGCCCTTGCGGGTGAAATTAAAATATCCGTGGCGGCCAGCCTGACGGATGCAGTAACGGACATTTCCAAGGAATTTACAAAAAAGAACCCAGGGGTTTCATTTCAACGAAACTTTGCCAGTTCCGGGGCATTGGCAAAACAGATCGCGAACGGCGCCCCCTGCGATGTCTATTTCTCCGCCAATGTGGAGTGGATGGACTTCCTGAAAGAAAAGAACCTGGTCGATGCGCGGCATGTTTCCACCTTTGCCTTCAATGAAGTGGTCTTTGTGGGCAAGCCCGGTCTCAAGGTGAGCGGCATGCAGGATGTGGTGAAACTGGGGAAGGTCGCCATCGGCAGCCCGAAGAGCGTTCCTGCCGGCCAGTATGCCATGGAGGCGATCAAGAGTGCGGGTTTGGAGAAGCAGCTGGAAAAAAAGCTGGTCATGGCGAGAGATGTTCGGGAATGCCTGATGTATGCCGAACGCGGTGAGGTGGATGGGTCCTTTGTCTATAAGACGGACGCGATGATGGCCAAGAATGTGAAGATTCTTTTTGCCGTGCCCCAGAACTATTACTCGAGAGTGACCTATCCTGTAGCGCTTACAGCTGCGGGAAGCAAAAATGCCGAAGCGGTGGCATTCTATAATTTCCTGAAAACCGCCGATGTAAAGAAGATTCTTGCCAAATACGGGTTTGCGGTGAAGTAATTTCCACATGCCCGGTTTTACATCGACCGATTATTCGGCAATCCTGCTGTCGATCAGAGTGGCCATTGTGGCCACTCTGATTTCTCTTCCCTTTGGTTTTGCCGTTGCCTATCTCATGACCTTCCGGAAGTTCCGGGGGCGGGTCGCCCTGGATGTCCTTGTCAATCTTCCTCTGACATTGCCGCCTGTCGTCGTTGGCTATCTTCTGCTCCTCCTTTTGGGACAGCAGGGCTGGGTCGGGAAGATGATCCTCCAGCCCCTCGGGATTCAGCTGATTTTTACCTGGAAAGCGGCGGTCATCGCCACGGCGGTCTTGGGCTTTCCCCTGATGGTCCGGTCGATGCGGACAGGAATGGAAACCATCGATGTGCGCCTTATTCAGGCTTCCCGGACCCTCGGAGCAGGCTGGTTTCACAATGTCCTCACGGTGATCCTGCCCCTTTCCGTCCGGTGAATCATCGCCGGCTCCGTTCTCATGTTCGCCCGGGGACTGGGTGAATTCGGGGCGACGATCATCGTCGTGGGAAACATCCCCGGGGTTACCCAGACGATCCCCCTGGCGATTTATGAATACATCAGTTCCCCTCGAGGCGACGAGATGGCCATGGCCCTCTGCTTGGTGTCCATAACCATTTCCGTAGCCGTGCTCATCTTTCACGAATGGTTGGGGAGAAGAATGATTCGGACGGACTGACATGGAACTGCGTGTGGACACAGGAAAACAGTTTGGCACCTTTTTCCTGGAGGCGAACTGTACCGTTGCAGTGGAGCGGATCGGCCTGGCGGTCACGAAGGAGGGCATCCCGGTGAAGTGCTGGACGATGCCGGGCAACACCTCGGACATGAAGACCGTGGAAAAGGTCAAGAGCGATCTTCTCGGCTGGAAGCTGGGCCGTTGCGTCTGGGTCATGGACCGGGGGATGAGTTCCGAAGAGAATCGCCTGATCCTGCAGAAGGCCGGCGGTCACTACATCATCGGCGAGAAGCTCCGGGACAATCAGGAGATCCACCGCGAGGTTCTGGCCAAGCGGGGCAGGTTCACTTCCGTTCGGGAAAACCTGGAGATCAAGGAAGTGATCATTGGCGACGGGGAAAAGCGCCGCCGCTTTATCCTGGTTCACAATCCGGATGAAGCCAAAAAGGATCAGGCCACTCGCGAGAAGACCATCAAAAAGATTGAAGAAGCTCTGAAGTCCATCAAAGAGCAGACCGGACACGGTCACACGAAGAACGTCTGCGCCCTTCTGTCCCACCGGACCATGGGCAGATACCTGCGGCAGTTGAAAACCGGGCGGATCAAAATCGACAAAGGGAAGATCAGAGAAGAGGCCCATCTGGACGGGAAATACATCATTTCCACCAGTGACGACACCCTGAGTCCTGAGGATGTGGCACTGGGGTACAAACAACTGATGGAAGTGGAGCGGGCTTTCCGAACCCTGAAAACGACTCTGGATCTGAGACCTGTTTATCACCGGAAGGATGAACGGATCGAAGCCCATGTGTTCCTCTGTTTCCTGGCACTCCTTCTGGTAAGGGTTGCCGAGAGGAAAACGAACATGCCTTGGGACCATATCAAAGCTCAAATGGAGCGCCTTCATCTTGGAGAATTTTTTTCAAAAGAAGGACGGGTATTACAGACCACCGAACCGACACCGGAACAAGTCAACATCCTAAAACAACTAAAGATATCTCCACCGCAACGCATTCGGCATATCCAGGTGACCCCTTAAAAATGTAGGCAAACGCCAAAAATTCGACAACGACTTATAACGATAATTTTACTTAAGAATTTCAATTTTGTTTACCTACCGCTGTCGAAGGCGGGTGACCGTTACCCGAAAAATCGCCCTTGAGTTTCAAGCTTTTGATATTAATAGAAACTTTTCTTTAGGGTTGGGAGTACAAATAAAGTGGCGCTCTCTGTCAACAAAAACATGTGAATATAAAAACATAGGAATATGTAAACATAAGAATATGGGAACACAAAAAATTCCAATTCCATCTCAAAAATGCTATCAAGCCGGTACACTGCGTTATGGCTTCCGGAAATCCGGGCGAGGAAGATCGCCATGGAAAGCGGGTACATAAGGCACATTCATGGAGATGGCCGGGGCAAAATATCGTGGTGGAATGTTTGATCAACAAACGGTAAAATCATGGAAATTCTATCTGTCATCACTCCTTGGGCAAGGGAGGAAGGCTATGAAGGTTATCATGAGTTCCATTGAGCTGCGGCCGATTGGAATCGTGTGCTCATCGGAAGCCTCCACGGCAAACATCTCACTTCAGGGGATTTCTTCGGTTATCGAAATCTTCCCGGAATATGCGGCTGCCCTGGATAAGATCAATGAGAACTCCCATCTGTGGGTTCTGTCCTGGTTCCACGAATCCCGGCGGGACGTTCTTACGGCATCTCCTGAGCGGGTGAATCCCCGCGTGCCGAAATACGGGGTTTTTGCCTTGAGGACTCCGGTCCGGCCGAATCCGATCGCCCTGACCCTCGTACGGCTGGAAGGAAATGCGGGGAACCGTCTGTTCGTCGACGGGCTGGACGCCGTGGATGGAACCCCCATTCTGGATATCAAACCATACTTCGAGCAGGATATCGTCTTTTCTCCCCGCACTCCGGAGATCGTGCCGGCTTGCCGGCAGATGAGGGAAAGGCACATGGAAAGAGAGGCCTTTGCCCACCACCGTGAGATCTGTGCCGACCTGCACATTGCCGTGAGGATGGGATTGTTCGTGGAGGAACGCTGGGGGAAGCTGAATAACGATGAATTGATTGTAACAGTGACCGGTTCCGCCTGCCTCGCCGATGTCCTGCAAGGGCTGACCCGGGCCCGCCTGGCCAATCCCCCGCGGTTTGCCTTTCAGCCTTCCGGAGAAAGGTTCTGCAGCATCTGGAGAAAAAAAGGGGAACAGATTTCTCTGACCTGGCTGGGCGAGACAGACCCTGACCGCATGAAGTCACTTTCCGACGAGGAACTGTTCAAGATCGAAGGAACTCCTTCCGTCATTTCAGGGCATCGGCCATGATCCCGTAAAGGTCGGTATTGTCGATGGCGCGGCCAAGGCGCTCACTTCCCGGCCCTGAACTCCAGATGATCGTGTCGACCCCCGTGTGTTTCTTCCCCGTCCATGCTGTTTCGACCTCGCCGTCGGCGTCCTTCCCGGTTGAAAAAGGGCCTGTAATGGCGAATCCGCCCGTTTCGTGGTCGGGAACCACGATCAGAAGGGTTTCCGCCTTGCGCTTCGGGTCCTGATCCACCCACGCCCGGACAACGGCTACGGCTTCGTCGAAGGCCAGAACTTCACCCACCTGGTAGGGAAAATTGTTCTCGTGGTTGGCCCTGTCCACCAGAGAGCCTTCGATGAGAAGAAAAAAACCGGCTTCATTCTGTTCCAGGACCCTCAGAGCGGCCGTTGCCATCTCCCGCAGCCGGGGTTCGGCTGATTCCGGCTTTCTGATGTATTCCGGGGTAAGGGCATGGTCGGAAAAAAGCCCCAGGAGTTTTGTCGCACCCTCCTCAACGGCTTTTTCCAGTTCTTTCCGGTCGGCAACCACACGGTATCCCCGCTCCTGAGCCAGGCGCAGAAGATCTCCGGCGGTCCCGCATGGATCGGCCTCCTGCGCTGTCAGCAGAGCTTTACCGCCGCCCAGAAGCACGCTCACATGTGACTCTTCGATGTACTGGCGGGCGATTTCCTTCCAGCAGCGGCGGAAGGGGACATGGGCGCCGAAGGCGGCGGGGGTTGCGTCGGTGATTGCCTCTGTCGCAACAAGGCCTGTGGATCTGCCGGATTTCATGGCCAGCTCCAGGATGTTCGGCTGATACGGGCGCCCGTCACGGTGATAGCAGACTTCACCGTTGGAGAATTTTTCTCCGCAGGCCCAGGCTGAAGCTGCGGCTGCCGAGTCGGTAATGACGCCGCCGGCGGCAAAGGTTCTCTGGTATCCGATCTGATCCAGGGTTTCAAAAGAGAGGGGAAGAGGATTGCTCCCATGTTTGGAAATGCGGGCGGCTGTGACATTGGCCAGCCCCATCCCGTCGGGAACCATGAGAATGATATTCCTGGCCCTTCCGGAGCAGGAGGAGGCGGGCAGGATGAAGAAAATAATGACGAAAATGACAATGCGGGACAGATGGACTTCATCAACCGGAGATCTCGTCATCAGCTTCCCGCCTAGCTCCTGGATTATTTGACTTCCACCGCGAACGATATCAGCCAATCACCAAAAGAACAAGATTTAAGATCAGGGCTGAAAAAGGCGGTTGATAACGTTTCGCCTCTGTTGCGCCATCCCGATAGATGAATTGTTTGACCGGAAGGGGAATTATGCGCTGACCTGGTCCTTCAACAGTGATTCCCGTTTAGTCCCGTTGTGTTGATAGTAAACGCTGGACCGCGATATTCCAAGCAGTTCAGCCTGACGGCACACGGCAATGTCAAGATCCTTTCTTTTGATAAGCGACACGCGCTCCTTGTGGCTCAGATCCAGATTCTGTCGCAGCCAGTTCAGTTCTTTCTGAAGTTGATCAACCTGACGGTTGAGGCTTTGGATCTGCCTTTCCTTCTCCTGGTCATCGTCCTTCTTACGATTGGTGAAAAGATCCGGCATCCGCCGGGTAGCAATGACTTTCCAGTTGCGGACCTGCACCGGATGAATCTTATAGCGATCGGCGAGTTCAGCCGATGTTTTCTTGTCCCGAATGGCTTCCAGAACGACCTTGGCTTTAAAGGACGGGGTGTATGTCTTTCGTTTGTGTTGCATGTAAGTTTCTCCTTTTTCTGACTCAGCTTTGAAAAAAATTTTCCCTGCAGCTGTAAAAACAGACCGCCAGAGTCCATATCCCACTCTGAAGCCCGATGAGTCGATGGCCTAGTGGATGAACCGGCAACTCAAAGTGGTCTTTTTATGTCATAATGTAAGAATAAGAAGTTGATTGTAATAATGAGTCATATAATGTAATGATAAGTAAATCAACAAGAATTGTTCGAGTCATTATGACTTTATTGACATAACGATAGGCAAGGCTTCTGATAGAGAAATGCAGGGGATTTCAGGTATTTGAAAGGCAGATTACTTCTTAATAGGAAGAATTGTTATGAACTTTTTGAAGATTCCTGTTTTTTGTCGCTGTCAGGGGTGCACAGAAAGGATAACTGCTTTGTCCGCTCAGCGATCAGGGAAGTGATTTCCTTTTCAAGCTGGTCGAAAGCCTCCAGCAGTGCTGTCGCCTGTTCGGTAAGATGCATTCCCTGTTTTTGCGATTCAATAACCACCAAGGGGATTCCCAGCCGTTCCTCGGAGGCCTTCAGCCTGCCCCATGCCGCACGATAGGACATATTCAGCTTTTTAGCGGCTGCATTGAGGCTTTTGCATTCCGCAATCGTCTTGAGCAGTTCATATCGTCCCTCGCCGAATAGAACACGGCCATTCTTTTCCAGCCATACTTTATGTCGGATGTTCAACGATTCCATCCTCTTCTTCTGAAATTTGTGGGCGAACCAATATGTTATTTATGCCATAGAGCAGGCGGAAAATCAAGACAAAGTCAAGCAGGAGAGTATTTTGAACAGGCGTGTTTTTGGCTTGACTTCCAGGATGACCTCCTTTTATGCTGCAGCTGTTTTGTATGAAATGATCTTTAAGGAGCCCCTGCTTATGAAACCTGCAATCGTTGTTATCGACATGGTCAAGGATACCCTGGATTCTTCCCATCCCCTGCCCATTACGCCTTTTGCCCGGGCCATTGTGCCGATGATAAACCATCTGACGGAGGAAGCCCGGAAACGTTCGATCCCCGTCATCTTTTCCACCGACAGCTTTCTCGAAGGGGATTTCATTTTCAAGGGAAAGATGAAAGAGCACAGCATCCGGGGCACTGAAGGCGCTGAAGTCACCGACCGGCTGGTTCAGGCCCCGACGGATATCTGGCTCCCCAAACGCCGCTTCAGCGCATTTTTCAAGACGGATCTCGATCAGACACTGCGTCTGCATGGTGTAGACACCCTGGCCGTCGCAGGCATCAGCACCAACTGGTGCGTCCTTTCCACGGTCCTGGATGCGCTGGCCCATGATTTTGCCGCCTATTTCATCGAGGATTGCTGTGCTGCCCACAAAGAGGAAGTCCATGAGCAGATCCTGAACATTTTCCGCAATAATCCACTTTATCCGATTTTCCAGGTTATGACCGCCGACGAATTTCTGCAAAAGCTGAACTGATGTGGTGAAATCTTTCACCGGGAAAGGAAGAAGCCATGATGCTCCAGGAACTGGTTTTGAAGAACAGGAGTTACCGACGATTTGAAGAAAGCGAACGAATATCCGAAGAAACGCTGAAAGAACTTGTGGACCTCGCCCGCCTTTCGCCTTCGGCGGCCAATCTCCAACCGCTCCGGTTTGTCCTTTCCGCGGATCCTGACAAGAATGACCGAATCTTTCCCTGTCTTGCCTGGGCCGGTTATCTGAATGACTGGCCAGGCCCTTCGGAAGGGGAGCGCCCTGCCGCGTATATCGTGATACTGGGAGATACGTCCATTGTCCACTCCTTCGGGTGCGACCATGGAATTGCCGCGCAGAGCATCCTTCTGGGTGCGGTGGAGAAGGGACTGGGGGGATGCATGATCGCTTCGATCAAGCGGGCGGCCCTGCGGCAGTCCCTGAACATCCCGGAGCAGTACGAAGTCCTCCTTGTGCTGGCTCTGGGCAGGCCGCGGGAGAAGGTTGTCATTGAACCCCTCGGACCGGATGGCTGCATCCGATACTGGCGGGATGAGGAGGGCGTCCATCACGTTCCCAAGAGGCCCCTGGAAGAGCTTCTTCTCTGAAGCTCCCTTCCGACCGTGAAGGGCAGAAGGCTCAGCGGCCTTGAAGCTGTGAGGCAAAACCCCGATGTCGGCGTGGGGACAGCGACGAAGCGGTCTTAAAAAGGCGCATGTTAACGTCGGGATTGGAGCCGGCCGCTGCAGAGGGAGGGGATCACGTCAGGTCGTACTCAAAGATCTGCCAGCGGTCGATTTTTTCGAAGGCATCGTCGACGGCTTTGAAGAGCGTCTTGAGCGAAACAGGTTTGATGAAAAAATCATCGAAGCCGGCGCCCCGGCATTCCAGAAGCCCGTAAATATTGCTGTAACCCGTCAGGGCATTGATGATGGCAATCTGATTGTCTTTGCGGATTCTCCTGCAAAGATCGATGCCGCTCATGCCGGGGAGATTGAGATCCAGAAACATGACCATGACACTTTCCCTGGCGAGAACCTCCAGGGCCTTTTCCGCGTTCTCCGCCGTGATCACCTTGTAATCGCGCATGCTCAATGCCTCCTGCAGCATCGAAAGAATCTCAATCTCATCATCCACCAGGAGAATCTTCGGTTCAACCATGTCTTACCTCTTCACAATCCAATGAAATCTGTTGTTTGCTTATTCTTGATTCTATGTGTTCCTGTTCAAGCCATAACCATGCATCAGGACGGATCCGTTTCTTCCGTCTCGTCTTCATGCAGGTTCATGATCTTGCCGATTCCCGCATAATCCTTGAAAGAACATTCTTTCACGGTTAAAAGCTTCTGGGTGATCATTTCCATCCGTTCCGTCTGTCCCTTTATGATCTGCAGTTTCTGATGGATTTTCGGATCCAGGGCCGGGTCGGCAAGGAGCAGTTCGGTGTATCCGGAAAGGATCTGAAGGGGCTGGTTGAATTCGTGACAGATCGTTCCCGCCGTCTGCAGTATGCTTTGCAGCCTCATCCGCTGGAGGCGCTCCTGCTCCGCATGCTTTTGATCCGTGATGTCCTGCATCAGGATCAGTGCGTGCTCCACATTCTGCAACTGGATCCGTTCCGCCGACAGAAGGCAATGGCGGATCTCTCCCGTTTTGGTTCGTAACGGGACATCGAGGTTTTGCACGGAACCTTTTGCAATCATCATGTTAATGACAAGATTACGCTGTTCCGGATAGACGTAAACATCAAGCTTTCTTGAGGTTTTTCCCACCACCTCCCGGCGCGTAAACCCGAGGTTTCGCAGATAACTTTCATTGACTTCAACGATTTTTCCGTCCTGAAACGTGATGATGGTCATCATCGTCGGAATGCCTTGAAACGCTTTGAGGAATTTTTCCTCGCTGATCCTGAGGACCTCTTCAGTTTGTTTGCGATCGGTGATATCGGTCATGCTGGCGACAATGCCGCCCGGAGTCCCGTCGGCTTTGTGAAAAAGGGCTTTATGGATGATGGTATGCAAGAGGGTGCCGTCTTCGGCGTGGATCGTGGATTCATAAACGGCCCTGCCGCCCTTCTGAATCAACTCTCTGTCCAATTGGCGATGAAGGTCGATCTGATCGACCTGATCGAGATTCTCGACGGATGAACCCAGGATCTCTTCCCTCCGCAGATTGAAATATTCCTCGAAAGCCTTGTTGCAGCCGAGGTATAGTCCCTGTGGATCCTTGTAAAAGACAGGATTCGGGATGTTGTCGATCAGGATCTGGAGAAAACGGATCTGTCCCGCCAATTCCTCTTGCAGAAGCTGTTTCTCCGCCAGGCGCGCCTCCAGCATCCGGTACAGGATCCGGTTTTCCTCCGCCACTTTGGCGGCATAGGACAGCTCGTTGCCCAAGAGGAGGATCACAATGGCCTCGTTGTTGTGGCGGCTGACATGATCCGCGTTCGTGCCCTGTTCGCCGGCACTGTAGAAACCCGCCAGGGGAACACCGGGCATGGCAGTGGTGATCGCGGCCAGTTCTTCATTAATCCTGCTTTTCAGAAGATTCATCCTCAGGAAGCATGAGCAGACCAGTATGGCGGCAGGTTCGGTGATGCCGGACTGCATCAGTGCACTCTGCAGCGTGTCCTTTCCCGCCGCGGCCACTTCGTCCTCGATGGCTTCCATCAGGGCCAGAGCGGTTCCCTCCTGCACCGGGTGGGCGAGTTTTGCTCCGCCATTCGGCGTTAGGGTGTGAGGGACGAAAATCGTGTACTCCCCCAGAGCATGGCGCATTCCGAAGGGCCGCGCTATCTGTTCAAAGAGATAGTTTCCTTCCAGCTCTTCCCTGGGGATGCCGTGAAGTTCCGAAAAAACATCCGCGGCCGGTCTATGGTCCAGTTCAAGAACTTCACGGCCCCTGCATTTTGTGGCAACGACTCTCTTCCCCGTGGGGTGGAACCCGTGGCCCATGGCAATACCGAACTTAAGCCCCGTTTCGAAGACCGCCAGAACCATGCTGTCAGAGTAGGCTCTGTTTCCGTAAAAAACGAAATTTTCCTGCCCGGTTGTTCCTGCGGGATCGACGGCGCTGCCTCCGAAAAAAGAGATGCATCCCTGAGAAAGGCGTTTGAGTTCTTCCAGGATTTCAGGGCTGTAGGAATCCGAGGCGGCCGTGCATCCCGGTGAAAACAGGATGGCAAAGACCGACCGGCCGTTGCGGGTCATTTTATTGTAATAGGAGCTGTTTTTAGGATTGAAATACCGTTTGACCGTGCCCCCTTCGATTGCCTCGATCACGGCGCCTCGACAATCCGTTGACACCCCTTTCCCCAGTCCGACGCTGACAGAGAGATAAGGGGAAGCGAGGGCCATAACCACAACGCTTCCCGAAAAGGCCCGATGGCACATTTCTCCGGCTGAACTGGCGCCGAACAGGGGGACGTCACCAACGACGCTCCGGATTCCGGAAAGCATGGCGTCAAGGTCATAGGAAGCCGGTGCAAAGACGATCACCGCCGTCAGGAAATAGGAGATAATGCCCTCTGTCGCCTGGCTGGCAGCATCCCGACCGGCCCCGAATGAGTCATCCCCCCGGGCGATGCCACATCCCACTTCAATATTCGGGGTGCCCTTCACCCTGGTTCTTTTTCCCGTGCCATGCATTAGAATTGTGCTGTCACTGTCATTTTTTAGGTAGTCTGCATAAAAATCCGTCGCCGCGCCCTTTGATCACGATGTCCGTAACCCGAGGATACAACAGGAAGATCTGATATGAGGTTTTTTTCAGCATGCAGGATAGAGCTTTTTGTAGAAGCAATATCCAAGCCATGAAGAGCGTGTGTTTCCGGGGGGAGCCTTCAGGATTTGAGGCCTGTATACCGGAGGCGGAGGGAATTGCTGACGACCGAGACGGAGCTCAGGGCCATGGCGGCTGCTGCGAACTCCGGGTTCAGAAGGATTCCGGAGAAGGGGTAGAGCACACCGGCGGCGATCGGGATGCCGATGATGTTATAGATGAAGGCCCAGAAGAGATTCTGGCGGATGACCTTCATGGTTTCCAGGGAGAGCCGGATGGCCCGGGGAACGGCCCGGAGATCACCGGTCATCAAGGTAATGTCGCTGGCTTCGATGGCCACGTCCGTTCCGGCTCCGATGGCGATGCCGATGTCCGCCGACGTCAGGGCCGGAGCATCGTTGATCCCGTCTCCCACCATGGCCACGATCTGCCCTTCCTGCTGAAGCCGCCGGATTTCCCGTGCCTTGTCACCAGGCATGACTTCTGCGAGAATTTGATCGATGCCCAGTTGGCGGCCGATAGCTGAGGCGGTGTTGAGATTGTCTCCGGTGATCATGGCCACCCGGAGCCCTGAGGCTTTCAGTTCGGCCACGGCTTCTTTTGCAGATTCCCGCGGGACATCGGACAGGGCGATCAGTCCTGTAACCCGGCCCTCTTCGGCGACCAGGACGCAGGTTTTTCCCTGACCGGCCAGATCGGCGACCCTCCGGTCCAGCCCCTGCAAATCCATCCTTTCCTGAAGCATAAGGCGGAGATTCCCCAGCAGGCACGATTTCCCTCCGATGAGAGCCCGTGTCCCCAGTCCGGACAGCGCCTCGAAATGCTCAACGGCCAGGGGGGCCAGCCCCTCCGATCTTCCTCGAACGACGATGGCCTGGGCCAGGGGGTGTTCCGACCGGGATTCAAGAGAAATCGCCGTCTGGAGAACCCTTTCCGGCACAGTTCCCTCCGCGGCCAGGATATCCGTCACCTCCGGCTCTCCCCGGGTCAGGGTGCCTGTCTTGTCGAAGACCACGGAGGTCAGCCGATAAGCCTTTTCCAGGCTTTCTCCTCCCTTGATCAGGATGCCGTGCTCCGCCCCCAGCCCCGTGCCCACCATGACCGCCGTGGGTGTGGCCAGACCCAGCGCGCAGGGGCAGGCGATGACCAGGACGGAAACAAAATTCAGGAGGGCGCGGCTGAAGACAGGTTCCGGGACGAAAAAGAACCACACGATAAAAGTCAGCAGCGCTATCGCAATGACAACGGGAACGAAAACGGCCGCCACACGATCGGCAAGCCGCTGGATCGGGGCCTTGGAACCCTGAGCTTCTTCCACCAGCCGGATAATCTGGGAAAGAGCCGTTTCCGCACCGATCTTCGTGGCTTCAAAGGTAAAGCTGCCGCTGCGGTTCAAGGTGGCGCCGAAGACCTCGGAGCCCGGCTCCTTGTTCGCAGGCACGCTTTCCCCCGTGAGCATGGATTCGTCCACCGCTGAAGAGCCTGAACGGACGATGCCGTCTGTGGGGATCTTTTCTCCCGGCCGCACAACGAGCAGATCCCCCTTGAGAACCTCTTCCACCGGGATGTCCATTTCCTGATCGTCCCGGATGACGCGGGCTGTTCTCGGCTTGAGTCCCACCAGACGCCGGATGGCCTGGGATGTCCGGCCCCGGGCGCCCGCCTCAAGCAGCCTTCCCAGAAGGATCAGGGTGACGATCATGGCCGCGCCGTCGTAGTAGACATGAGGCATCAGCCCTGCCTCGGCGAAGAACCGGGGGAAAAAAGTGGCCAGGGCGGAATAGATGTATGCCGAGAGTGCCCCGATAGCCACCAGGGTGTTCATGTCGCTGGTTTTCTGCCGGGCCGCTTTCAGGGCGCCGGTAAAGAAGCGGCTGCCCACCCAGAAAACGACGGGGGCGGTAAGGATAAAGAGGATCATCTGGAGGGGCCGCGGCGGAATGCCATGGAGAAAGGGAAACCAGTGCTGCATGGAACCCATGAAGATGATGACACTGAGCACGGCGCCGACGGAAAACCGGAGTTTCAAGTCCTTGATTTCCCGGATCCGCGCGGCGGCGATGGGGTCTTCCTGAAGCTCGTCGATGATCCCCAGGAATTCGTATCCCTGGTCGATCACCGTTTCCTTCAGTCCCGTCACCCCTTGCCAGACGGGTTCATGGAGGACCGTGGCCCGGGCCGTGGCCAGATTGACCGACACATCCTTCACGCCCTCCACTTTTTTCAGGGCGTTTTCGACGCGGCGCACACAGGCGGCACAGGTCATCCCGCCGACGGAAATCGTTGTTTTTTCCAGCCCTCCGGCGGCCGGGCGGTCGATTTTGACGACCTCATAACCCAGTTCCCGGACCCGCTCGGTAAGCTGTTCAGGGAGTACCGTCGCGGAATCGAAGTCCACAACGGCCTGTTCCAGGGCGAAATTGACGGTGGCCTGTTCGACCCCCGCCATTTCCCGCAGTCCCTGCTCAACGCGGCGCACGCAGGAAGCGCAGCTCATTCCGGAGATATGAAGGATTGCCTTATCCGACAACTTCGAACCCCGCCTCGGAAATTTTTTGTTTAATGACTTCCGGGTCCACGGACTTCGTTTCCTCGAACGTGGCTTCACCGGCCTTCAGATCAACGGAAACATCCTCAATGCCCTCGATACCCTTCAAGGCCTTCGTAACAGCCATTACACAGTGGTTGCAGCTCATTCCTGTAATCTTGATCTTTTTCATAATGCCGCTCCTGAGATTGTAATGTATCATAAATATTACAATCTCCTTCTGGTTTGTCAAGGCGAAGACGGCGGCTCACCCTTTTGCGTCCTGAAAAGGAGCACTCGCAAGGGAGAATGAAGCCGGGGCCGTTGGGCGAGAGGACTGGTCGGCACAGGCCATGGTGGCATGGGATCGTGCAAAAAGGGGGCTCTTCTTGAAACGAGCGGGGGGCAGGTCGTCAGGACAGTGATGACAGGTAGGCGCGGAGATTGGTCTTTTCATTGGTGATTCCCAGTTTCCTGCGGATGTTGTTGCGATGAAAATCGATCGTGTTTTTTGAGAGATACAGCAAATCTGCTATTTCCTTCGTTGTTTTACCCTCCCGAATCAGGTTGGCCACATCCAGTTCCTTGGAGGTGAGATTGTACGTCCCGGAGGTCAATCGTCCGTTGAACGAAGTTCTGATGTCTTTGAGGTTTGTTTCAAGAACCTCCAGGCACGATCGATTGCGCGCATCAAGTGGGGCTATCTTCAGCTTTTCGACATAGGGCATGACAAGGTCATTGATGTTTGACAGAATCCTCTCTTCAACTTCCTCTCGATCTTCCTCCTTCTGCCTGAGGAGAACCCTCAGGGCGACATTGGCCTCTTCGAGGGATCGGGATTTCTCATCCAGTTCCCTCTGCCTCTCCTGCAGCGCCTCCTCCGCCTGCTTCCTGTCCGTTACATCCCGGCCCACGCCTTGATGCTCCGAAAGGGTGCTCCCTTCAGAGAAAATCGCCCGCTGGCTCCACTGCTGCCAGCGAACCCCGCCGTTTTCCATCATCCCGCGGCACAAAAAGCAGATGACCGGATGCTCCGGGCTGAGTGACGACATCCTTTCCAGGATGCCCGCCCGGTCTTCCTCGTGAATGAAGGATAGAAAGTCTCTCCCGATCAGCTCCTCGGCCTGTTGGCCCAGGTATGAGCCGTAGGCTTCATTGACGAACGTGAAACGACCGTTCGGCGTCATCCGGCAGATCAGTTCCGTCTGGTCTTCAACAATGCCCCGATAGCGGGCTTCACGGATGCGGAGGATCTCCTCTGCCTGGTGGCGCTGGGTAATGTCGTCGAGCATTTCGATCACGGCCTCGATGGAGTTGTTTCTGTCCAGGATTGCGGAAGAGACGATGCGAAAGAGGCGGGGTTCCCCGCCGACACGGATCGTGCTTTCCGCCTCGTGGACCTGTCCGTCATGGAAGGTCCGGGATGCGGGGCCAGTCAGTTGACGGGTCCCTTCGTCGCGATGCTCTTCAGGCCCGCTGGGACAGGAGCCGGCAGGAGCCAGATCCGGAAACCACTCCTTCATCCGCCGGTTGGCCGCGATGATGTTCTGCTGCCGGTCGAGAACGATGATTCCGATTCCGACATTGTCGATAATGCCCGCGTATTTTTTTTCCGACACGGAAAGGGCATCTTCAATCTGGGCCCTTTTGGCGATTTCAGTGCTTAACTGTTCATTTCTTCTCAGCAATTCAGCGGTCCGCATCTGAACACGCTTTTCCAGGTCCGCATAAGCATTCCTGAGAGATTCTTCAATCAGTTTCCGATCCGTGACATCCCGGATGACCGTCTGAAATTCCAGAGGCTGCCCAACCTCATCCGAAATCATCCGCTCCGTGGCATGCTGCCACCGAATCCTTTCACCGGCCAGGGCCACCCGATATTCATAGGTCGTGATCGGGTTGTCTCTGCTCAACGCCTGCCGGCAGTGTTCAACCGGTTCGCGGTCCGGTTCGCTGACAGAAGCAAAGGCCAGGGAGCCCAGCAGTTCCGAACGGTTTTTTCCGTAATAGCGGCAGTAGGCATTATTGACAAAGATCAACCTGCCGTCGGGCAGGTAGCGGCAGACCAGTTCCGTCTGATCCTCGACAACCGCCCGATAACGTGCCGCCTCCCTGCGGAGCAGAGATTCCGTCTGCTCGATTTTTTCCATCAGAATATTCATGCTTTTTCCCAGAACGGACAATTCATCACCGCCTGTGACGGTAAAACGGCGGTCCGTATGGCTGCCGTTTCCGATTTCCAGAGCCTCCTTGCTCATGCGACTCAGGCGCTTCATGACCGAGCCGCTCCAAAAGAAGAAAAAAAACGAACATAAAAGCGACGGTACTGATCAGAAGAAAGGCGAACATATATTCGATGATCAGAACACCTTGCCGGTAGATCGACCGTTCTTCCGTCGTAGATAGAAGAAGAGCCGGCTGTCCGAAGATGTCATCGATGCGGGCGTATCCGGAAATGGTCCTTCCGTTGACCGGCTGGACCATGATGGATTTCGATGTCTCCAGCCGGAGGCGCACCTGTTTTAAATCCGTTGTCAATTTGCCGTTCTTGAAGGGGAGCAGCTCGAAATGCTGATGGGTCAACTGCGACATGCTCCTGATTTCTTCCGGGTTGAGAAATCGGCCCATGATCAGATTGCCGCTGGCAGGCCCGCTGAGGTCGCTCTTCAGGACCGGTTGAATGGAGATCATCATGGGACCTTCATCGAGAATTACGATGCCGCTCAATGTTCCCTTCGCCTGAGGGATTGAGGCCTTCAGGCGCTTCATGAAGGCTGGGTCCCGGAGCAACCGCGGCACCGGCGTGAAGGAGCCTTTCTGGAGGTTAAATCCGGCTTCATAAATTGAGCTGCCGTTCCGGTCGAGGATCATCAGCAGGTTGAGCTTCTGAGTCGTGTATGTGGAAGCGATCAGGTTTGTCTTGATGTAGGTATGATTGTGGTTCTGGGCAAAGTCATAGGTGTCGTCCCATCCCGAATAATCCAGGGCATTGGAACTCAATTCGGAGACGGTGGCCTGGATGAAGCTCAAAACCCGCTCCACGTTCAACGTGACATTCCGGTTTTCGATGTCCCGCAGACCGCTCTGCAGAATATGCAGAGATACCAGCAGTGTGAGGACCGCCAGGGCCAAAGCGACAGCGGTTGTCGTCATGATGGTTTTCTGTCGCAGCGTCATGAACGTCATTCTCCGGTTCCACCAGGGCGGCAAGGGGACATCCCTGAGAAAAAATCCTGTATGACAAGCTAAGGAAAATCGACAGTGGTTTCGTCATTGGATAATGACGGGTAAATCCCATCATTTTATCTGTAGGAAAAAACGAAGGGAAAGTAAGGGAAGCAGGAGGTTGATTTGTCAAAGATAGCCAATTTCCTTAGGGAAATATTTTTATTCAATCTTCGTACCACCAAACCAACGTTGGTGCCCATGAGTTTCCCTGTTATTTTTCCCGTCAGCCGTCAAATATTTACAGGAAAGACGATTTTCGATAATTTCCTGTTCAACGTTGAGTCACTTTCGCCTTCTGAGTTCTGTTCGACGTTTTCTCAAAGGGCACCGCGGAATCAGCCGCTTCCCCGAAGAAGGGGCAACGGATCCTGACCGAACTGAAACAATAGAAAAGAAAGGAAGAGAGGAATGATCATGGCAAGCCCACTCTCGAAAAAGGGGTTCACTCTGGTGGAACTGCTGGTAACCATGCTCCTGATCACCATATTTACCGTCGGCCTGGCTTCGGTCAATGTCATGGCCGTTAAAAGCAATTCCTACAGCAGGTTGTCAACGCAGGCGACCGTGCTGGCCAAGGATAAAATGGAGGCCCTGAAGAACATGAATTACGACGCCATGGTATCGGGTGGACCGGAAACGGTGGCGACGGTCTTTTCCCGGCAATGGACTGTTCAGAACAACGTACCGGTCACCAATACGAAAACCGTTACCGTCAATGTGTCCTGGTTGTCGAACGGACTGACCCGGACCGTAACCATCAGAAGCATTATTGATCGATAGGAGTGGAAAAAGATGAGAACGAAACATGAAAGACATGAGAAGCGGAAGCATCTTATGGTCAATGAAAAAGGGGTCACCCTGGTGACGGCGCTGATCGTGATGGCGGCGTTGATGCTCCTGGGAACAACGGCGATGCTCAACATATCAACGGATTTAAAAATCAGCGGCAATTTCAAGTCAGGCGAGCAGGCTCTCTATGCGGCTGAAGCAGGGGCCGAATACGGCGTCAACCGGTTGCGGGAAGCTCTGAAGGTATTGAACGGACCCACCACCGGTGTCGTACCGCCGGCGATTTCCGGATTTTCCTTTCAGAATACCGGTACATTCCTTGCGACGAATTCGACCGTCACGGAAAAAACGATGACGGGGGCATATAACGGACTGACGGCTTACTGTCAGGCCTACACCATCACATCCACCGCCCTTAAAGACGGCACCAACGCCCGTGCCACCGTGGTCTACAAGATGGAAGACCAGCTGATCCCCCTGTTTCAATTCGGCATTTTCTACGAGAACGACCTGGAGATGCTTCCCGGCGGCGATATGACCTTTACGGGAGGGCGCATACATTCCAACAAGGATATCTACATGCGTCCCTGGGGGTCAAAAACGCTCAAGGTGGATTCCATTATCACTTCCGCAGGCGATATCGTTCATCAGAGAAAAGACTATACGGACACATCCGGGGCCGGTGCCGTGAAGATAAAGGATTCGACCGGTACGTATCAATCCCTGACCACGGACAGTTCAAGCGGCACCTGGAAGGCCGATGCCCTGGACAGCTGGGATGGAAGAGTCAAGACGAGCGATCACGGCATCCAGAAGCTCAACCTGCCCCTGTCAACCACGGGCGGGCAACCCATCGATATCCTTGGAACCGGCACGGACAGCCTTTATGTAAAGTCGGGGCTGAGAATTGTCAATGGCGTTGCCTATGACAGATATGGTACAGCCGTTACACTTCCGGCGGGAACCATCACCACAAAGACCTTTACGGACGGAAGGGAAAGCAAGGTGATGACAGCCGTGGAGGTGGATGTCGCCCTTCTGCGCACCAGCACAGCCGCCATGGCCGCGCTGAATGATCCTCCCAGCGGGGGCGAAAACGGCATTCTCTATATTTCATCCGACTCCGTGACCAATCCAGCCGTCCGTCTGGTCAACGGCAGCGAAATGCCCTCCGGCGGACTCTCCGTGGTCACCAACAACCCCCTGTACATCAAGGGAGACTACAACACGGACAATGACCCGGCGGGAATTTTCGCTGATGCCGTAACGGTGCTCTCCAACAACTGGTCGGATGCCAACAGTACCAGCGGGCTGTCCAGCCGAACCGCCTCCAGTACGCAGGTCAACGCCGCGATCATGACGGGAAATAAAAACACGGCCGGCAGCCAGTACAGTGGAGGGGTGGAGAATCTGATCCGTTTCCTGGAAAACTGGTCGGGGAAAACCTACACCTACAGCGGATCACTGACCTGCCTCTGGGAAAGTCAACAGGCCACGGGAAACTGGCCGGGGACCGGAACGGTGTACAATCCCCCGACCCGTAACTGGTCTTACGGGGTCAGCTTGAGCAACCTGCCGCCTGGAACGCCCCGGGTAAGAAACCTGGAAAGAACTTCCTGGCACCAGGTGAGCAACTGATCCAAATCGAATCGACAGGGGTTTGTGTGTTATGAAATCATGCCATAAAAGCGACAACGGGTTTACGCTGGTTGAAGTAATGGTTGCCCTGGCAGTTTCTCTTGTCCTCCTGGGGGCTATCTGGGGATTCTTTGAGAATCAGCACCGGAATTACAGCACTCAGGAGCGCCTCACGGAGATGCAGCAGAATGCGCGGGTGGGGCTCGAAATGATGACCCGGGAGATCCGAATGGCCGGCTACAATCCGACCGGCGGCCTTTCGGTCTGCGCGGGAACAAACATGGCTTCAGCCACCAATTCCCCCTGCGTCGGAATTTCAAATGCCTCGGGCAATACGGTCAGCTTCTCGGCGGATCTCAATGGAAACGGCGCCGTCACGCCCGCCACGGCCAGCGCCAATCCGGGAGAAAACATCTCGTATTCGATCTACACCTGCGGAAATCATCAGTGCCTGGGCCGCACATCCAATGGATCCCTCCAGCCCCTGGCGGATCACATAACGGGTCTTACCCTGACGTATTATGACAGCAGCGACGGCGTTGCGGCGGACCTGTCCCTCATCCGGAAAGTAAAGATATCCCTCGTCGCGGCGACTTCCGCCCCCGATTTTAAAAACGTCACGCGGACCATGACGCTTACCGCGGATGTAACTCTGCGAAACTATGATTGATCGGCTTCAGAGCAGGCCGGTGCTGAAATACCGCTCTGCCCGGTCCGGGAGCACGGTGGCGATCACCCATTCCGGATGTTCCACGGCTATTTGCCTTGCGCCCCAGATGTTCGCCCCGGAGGAGGTCCCGCATAACAGAGAATTGCTCGTAGCCAGCTCCCGCGTTGTGGCAATGGCATCATCGTCACTGACTTCGAGAATTCTGTCGATCAGGGACGGATCCAGGAGGTCGGGAATGAAACCGTCGCCTATTCCCTGGATCTGGTGCAAACCGGGTTCATGTCCGAGAAGGGCGGAAACATTCTTGGGTTCGACAGCGACAATCATGATGTCCGGACGCTGTTCCTTCAGAAAGGAGCCGATTCCCTGGATGGTTCCGCCACTGCCGATGCCGGAAACGAAGACGTCGATCTTATGCCCTGACTGCTCCCAGAGTTCCGGTGCGGTATGTTTGTAATGAGCCAGTGCGTTCGTCGGGTTCTTGAATTGATTCGGCATATATCCATGAAAGTTCTCAACGAGCTCTTCCGCCTTTTGAATCGCGCCGGCGACACTTTCACTGTCGGGAGTCAGGACAAGATTTCCTCCGAGGACCTTGATGATGTTCTTTCTCTCTTCGCTCATGCCCTCCGGCATGACGATGTAGACTTCATAGCCCCTTGCCACTCCGACAAGGGTTATCCCAATGCCGGTGTTGCCTGACGTCGGTTCAACGATTTTCATCCCCGGCTTCAGGATTCCATCCCGTTCTGCCGCTTCAATCATCGCCAGTGCGGCACGATCCTTTATACTCCCCCCGGGATTGAGGAATTCAGCCTTGGCTATAATGTTTTCATTTCTAAGTCTGATCAGCGGAGTATTTCCGATCAATTCAATAACATCACACCCTTTCATAATCTTTCCCTTCCCATATTTTCCGTAACACTTGAAAAGCGGCCGTGCTTCACGGCCTTTTAACACCGGATCGATTTCCTTGAATCCGGGGCTGCATGTATACATAAAATGGAAAAAAAGCACTCAAAAAAAGATGCCCTGCGGGAAAGAGATCAAATTTCCCTGTTGAATTCCCCCGCTTTTGAGGGATTGGCCTGTTGTCCATCTCCTGCCCATGGCGGCTCTGTGGGGAAATGCCCCCCTTAATACTGCTGACATTGTTATGGAAATTATGGTATGAATATCCCCTGCGAAATGGACCGGAGCGTGTGATTCTTCCGGAGTGTCGTCTACAAACCCTTCATATGTTTCTTCAAGGAGGTTCTCCATGCTTTTTCAGCGAATCGAGTCTGAAGGAATCGCCCAGTATTCGTATCTTGTCGGCGACAGTCACGAGGCCGTGGTGATCGATCCGCGCCGCGACATCGATGTTTATCTCGAAGCGGCGACCCTTCAGGGGTATCGCATTGTCGCCGTTCTGGAAACCCACCGTCATGAGGACTTTGTCCTGGGTTCGGTTGAACTGGCTGCCCGGACCGGCGCGGAAATCTGGCATGCCGACGGCCAGTGGGAATATCGATATGGCCAGGCTGCCGTTGATGGGCAGACCTGGAAGATCGGCCGGCTGAAGCTCGAAGCGGTCTCTTCGCCGGGCCATACCCCCGGGAGCATGAGTTATCTGCTCTATGAATCCGGCGGCAACCCCTGGATGGTTTTTACGGGGGACGCCCTCTTTGCAGGGGACGTGGGCCGGGTGGATTTTCTCGGGGAAGACCAGATGGTGAGGATGGCAGGTCTCCTGTACGACACCCTGCACCGGCGGCTGCTGCCGTTCGGGGATGAAGTGATCGTCTGCCCCGGCCACGGTGCGGGTTCCGTCTGCGCTGCAGACATTGCCGACCGGTCATGGACGACAATCGGTCTGGAGCGCCGCTATAATCCGAAGCTGCAGTTTCCCGACCGGGATGCCTTTATCCTCGGGGTGGCGCACAAACTGGAATACGCCCCCTATTTCAGGCAGATGGAGCGGCTGAACCTGGAAGGTCCGCCGCTGCTGGGAGCGATGCCCCTGCCGAAGCCGCTGTCGGCGGCAGCGTTCGCTTCTCAGCTTCAATCGTCCATCGTGGTGGACACCCGCATGGAATTGGGGTTCGGGGCTTCCCATGTCCCCGGCTCCCTTTCGATCTGGCTGGGTGGACTGCCGGGATATGCCGGCTGGTTCCTGCCCTACGGCAAACCCATCCTCCTGGTTCAGGAGGGTGAAGATTTTTCCCAGACGTTACGCTCCCTGATCCGTTTCGGCTACGATACCGTGGCGGGACATCTGGCCGGCGGGATGCTGTCCTGGAATACGGCGGGTTACGAAAGCGGTTCGGTCCGGATGGTTTCCGCTTCATCCCTCTGCAGGCTTGTCGATGAGGGAGAGCAGGCATGGATTCTGGACATTCGAAGCGAAGACGAAGTGGCGACTCACGGGAGCATCTCCGGCGCCCATAACATTCATCTCACGATGCTTCCCGAACGGATGAACGAGGTGCCGAAGAGCGGAACCGTTTATATCCTGTGCGCCAGCGATCTGCGCTCCATGATTGCGGCCAGCCTGCTGCAGAGGGCCGGCTGGCGCAATGCCGTGGTTGTTCTGGGCGGTCTCATCGGCTGGAATTCCACGACATGCCCGATTGTCTGAGCCGAAGCCGGGGATGGGAACCTGCGAATCCCTCTGTCCCGCACGGACAGAGGGATGTTTCTTGTCTGCGAAAGAAGCGATGATCCATGAAGACCTCTCCAGCGCTCTTCTCCTTCGAATTTCTTGCCCTGAACCTGATCCTGCTGGTGGCCTTCTGCAGCGTCTCCGTCTTTTTCAATTTCTACCATTATCTTGGTGAAATCGGCATTCCTGTCCTCTGGCGGGGGGGCCTCGTGGGGCTGGAGCCCATGGCCGCCTTTCTTTTCCGTCCCTTCGTCATCTCCTGGATCACCGCCCGCAATGCCTTTGCCGTCATGATGGCCTCCATGATCCTGCTGATCGGGGTGTCCTGCTCCTACATTCCGGCAGCGGGAGTTACGTTTCTGATCCTGCTGCGCATTGCCCACGGAGTTGTTTTTGTGGTCCTTACCACGGCGGTAATCGCATTGATCGTCCAGTATATCCCCGGCGAAAAAAGCGGCCAGGGTTTCGGGATTGTCAGCATCGCCACGATGATACCCCTGGCGACGCTTCCGCCTCTGACGGAGGCGATTCTGCCGATGGTCCGCAACGAGGCGGATATCTATGCCGGCGTTTCCCTGTTCACTCTTGTCGCCCTGCTGTCCGGCCTGGTTCTTCGCAAGCGCCTGAGGGGGATGCTGAGCCGTGCGGACGCATCGGTCCTGCGCCGTCCGGGTTTTGCCGAAATCAAAGGGAACTTCCGGCAGCGTTCCGTGGCCCTGCTCCTTTCGGCGGCCTTTTTCCTCTACCTTGCCCACGCGACGGTTTTCTATTTTGCCAAGGATCTTTCCCTGCAGACGGGTGCGGGCCGTGTGGGATTCTTCTTTGCGATTTCCATGGCGATGATGATGGCCGTCCGCGTGGTGGGGGGGAGACTCTTCGACCGGTTCAACAAGCTGCGCTCCTTTCGCCTGGGGCTGGCTGCGCTGGTTTTCTGCTTCGTTTTTCTTCCCTCTGCCGATTCTCTCCGGCCGTTCTATCTGATCGGGGCTTTTTATGGCCTGGCCATGGGGGTGGTCCTGCCCCTTCTGAATGCTCTCCTCTTTTCGGCGTCACCGCCATCCCTCCGGGGATTGAACACGAACCTGACGCTTTTCGCTCTGGATGGGGGGTATTTCCTTCTGCCCTATCTCGGGGGAAGTCTGATTGCCCTGGGGTCGGGCTTTGAAACGCTGTTCTATCTGGCGGCTGGATCGTCGCTGGTAACCCTGGCGCTCACCTTTGGACTGGATGGACTGGATGGACGGGATCAGGATGGCCCTGCCCGGCCTGCCCAAAAGAATTCTTAGCTTTCGAACGTTCTCCGAATCCCTCCAAACCCGGTCATGCCGGACCCCGGAAACCGGGGAATCAGAGGATGCCTGACCCTGCACGGTGTGGCCTGCTTTTAGCGGCATTAATTGAAGGACCCCATCTCCCACCTTCCCGGAGAAAGTTCCTATAAAACCTAGGCATTATCCTTAGATAAAACCATGGTTTATCTGTATTGACATAATGCAAAATTCTATTAATGATAAAATCCGGTTCAGGATCTTCACTTTTTCTGTCCAGTAATGCAATCATGAGAGACCGCAAGAGGCGCTGTCTGCTTCATGTAATGAATGTGGGGCCGTTGTTTTGGAGGGCATGAACATCTCTTTAACTCTTTTGGCTTCATCCGTGGAGAGTGCCAAAAGCGGAAAGAATGGATTCGTAAAGGAGGTGGTGAGAGCGTCGAGAATAGCTGGCTGTATGATGAATTTCAGACCCAAAACGAATGGAAGCATCTTGGCTGATTGCAGCAAATCAAGGGGGGAGGAGGATTAAAAGGATGAAGAAACAATATGTTATGACGGCGTTCATGGTCGTTATGGCCATGTTCTTCTTGGTGAGTTCGTCCCATGCCACGCTCTGGGATTTTAACAGCCTGACGGCGGGAACGAATATCAACGGCGTCAACCTGGGAGGGGTAACCATTACGGCACCGGATAGTTATGTAGGAGTCATAGCCGATTATCAGACATTCAGCGGTACACCCAGCATTTGCGCATCATCATGGTCTGGTGGAATGACCTTGACGATGACATTCGATTCTCTGGTAAAATCCGTCTCCATTTATGGAGGGGATTATGGCGGAGATTCTGACTGGTTCAGCATGAAGGCCTACAATGCCCTTGGAAATCAAATTGCTTTTGCCGATACCGGGTCATTCAGCGGCATTGATCCCATCCATACTGTTGCCGGATGGGCGGGCGACTATAGATATCTCGCCGTAAGTGCCGATGATATCAAATCCGTTGTTTTGACTCAGGTCACCTGGGGCTGTCTCTGGGATAACCTTGATACGACTCCGGTGCCTGTTCCTGCCGCATTCTGGCTGCTCGGTTCCGGTTTGCTGGGGCTGGTGGGGCTCAGAAAGAAATTTAGAAAGTAACACACGCCGTTGAAGATGGATGTAAGAGGCAGGGCCTGATAACGGTCCTGCCTCTTTTTTATGGTGCGCCCGGCATGGGCGCGGCCTTTTATGGCCGACCCCTGTGCCGCTCCCGCATTGTTTGAAGAGCTGTTCTAAATCCTAGTGCCTGAACTTTCTTCGTATCCCTGCCAAGCCGATCAGGCCGGACCCCGGAAGCCGGAAAGCGGCGGGAACGGTCAACGCTGAGGCATCCGTTCCCGGGCCACCGGATTGCTCAATCGGCCGATTTGATCGATTTCAACGGAAATTCGGTTTCCCTCCCGGAGATACAAGGGGGGCTTTCTCGTAAACCCGACTCCTTCCGGAGTCCCCGTCAGGATGACCGTCCCCGGCAGCAGGGTCATCGACTGGCTGAGAAAACTGATGACGGCCGGTATCTTGAAAATCATTTCGGATGTGGCGGCATCCTGCAGGATGTCCCTTTCATTGAGCAGGGCGCGGATGCGGAGCCGATCCGGGTCAGGGATTTCATCCTTCGTGACCAGCCAGGGTCCCAGCGGGCAGAAGGTGTCGAAGCTCTTTGCCCGGACCCACTGCCCCTGCTGCCTTCGCAGCTGCCAGTCTCTCGCGCTGACGTCATTGGCGCAGGTATACCCCAGGATACAGTCCATGGCCTCGGAGGGCTGCAGGTTCTTGGCCTTGCTGCCGATCACGACGGCCAGCTCCGCTTCATAATCCACGCTTTCGGGAGCGGCCGCGGGCAGCAGGATCGGTTCCCCGTGGCCGATGACGCTGCTGGATGCCTTCATGAAAAGGATGGGATATTTCGGCGTATCCAGCCGGGTCTCTTCGGCATGACGCCGGTAGTTGAGCCCCAATGCCAGGATGTTCACCGGGGTTACCGGGGGAAGGTATTGCCTGATGTTCACCCTCTCAGAGGTGACCCGGAAATCGCCGAAAAGATCGCCCTCGATGACCCTGGCTTCAGCAGGCCGTTGCGGGTCATATTGTCCATACAGGGTGCGATGGGAGTCCGAGATAAAGCGCACGATTTTCATTTTTTAATTTCCCGCCCGAGCCTTTTTTCGACGGATTCGATCTTTCCGGATATCCGGTCGGGCTTCCCCGGGCGGTCGTCAATCGATAGCGACGTCAGCACTCTTGGTGCGCTCCTCAATGCCTCTTCATGGCACTTCCTGATAAGGTCGATCACCGCGTCCCATTCCCCTTCGATGACGGTTCCCATGGGATTCGTCCTGTAGGGGAGTCCGCTTTCATCAACAAGGCGGATGACCTCTGCAACGCTTTCGCTCAGGCTTTCACCGGTTCCCAGGGGGACGACACTGAACTGGACAAGCATCATGGATCTCCTTAACCGTTGACCGTCTTATGAAGACGGGCGGCGACGGTCTTTTCGAGCGCCCGGCTTATTGTCTTCCCCTCAGCCCAGCTCCGGCGGGAGTTCGTTGTTCTCGCGCATCATGGCCAGCGACCGCATGGCGGCCTCGTAGCCGAGATGGCGGTAGCTCTCGAACTGCGACTCGTCAAAGAACTGGTCCGCTGTGGACTCGTGGGGGAAACTGTTGTGTGTGCGCCGGTAATGCATGATGTCGGGCGGAAGATCCCCGGTGAGCGAGGACTTCAGGTAGATCAGGGTGCCCGTCAGCCCCTTTGCGCCCGGGTATTTGATTTCAGCGATCGCGTAATGCCGCTCGCTGATCCTGTCGCCGGCAGGCAGCGTGTCGTCGCCCTGCGGGCGGATCGCATCGACTTTTGATTTGAACTCGAATTCCACGCCGAAATCGGTATAGCATTTGCGGATCGCCTCGGCGAGATCGTCGAAGGCGTACTTCGGATCGCAGCCCGCATCGCTTGCCAGGATCACCCTGCAGCGCCGCCGCACCAGTTCATAGATGCCCAGGTTCTCGAAGTGTCCGCCGTCGCTGAGGTTCACGAAGGGGCGGTCCAGGTCGGCCGTGCCGGTCAGTTCGGCCAGCCAGTATCTCAGGCTCAGGCCCGGATCGCGCTTTCGCCATGACTTTTCGTGGACGGGGTCTCCACACCAGTGCCCGAGCCGGACATTGAACACGGTCATCAGGAACGCGACAGCGGGTGAGGTATGAAACCCCTGGTTCGGGTTTGCCGCAGCGCCCGAGATGGCCATGACCGAGCCGACCTGTACGGGACTTGCGGCATTGTCCTTCCCGTATTCCGCCGTCGGGCGGTAACCGCCTTTCACCTGGTGCGATGCCGGCTCATAGCCCGAGTACAGAGGAGTGAACGCGAAGGATGCGGCGCGCCGGTTCTGCCACGCGAGCTGCCGGCCGCGATTCAGGTTGATCGATGTCCCGAAGATGTGGAACGGCCGCTGCCCCGCCAGCTCGGCGAGAGCAAGATCGTCTTTGGGATCGAAGCCCGTCAGCAGGTGTGGACGTCGCCCCGTGTTCGTCGCGCCGAGGTAGCAGCGGGAAAGGCGGTTTCGATAAAAATGGTGCAGCGAGAACAGGTTGATGTTGACGCGCCATGACAGAAGGAGGGCTGCCATAAGCGCCGTTGCGGCGACGATCGGAAGCGTCCAGGGCGTCTTGAACCGGAGTTCCATTTGACCGTACTTTTCCTCTGCGATGTTGAGGAAGCGCTCCCATGGAGCCGGGCTGTCGATATCGCGGGCGGTGACGACGGGCGACCCCGCGGCGGATTCGGCTCGCAGATAGATTCCGGGTGCGTTGTGGCCGGGCATCCCGCCGGCCCTGGAAACATGGGATCCCTTGGAAGGGGTATCGCCGGGCCAGATCAGCGACTGGTGCAATCCCCAGGAAAGCAGGAACATCAAGCCCAGCAAGAACACAAAGGGGGCGATGACCGTCAGCTTGTCCATCCAGCCCTGTGACGCCCGATCCCCTGTCTGTTTGCTCTTTCCGGCAAAAATCCCGAATAATGTGGTGGCAATCCAGGTGATGCCTCCCATGCCGACGATCCAGTCGTTTGTCCATCCCAGTATCGCCGCTCCGTAAAATCCGATGGCGAAAAAGATTGCCCACGAGAGGGAACGCCCGATCAGGCGCCCACCGTATACGCTCCATAGCTCCCTGTCGTTTTCGTCGAATTTCCGGCCCATGATGCCGATGTAGACCGTCAGCATCAGGAGGAACGCGGCGATAACTGCCGGAGGCCCGAAGGCCACCGTCGCCCAGAGGCGGTGCGGTTCGGATACCGCCGCAATCGTGTTTACAATCCCCAGAATGACCGACCCTCCCGCTGCGCTGGCCAGGGTCATGGCTAGAATGAACGCCCCCAGCCACTTCAGATTTTCGCGGAGAACCGGAGTTCGGTTCTTTTCCCGGAGCCGGGCTGTGAAGTCACAGAGGAAGGAAATCACGACACCGATGAGCCAGAGGATGACATATTCGAAAAGAGTGGTCCTGAACAGGGATTTTCTGTCGATCTCGCTGTACTGGGCAAATTGCAGAAAGAAACAAACGGTAAGAAACGCGGCAAGGATGACGGGAATGTCATACAGGATGTTGAGCCAGAGGGAGCGCAGGTACCAGGGCCATGGGTGGCGTGGTTTTTCCGTTGCGGCCTGCGTTCGTTTATTCTTTGCGTCTGCTGCCCGGTAGAACAGTCCGAGCGTTGCGACCAGGATCGGAAAAAAGAGGACGGTGATGATGATCCCGTAATAAATGCGGCCGAAGCCGCTCCAGGCTACCAGAGATTCGGCCGCCAGGGCCGTGATCCGGGGAACGATGAGCAGCGCGGTCATCAGCGCAGCCAGGATACAGAGATTAAGGATCAGGTTGCGCAGATATGTGGCGACGGCAACGAGCGTGTCCCCAGTCATCCCCATGCGCGGGGTGAGGTAGTTGCTGAAGGCGCGCAGGAATCGGATCGACGGGGGTTCAAGGTTGTTCTCGTCTCGTTGGTTAATCACTTTTTCGGCCTCGGCGACGTTTCCTCCGGCGCAGCGCTTGATGAAAAGTGAGAGCCAGCCTCCGATGTAGCCGCCCCCCGAGATGGTCGAGAGATAATCGAAGCGCTTCAGCAGGCCCATGGCGGCCAGCGCCTGCGTAACGCCGAGGTTGAACGTCGCGCTGCGGATGCCGCCCCCGGAAAAGGCAAGCCCAAGCGCTTTTCCCTCCGGAGGGCAGCCGGCCCTTGTTTCGGCGGCTTGAACCTCGTCAAAGTGCAGCAGCTTGTTCCTGTCGTCATCACCTTCTCTTGTTGTGTTCATGCCCGTCCTTCTCAGTGTGTGTTCAGTGGAATAACCCTATGTTCTCCCCACCGGGATGATATAGACAGGCTCTTCCTGCTCGGCGAGGTTCAGAATCGCTTTGACCTCCATGTCATGAAAAGCCCCGATGACCACGGCTCCCAGGTTCAGAGACACGGCCTGAAGAGAGACATTCTGCGCCGCCCAGAGAAGCTGCGAGAGTTCGGGCAGGGGAAGGGGCGCTCGGATAAAATCCCGGATGGATTGGCGTTTGCGCAGGGCCTCTTCCACAGATTTTTCCCCGGCCGACATCGGTTCGGGAAGCTGGATCGCTTCCGGTTCAGGATGGCCGCCGTGGCCGGGAAGTGCAGAAAGGGCCATATCCCATCCTCCGTTTTACCTTCTATCCAGTTCCTTCCGTATCGCCATCCCGATTTTTTCCAGGTTGTAGGGCTTTCTCACATATTTGCCTGCGCCGAGTTCCTGAGCTTTTCCAACCCGTTCGTCTTCTGAAAAGCCGCTGACGATAATGGCCTTCTGATGGGGCTCGATTGCCCGCACCCTCGTGAACGTTTCCAGCCCGTCAATCCCCGGCTCCATGAGCATGTCCAGCAGCAGCAGATCGACCTTGTGTGTCTTCAGATATTCAATCGCCGCTTCACCGCTGGAAACGCTGCAGACCTTATAATTCAGCCTGCTCAGCAGATTGACGGCGAGTTCCCGCTGAAACGCCATGTCGTCGACAACGAGGATCGACTCTCCGCATCCCATGTACCGGGCGATATCCGATTTCTCCTGCCTGCGAATCAATTCCTCGGGGGTGACGGGAAAATAAAGCGTGAACGTGCTTCCGACGCCTTCCTCGCTTTTCGCGTCAATGAATCCATGATGATCCTTGACGGTTCCCCAGACGACGGCCAGCCCCAGGCCTGTGCCGCTGCGCCCCATCATCTTCTTCGTGTAGAAAGGCTCGAAGATTTTCCCCAGATCCCTTTCCGGAATGCCCTCCCCGGTGTCTGAAACGGACAAAACGACGTAGTCGCCTTCCTGCATGTCCTCATACCCGTTGACGGCGAAATCGAGATAGCGGTTCTCCGTCCTGATCGTGATGATGCCCTCGCCGGATATGGCTTCCGCGGCGTTGGAAACAAGATTCATGACGGTCTTGATCAGGTGGATGGGGGACCCCTTGATGCGGAACAGATCCTCTTCAAGCTCCGTCCTGACCAGGATGTTCCGATGATAGGACTTCAGCTTCTCGTGTTCGGGCGAATCCAGGTAATCGACGATGACCTTGTTCAGATTGATCACTTCCGAAACGGACACCCCTCTCCTGGCCATGGTCAGAAGGTCCTGGATGATGGCGGCCCCCCGTTCGCTGGATTGCAGAATGTTCCGTGCGTATCTTTGTTGAAGGCTGTTTTCGGGCAGCGTTTCCATCAACAGTTCCGAATATCCGACCAGCACGCCCAGGAAATTGTTCATGTCATGGGCCACGCCGCCGGCAAGCGTACCCAGTGCCTCCATCTTCTCCGCGCGGTTTAAACGGTCCTCTATCCTTTTCTGCTCCGTTATGTCGCGGACGCATTCGATGGCGGCGACGGTTTCTCCCCTGGAGTCGTGCAGCGCAACGGCCTTCGCGGAGCAGTAGCGCTCACCAGCGGCCAGACTGGAGGCAAAACCTTCTCCCTGGATGATGCCGCCTTCTGTAAGGAGGTTTGTGTAAACCCTTTCGAATTTCTCATTGCTGCGGTGGCCAAGGACAAGATCGATCAGAATCGGCCTTCTGCAGCCGTGGAAAGGAATGGCATATTCGTAGTTGCCCCTGCCGAGCATATCTTCCGCCTTGACGCCGGTAAGGGCTTCCATGGCCCGGTTCCAGGCGGTGACTTTACCGTCCTTATCGACAACCAGGGTCGCGTCGGGGAAAAATTCTATAATTTCTGAAAGTCTCCTCTGCGACTCCTTGAGCGTTTCATCCGCCCGCTTGCGGTCCGTGATATCCAGAAGGGACGCAATACTTTGTTTTGTGTTGGGGATCATATCGACCGTGAGGTGAATTTCTCTTGCCTGGCCGTCTTTGTTGACAAGGCGAAATTCGTAGTTTTTCCGGGCGAAATCCGGTTGAACCCTGCGCAGCCTGTGTTGTGTCATCAGCATGTCCAGATCTTCTTTCGCCGCGAATTCCGTCCAGGATTTTACCCCTTGGATTTCCGCCTTTGTATAACCGGTCAAGTTTTCAAATTCCGTATTGGCGAGACTGATGGTGGTGTCTTCTTCCACCACAATCATGGCTGTCCCCGTATTTTCAAAAATCGTCCGGTACCAGGCTTCGGATGTATTGAGTTCCTCCTCCGTGCGTTCCCGGCTGGTGACATCCCGGAATGTCCAGATTCTTCCATAACAGGTTCCGTCCCTCCCCAGGACGGGAGACGTGTACTGGTCCAGGATCGCGCCGTCGATCAATTCGATTTCGTTTCTGCTGGTGTCTTTCGGATGTCTGTGAAGATGGTCCGCCAGATGGGAAAATTCCCCGGGATCCCTGGTCCGTCCTGCCAGATAGTGAAGAAGAAGGGCTTCATCGTGGCCTTCCCGGATGTGCCGCGGGACTTGCCAGAGGTCCTGGAGATGGTGATTCATACGGATGATCTTGCCCTGTTCATCCACCACCAGGATTCCCTTGGCCGCGGCTTCCTTCTGAGCTTCGAGAAAAGCCGTTTTCCAGGCAAGTTCTTTCTCTGCCTTGCGATAATCCGCGATTTCGGACGTCAGGCGTTCCCGTTCCTCGAGGAGCGCCTGGTTGGCGAATATTAAATTTGTAATGATTCCAGAGATATTTTCTAAAAGGGAGACGGCGTTGTCGAGTTTTTCTCTGCTTGCGGCGGGCGATTCCGTCAGCGTCTGTAAAGAGGCCTGTTCGTCGAATCCGAAAGACCGGGCACGCATTCTGAGTTGACTCAAGCCGGGTTCCTGCGGAAAGGGTTGATCCGTCGCCGGGCTTGTGATGTTTTTCCTGCTGGTGATCATCGGAACCACACGATCCGCGAGGCTGTTATCCGTCTGTGCGATAACCCTCCCGCACTGGTTTTCCCTGTGGTTCGAGAGCTTTTGTCTGCTTGTTTCACAGGCGGATTCTGCTGTCGTGCAGACCCTCCGGAGCTTTGTGCCGATACCCCGCCAGTCCGCGGCAATCAGGATATCCAAGCCGGGGTGATCCAGAAAATTGATGGTAAACCCGGTGGCCTCGGTAAAGAGTTCGAAGATTTTCTGCAGCTGTTCCAGATCCACAATGTCGCCAATGCCGTATTTCCCTTCAATCACGTTGATTCGTTCCGGATCACTCGCTTCCATCGTCACCTCGCATTGTCAGTTGCTACTCTGTTCATTGCGCGGCATGTTATCGATGCCCTTCCATCTGTAAATCCTGAATCGTTTAACTCTGACTTTCGCTCCTTGGTTGTCCGGCTGGTTCTATTTCTGGCTGTTATGTAGCTTTTCCGCAACTGCAACATAAGGCAAGGTTTTCTTGTATGTCAATAAAAAATTGAACATGCTATTAAAAATAATACAAAAATGATCCGAAACGGGTGATCCTGGTATGGTTTTCCTGATAATCCGCAGCATCCACCCGCGAACAAATCTTGCAAAAGGAGAAACAATTCCTGATCTCATGAAAAAAGCGAAGGATTTTTAATCCTCTCTGTCTACCCTGTTGTATACTTCGTGGCATATAGGTCTTGATTAAAGAATTCTTCCCCGGTATCTTTTCCCCGTTCTGTTCTTTTTCCGGTGTATGGTCGTGGTGGTTGACAGCATGGAATCCCGATTGAAGAAATCTCATAGGCTGATCCGGATAGTCTCGGACATCAAAAGCTCACCCTATCTGACCGTGGAGCAGCTTCTCGTCTCTCACGGGATCAGCCGGGCTCAGTTCTATAAGGACAAGTCGGCCCTCAGGGAACTGGGGTTTGAATTTTTCTGGGATCGCCACCGCCGCCGTTTCAGCATTACCCGCGACGCCTATTTCCCCATCGAAAATCTCAGCCTGAGCGAACGCCTCTCCCTGCTGATGGCCGTCAGGCAACTGTCCGCTGCGGGAGACTACGCCCTCAGCTTCGAAGCCCTCAACGCCGCCCGCAAGTTGATTGCCGATCTGCCTGAGCCCATGCGGGAAACCGCCGTTTCCCTCTTTGACGACCTGGTTCTCCGCGAGGGATTCGGCTGCAGGAAGGAGATTCTCGAAAAGCTCAACACGGCCGTTTCCGAGAACCGCCGCGTTGTTCTTTCCTACCGGAAACCTTCGGCAAAACAGCCCAAGCGTGAAGAGCTTGATCCCTATCATCTTTTCTTCCAGGACCGGTCCCTCTACGTGGAGGGCTACGCCTGCCGTCAGAAGGACATCCGGATGTTCCGGCTCAACCGGATTCAGGACATCGCCTTCACCCCTATCAAGTTTACCATCCAGGAAGATTACAGCTTCGGCCAGCGTTACCGGAACGCCTTTTCCGTCTTTGCGGGAAAAACCACTGAGAAGGTCGTCGTGCTGTTTGCGGCACGCATCCGGACTTATATCGAGGAAACCCTCTGGCATCACAGCCAGATCACCACCAGAAACGATGACGGATCGCTTCGCTTCGAAGTGCATGTCGCCGAACCCCGCGAGGTGATGTGGTGGGCCTTCCGCTGGGGTGCTGGTGCGGAAATCATGGAACCGGACTGGTTGCGGGAAGAGGCGAAGGGGGAGGTGGGGAAGATGAATGTAGTTTATGGGATAATGTGGTGAGTACAGTAGTAACTTCATAAAAACTATCGAAAGAAATAAAAAATGGAAAACATTGCACATGCTGGACAAACATTAGAAGAGCATCTTTGGGGAGTTGCTGAATTAGCTAAAACTCATGCCGAAAAAATCTGCATGGGGAATTACGGGGAACTACTTGGACTTCTGCATGATTTTGGGAAATACAGCAGTGCGTTTCAAAAGTACATTAAAGATGCGATCAGGAAGGATGACCCAAGGTTTAATCCGGATGAAGACGAAGATTTCGAAGATCCGAAAGGAAAGAAAGGCAAGATTGACCATTCTACAGCTGGAGCCCAGTTCCTTGTTCGCAACAATAGTTCCTCTAGTGCACATAAGCTTCTTGGACAATTTCTCTCTCTTTGCCTGGTTTCTCATCACTCGGGGATAATCAATTGTTTAACGACCGACAATAGCGGAACTTGGGATTACTATTCGAAACGGCTGTCAAAGGATGACAATAAAACGTATTTTGAGGAATGTGCCGGAAATGCCGATAAACAATTACTCAAAAGGGTGAATGATATTCTTACAGGCACGTCATTTACGAAACCTTTTGAAAACATGTGCCGTGAAATCTTACGTTCCTCCCCAGAAAGAATCCCTTTTCAACAGTTGCCCAATTCCAATTCGGCCTGCTAGTGAGGTTTCTCTTTAGTGCTCTTATTGATGCCGATCGACAGGATACGGCAGATTCAGAAAAACCGAAAAACGTCCAGCATCGTCAGCAGGGAATTTATCGCACGTGGGATATTCTGATTGAGCGACTTGAAAATAAATACAGGACTTTTGAGACAAAAAACCATGTGGATAAAATTCGCAAAGACGTAGCGGAACATTGTCTTCGTGCAGCGAAGCGTCCGGGGATTGTTTACTTTGACCGTGCCGACCGGCGGAGGGAAGACCCTCGCGAGCCTTCGTTTCTCGTTACACCATGCAAAAGAGCATAGCATGGATAGAATTATCTACGTTATCCCATTCACGACAATTATCGATCAAAATGCTCAGGATGTGCGGGAAATATTTGAACCGAAAGAGTATCCCGAAGACGCCGGTAAAATCATTCTCGAACACCATTCGAACATCGGAGCGGATGTGCAGAGCTGGAAAGAAAAACTTTTAACTGAGAATTGGGATGCGCCAGTTGTTTTCACTACGATGGTTCAATTCCTCGAAACTGTGTTCGGGGCCGGTACCCGTGGGGCAAGGCGCATGCACCAACTCGCGAAAGCCGTCATTATATTCGACGAAATTCAAACGCTGCCAATAAAATGCGTCCATATGTTCAACAACGCCATAAATTTTTTGGTCAATCAATGCGGAAGCACCGTTGTCCTCTGTACCGCTACCCAGCCGCTTCTGGGATCGGTTGATGAGAAGAAAGGGGCCCTCAAGCTGACGGAAGAGAATGAACTTATGCCGGATGTTGACAAACTCTGTGCTGATTTGAAGCGGGTTCATGTTCATGACTGTCGCAAATCCGTTGGCTGGAGTTATCCGGAGATAGCCGCGCTTGCCATTGAGCAGCTCAAGAAAGACGGCAGTTGTCTCGTCGTGGTCAATACGAAGAAGGCCGCCCGGCTCATTTTTGAGGAGGTGCAAAGTGCTGACTTTGAAACATTCCATCTAAGCACGGGAATGTGTCCTGCACATAGAAAGAGGACTTTAAAAGCAATACACCAGAAACTTGCGGATAAAGAGCCGGTTCTCTGCATCAGTACACAGCTGATTGAAGCAGGCGTCAATATAGATTTCCGGTCGGTTATCAGAATGCTTGCCGGACTTGATTCCATAACCCAAGCGGCGGGCCGGTGCAATCGCCATGGCAGTCCGGAACTTGGGAATGTGTTTATAGTGAATCCCGCTGAGGAGAAACTTGAGTTACTGAAGGACATAGCGGTCGGTAAAGAAAAGTCAAATCGTGTTCTGGACGATTACAGAGATGAACCATCAAAATATGACAGCGACGTTATCGGACCCAAAATGCTTGAGTGGTACTATCAGAATTACTTTTACGATCGAAAAGATGCCATGGATTATCCTGTCGATGTAAGTCGCAACGACACTCTTTTAAATCTGCTTTCTTCCAATAGCAGTGCCGTAAGCGAATACGGACGAGTTCAAAAAATTTTACCGGAAATATTTCTTCGCCAACCCTTTATGACAGCGGCAAAACTGTTTAAATCAATCGATGCCCCGACACGAAGCGTTCTTGTCTGCTATGGCGACGAGGGAAAAGAATTGGTCAATCAGCTTTGTGCCACCTTTGAAGTGGATAAGCAATATGGACTCATTAAAAAAGCACAGCAATATTCTGTAAACCTGTTTCCATACGAATTTGAAAAACTGGCAAAACAGAATGCCCTGCATCAGGTCCAGGAAGACACGGAGATATTCTACCTTGATGACAGGTATTACAGTGAAACATTTGGAATTTCCATGGAGCCAATCAATAAGGAGGTTTTTCTGAATGCATGAAACGGCAAAAAACAGCATTGAATTCAAACTATGGGGGCGGTTTGCACTTTTTACCGATCCCCTTACCAAAATCGGTGGCGAGAAATGTTCTTACCCTCTACCAACCTATGAGGCGCTGAAAGGTGTGTGTAAATCGATTTATTGGAAACCTACGATTATATGGGTGATTGATTCAGTACGGGTGATGAAGCGGATTCGCACACAGACCAAGGGAACGAAGCCGCTTGAGTATGGCGGTGGGAACACTCTTGCGATTTATACATTTCTCTCCGATGTTGAGTATCAGGTCCGAGCCCACTTTGAATGGAACAATCACCATAAAGCATTGGGGAAAGACCGCATTGATGGAAAGCACTTTGCCATTGCCAAACGGATGCTTGAGCTAGGCGGGCGGCAAGATATCTTCCTTGGCACCCGCGACTGCCAGGGATATGTGGAACCATGCATCTTCGGTGAAGGTGGAGGGGCTTATGATGGGGACGATGAAATTGGTTACGGGCTGATGTTTCATGGGTTTGATTATCCTGATGAAACAGGTACAAACGACTTATACGCTCGTTTCTGGTATCCAAAGCTGAAGAAAGGATTGCTGACTTTTGAAAGACCGGAAGATTGTAAGCTGGAGCTTAAGAAATTTGTGCGAGAAATGGTCCCAAAGACCTTTGGAACTGGGAATCTTAAATCAGTGGATCTTGAAGCCCAGGAACTGGGGGTGATGGAATGAGTTGGATGCAAAAGCTTTATGAAACGTATGAAGTTTGTACTGGTAATGAAAGTATTCCAGGCGTGGATGAGTTGTGTCCTGTCGGATATTCCGTCCAAAATGCCCATATCGAGGTTGTTATTGATCAAAACGGTAATTTCAGAAGAGCATCGCTGATTGATAACAGGGAAGCAAAGACGCTGATTCCTGTAACTGAAAAGTCATTGACGGGAAGAACTAGTGGGATTGCTCCTCACTCTCTTTGCGATTCACTTCAGTATTGTGCTGGAGATTATTCTCGATATGCCGGGGATCGTGAGAGTTATTTTGACTTGTGTAGATTTACCGATAGAGAATTCACTGAGCATAATTTCAATCCAATAACGCTTATTAATCTTATTCTGAAGGAGATACAAGAAACCGAAAAAAAATCATTATCAAAGCAGAAATGTATCCGTTGGCTTAACCTTCTGCTCGTCCTTGCAAATACTGAACGATTTCCTGAGATCCAAACACGTATTCACTACAATCGGGGTGTATTGGAACAAAAGTACCCGGACGAATGTCCTTCAAACAGCTCTTCTTACTTACTTCAATTAGAACGGTGGAATAGATCAAGCTTTTCGCATAATAAAGTCAAAGCAATCTACACTTATGTTTCAAAGAAAGCTTTGGTCGAGGATTTGATTAAACATAATTTACTCGCTGTTAAGGATGGAAAGCTGGCTATTGTTGAAAAAACGGATAAAAAAGAAAAGGTTAAGGTCTTTGCATCAAAAAATGATAAAAATCCACTGTTTATGTATTCAAAGGATCTACATCCTATTTTTAAGCTCCTTACAGCAGATGACAAGGGCATAAAAAGTCAGGGCAAGGTTTTTGTCCGTTGGAAAGTGGAATCCAATGACACACTCTGTGCTGAAACCTGGAAAGATCCGACACTTTTTGAAAAGTGGGCAGAATACTCGGGGTCACTCGGTACTGTGAAGGGTTTCTGTTACATCACTGGAGAGAATGAAACAGATATAGCTCAGAAACATCCCTCAAAGCTGCGTAGCGGAAGGGATGGGGCTAAGCTAATTTCATCTAATGATCTAAGCGGTTTTACTTTTCTTGGCCGGTTTAAATCCGTTAATGAGGCAGCTTCCGTTTCTTGCGTGGTAACACAAAAGGCACATAGTGCCCTGCGTTGGCTTATTGGTCGTAAGCAGGCGTTCCGCAGCGGTGACCAAGTTTTTGTTTCATGGGCCACAACAGGAAAACCGATTCCCGATCCATGCGCCAACTCCTGGGATTTCCTTGGTAATGAATTCCAAATAAACAATACTCCGACTCCACAGATTGGAGATGTCGGGCAATCGTTCGCGCATCGTTTCAATACAAAACTCGCCGGATACAAAGCCAACATTTCCGACACAGAAGACATTGTTGTAATGGGATTGGATTCCGCTACACCGGGACGCATGGCAATCACCTTTTATCGTGAATTAACCGGTTCTGAATTCCTTGAACGCGTAGAAAAATGGCATTCAAATTTGTCATGGTACCAGAATTACGGCAAGGTCAAGAACGACAAGAAGAGCGCAATTATTTTTGAGGGAGCTCCATCACCAAGGGATATCGCAAAGTGTGCATATGGCAGTAAGGTGGAAGGGAAAAACGGCATCAAACTTCTCAATGCCACCGTGGAGCGTTTACTGCCGTCGATAGTTGATGGCAGACCGGTTCCTCGTGATCTTGTTGAGCAGTGTGTCCGTCGTGTTTCGAATCGGGTCGGTCTCGAACCATGGGAGTTCGAAAAATGTCTTGGCATTACATGTTCATTATTCAAAGGGTTTTATAATGGAAGGGGGTACAGCATGGCTCTTGAAGAAGAAAGAACTTCTCGGGATTATCTTTATGGTCGATTGCTAGCGTTGGCAGATCAAATTGAGTTTAAGGCTCTGCAACTCGCTAACGAAAAAAGGGGTACTACAGCGTCTCGGCTCATGCAGCGTTTTTCTGACAGACCGTTTTCAACATGGAAAAATATTGCGGAAGCTCTAAAGCCGTACAAGGACAGGATACGTGCAAAGTATCCCGGCTTGCTCGATGGCTATGAAGAGCTATTGGATTTAATTCATTCAAAAATATTAGCTGCCAATTATATTACAGACACAAGACTCACAGGTGAATACTTGCTTGGATATCATTGTCAAAGACAATGGTTCCGTGAACACAAACGGGAAAAAGGTCAATGGGTGTTAAAATCAGCTAATGATGTGGCAAATCAGGAAACAGATTTAGAAGAATGAAGAATTATAAAAGGAGAAATACTTATGGCTACCTTGAGCAAGAAAATCGATTTCGCAATCATAATGAGTGTAAAGAATGCCAATCCTAATGGAGATCCGTTAAATGGAAACCGTCCCCGTACTGATTATGAAGGACTTGGCGAAATCACGGATGTATGTATCAAACGAAAAATCCGTGATCGCTTGGTGGAGCGGTATGTCGCACTGAAAAATGAAGAAGAAAAGAAGGGGCAAGCTATCTTTGTGCAATCCGATGATCGAAAAATAGACGGAGAGACCAGTCTTCGAAATCGTGCAGAATCAGAAAAAAATGGCTTGGGTAAGAAGGCTTTTGGAACTAATGCGAAAAAAGATGAGACCGCAAAATTAGCCTGTGAGAAGTGGTTTGATGTCCGTACATTTGGACAAGTATTCGCTTTTGGCAAAGGAAATGATGCTGATGGCGTGTCTATTCCTGTCCGTGGACCCGTTACAATTCAGTCTGCATTCAGCAGAGAGCTTGTAGGGATTTCAAGTACTCAAATCACAAAAAGCGTCAGTGGTGAAGGTGATGGTACGAAAAGAAGTTCCGACACCATGGGCATGAAGCATCGCGTTGACCAAGGGATTTATGTCACTTATGGCAGTATGAATCCTCAACTTGCTGAACGCACTGGATTTTCAGATGAAGATGCCGCCGTTATTAAATCGATTCTTCCGAAGATTTTCGAAAATGATGCCTCCTCCGCACGTCCGGAAGGCTCGATGGAAGTGGTTAAAGTGCTTTGGTGGCACCACAACAGTAAATCCGGAGACTACTCTTCCGCAAAGGTTCACAGATCTCTGAAGGTCAATCCTGATGGATCTTACATTATTGAATCCCTTAATGGTTTGGTTCCTGAAGAGATTGCAGGATTTTAATTTGGCGGGGAACTGTAAAGACCGCTCTATCACTTGATGTCATCAATTGAGTCCCGAATCAGGTAATGTGATGCCATGTTCGACGATGATGACTTGATCATGATTTCCGCTCTCCAGCATTATTGCTTCTGCCCTCGGCAGTGTGCCCTGATCCATGTTGAGCAGGTCTGGTCGGAAAACCGGCTGACTGCTGAAGGCCGATTGATGCATGAGCGGGCGCATGAAGAAGGTGGGGAATCGCGCGGGGATGTGCGTATTGCGCGGGCTGTGATGCTGCGGTCCTTTCGTCTAGGGTTGATCGGCATGGCTGATGTCGTGGAATTTCACCGGTTGAAGGATGGCCGCTGGCAGCCCTTTCCTGTGGAGTACAAGCATGGAAAACCCAAAGCGGACGACTGCGATAAGGTGCAACTCTGTGCCCAGGCTATCTGCCTGGAAGAGATGATGAATGTCAAAATACCGGGCGGCGCGTTGTTCTATGGAAAAACGCGCCGCCGCCTTGATGTCGCCTTTGATGAAAACCTCCGTCTGGAAACGGAATCCATAGTACAGCAGACGCACGAGCTGATTTCTTCCGGTAGGACGCCGCCGCCGGTCTATGAAAAACGCTGTGAAAGCTGTTCACTATTGGAGGGATGTTTACCGAAAAAGATGCAGAAGAAACGATCGGTCAAGGCTTATCTATCCAGGATGCTGAGTGATCCATGAAGAAACATCTCAACACGCTTTTTGTGACGACTCAGGGCGCTTATCTCTCCAAAGAGGGAGAAACGGTTGTTGTAAAGGTAGAAAAGGAAGTCCGCCTCCGCGTTCCGGTTCATACGCTCGGCGGAATTGTCTGCTTCGGCAATGTCGGTTGCAGCCCTTATCTGATGGGTTTTTGCGCGGAAAAAAGCGTCTGCATCAGTTTTCTGTCGGAGCATGGCCGTTTTCTGGCCAGGGTCCAGGGGCCTGTCTCCGGCAATGTCCTGCTGCGTCGGGAACAATATCGACGTGCTGACGATCCGAAATTTTCCGCGGATATGGCGCGGCACATCCTTACGGGGAAGATCGCCAATTGCCGCACCGTGCTGCAGCGGGCATTGAGAGACCATGAGGAAAAGATCGATGCCGAGAACCTGCGGCAGACGGTGTCTCATCTCGGACGATGTTTGACGGCGTTGGGAAGGGGAAATTCGCTGGATAACCTGAGAGGGATCGAGGGCGATGCCGCCCATCGATATTTCAGCGTCTTCAGCGAGTTGATCCTGATGCAGAAGGATGCTTTTCCCTTTGATGAACGGAATCGCCGTCCGCCTCTGGATCCGGTGAACTGTCTTCTTTCATTCGCTTATACCCTGCTGGTTCACGACATCCGCTCGGCCCTTGAATCTGTCGGTCTTGATCCCTCCGTGGGTTATCTTCATCGGGATCGTCCCGGCAGGCCGGGGCTTGCCCTGGACCTGATGGAGGAATTCCGTCCTTTCATTGTGGACCGGCTGGTGCTTTCTCTTATCAATCTCCGGAAAGTCCAGGAAAAGGGTTTCAAAAAATCCGAGTCGGGGGCTGTCCTGATGTATGATGAGACTCGCCGCACTCTTCTTGTGTCCTATCAGGAAAGGAAACAGGAAGAAATTCTGCACCCCTTTTTGGGCGAAAAGATAACCGTCGGGTTATTATTCCATATACAAGCAATGCTTCTTGCAAGATTTTTACGTGGTGATTTGGACGGCTATCCCCCGTTCATATACAAATGATCATCGATATCCAACTGCATGAGTTTTTGTGAAAAGGGAAAAGAGATGATGGTTGGTGGCAGTTATGATGTGGCCAATCTGGAGGGGAGGGTGCAAAGCGATTGCGGCATGTTGCAAAGACCTGTCAAGTGTTATGGTCAGCAGTTTCAATATTCGGTATTCGAGTGCATCGTTGATCCGGCGCAATGGACGTTGCTCCGTAAGAAAGCTGATGGATGCGATTAATCCTGAAGAAGACAGTCTGAGATTTTATTTCATGGGATCGAACTGGCGGCGACGTGTTGAACATATCGGTGCTAAGAAAACAATCGACCGGGGAGGAGCCCCCTGGTAATTTGAACTTCCGCGAACCTCAAATGAGACGAAGTTTTTCGGGCATGTTCGCGGAAGATTCAGGATTGTTAATATTTATTGAAACTATGGATCTGGATAAGAAAAAACATACGATTGATGCCTCATTTGTTTATCTGTTCATAGCGCGAAGAAGATAGGTAGAATACCTCTTTAAAATCTTGAGTTAGATTTAGGACGTCGCCCCCCGCGCGGGGGCGTGGATTGAAAACCCCCCTCCTGCGCAGGGTCAACCAGGTAATCCGTCGTCGCCCCCGCGCGGGGCGTGGATTGAAACCTGCGTCGCCTCCCGGTGGTCTACGGCGGGGGCAAATTCGCCCCCGCGCGGGGGCGTGGATGAAACCCCGGAAGGTTGTTCTCCCGACGACGAGTCGTTGAGTCGCCCCCGCGCGGGGCGTGGATTGAAACGCCTTTATAGGGTCCCCGATGAGGTACGAGTATGTCGCCCCCCGCGCGGGGGCGTGGTTGAACACCCGGCTCAAGCTGGATTTCGAGGGCCGACGGCGTCGCCCCCGCGCGGGGAGGCGTGGATTGAAACGAGGCGTTTTATGACGACGACGCCGGCGGGTCCGCGGCCCCCCGCGCGGGGGCGTGGATTGAAACGGATAAACATAGTATATCTGTTAGTCGCGATGGACGTCGCCCCCCGCGCGGGCGTGGTTGAGAAACGAGGAAGTGAAAGCGGCCTTGATGCAGGGGATTATGTCGCCCCCGCGCGGGGCGTGGATTAGTAAGGTGCGCAACGAGGAAGACACGGGCTGGCTGACGTCGCCCCCCGCGCGGGGAGCGTGGATTGAAACCACCGTTTCGGCCAAGGATCGCGTCCAGGTGTACAGTCGCCCCCCGCGCGGGGGCGTGGATTGAAAACCGCGTGTTAATGCGAATCGAGAAACGAAATGAGTTGTGTCGCCCCCGCGCGGGGGCGTGGATTGAAACGATGGGTATTATTGCGAGGATTGCTATGATGGTCGCCCCCGCGCGGGGCGTGGATTGAGAAGCAATGACGCAGCCATGCAATCATTGATGATGAGGCGTCGCCCCGCGCGGGGGCGTGGATTGAAACCTCTCAACCTCCCGCAGGAGTGCGCGGACAGGGAGTCGCCCCCGCGCGGGCGTGGATTGAAACCCGCCGAATGTCCCGGAACCAGATGTATCCACGTCGCCCCGCGGGGCGTGGATTGAAACACAGAGGAGGAATAATAATGAGCGATAGGAGAAACGTCGCCCCCGCGCGGGGCGTGGATGAGCTGTTTCACCAAACTAAGCAGCGCTCTTGACGGGGCGTCGCCCCCGCGCGGGGGCGTGGATTGAAACCTACGCCATTGTTAACCTGGAGAGATCGTAGCCTTGTGAGTCGCCCCCGCGCGGGGCGTGGTGGAACAACGTACAGACTCAGACTGACCCGGCTACACCCTATAGTCGCCCCCGCGCGCGGGGCGTGGATTGAAACAAATCCAAGATGCTTTACGCTGAGAGCATGAAAAGTCGCCCCGCGCGGGGCGTGGATTGAAACACCTGTTGTCGGTGCGAGGATGTTTTCCCGAGCGATGTCGCCCCCGCGCGGGAGCGGATTGAAACATGAGCAGGGATGATATTGAAAAAATCCGGAAACAGTCGCCCCACGCGCGCGGGGGCGGATTGAAACGCAGGTGTCAGGATGAAGTTTGTCGAGAACTCCAGTCGCCCCCCGCGCGGGGGCGTGGGTCAAAGCATTGCCGTGGCTGGCGACACCGCGGCCATTCGGTCGCCCCCCGCGCGGGGCGTGGATTGAAACCGGTGCTGCTAGGCACGCCTCGTAAGATCTGGCGTCGCCCCCGGCGGGGCGTGGATTGGGCTGAATTTTGCCGGGGCGTGTGGGGCAGTCTCACGTCGTCGCCCCCGCGCGCGGGGGCGTGGATTAGAGCGAGCATCTGGCATGGCAATGGGACAAACTGCGTCAGTCCGCCCCCCGCGCGGGGCGTGGTTGAAACACAGGTAAGCCCATCAGATGGTATCTCTACGGAACGTCGCCCCCCGCGCGGGCGCGTGGATTGAAACATCTCGCGCTTTCGGAGTGCCGTCGTGGTTATGTCGCCCCCGCGCGGGGCGTGGATTGAAACTCTTTAATATGTCAACAAAATTGTGCCCTTACCGTCGCCCCCCGCGCGGGGCGTGGATTGAAACATCTCTCGCCTTGGAGTGCTGCAATCATTGGTTGTCGCCCCCCGCGCGGGGGCGTGGATTGAGCCATCGCCCGTAGCCCCGAACCACTTGGGATTCGACGTCGCCCCCGCGCGGGGGCGTGGATTGAAACGGTTGTCAAGACTTTTTTTTTCATTGTTCGTTCATTGTCGCCCCCGCTGGCGGCGTGGATTGAAACTCGAGCCTTGCTTTATCACTAGAACAATCGTTCTGTCGCCCCCCGCGCGGGGGCGTGGATTGAAACTCAAGGCTCCAGGCTGGCAACTATACGGGTACGGTCGCCCCCGCGCGGGGACGTGGATTGAAACGATCGGGGAAAAACCTCGATGCCGGGGTGCGGTAGCTAATGCGCCCCCGCGCCGCGGGGCGTGGATTGAAACTTCCCCAACGTGATTTTTGTGCGCCTGCCCCAAGTCGCCCCCGCGCGGGGGCGTGGATTGAAACTCGATAACCTTGAACCCATGTTGCTTTCGGCCTGTCGCCCCCCGCGCGGGGCGCGTGGATTGGCTCTCAAGATCTTCCGATCCCGCCTTTTGAGCGCTTACGTCGCCCCCCGCGCGGGGCGTGGTTGAAACGGTAGCCAGGTCAGTACCGCCCCGCCCTGAAAGTCGCCCCCCGCGCGGGGCGTGGATTGAAACTTCTGAGCGCCGAAAACGGAGAGTGGTACGACGCCCGGGTGCCGCCCCCCGCGCGGGGGCGGATTGGTAGTCAGCGGGAGGAGCTGCGGACCTGGAGAAATTGTCGCCCCCGCGCGGGGCGGCGGGTTGAAACGTAACATCCCCGGCAGATATTCCTGCCGAAAAGTGCAGTCGCCCCCCGCGCGGGGGCGTGGATTGAAACTCGGCATGGCCTCTGCTGCTACTCTCGGTTGCAGCCCGCCCCCGCGCGGGGGCGTGGATTGAAACTACGTCGTCATCCTGGCATCGGCGATATACTGTAGTGCGCCCCCGCGCGGCGTGGATTGAAACGTCCTGTCCGGAACATCCACTGAGGCAGACCAATGTCGCCCCCGCGCGGGCGTAGTTGAAAACCTGGCCGTCATCACCAACGCGGAAAGCAGGCACGGTCACTTCCGCGCGGGCAGCAGGATGAAGCCCACTACCGGGCGGTGGATCAATGAATGATCAATCACTTTGCGCGGGGGCGTGGATTGAAACGGCGTCCGATCAGGAAACTGTGCGCCTCCGGTGACGTCGTCGCCCCCCGCGCGGGGCGTGGATGGCTCACACCGGAAACAGAAGGGCAATAAAAAACGTCGCCCCCGCGCGGGGGCGTGGATTGAAGCTGTTTACCCTTGTACCAAGTCTGTGACCGTATGTCGCGCCCCCGCGCGGGCGTGGATTGAAACCTGCTGATATGGACATGCAGGCCGCAGAGTCGTGGTGTCGCCCCCCGCGCAGGGGCGTGGACGAGCGATCGCGCTCCCATCGTCCATGCACCTATTAGCGTCGCCCCCGCGCGGGGCGTGGATTGAAACTCGCAGGTATTGGCATCGTAGCGCTTGACTAATGTCGCCCCCCGCGCGGGGCGTGGATTGAAACATGTGGTCTGTAGCTGTCAGAAATCGGAATGTTATGTCGCCGTCATCGTAAAAGCGGATGTCCTCCTCGATCAGGCTGTAGCTATATCCGAAATCGGAATGTTATGTCGCCCCCCGCGCGGGGGCGTGGATTGAAACATAAAGCTGCCACCCCGCAGCCCTCGCTTTCCGCGCGATTCCTGGTTTTTTGCCCCTCGTCCAGGACGGACTGCCGCTGAGCTTCCGTGTCGGCTGTTTTCGCCTCGATGGTCCTGGTCGTCATCATGTTCCCCACATGCTTGGAAATGAGCGTCCCCAGGCGATATGCCGCCTTGGCATCATCGGGCTCATCAAGAGTACGCTCAGAAGGATTTTCATCCACAGCTGATCGCGGCTTGTCACTGGTTTGAAAGGAAAGGAAAAACGACTAATCAAGGCTTAACCGGGGGAAATCAAGCGGTTGAGCGCTTCAACCAATTGCTTTACAGTGAAGGGTTTGCTCAGGTAGTCATCCATGCCTGCGGCCAGGCACACGTCGCGGTCACCTTCCATGGCGTGAGCGGTCAACGCGAGAATGGGAATCCGGGAGCTTCCCGATTCCTGCTGACGGATGATCATGGTGGCTTCATAACCGTCCAGTTCAGGCATTTGGCAATCCATGAGGATCACATCATAAGCGGCGCCGGCGATGCGTTCCAGGCATTCATTTCCATTGGAGGCCACCTCGACTCTGCAGCCAAGGGATTCCAGCATGGCCTTTCCCACTTCCTGGTTTACTTCGTTGTCTTCCACAAGCAGAATTCTGCGTCCGGCAAAGCTTGAGGAAAAGGGCTTCTGCATGGGCCCCTCGTTTCCATTTCCGCCCCCGGACGCCTCTCCACTGTCTCCGGGTCTCAAGGCTTTGAGAAGCTCGGTCCGGAGGATCGGCTTGGAGAGGTAAGCGTGAACGCGGTATTCCAGGTTCTCACGATTGGTCCGGGGAATATCCGGGGAGGCGAACACAATCAGCTTCAAGTCGTCCAGGCTTGAATCCATCTGGATGACCTTGGCAAGATCGAAGCCGTTGGTCATCGGCAGCGCTGCGCCCAGGATAACGAAATCATATGGATTTCCATGCCAGACCGCCGACTGGAGCACGTGCAGAGCCCGGCGTCCGCTCTCCGCCTTTTCCGCTTCTGCCCCCAGCCCCCGCAATTGATGGCACAACATGGTACGGTCCGTTTCATGGTCATCAACGACAAGAATCTTCAGCCCCTCCAGCGATTCGTCGGGATGGAGGTCCTCTTCGGGCTTCAGAACCTTCTGTTCTTCCAGGGCAAGCGTAAACCAGAATGTGGACCCCTGCCCGGGTTGACTCTTGACACCCATCGTGCCGCCCATCATCTGGGCGAGCTGTTTTGCGATGGCCAGGCCGAGACCTGTTCCGCCGAAACGCCTCGTGACCGATCCGTCTCCCTGGGAAAAGGCCTCGAAGATGTCCTGCTGCATATCTTCCGAAAGACCGATTCCCGTGTCAGAGACTTCAAACTTGAGCCGCAGCCGCCCCCGGTCGCGGCTGAGCACGGCCACACGAACGGACACGTTGCCCTGTTCGGTGAACTTGATGCCGTTGCCGAGAAGATTTATCAGAATCTGGCGAATTCGGCAGGCGTCACCCCGCAGCGAAAGAGGCACGTCCTCCCCGATATCATAGGCCAGCTCCAGGCCCTTGCGGCGGGCGCTTTCCCTAAGGAAGCCGATCAAGTCTTCCAGGAGATTGTGGAGATCGAACTCGATGAGGGATAACTCCATCCGACCGGCCTCTATCTTGGAAAAATCCAGAATGTCATTGATGACGCTCAGGAGGGAATCGCCGGAGGAGCGGGCCATTTTCAGGAATCGTTTCTGTCGATCGGACAGATGCTCGGTGGACAGAAGTTCCATCATGCCCAGGATTCCGTTGAGAGGGGTGCGGATTTCATGGCTCATATTCGCCAGGAACTGAGATTTGGCCTTGCTGGCGCTTTCCGCATCCTCCTTCGCCTTCTTGAGAGAATTCTCCCAGCGTTTACGCTCCGTAATGTCCCTGACGATGCTCAGGGTATACCATTCGCCTTGAGTATCGAGTGAAGAGGACAGGGATATCTCCACCTGCACCCGTGCGCCGTCCTTTCGGATGACCGGCACTTCGGCGGTAGATCCCTTCAGGGGCTCTTTGCCGGGTCGCTGCAGCTTCGGCCTGTTCGCCGCATAGTCCACATCTGTCGCCGCCGGGCCCAGCAGCTCCTGGAACGGTTTCCCCATGACTTCCGTCTTGGTATAGCCGAAGATCCGCTCCGCGGCAGGATTCCAATAGGTGACCTGCCCGTGCTGATCGGTGACAACGATTCCATCGTGGGCGGATTTTGCCAGGAAACTCAACGTTTTTCTGCTCTGGTGAAGTTCGGCTCTGACCCGGCGCCGCTCTTCCTCGGACTGCAGCGCCGTGACCAGAATTCGAAGGTATTCGCGATCCGCCTCACTCAGGATTATCTGTCCGCCATAACCCAGAAAGAGTATGCCGGACTGCTTGCCGGAAAGGCTGAATTTCTGATAGACCGCTGTTTGAAAAGGGCCGCTGAAAGGGGGATGCAGGATGGACAGATCGCTTCCGGACTCCCGGAATGCGCTTTCGGACAGGACCGCCGTAAACGCCTTGCCTGGATTCAGGCGCGGATCGGCATTCCCTCGGCTCCAGTAGGCGATGGGCTTCAATGAATCCCCGGAGAGGACGGCGTATTCAACCTGGGAGGCCATGAGCTGACTTCCACAGAGGGCAACGAGGCGCTGAATGTTCTCCCTCGAGTCGATTCCGAAACTCAGCAGGCACTCATTGAGCAGCGACAGCCGTTTTTCCGCCCGCCGGCGCTCCCGGATTTCGATGACGAGTCGATCATTGGTCTCAACCAGATCCCGGGTCCTCTCGGCGACAATTCTCTCCAGGTTCTGGCGGTGGCGAAGCAGCTCCCTGTTGGCTTCAACCATTTCCTCCGAGCTCAGATCAAAGGCCCGTTCCAGCATGCCCCTGTCCTGGTCGAACTGGATATAGGTTTCGTTTACCACCTGCATCAAGGTCTTGACGGTTTCGGGGAGAGACAGGACGTCGCCCAGATATCGCTTGATCTGACGTTGGAACAATCTGTGCGGATGATCGATCATGGCTGCCTCTCGTAAAAGGTCGTGATCGTCATGGTCTGGTTGTGGAGTTCGCACTTCGCCCCAGGCCGGAAGGGGGCGATTTCCCCATAGGAGTAGAATCCGGTCAGCGCCGCCTGATCTCCCAGAACTTCCCTGACGCTTTCAACCTCCTCTTCAACCCGCTGCTTCAGGATCAGTTTTCTTCCGATGCAGCTGATCAGGATTGCAAGGGAGGGGAATTCTTCCCTGGTGGATTCACGGCTGATTCTGGCGGCCTCGCTTGCACCGTCAATGAGCCGTTCGAAGTTCGCCTTCATGAGGCGCACGATGGAGCCCTGCGGAACATCTCCGGCGAAGGTCATGCTTCCCGATTCTTCGCATACCCCCAGGATCGTGCGGACTGTATTCATGCCGCCGTTCCCGGTGCCCAGGCTCAGGGGGAACAGGAGAGCCGCAGCGGGAAGCTCCCGGGCATGCTCTCCGAGATACCGTTTGTACAGGGCGAGTGCGGATTTGTTGTCCAGTTCATAAACCGTATTTCCCACAGCCCGGGTCACCAGCCGTTCCGGTCCGAACTGGTCCCAGCCTCCGTAGGATCCGTATCCGACGGAGAGGCGGTCCCCGTAAAACCCGATGGCCACAATGGCCTTTGTTCTGAGGGCCCCATCCCAGATGACCCATGTTTCCCGGAAGCGGTCGCCGTCCGCAGACAGTCCACCCGTTATCGTTACCCGCTCCGGGAGCCCGGCCGAAAGGCCTCGCACCAGTTCGCTGCCGTTGATATTCAAACCGTCGGAGAGAACAAAGATATGACGTAGCCCGTCGCCGTTCAGGACCGCAGCCAGTTTGCGGCCGGCTTCCATGCTTTCCTCCGCGCCGTTGACATCAACTTGAGTGCCCCGCACCCGGGTGCCATCAAATCGAACGGCGGTGACGATCCCCGTGCCGTCGTTCACCTGTGTGTCGACGATCTCCCCCGCGGTCGAACAGCCTGAGATCATGGCGGCTGGATATGCCTTCCTTACAGAATCCAGAATTTCGGCTGTGCGGACAACCTTGCCGCCGCTGAATACGAGAACCAGTTGGACTTCTTCATCCGGTGCGGGGGCCTCCGGATGCCAGCTTCCGTCCGTGTCGCATGTGTACTGAACCACCTTCACAGCCAGCACCTCCTGTTGTGAAACGTGTCGCTGACGCTGCGTCCGTTATTCTGCTGTCAACGCAGTTTTTCTGTCATCGGTCTTCCTTCGGCGATTACGAAACGGTTGTCCAAAGCGGACGTGATCCTGCAGCAGAACAGTTGAAATCGCACTCAGGTTTCATCCGTAGTTGATAAGGGCACTAAATTGCTTTGCAATTGCCTTGCCATCAAGGATCTTTACGCTGCATGAAAGGTAAACAGCCGGTTCGGAAGTGATTTCCCCTTGATCGTGCAGATCCGGCCCGGTTATACTGGGTTGGGGAAAAGGGACTTCCTGTAGCGGACTTTTCTATTTCCGCGGGCCATGTCGACTCCGGATGAAGCGGGGTGAACAGGATTCAAGGGGGAAACGATGAAGCTCTTCCTTTTTGCGGCTGCGCTCCTTTTTTTCTGCGGCGCCTTTCCGGCTCAGGGCGGCGAATTCGAGGCTGAGCGAAAAAAGATGGTGAGGGAGGTGATGGCCGATGCGGCCGTGACCGCCCTTTACGTCGGAAGTTCGGCGATCAGCCCTTCCGTCATCAAGGCGATGGAGAAAGTGGAGCGCCATCGCTTTGTGCCGTCCGGACTGGTCCCCCTTGCCTACCTCAACCGCCCCCTTCCGATCGGGCATGGACAGACCATCTCGCAGCCTTACATCGTGGCGCTGATGACCGACCTGATGAAGGTCAAGCCCGGCGACAGGGTGCTTGAGATCGGAACCGGCTCCGGCTACCAGGCAGCGATTCTTGCCGAGCTGGCGGGTTCTGTGTATAGCATTGAAATCATCGAGGCGCTGGGCAGGGAGGCGGATGCCAGGCTGAAGGCGCTCGGCTGCCGCAACGTGAAAGCAAAAGTGGGCGACGGATACTACGGCTGGCCGGAAGCGGCGCCGTTCGATTCCATCATGGTGACGGCAGCCGCCAGCCATGTGCCTCCGCCGCTGATCCGGCAGCTGAAGCGGGGCGGACGCATGGTCATCCCACTGGGCACGCAGTTTCTGACCCAGTCGCTGATGCTGGTGGAGAAAAAGCAGGATGGGACCATCACTAGCCGCCAGATCCTGCCGGTGCGCTTTGTTCCCCTTACCGGCGGTCATCCGTGATGACGCGCCCTCCGCTTTTCGCCATCGGAATTCTTTCCGCCTGCGTCCTTGCCTACGAAGTCCTGTTGACGCGCCTGTTCAGCATTGCGCTGTGGCACCACTTCGCCTACATGATCATCAGCGCTGCGATGCTGGGCTACGGGGCCAGCGGAACCGCCCTGACGCTGCTGAAGGGGAGGCTCGTCCGGCGCTTCGGGGCGGCCTACGTCGGAGCCGCTGCGGCGATGGCCGTGCTGATGCCTTCGGCGTTTCTCCTGGCACAGCAGGTCCCCTTCAACCCCCTTGAACTGCTGTGGGACCCAAGCCAGCCGTTCCGTCTGCTTGCCGTCTATCTGCTGCTGATGCTGCCCTTCTTCTTTGGTGGTCTGGGAGTCGGCCTCGTTTTTGCCCTTTCCGGCAAGCAGGCTTCCCGGATCTATGCCTTCGACATCCTGGGCGCAGGCGTCGGCAGCCTGGGCGTCATTGGTGTGATGTTCGTCGTACCGCCTCCCCGGATTCTGGCCCTCCTGACGGCGCTGGCCTTCCTGGCGGCCGCCGTCGCCGTCGTCGAATTGAGGATGCGGCAGAAGTGGCTGGCGGTGCTGTTCTCCTGTTTCGCGGTCCTGGCAGCCGCGGCGATGCCTCCCTTGCCGGTCGGTCTTTCCCCCTACAAGGATCTGAGCCAGATGCTCAACGTCTTCGGGGCGCGGGTCGTCGAGGAGCGGAGCAGTCCCCTGGGACAGGTTACGGTCGTGGAAAATCTCCGTGTGCCGCTGCGGTACGCGCCGGGGATGAGCCTCAACGCAACGGCCGAACCTCCGCCCCAGCTGGGAGTGTTCGTGGACGGAAACGGCCCCTCTGCACTGACTCGGTTTGATGGAACGATCGCGCCACTGGAGTATCTCGATCAGCTCACCTCGGCGCTCCCCTACGCCCTCCTGGAACGGCCGCGCGTTCTGGTGCTGGGAGCCGGTGCGGGGAGCGATGTGCTTCAGGCGCTGTATTGCGGAAGCGCCGCGATTGATGCGGTTGAGCTGGACCGCAACGTCATCGACCTGGTCCGCGGGCGCTTCCGGGATTATGCCGGCAGCCTGTATCATCTGCCGGGCGTGACGGTGCATGAAGCCGAGGCTCGCGGCTTCGTCAACGCCGGCCGGAAGCGGTATGACCTGATCCAGGTGGCGCTGCTGGATTCCTTCGGAACGGCGTCCGCCGGACTGTATGGCCTGAGCGAAAGCTATCTCTATTCGGTGGAGGCCTTTCAAGCCTGCCTGAAGCGCCTTGCGCCGGGCGGAGTGCTGGCCGTCACCCGCTGGCTTTCACTGCCGCCGCGCGATGCGCTGAAGCTCTTTGCCACGGCGGTGTCCGCCCTGGAGAAGAGCGGCGTTCCCGATCCCGCGGATCGGCTGGTCATGATCCGCGGCTGGAAGACCGTCACGCTGCTGGTGAAAAACGGCGCTTTTTCCGCAGGGGAAATCTCGGCCATCAGGGAGTTCTGCCGGTCGCGTTCTTTCGATCCCGTCTGGTTTCCCGGGATGGAGGCCGAAGAGGCGAACCGCTGCAACCAGCTGGCCCGGCCGTATTTCTTCGAAGGGGCCGTGGCGCTTCTGGGCCCGTCGCGCCGGGCATTTATCGATTCGTACAAGTTCTACATCGAGCCGGCAACCGATGACCGGCCCTACTTCTTCCGCTTCTTCAAATGGAGGGCCGCAGGGGAGCTCTTCGCGCTTCGGGAGCAGGGCGGTATGCCGCTGCTCGACTGGAGCTACCCGCTGCTGGTGGCGACTCTGCTCCAGGCACTGCTGGCAAGCGCACTGCTGATCCTGTTGCCGCTCGGTCTGTCCCGCTGCCGGAAAACCCTTCCGGGCGCACCGGTGGCCCTGTATTTTCTGAGCATCGGCTTTGCCTTCATCTTCGTGGAGATCGCCTTCATCCAGAAGTTCACGCTGTTCCTGGCGCACCCCCTGTACGCCCTGGCGGTCACGTTGTGCGCCTTCCTGGTTTTCGCCGGCCTTGGAGGCTGGCTGGCCGGCCGCTCCCAGGCGGCGGGGAAGGTCCCCCTGGCGATTCTGGCGATGGCGGCCCTGGCGCTTCTCTATCTCGCCATCCTGCCGCCGCTCTTTTCGGCGTTGATCCACTGGTCCGATGCGGCGAAGATCGTTCTGTCCGTGCTGCTGGTTGCGCCCCTGGCGATGTGCATGGGCGTTCCGTTCCCCACGGGGATGTCGCGGCTGGCGCACGGACGCGAAGAGGCCATTCCCTGGGCCTGGGCGATCAACGGCTTCGCCTCCGTGGTGGGCGCCGTTCTCGCCACCCTCCTGGCGGTTCACCTGGGCTTTGCCGCTGTGGTTTTTCTGGCCGTCCTGATTTACGCCGCGGCCGCTGTTGCAGAGAGGAAATTCCCATGATAAAGGTCATGGTGCAGCGAGGTGTTGCAGGGCACAAGGCTCGGAATGCCCGGCTTTTTCGGGCTTTGTGCTGCCGATGACGTTGATGGGCTGATTTTTTCAGAGGAGGCGTTATGAGCCAGATTCGTGCATGGGCCGCCCCTGCGGCCGGAAAACCCCTGGAAGCTTATTCGTTCGATCCCGGTCCCCTTGCGCCGGAGGAGGTCGAGATTGCCGTCGAGCACTGCGGCATCTGCCATTCCGATCTCTCCGTGCTGACCAATGAATGGGGAAACGGAATTTACCCCTGTGTCGCCGGCCATGAGGTTGTGGGGCGGGTTGTCGCTCTCGGTGAGCAGGCAAAAGGCCTGAGCGTCGGCCGGCGCGTGGGGGTGGGCTGGAACTCCGGGAGCTGTAACCAATGCCGTCTATGCCAATCCGGAGACCAGCACCTGTGTTCCAGCGTGCAGCCGACAATTGTCGGCCATCACGGCGGCTTTGCCGAGCGGATGCGCGCCCACTGGACCTGGGTTTTCCCGTTGCCGGACGGTCTCGACAGCCGCGCGGCCGGTCCGCTGCTCTGCGGGGGTATCACCGTGTTTTACCCGCTGCTCAGCTACGCCGCCCCGACCCAGCGCGTAGGCGTCGTGGGCATCGGCGGCCTCGGGCACATGGCCCTGAAGTTCGCCGGCGCCTATGGGTGTGACGTGACCGCGTTCACCTCGAGCGATTCGAAGCATGAGGACGCCAGGGCCTTCGGCGCGCACCGCGTGATCGACTCGCGCGATTCCAGCGCTATGAAAGCCATCGCCAGGTCGCTCGATCTGATCCTCTATACGGCCAACGTGCCGCTGGACTGGAAGGCGCTGATGGCGACACTGGCTCCGAAAGGGCGGTTTCATGTCGTCGGCATGGTGCTGGAGCCGATGCTCGTTAAGGCCACAACCCTGATTGCGGCGGAGAAATGCGTCTCCGGATCGCCCACCGGCCCCCCGAGTGCCATTGCGGAGATGCTGGATTTCGCTGCGCGCCACAACATTTCACCCAGGATCGAGCGCTTCCCCATGAGCCGCATAAACGAAGCGCTTGAACACTTGAGTTCCGGAAAGGCGCGTTACCGCATTGTGCTGGATGCCGACTTCGGCTAGACGGTCGTCAGGGACGGCCCGATGAAGGATCAACGATGATTCCTCGTGTCAGCCCGTGACCATTCTTGCCCACGACGATCCAGCGCCATCCGTCCACAACCATGATCATGGGTTGATCGGTTTTCGGGGTTTTAAACCGTAGATAAATGCGGTGGTGCATCCGGCTCTGCGCAGGATGGTCCGTGTCGATGATAAAATTTCCCCTGCTGGATTTAACGGGCAGGGTGTCGCACGTGACGTCCAATTCCGTTAATTTATCCATGGAATAGAGGATTTCCCCGATGCCCGGCCGGACCACAAGCTCCAACGTGACCATGCTTTCCGGCTTGAATGCCCGTGAGCCCTGCTCAAACCACAGTTCATTTTGCCTGCCCCCCGAACCGTTGAGCCCTCCGGTGGTGACAATCTTCCCCGATTCCATGGAGGGGCCTGCCGGTGCCCGCGGAGCGTCCAGCAGTCCGAGCGGCATCCCCGATCCGAGCCTGAACTCCAGGAGACCCTGTTCCTGAAGCTTGGCGGCATCGGCTGAAATCACCCTCTTTGGAGCGATGTTCCAGGGGCCGGCGAGCTTTTTTCCCGTTTGCGCTTCGTAGACGGAAATGCTGGCCGCCGCGTTCCCGGAATTCGCGATTGCATAATGCGGCTTGCCGGCTTGCCAGTATTCCTGAACGAAGACCCCTTGATTCCAGTCCAGGCCGATGCCGGTCAATTGCCCGACCATCAGGATTGCCATCAACAGCGCCGGCATTGCCAGATCCTCCACTTGGACCGCTGGTTGTTGTAAATAAAGAAGGCCACCCGTGGGCGGCCTTTCCTGTTTCGGTGCGTTAAGATGCCTTTTCGCCTCCGCCTAAACTTTCCTTCTGCGGCGGGCGCCTGCAAAAACAGCAACCAAGCCGGACCCGAAAAGGATCATTGCGGGGGGAAGCGGGACCGGGGTTACATCCCATCCGATGACATCAAAGGCGCGGAGGTCGGCGCCGGTTATATCCTGAACGGTCGCGGAAGCCAGCGTGGGGTCCATGAGGCCGATATAGACGCCCGTCTTTTCATCAGCCTTCCAATGGCTCGCCTGCTGTCCATCTCCCGTATATCTTCCCGTTGAGAGGGACCACTTGTTATCGACATCACAGAAGTAGGATTCTCCGCCGGTAAGAAGCGAGCGGACTCCCGTCGTAAATGACGCCTCGTCGGTGGGAGTGCCGGCGCCAAAACGGAAGAGGTCCAGCGCATAAAGTGAAATTTCAGCCGTTTCCCCGATCGACAGGTAGTAATCGACGACATCAACGGCGGAGATGAAGCCGAGGACATGACCGATTTCGTGGGCGGCAACGGTTTCAAAGTCATAAGAGCCGGCGCTGACGCCATCTGAATTGTCAAAGTCAAAATTAAAATTGGTGCTGAAGGTGATGTCGGCGTCGCTTGCTCCAAACATGCCGTCCAGACCCTCATAGCCCATTGCCTTGAGGTTTGCCTTGGTCGTGGACATGTCCGAACTCAGGCTGAAACCGGATGGCAGATTGACGCTGAGCTGTGATGCGGTCGGGAGATAGGAAACGATGCCGTTGCCTGCTTCATCGGCGGCGTCCGCCACCATCAGGTTCCGCACATTGTTGTATCCCCAGGACAATGTCACCGCATTTGTTGTTCCCAGGACACCGGTGCCCAAGGCGGCCATATCGGCGTTGATCGTTACCGTGATCGGATCGGCTAGCTGCTTGCCCCAGGAATCGGCGGCGCGCTGAAATGAGCTCAACGCCGCTGCATTGCCCGCCAGCGTGGCGCCCGGATTGATGACGATGTTCGTCGCATAACCGCTTCCCGCAAAACACAGGCATATCAAACATGCCCAAAGAAAACTCCTCGATAATCGTTTCATAAGATACCCCCTGTCTAATGCAGCTCTAGGTTGAACGAATCATAAAAAAACAAGGACACCATCCCCGTTAAAGCGACTGAATTCGTTAGTTAACTAACGCCGTCTCACCCCCTTGCCGATAGACAGTTTCATCCTCTTTTGGAGCATTCCGATGGATTCCAATGCCGGTTAAAAGAAATAGACGGAAATACAATAGAAAGTTAAAAGATTTGAAAACATAAGGCAACCTTATTTTCGTGTTTCAAAATTCTTAATACGAGATAAGGGATGGATGTGTCGGTAAGGTTCAGGATTAATCCATCTTCTCTTTGCCTACGAACAGCATGCCCCAAAGGTTTTCTCCAGCCATTGCACGGTCGTTTCCAGAATTCGGGCGTAGACATCCGATTCTGGAATTCCCATGGACTTGGGAATGTGGAAGGAATGGTCGCCGCCCTCAATGACATCCAGATTCTAGGGGGCTTTCAGTTTGGCCAGGACCATCTGAAGCGTCTCCAGGGCGCAAAGCCGATCTTTTGTTCCGGCGAAAAAGAGCATTGGAATTTCGATCCGGTACAGGTGGGCGTCTCGGAGCTTTGAAAGGTCGCCTGCCGGGTGCAGGGGATAACCGAGAAAAATCAGCCCCTCTACGGGCAGCTTTTGATCGGAAACCATCGTTGACGCCACCCGTCCGCCCATGGACTTTCCTGCGGCGATGATGCGGGTCAGCTCAACGCCCGAATCCTCCGAGAAGTAACGGCAGGCCGCCTCCCAGGCCTCTTCCAGCTTTTCAGGCCGGTCCGGCGTCTTTCGCCCCTTCTCCTTATAGGGAAAATTGAAGCGCATCGTCGGATAACCCGCCTCGGCCAGGCCGTCCGAGAAGGCGACCAGAAGCGGATGCTCCATATCGTTTCCGGCTCCGTGCGCCGTGATCACTCCCACACCCTTTTGCCCTGCCGTCGGCAGGGCAAGAACGGCCGATAGAATTTCGCCTCCCGCCAGTGGGATGGTCACTTTCCGTCTTTTCATGGAAGCCCTCCAGATATTTTTTTGAAGAAAATTTGGTTGACATAGAAAATCAATCACATTATATTCGTCCCGCTTGAAGGCAGACTTCAGATATCACAAATAAGAAATCAAGTCTGCGATCTTTTATGCGGTCCATACTGGGGAATCGTTCAATGGTAGGACAACGGACTCTGACTCCGTGAATATAGGTTCGAATCCTGTTTCCCCAGCCAAACAACAAAAAGGGCTAGACGTTTATCGCTAGCCCTTTTTATATGACGTTATCTGCGCGCGGAAGCCTGAAATAGTGTTTTTCGGTCTCGGGCTGCCGCCATTCCTATGCCTGCAGCTGCTCCACGGGGCCATGAGGGGAACGGCTTTCTCTCCGATTGCCGGGACCGTGTGTTCAGGGAACGTCGCCTTTGGGATCGGTTCGCTTAGCCTTTCGGACAACGACCAAAACGCCGATCACGACATACATGGACAACGCCCCGATAAAAAACCATAGAATATACATCAAGTTCATGATCTGCTCCTGGGCCGTACAGCCTGATTTTGCCCTGTATTTATCTTGACTTAGGTGTATTCAACGGTCGTGCCACAACATGTAGCCGATCCGGAAAATATATTCATCACCGGTCTTTTTCGCCCGCCGGATGTCCTTCTGCCTGAAAAACGGCATTTTCGTTCCGACCGCTCTCATTCCTGCCGCAATTCTCTTTCTTTTTTCCGGCTCTCTGGGGAAGGGCAACCGTATTCCGGGCATCCCCATCGTTGAGAATCTGTCCCGCTCCTTTGGATCGCACAGCCTCGCCTAATGCGTGATGAAATATTTCGCAACATTCTGCGCCGAATAACCACCCGCGGTTGAAAAAGAACCGCCGACCATCAAGTCGGAACCATATGGAAAAAGGAATATGACGTTGCCGTCCGTTCCCGAACCCACACTTTTCCAATTCACGCCGTCCCAGCTCATGATGTGATTCCCTGCGTTTCCCCCGCCGGCAGTAAATGTGCCTCCCGCATACAGTTCGTTATTGTAGGATGCCAGCGTATAGATCTGTCCGCCGCCGCTGATCCCGCTGCCGACGGAAGACCAGCTGGTTCCATTCCATTTCGCAATGCTTGCTGCTGGAACACCACCGGCCGTAGTAAAGGAGCCGCCGGCATACAACATTCCATTGTGAACGGCTAATGCGGTGACCTTCCCGTTCATCCCGCTGCCCAGCGGACTCCAGCTCGTTCCATTCCACCTGGCGATATAATTTGCAGATATGCTCCCCGGATTTTCAGTTCCCTTTGAAGTCAGGTAGGCCGCTCGAGTGAAGAAACCCGACACGACCAACTCCCCGTTGTAGATCACCATGTCGGTTACGTTTGCATTCATTCCTCCACCGACGGGGTGCCATTCCGTTCCGTCAATCTGCTGGCTGAGAAAAGCGTTCTCTCGCAGATGGAAAGCGCCGCCTGCCGTGGCAAAGCTGCCGCCTGCGTTGCCCGTTGCACACAATCAAGGGAATTGACATAGCTGACATTCCGCTGTCGTCATTGCCCGCCCCACTGCTGCAGGCTGTCCAGCTTCCGCCGTTGAACTCATGGGCTGGATGAGCAGCCCAGCCACTCTCCGGGTATATACGGTGAAGTCGCCGCCTGAAAAAAGGACATTATTGAAGTTCGCCAGGGCATATACGTCACCTGAACCAAACAGGGCGTGCAATCCACTCGACTTGTCCGTCCAGGTCGTCCCATTCCATTCTGCAACACCATAACTCGCCGCGTACAGCTTTCCGGCATAAGATACGAATGAATTTACATTGCTTTCTAAACCATTGCCCAATCGACTCCAGACACCGAAACCGCGTGTCGGAGCTACGATCAAATTTGTATTGGTAAAGCTGGTCTTGTAACTCCTCCGACTTCCATCGGCGTTCATGAGCCAGACAGCCGTCTGCCCCGATGCTATCTTTCTCACGATCAGGTCGGTGATGCCGTCGTTGTCGAAATCCCCTGTTCCGACGACCGCCGTGTTCGTATCCGTAAAGATGACCTTGTAGCTTTTGCGTGTTCCATCGGCGTTCATGAACCAGATAGCTGCCTGTCCTGACGATGTTTTTCTCCGGATCAGGTCACAGATGCCGTCCTTGTTGAAGTCCCCGGTTCCGACGATTGCCGTGTTCACATCCGTAAAGATGATCTTGTCGCTTTTGCGCGTTCCATCGGCGTTCATGAACCAGATGGCCGTCTGTCCCGATGGATGCCTTTTTCACAATCAGGTCACAGATGCCGTCCTTGTTGAAGTCTCCGGTTCCGACGACCGAGGTGTTCGTATCCGTGCATGATCTTGTAGCTTTTGCGTGTTCCATCGGCGTTCATGAACCAGATAGTCATCATCCGGACGTTAGTGTTCTTCGATCAGGGTCACAGATGTCGTCCTTGTTGGAAATCTCCTGTCCTGACGACTGTGGCGTTCATATCCGTAAAGATGATCTTGTAGCTTTTGCGTGTTCCATCGGCGTTCATGAACCAGATAGTCGTCTGTCCCGACGATGCTTTTCTCCGGATCAGGTCAGTGATGCCGTCCTTGTTGAAATCTCCGATCCCAATGACGGAGGCATTCGTATCGGTAAAGATGGTCTTTGAGCTTGACCGTGTTCCGTCCGCATTCATGAACCACAGGACGGTCTTGCCAGTGGAATCATATCTCAGCAGCAGATCGGACCTGCCGTCCTTGTTGAAATCTCCTGTTTCCGCCCAGAGCATGCCGGCGCCGAGAAAGCTGAGCAGCACAAACACGATGACCCGTCTACATTTCTTCATAAGCCTGTCTTCCCTTTTTTCGTATTTCTGATCGTCGGTTCTTTGATTGTTACAAACCTATGTTCAACCTGTGAGCGGCACCCTTTTCTGAAGATCTGCACGAACGCAGATGCATGCTCAGAAACCGTCTGAAACAACGCCTCCGAAGTTTGATATCGGGGATTTATCGCAATAACTTTACAAGGAATATAAAAAAGAGTTGGGATAAGCTGGATTGCTGCAGAATCCAGTCTGCTGGACTGCTGTATACGACTCTTTGACTCCATCGAGAGAATTCTGAAAGCAAAAAAGGTCCGCGTTATTCAACACGGACCTTTTTCTTCGGTGCTTCAATCTATTCCAGCTGATGCCATGGCGCGAGGCCTATTTTCTCAGCCCTTCCTGCCCCCGGCGGCTTTCGCCCAGGAATCCCGCAGCGGGACAATGCGGTTGAAAACGGGTTTGCCGGGCGCCGTATCCGGATCGGCGCAGAAATATCCCAATCGCTCAAACTGGTATTTGAGCCCCGGCTCCGTAGTTCCCAGGCTGGATTCAGCATAACAGGAGGAGAGGATTTCCAGGGATTCCCTGTTCAGGTGCTTCGTATAGTCCTCTTCGCTTCCCGGATCCTCAATCCGGAACAGCCGGTCGTACAGCCTCACCTCGGCAGGAACGGCATGCCGGGCCGAGACCCAGTGAATCACCCCCTGAACCTTGCGCCCGTCGGCCGGCGGCGCATTCCGGGTTCCGGGATCGTAGGAGCAGTGAAGTTCGATGACCTGCCCGGTCTTTTCGTCCTTCACCATGCTTTCATATCGGATGACGTAGGCATTCCGGAGGCGGACCTCCCGTCCCGGACCCAGGCGGTGATATTTTTTCGGCGGGTCTTCGAGAAAGTCGTCCTGTTCGATGTAAAGCTCCCTGGAGAAGGGCAGCTTCCGTGTTCCCATGTCGGGATCCTGGGGATGGTTGGGGCATTCGATCTCCTCAACCAGGTCCTCCGGATAATTGTCGATCACCACCCGAAGGGGGTTCAGAACGCACAGCGCCCTGGGGGCATGGGCATTGAGGTCCTCCCGGACGCAGTGCTCCAGCAGGGAGATGTCGATCAGGTTGTCATTTTTCGCCACGCCGATCTGGGCGCAGAAGTTCCGGATGGCTTCCGGGGTGTAGCCCCGGCGGCGCATGCCCGTGACGGTCGGCATCCTGGGGTCATCCCAGCCCTGGACGAAATGGTTTTTCACCAGTTCAATGAGCCGCCGTTTGCTGAGCACCGTGTAGCTCAGGTTGAGGCGGGCGAATTCGATCTGCTTCGGACGCGGGCCCGGTATCAGTTTCTCCACGAACCAGTCGTAAAGGGGACGGTTGTTTTCAAACTCCAGGGTGCAGATGGAGTGGGTGATCCCTTCCAGGGCGTCGGAGAGGCAGTGGGCGAAGTCGTACATGGGGTAGATCACCCAGTCGGTGCCCGTCCGGTAGTGGGGCTCCCGCTTGATGCGGTAGATGATGGGGTCGCGCATGACGATGTTCGGCGAGGCCATGTCGATCTTCGCGCGCAGAACATGGGCGCCGTCGGCAAACTCGCCGGCCCGCATCCGGGAAAAGAGATCGAGGTTCTCTTCCACCGACCGGTTGCGATAGGGGCTTTCTCTTCCCGGCTCGGTGAAGCTTCCCCGGTGCTCCCGGATTTCATCGGGCGTCAGGCTGCAGACATAGGCGTCTCCGGATTGAATGAGCTCGACGGCGAACGAATAAAGCCGTTCGAAGTAATCTGAGGCGTAAAAGAGCCGGTCTGCCCAGTCGAATCCAAGCCAGCGGACATCGTGGATAATCGATTCCACGAATTCCATGGACTCTCCCAGGGGGTCCGTGTCATCCATCCGGAGATTGCAGGTTCCCTGGTACTGCTGGGCGATGCCGAAATTGAGGCAAACCGACTTGGCATGACCGATGTGGATGTAGCCGTTTGGTTCGGGCGGGAAGCGGGTGGCCACTCGTCCCTCATGTTTGTTGGTCCGCAGGTCATCGTCGATGATGTCCCGGATGAAATCCGTCGGGTTTGAAGTCGTCGGTTGCGTCATGTTACAGCTCCTTTCGCCTTGATGATTCTGCAGGCAGGACCGCCGGACAGAGGCCCTCCATCTTTCGGAAATTCCGGCGCCGCCCGCCTTGAACACCATGGTGCCCCGGGCCCGGCCCCGAAGGAAAAGCCTCTTCTGTCAAGGTCGAATGCCGGTTGGTTATCTAGTATATTCATGGAAATATATCAAGGGCATAAACTTTCAAATTTCTTCCGGATACAATGCAATTGACTTCATCGGAGTTCTTTTCTTATACTGGCTTCATAAAAATGATGCGTCATCACACGGGACCCCGTCATGACGGGAAATTGGAAAGGCTGAAATGGATATAACCTCCGCGCTTCTCATCGTCCTGGGGCTTGCCCTTTTCGAATCGATCACGAGCATCGACAACGCCATCATCAATGCCGAGACGCTGCAGACCATGCAGCCCAAAGCGCGCAGGTGGTTTCTGACCTGGGGGATCCTCATCGCCGTCTTCCTGGTCAGAGGGGTTCTTCCCTGGCTGATCGTCTGGGTCATGGCGCCGGGCGTCGGCCCCTGGGAGGCCCTGACGGCAAGCCTGACCGGAGATCCGGCGGCGCTCAAGGCCATTCAGGAAAGCTCCCCCGTTCTTCTCATGGGGGGAGGCGTCTTCTTCATCTTTCTTTTCTGCCACTGGATCTTTCTGGAACCCAAGAAAATAGGCCTGCCGGTGGAGGTCCTCATCGCTCGGCAAGGGGCCTGGTTCTATGCGGTCGTGTCGGTCTTCCTGACGGCCATCGTCTGGTTCACTCTCAAGGAGAGCCCCATGCTCGCCTTCGGGGCCGTGGTCGGCTCCACGGCCTTCTTCATCGTCCACGGTTTCAAACGCTACGCTGAAGAGCAGGAGGCTCGCATTCTGTCGGGCGACGTCCATATGACCGATATCGGGAAGGTCCTCTACCTCGAGGTCATCGACCTGACCTTCTCCATCGATGGCGTCGTCGGGGCCTTCGCCTTCACGTTATCCGTACCACTGATCCTTCTTGGAAACGGCATCGGGGCGATCGTGGTCCGGCAGCTGACGTTCTACGGTGTCGACAGGATCAAAAAGTACGTTTATCTGAAAAACGGCGCCATGTACTCCGTCTTTGTCCTGGGCTGCGTGATGCTGGCCCACGGTTTCGGGGTCCATGTGGAAGAGTGGATTACACCCGTGGCCACCTTCCTCATCGTCGGCTATTTTTTCCTCAAATCCAGATGGCATGCAAGGAAAGCCGGGAGCTCTCCCGGATAGGTGCGGACAGGGGCAGGGAACGTTGCGGGCAATGACGGGAACAGGGGGAGGTTTTTCATGAAAAGATGGGATAAAGTCCTCTATGCCTCCTTTTTCTTCCTGCTGGCCGTCATCGGCTCTCTCCAGGGAGGTCCTGCCGGATTTCCCAGGTGGATTTTCCTCCTTCTCGCCGTCGTGATCGTCGTGTACCTGCTGAACAAGGACAAAGTCGACAAGAGCTTCCGGAAGTAACCAGGAATCATCCTTTGTGATATGGAACGGCAACCTGCAAAAACGGAAACCGACCCGGCATACAGGCTTCTCGGCATTGTCCGTGGGCTGTTCAGCGAACTGCGGGGAAAAACCGGGCAGGAGGATCGCGTTTCTCTGGACAGTCTGCTGGACCGCGATCTCGGCTTCGACAGTCTGGCGCGGGTGGAATTGCTGTCTCGAATCCAGCGCTCCTTCGGCGTGGATCTGCCGGAGGAAATCCTCAACCGCGCCGAGACGCCGCGTGACCTGCTCGAGGCCTTGAGGCGGGCGGCCAGGGGACCGGCACAGCAGGAATTGGCCGCTTCCCTGGCGACGCTGGAATCTGCGCAGGGTGAAGCGGCCGGCGCCGACACGTTGCTTGAGGTGCTTGACTGGCATGTGCGCCGGCAGCCCGAACGCGTCCAGATCATTGCGCGCACTGAAAGCGGAGATCAGCCGATCTCCGGACGCAGCCTGGCGCAGGCCTCGGAGGAGATCGCCGCCGGTCTGCAGAACCGGGGGCTTGAACCGGGGCAGTCCGTGGCCATCATGCTGCCGACCTGCCCGGAGTACTTTTACGTCTACCTGGGGATTCTCCTTGCCGGCGGCATTCCCGTGCCCATTTATCCCCCCGCCCGCCTGACCCAGGTGGAAGAGCATGTACGCCGCCATGTAGGGATCCTTTCCAATGCCGGGACCGTTCTGCTTGTTACGGTCCCCGAAGCTCGAGCGGTGTCCCGGCTGCTGCAGGCTCATGTCCTTTCCCTGCATTCCGTGGTCAGTGTGCAGGAATTGCGGTCGTCAGGCGCCTCCTTTATCCGGGTGCCGGTAACGGCCCGGGACGTGGCTTTTATTCAGTACACTTCCGGCAGCACGGGCGATCCCAAGGGGGTGGCGCTGACCCACGCCAATCTGCTTGCCAATGTCCGCGCCATGGGGCAGGCGGTGGGCGTGGGGCCCGATGACGTGTTCGTCAGCTGGCTGCCGCTGTATCATGACATGGGGCTGATCGGCGCCTGGCTGGGGACGCTCTATTTCGGCATCCCGCTGGTTGTCATGTCCCCCCTGGCCTTTCTCGTGCGGCCGGTGCGCTGGCTGCGGGCAATCCATGAGTACCGCGGCACCCTTTCGGCGGCCCCTAATTTTGCCTATGAGCTCTGTGTCAAGAAGATCGGCGAAGAGGAGCTCTCCGGACTGGATCTCAGCTCGTGGCGGCTGGCTTTCAACGGGGCGGAGGCCGTCCTGCCGGAAACGCTGACGCGCTTTCGGCGGCGTTTCGCTCCGTTCGGCTTTCGAACCGAAGCCCTCACGCCGGTCTATGGGCTGGCCGAGAATTCCGTCGGGCTGGCGTTCCCGCCGCCGGGCCGCGGTCCGGTCATCGACTGCGTCCAGCGGGAAACCTTTTCGCGCACCGGACGGGCGGTACGCGCTTTGTCGGAGGAGGCCTCGCCGCTGTGCTTTGTCTCCTGCGGCCGGCCGCTTCCCGGCCACGAACTGCGCATTCTCGATGCGTCCGGTCACGAGCTGGCCGAGCGCCAGGAGGGGCGGATAGAGTTCCGGGGGCCGTCGTCGACGCGCGGCTATTTCAACAATCCACAGGCCACGTCCCAGCTCTTTCACGGCGGCTGGCTGGACAGCGGCGATCGCGGTTACATCGCCGGTGGAGAGGTTTTCCTCACGGGCCGCGCCAAGGACATCATCATCCGGGGCGGGCGCAACATCTATCCTCAGGAACTGGAGGAGATCGTCGGCGAGATACCCGGGGTGAGAAAGGGCTGCGTCGTGGCGTTCGGCAGTCCCGACCCGGCTTCGGGTACGGAGCGGCTCGTTGTGATCGCCGAAACCCGCCGGAGCGATCCGGCTGAACTGGAGCGTCTGCGCGGGGAGATCCATGCTGCCATCTTTGAAGCGCTCGGCGAACCGGCTGACGAACTTGTGATCGTCCCTCCCGGGACCGTTCTCAAGACCTCCAGCGGCAAACTGCGGCGTGCCGCCAATCGCGACCTTTTCGAGGCGGGATTGGCGGATGGGCGCAAGCGGACCGGACGGCGGCAGATGGCCCGCCTTGCGGCAGGCGCCTTGGTTCCCCAGCTGCAGCGCTGGACTGCCAGGGCAGGGGAGGTTTTATTTTCCGCCTGGGCCTGGTCGGTGTTCTATATGGTCATGCCGGCTGTCTGGCTGGCCACGGCCATGACGGAGCGCCCGTCAACGGCCTGGTCCGTCGGCCGGGCAGGGGCGCTGCTGCTGATCCGGCTCACCGGTACGCCCTTTTCGGTGAGCGGGCTGGAGCATCTGCCAAAAGGGTCGCCCTGCGTTCTGGTGGCCAACCACGCCAGTTACATCGACGGGATCGTCCTGCTGGCGGCGCTTCCGGAGCACTTTGTCTTTGTCGCCAAGCGGGAACTGGGCGAAGGGTTCCTGGCCCGCCTTTATCTCCAGCACCTGGGCGCCCATTTCGTTGAGCGCTTTACAGCCACGGAGAGCGTCCAGGACGCCGGCCGCCTGGAGGAAGTGCTCCGGGCAGGCCATGGGCTGGTCTTCTTCCCCGAGGGCACATTTACCCGGGTGGCCGGCTTGCAGCCCTTCCGGATGGGGGCCTTCCTTGTGGCGGCCAATACAGGGACGCCGGTCGTTCCGGTGGCGATATCCGGCACCCGGTTTGTGCTGCGCGACGGCCAGTGGCGACCGCGGCGCGGCGCGATCCGCGTTTCTGTCGGCGATCCCCTGGTGCCGGCGGCGGATGCCCGGGATGCCTTCGCGGCCGCCGTTGCGCTGCGCGATGCCGCTCGCGCCCATATCCTGCGGCACTGCGGCGAGTCGGATCTCCAGCCGTTCGAAATTTCGGAAAATGGGAGGTGAACAGCAATGGCAGGGTCCATGAAAGCGATGGTGTGCCGGGGGCCGGATTCCTATGGCCTGGAGGATGTTCCGGTTCCTGAAATTCTCGAACCCGGGGATGCGATCGGCAGGGTCCTTCTGACGACGATTTCCGGGAGCGACCTGGCCCTTGTACGGGGGGGGATCCCCGGGGTCCGCTATCCGCTCATTGTGGGCCACGAGTTCTGCGCTGAAATCGTGGAAACGGGTCCCGCGGTAAAAAAGCTGAAAGTCGGAGACCGGGTCGTGGTCTCCTGCTTCGCCTGCTGCGGCGAATGCCGGTACTGCCGGCAGGGCCTTTACGCCCGCTGCCTGAAGGCCGGTTGCGGGACCTTCGGAATGCGCGGACCGGGAGGCTGCCAGGCGGAATACGCCCGCTTGCCGGACGCCGACGCCTACTGCTTCAAATTTCCGGAATCCCTGTCCCCCGGGGATGTCCTCTTCTGCGGCGATGTTCTGTCCGCAGGTTACTTCGCGGCGGAGCTGGCCCGCATCGAGCCCGCTGAAACGGTGGCCGTGGTGGGGGCCGGTCCCGTCGGACTCTGCGCCATGGCATCCGCCCGGTTGTGGGGACCGTCAAGGATCATCGCCGTAGACACGTCGCCGTCCCGGCTGGATGCGGCCATGAAAGCCGGTGTGGCGGATCTGGCTCTCAATCCAGCGGAAGCAAATGTTGTTGAAGCCATCCGGGAGCTTACCGACGGGTTCGGTGCGGACAGGACCATCGAGTGTGCGGGACGGCAGATGACCTTTGACATCGCCTTTTCCGCCCTTCGTTGCGGAGGCGGAATATCAACCGTCGGCATTTATGAAAAGCCGCTCCTCCTTCCCCTGGATGAGGCCTGGGGCACCAATATCACCTTGAGCTGGGGCGTCGCGCCGGTCGATCGTCTGCCCAGGCTGATCGAACTCATCGAAGAGGGGAAAATCGATACCCGCTTCCTGTGCACCCATTCCGTTCCCTTGAATGAAATTCTGAAGGGTTACGAACTGTTCGCCAACCGGACGGCGGGCTGCCTGAAAGTGCTGATCACACCCTGGGAACCGTAAAAATCCCGCTCTGCCGCTCTCTTCCGGGGCGCATGTCGCTCTCAGCGCCGTTTCCCCGGCATCGGGCTGCGCCCTTCCGGCCTTTTGCCGCCCGGCTATTGTTCGTGGGCGCGGAGGGGAATCAGAGATCCAGGGTATGGAGGATGTCGAAAAAGGACATTGCCCGGTCCGGGTCGGGGGGCAACCCGGAGTACAGCGAAGGGGACACCATTCCTGCCAGGCTCTTTTTCAACTCGGCCTGGGTTCTGGTGTCGTCAAACCGCTCCAGGCATTCCAGGGCGAAGGCAATAGCCCGCTCCTGGAGTGAGCTGACGGAGTCGGCCTGCTCCTCTCCCGTCACCGGATGGCGGTAGGTGAGAGTGGACTGGAAGAACCGGGGATCGGATTCCTGGCAGGTAGCGTAGAAGAGGGCTTCGACCGGCTCGATCCGGCGGGCCTGGCGGGGAGCCAGGATATCGAAGAGGCCGAGGAACTGGTGGACGCGCCTCTGCTGGATGATGTGGTGAATCAGGGCATGCTGCCAGAATGTCAGTTTCAGAGAGGAGTTGGCGGCCAGGATCTTTCCGAAATACAGCAGGTTCAGCAGCTTCAGAAAGGCGCTTTCCTCGTTTTCGCGGTTTCGGTACAGGTCGATGAGGCGCAGGTTTCGAAATGAAGCGTTGCCGTTGCGGCTTAACAGGTGGAGATCCAGGGCCGATTCAAGGCGGCGATGGCGGGTCGCGGCGCGGGAGGCCTGGATCGAGGGAACATCCTTGTCGTTGCCGCTGAAGTGGAAGATGAGGGGGTGAAAGACCGAATCCACGGCCACATGGGTCATGGCGCCCGCCAGAAAAGGCCGATATCCCTCCGGCAATGTTTCGGAACTTTTTGCCAGCGGCCCGAAGGGGTTAAAGGGGCTGGAAACCCTGTAGCCGTGAAGCCTGTTCGCCGCCGCGATCAGGTTGGACCGGTTCTGCCCGGTCAAGGCATAATAGGGTGTATCGAAGATAACAGAGCCCAGATAATAGAGAGCTTTGTTTTCCTGAATCTCCGTTTTCAAAAGCCCGTCAGGCATAGCCTGCCAGGTCTGCTCCGCCAGTATCCAATGTGCTGCTTCCTTGGGCATGACTCTTACTCCTCCGACGCGGCGGCAGACATGGGAATCTTCAACAGGATCAGGCCGCCAAGAACAAAAAGAACAGCGAGGCTCAGTATCCCGTACCGGGATTGGCCGGTCATCCGACTGGCCAGCGCCATCAGCAGGGGTCCGAGAATCGCCGCGAATTTTCCGAAAATGTTATAAAATCCGAAAAATTCAGCAGACTTTTCCTTGGGGATGAGGCGGCCGAAATAGGAGCGGCTGAGAGCCTGAAGGCCGCCCTGGGAGCTGGCGATGAGAACGGCCAGCATCCAATAGAAAAAGATTTTTTTTGACGCCGTGGGCAGTTCGGGAAGGTAGAAGGCGATGAGCACGATGATCAGATACACCCCCAGTCCCACATAGAGCATGGGCTTTGTTCCCAGAAGCACGGCCAGCTTCCCGTAGAGCAGGGCGAAGGGAAAGGCGAGAATCTGGATAACCAGGATGAGGGTCAGCAGCTGGGACGTCGTCATTCCGATGTCCACGCCATAGGCGGTCGCCATGCGGATGATGGTGTCCACGCCGTCGATGTAGAAAAAATAGGCAAGCAGAAAGAGAAACGCCAGCCTGTACTGTCGGATTTCCTGGAAGGTGGCCATGAGGCGGCGGAAACTGCCGCGCAGAGGCTGCGCCGAAGGTGGAATAAAATGGTGCTGATGGACATTCCGGATCATGGGCAGGGAGAAGATCAGCCACCAGAGGGCCGTGAGGACAAAGGAGATGCGGGTGGCCTGCAGCGGGGAATCGAGCCCGGCGAGGGAGGGCTTCTGAATCAGGATCATGGCCAGGACAAAGGGGACGGTGCTGCCGAGGTATCCCCAGGCGAAGCCGTTGGAGGAAATCCAGTCCATTTTCGAGTCGGGAGTGACGTCGACGAGGAAGGCGTCATAGAAGATGTTGGCCCCCGCAAAGCCGATATAGGCCGTCACATAAAGCAGGAGGCACAGCACCTGATCGCCTTCGCCGGGCAGGGTGAGCAGCAGCGTGAAGATCACGCCTAGGAAGAGGAATCCAAGGAAAAATCGCTTCTTCCAGCCCTGGTAATCGGCCAGCGTCCCCAGCAGAGGGGCGAGCAGCGCCACCAGCAGGGAGGCAAAGGCGTTGGCCATCCCCCAGTTTGCCGTGGAGACGGCATTTTCCACTCCCCGGGCTGCCACATTTTTAAAAAAAATGGGCATAATGGCCGTGGAAATCGTCAGAATGAAGGCCGAATTGGCCACATCGTAGAGTATCCAACTTTTTTCTTCCCGGGTCATCTCATTCGGCTTCCTTGGAGTCTCATCTCAGTCAACATCCTTCAACGTCTATCACGTTTTGCAGGTGAGCGGAACTCTTTTGTGAAGGGAATGGGGATTGCACGGCAACGCCATAAACCGTGCAGGAAAAAAATGTCCGGGAGGCTCTTGAGGAATGTTTTTTCCCATAAATTGTGTTATAGGCCGTCGCAATTTATGGGAAAACACCGGGACAGACAGAGGGCTTCCATCTGTTTCAGGCGTTCAGCGATTTATATTGTTCGTGAAGAATAGAGGAGGTTGACATTTCCTTATGCTGGAAACCATTTCGCTGCTGTTTCTTTCCAACCTGTTCATGACGTTCGCCTGGTATGGTCATCTCAAGTACATGAACGGCAAGCCGCTGCTTCTGGTGATCGTCCTGAGCTGGGGCATCGCCTTTTTCGAGTATATTCTGCAGGTTCCCGCCAACCGGATCGGCTTTCGCCATTACGATCTCGGTCAGTTGAAGGTCATCCAGGAAGTCATTACCATGACGGTTTTTGCCGGCTTCGCCTTTTTCATCATGAAACAGCCCTTGAAATGGGACTATCTCTGGGCCGCCTTCTGTCTTGTCGGGGCCGTCTATTTCATGTTCCGGGGCGGGATGCCTCACGCCTGAACCGGATCCCCCTTCGCCGCGACCTCAATGCGGGTGCTGATGAACCGGCGGATTTCTTCCAGGAAATCCGGGCCATAGCGCTCCAGCTTGTGGGCTCCGACACCGTGGATGTTCTGGAACGCCTCCGTATCCGTGGGCCGGAATGCGGCCATTTGAGCCAGGGAGGTATCGCTGAAAATGACGTAGGGAGGGACGCCGGCCTCGTCGGCCAGCCTTTTGCGCAGGGCGCGCAGGGTTTCGAAAAGCGCCCCGTAGGCGTCAAGCGCTTCCGGTCCCTTCCCGCGGCCGGCCTTGCTCTTTTCTTTCGCGGAAACGGCGTCCGCTCTGACTCTCGGTGCGGCCATGGTCAGAGGCTGTTCGCCGCGCAGGATGGGGCGGGCGGAATCCGTGAGCCTGAGGATCGAATAATTGCCCACGTCCTGTTCCAGAAAGCCGTTGTGAACCAGGTGGTGAAGGAGGCTTCCCCAGTGCTGCTGGCTCTTGTCCCGGCCGATCCCGTAAGTTGACAGCCGGTGGTGGCCCAGCTCCAGAAGTCGCTCCTTCTGGGAGCCGCGCAGTACGTCGATGACGTGCCCCATGCCGAACCGCTGCCCCACCCGGTAAACGCAGGACAGGGCTTTTCGGGCGTCCTCCGTCACATCGACCAGTTGTGGCGGATGGAGGCAGATGTCGCAATTGCCGCAATCCTCCGCGAGGTGATCGCCGAAATAACCCAGCAGGATGCGTCGGCGGCAGCTCAGGGCCTCGGCATAGCTCACCATGGAATTGAGCTTGTGCAGCTCGATCCTCTTCCGCTCAGGATTTTTCGTATTCTCGATCAGGCTCCGGGCCACGGCGATGTCGCCATATCCGAAAAGAAGCAGGGCTTCCGCTGCCAGGCCGTCGCGTCCGGCGCGCCCCGTTTCCTGATAGTAGCTCTCGATGTTTTTCGGGATGTCGTAGTGAACCACATAGCGGATATTGGATTTGTCAATTCCCATGCCGAAGGCTACCGTGGCGACGATGATCCGGATGTCGTCCCGGAGAAAATCCTCCTGCACTTTCTTCCGTTCCCCTACCGAGAGTCCGGCGTGGTAGGGGGCCGCACGGAAACCGGCTTCGCGGAGCTGCCCGGCCACCTTTTCCACCCGCTGACGGCTCAGGCAGTACACGATGCCGGACTCTCTGTAGCGGGGCTGGAGAAAGGTGGTCAACTGAGCGAAAGGCTTTTGCTTTTCCAGGACCGTATAGCGGATATTGGGCCGGTCGAATCCCGAGACATAGCACCGGGCACTCCGGAGGCCCAGGCGGTCCAGGATGTCTGTGCGGGTGTGCGCTTCAGCCGTGGCCGTCAGGGCGATCAGGGGGATGCCGGGGAAGACGCCGCGCAGCCGTCCCAATTGCCGGTATTCGGGGCGGAAGTCATGGCCCCACTGGGAAATGCAGTGCGCCTCGTCAATGGCGAACAGGGCGATGGGGATGCCGGTGAGCCGTTCGAGAAACTCACCGCTCATCAGGCGCTCCGGGGCGATATACAGCAGGTCCAGTTCGCCGCCATGAAGGCGGGCCAGCACGTTTCGCGCTTCCGAGCTGTTGAGGGAGGAATTGTAAAAGGCCGCTTTTACGCCGTGGGCCTTGAGGCTGTCAACCTGATCCTTCATCAGGGAAATCAGGGGCGAAACGACAATCCCCACCCCCGGACGGTGCAGGGCCGGGATCTGGTAGCACAGGGATTTGCCTCCGCCCGTGGGCATCAGGACAAAGGCGTCCTCGCCGCTGATCAGCCCTTCGATGATTTCCTGCTGGGAAAGCCGGAAGGCGTCGTACCCGAAGATTTTTTTCAGACTTTCAAGTGGGGTTCTATGGGGAAAAATTTTTCTGTCGCGTCCTTATCTCAAATTCTCTTACAGGGATGCCAGGTAATGAGCCAGGGAATCCCTTACCCGGTCGTACTCGTGTTCCAGAGGGGCTACCCGGTTTCCGGCGCCGTCGATCACGCCGCTTCGTGCCATCATCTCCAGCTCTCTGCACTGTTCCGCAAAATTCACGGCTCCCAGGCTCGCGCTCGACGACTTCAGGGTATGGGCTGCTGTCAGGAGGGCGGTAATGTCATGGCTGTTGACGGCATCCAGAATGCCCTTCATCTGCTTTGAGGAGCTGTCCAGATACACGGTGATCAGCTTTGTCAGCAGCTCTTTGGCTCCCTGCGGCTGAAGGGACGCCAGCATCTCTAGGGCCTCGTGGTCAATGGCCGGGGAACTCTCCCGTCCCTGCGCATCGGAAGCGCCGCCTTCCTCCCGCCGCGCGGCGAGCCACTTGTCCAGCATCGCCTGGATATCGGCGATCCTGCATGGCTTGGCAAGACAATCGTCCATTCCCGACCTGAGAATCGCCTCGCTACCGCCCGCCGCGGAAGAGGCGCAAAGGGCCACCATGGGAATCTTTTTCCCGGCCGTTCCCCCCGGGTTTTTCGCCTCCATGCTTCTGATGCTTTCCGCCGTTGCAAAGCCGTCCATTTCCGGAGTCAGGCATTCCAGGAACATCATATCAAAGGATTCGCGGGAACAGGCGTCCACGGCCTCATGGCCGTTCCCGGCGACGTGCACCCGGCAGCCGCAATGCTCCAGCATATCCTTGACGATTTCCCGGTTCAGGGGATCGTTGTCCACAAGCAGAATAACCGGCCTTGTTTCTTCGTTCCGTTTGTCCATGGAGGCTATCCTTTCATCATTGGTGTGAAATTTATACCGTGAGGAGCCGATGCTGTAAATTAAAATTTTCTGTGGGAATTCGCAGAAGCGGTTTCGCTCAGGGCGGTGCTTTTGCGACGGGAAGGGGCGTTCACGTGTTTGCCGATCTGCAGGACGGCGTCTCGACACGTCCCGCTTCCTCCTCTTCCGCATGGACCTCCAGGCGGATCAGCCATCGCGAGAGAATGGAGCGGAGCTCCTCGATTTTAAAAGGCTTGCTGAGATAGTCGTCCATACCGGCCATCAGGCAGACATCCCGGTCACCATCCAGGGCATGGGCCGTGAGGGCCACAATCGGCACGTGGCGCTCCTCGCCTTGCCGGCGGGATTCGGCCTCCTTTTCCCGGATCACCGCCGTGGCTTCGTACCCATCCATTTCGGGCATCTGGCAGTCCATGAGGATCAGGTCATACCTTTTCTGGTCCAGTTTTTCGAGGGCCTCCAGGCCATTATCCGCCATGTCGGCGCGGCAGCCGAAATAGGCGAGCATCGCCGTGGTCAAGGCCTGGTTGACGGGATTGTCCTCCACCAGGAGGATGCGGAGTGCGGCAAAAGGCTTCTGCTCCTGCTCTTCGCCCCTGAAGGCGCCGTTCCCGGGTTCCAGGGAGGACCGGACGCGCGGTTCCGCGGTGATGGAGGGGCTGCGCCTTTTCTGCAGCCGGACTGTGAACCGGAAGATGGAGCCCTTTCCTGGTGCGCTTTCGACATCGATCCCGCCCCCCATCATCTGAACGAGTTGACCGGCAATGGCAAGGCCCAGGCCGGTCCCTCCGTACCGCCGCGTCGTGGAGCCATCCGCCTGGGCAAAGGCTTTGAAAATGGACGGGAGAGCGTCCTGCGCAATGCCAATGCCTGTGTCCTGCACCTCGAACCGGAGAAGGGAGGTCTGCTCCGCTTCTTCATCCTGGGAGACGCGGACCGAAATTTCCCCTTTCTCCGTAAACTTTACGGCATTCCCAAGCAGGTTGACGAGCACCTGGCGCAGCCGCACCGGGTCCCCCCGAAGGATCGCAGGCGTTCCTTCGGCGAAATGGCAGGTCAGTTGAATTCCCTTTCTGTGCGCCTGGGTTGTAAAAAACTCAGTCACCTTATTTACAAGATCCGGGAGATCGAATTCCGTGACGGAAATTTCCATTTTCCCGGCTTCGATCTTTGACAAATCCAGGATGTCATTGATCAAATGAAGAAGTGTGTCCCCGGAGGCGAGTGCTGTGGCGATGTATTTCTGCTGCTGCAGGGTCAGCCTTCCGTCCTTGTGAAGCAGTTCCAGGAAGCCCAGGATGCCATTGAGCGGCGTACGGATCTCGTGGCTCATGTTGGCGAGGAATTCACTCTTGGCCTTGTTGGCGCTCTCCGCCTTCAATGCCAGCTTCAGGGATTCTTCCATGCTCTTTTGGAGGCGCTGGTTGGCGCACTCCGTTTCCTCCTTGGCCTTCCGGAGAAACTCGAAAGCCCGCTTGGATTCCGAGATGTCCGTGATCACACAGAAGGATCCGGAAAAGGAGCCGTTTCCGGCGTACATGGGGGATGCGGAAAGCATGGTGGAGACCGTGCCCCCATCCTTCCGGATCAACTCCAGCTCATAGCGTTCGCTGATCCCTTGAATGCGGCGGGCGATGCGTTCCCTGATCCGATTTGCATTGGCATCATCGACGAAATCAAAGAGGGACCGGCCCCGTATGGATTCCAGGTCGTAGCCGAACATCGTGGCGAATGTCGCATTGGCAAAAGTGATGTTTCCCTGGAAATCAACGGTGAGGATGCCTTCGTTGGACTGTTCCAGGACGCGCCGATAGTTCCCCTCGCTCTCCCGAAGTGCCTGCCGGATGTTCCAGTTTTTCAGCAGGGAGGTGACCAGCGAGTAGAGCTCGTCCTCGTTGAAGGGTTTCTTGACGTAGTAGATGTCGTCCTGCAGACGCTTCCTCATTTCGGAGGGGCTGACATCCGTATAGGCCGTGATGATAATGATCATGACTTCCGGATCAGCCGCACGGATCGTTTCCGCCGCCGTGAGCCCGTCCACGTTTGTCATGCGCATATCCAGCAGGCACAGGGGGATGCGCTCCCCCCGCCTGTGCTCGGAAAGAAAAAAATCGACCAGCTGAGCGCCATCGGGAAAGGTATGGACGGCGATGGGGGCCTCGGCCCTTTTTTTGCCGAAGAAATCCAGGCTGTCATCCTGTTCGAAAATGTTCCGATAGTACTCGAGCAGTTGAACGTCATCATCAGCAATCAACATACGCTTATTCATTGCCTATCTCCAGAAGCAATTCCGCGCCCGAATTCGGGCCGGGACTGGCGATCTTGATCGATCCGTTGTTCTCGTTCAGGAAATTCAAAAGTGAATGCAACCCCAGTCCGTGCCCGTCAGCCTTGGTGGTGAAGCCGGAATGGAACATGAAGGGCATATCCTCCGGGCGGATTCCGACGCCGCTGTCCACCACTCGTATGACCGCGCGTTCCCGATCTCCGGGCTTGCCGAACAGGTCGACGCGGATTTCCCGTTTCTCCCCCGCACCGGCGTCTATGGCCTCGATGGCATTTTTGATGATGTTGGTGAACCCGTGAACCAGTGGGTTCTTTTGACTTTTTACGCTTATGCCACGATCCAGCTCCAGATGTACAGATATTTTATGCTTTGCCAGGGTCGGCTGGAAATCCTCCATCACGTTTTCGATCATCTCCGCCAGGTTGATGGTCTGCACAAATTTGACATTGCGCTGCCGCGATGTATTGAACATGTCCTGCTGGAACTTGATGGTCTGCACCATGTGATTCTGGGTCCGGGTAATGGCTTCCAGATTCTCCGCGATGCGCGGCAAGGCGCGGTTCAGCAGAATTTCCTCCAGGCGGGCCAGCAGTTCGGGAGTGCGATCGTCCTTCCCCCCGCCGGCCACCGCCTCTTCATGAGCCTCTCTCAGCATCCTGAAGGCTTCAGGATACTGAGTGCCTGATTCCAGAACCCTGCGGATGTTGAGCAGCTTTCCGTTGATGCCGGCCAGGGAGTTCCCTATGTTGTGGAAGTAGGAGCTCGCCGATTCAAAAAGCCCCGCATTGTAAGCGATGAGGGCATCCTTCTCCTTGGTCTTCTCCCGCAATTCACTTTCGACGACGCGGCGGATCGAGGACTGCAGCTCATCGGCCATTTCATTGAAGGAGCGGGCCAGATCCCCCATTTCGTCATTGGAGTTCGCCTCCAGCCGATGGTCCAGCCGGCCGCTCTGGAAAAGGCGGATGCCGGAGATGACGGCGGTGATCCGGCGAGTCAGCACGGCGGCCATCCAGATGGCCACGGCGATGACGAATGCCGCCATCACCAGGGTAGAGAAACTGAGGGACTGGGCGGTTGACGCAAGGGAATAATCGATTTCCTGCTGGGCCAGGCTGTTTTCCCGATCCACCATGTTCACATAGCCTTCGGCGAGTTTCTGCAGCTGCTCGGAAGATTCCGTGGCGGCGGCATGGAATTCGTTCACGTCGGCGCCGATTGTTACATATCCGAAACCCCGCGGTGAATCGGCGTACCGGCCGGTGTAATACGGGATCGTGGCTGCCGTGGTCAGTTTCCACAGTCCGGTCCAGAAGATCAGGAAAGATCCGGAGCCGCCCTTGCTGGTCAGTTCATGCCATCCCCTGCACTGGGGGGCGAAGTTGAGGAAGCGTCCATCCAATCCGACCCATCCCGCCTTGGTCAGCTCCGCCGCCGGCTTCCTTTTGAGAGAAGGCGATGAGAATTGCGGGGCCTGGCTCAGGAATTGTTCGAGCTCCAGGCCGCTTCCTTTCCAGGATTGGTAAATTTCGGCGTCCAGCCAGGGGGTTGCCGCCTTTCCCGTTTGCGGATCGTAGCCGCAGATGCTGTGGTGCCTGGGATGACAGATGCTGCGCCCCTTGTAGTCCCATATGAAGGCATAGTTGCCGGATGCGGCGTCGTTGATGGCGGTGTAACGCTCATCCGTGGGGACAATGGTGCGGGTGAATTCGTTGAGATGGGTATGGTCCAGGGCCAGCGTGACATAACCGACAACCCGGCCCGCATCGACGACCGGGGTCGCCCAGCGGATGATGCCCTGGAACCGGATCCCCACGGGGTTTTCCTTGCCGGCGTATGCCTCCTTTTCCGGCTGGAAGGGGATTCCCCGTTTTCTGGCGGCTTCTTCGGTGTAAGGCCCGATGATGCGGCTGGGGACGTAGGCGCCGATGACATCGGAGACATGGACCTCGCCGGGTTTCAGGAGACGCAGGAAGGAGCCGTAGGTTTCCGCCTTGCAGAAGGTGTTCTCGCGCCTGGTGATGTCCCTGAGTTTCGGAGACAGCCAGGGAACCGTGGTGACCTTGATTTTTTCAACTCCATCAAGGCCGACAAAGGATATTTCCGCGTAAAGGGGAGTCGAGACGGGGCGGCCCTGCCGCTCCGGGGGCCGGTAATGCCAGTCCGTCCGGTTGTCCGGCACTTCCGTCGCCACGGTATCCGTCTGGGGCGGCTCCTGCTCGGCAGGGGCCCATCGGTCTTCCCGGAGCTTCCACGTGCCGTGATCCAGAACAGGGCGTGTCAGGGGTTTCAGGAACTTCCGGTACCGATCCTCCGACGGCTGAAGGTGGGATGCGAGAAGGATCTGCTGATCGCGCTGATAGAGGAAATCCGCCACCTGCCTTGCCGTATCCGTCGTCAGGCGCTCAATGGCCTCCCGCGATTTCAGATCCAGGGCGCGGATCGAATCTTCACCCGCCTTTCTGCCGACCTCCTTCACGAGCTTCCGGGTTTCCTCCACCATGAGGGCCGTCCGCCGTTCGATCTGATTCCCGAGAGAATCGACCTCGTGCCAGGCCAGCCAGCACAGAAGGATGAGGGGGATGACCTTGATCACGATGAAAATCGCAATCAGCTTCCCCCGGATCCCAAGCCAGAAGGGGCGTTTCAGAGGTTGTCTTTCGGAAGGCGCAGCGGAAGAGGTCGTCCTGTTCTGCCCGTCGCCGGCCTGTCCCCCGGTGGGGGTGCCCTTTTCAGCAGCCATCGCCATCAATCGTCCCCTTCCGGATTTTTTTGCCCCTGTTAGAATTCAAAGGCCCCTCCTAGAACCTGTAGGTCAGTTTGACCTGAACGTTCGCTGTCGTCCTGCGAAATGACATCCTGTAGGTGTTCATCGGAGGCAGGCGCTCCGTAATCCTCATCGAAAAGATTGTAGAGAGTACCGGATAATTCCAGATTTTTCCACAGTTCTCGGCTGAGTAGGGTCAGGTTGGCGACGAAAAAATCATCAACCCGGCGGCCCTGGGGTGATTTGCAGGAAGACGTGTACTGGAGCTCCAGGCCGGCGGCGAGCCTCGGGCCGATAACCGCACGTGCTTCGATTTTGCCAATATGTTCCGGAGAATTTGGCAATTTGCCTCCTGTATCCTCGTCTGTGCTCTTCTGCCAGGCGTAGCTGATTCTTCCCTCGATGCCGCCCGACCACTTCCCTTCGACTTCGAATTCCGCCCCTTTTGATTTCACCTCTTTCAGATTTTTAAATACGAGAAGGCCATCGGCCGGATCTGTCCAAAGCGAGACCAAATCGCGGATCGAATAGTAATGGCCGGAGAGGGAAAAGCGGTAGTTTTTCCAGTAGTGTTCAAGGGCAAGCTCGTAGGCGTCGATCTTTTCCGGCTGAAGATCGGGATTGGCCTTTTGCGTCTCGTTGGCGTCGCTGTAATAAAGCTCGTAAGGATTCGAGCCCGGAATCCCCTGCCGTAGTTCAACTTCAGCGCGGTCTGTTCGGCGGGTTTATAGATCAGGAGGTTCTGAAATTGGTCGTGCCCCCGAAGGTCGAATAATAGTCGTAGCGCAAACCAGCGCTGATGAGGACCCGGTTTTCCAGCAGGGAAAACGAATCCTGAAGATACGCCGCCCAGTTGTAGGAGCTGCGGTTGTCGTCGAGATACGAGAAGGAAGGATTCTCATCGTAGTTCTTCTGCTTCAGGAGGAAATAATCCGTATAGGCTGTGCCGAGAACAGCCGTATGGTTATCAAGGAACCTCTTGATGAATTCCAGTTCGCCGCCCCACCATTCGCTTTTTGTATAGTCCCTGTTGAGGGTATAGGGTTTTGTATTGGTCAAGGGGTTGTCGTCCGCGTCGAAGAGCCAGTCCCCCCTGTAGGAATAGTAATCGTAGAATGCCCGGAGCGTGACAGCAGTCGTTTCATTGAAATCCGATTCGTAGGACAGATCCAGGTAGGCCCTCTCATCCTTGAAATGGGTCCGGTTGTCGTTGAAGACGGTCCCGTAGGCGGCTGTGGGAACATCCTTGGTTCCGACCCGAAAAGCCCCTGGAGGGAGAATCCCCTGTGCTTGAGGGTTGCGAAGAGGCTGCCGCCTTCCTGGGAATCGCAGGAGTCCGCCCGGCCTTTGTGCGACAGGGGACTGTCGTATTCCTTGAAATAGAGATCCTGTCCCCTGCTGCTGACGTGTGTTCCCGATAAAAGCACCTGGGCGCCGCTGGAAAATTCCCGGCCATAGGACGCCCTTTCCTTGAAGGACTGAAAGCTCCCCGCTTCTCCGGAAAGCTCCAGGCCGTCTAGATCCGCTGCGTTTCGGGTAATGACGTTGATGACTCCCAGAAAGGCGTTGCTCCCGTACAGGGAATGGCTTGGACCGCGGATGATCTCCACGCGGTCGATAAGATCCACATCGAGGGGAAATTCCGTGCCGAGATACGCCTGGTTGTAAATGCCGTCGTTAATGCGGTGGCCGTCTACGATGAGGAGAAGCCGCGTATTGTAGTCGCCCGGACGTGAGAACCCGCGGACTCCTGCATAGCTGTAAGACCGGTCATTGCTCGTGTAGAACCCCCGGACGCTTTGCAGAATTTCGGCCAGGGTTCGGTAGCCGTACTTTTTGATGTCCTCTGCCGTCACGATGCTGACCGATGACGGGGCATCCGTTTCCTTCTGCTCGAATTTGACGCCCCGGAAACGTCCGCAACTTCGATGGTCATGAGTTCCTCGATGTTGAGTTCCAGCAGGTCGTCAGGCCCTTTACCGCCTTCCGGGACCGCCGTAGGGGCAATTGTTGAGGATAAGAGGCACAGGCCGACGATCAGGAGGCATAAAAGGGGAGAAGGCCGTAAACAAGGGCGCCTCCCGGCAGAGGCGCGAAAGGGGCCGCCGCCGTTCATCGCTGTATGGGTCTTTCTTACCGGGATCTTCATGAGATGGCTGTTCCTCTTCCCTGTAGTGTTTTCATGATGCGCCTCCCGGGGCAACCGTCTCCGTTTTCCCGGGGAGGGACAAGAGCAGAGAAGTTATTGCGCTTTCCTCCAGGGGGCGTGAAAACAGGAAGCCCTGCCCCCGGCTGCATTTCATTTTCTGCAGCTTCTCCCTCTGTTCGACCGTTTCGATGCCTTCGGCGACAACATCCATACCCAGGTTGCTGCCGAGCATCAGGATGGTTTCGATGATGTTTGTCTGCTCCCCGTTGAACGCCAGCTTATTGATGAAGGAGCGGTCGATCTTCAGCGTGTCGATGGGGAGATTCTGGAGATAGCTCAGGGATGAATACCCGGTGCCGAAGTCGTCGAGGGAGATGTGGATGCCGAGGGCCTTCAGCTTGAGCAGCACATTTACGATGGAAGAGCTCTGCTCCATGAGGATGGTCTCGGTAATCTCCAACTCGAGATTTTCCGGATTTACCCCTGATTCCCGGATCACGTTTATCACCATATCCGGGAACCCCGGATCCCTCAGCTGGACCGGAGAGATGTTGACGGCCAGCCGCAGAGGCGGCACCCCGCCGTCAAACCAGGTCTTGAGTTGCCGACAGGCGGTGCGCAGCAGCCATTCCCCCAGGGGTACGATCAGGCCTGTCTCTTCTGCCAGGGGAATGAAATCGGAGGGTGCCACTAGTCCCTGGTGGGGATGCTGCCATCGCATCAGGGCCTCCATGCCGACGATGGAGCTGTCCTTCAGGGCGACAATGGGCTGGTAGAAAATCTTGAATTCGTTCCGTTCCAGTGCGGTGCGCAGATCGGATTCGAGCCGGATCAGGGCTACGGCCTGCGACCGCATGTCGGGTGAAAAGACCTCGTAACGGCCCCTTCCCAGGGCCTTGGCCTGATACATGGTGATGTCCGCGTCGCGCAGCAGATCTTCGCCGCAGGGATATTCCGAGGAGCCCAGGGCGATGCCGATGCTGGGGGTGCTGACAATCTCTGCTTCGTTCACGTAGAAAGGGCCTATAAAGGATCTCTGTATCCGTTCGGCGATCCGTTTCGCGTTTTCCAGATTCTTGACATCCTCGAAGAGCATGACAAATTCGTCTCCGCCGAGCCGGGCTGTGGTGTCTCCAGGACGGGCGCACTGCTCGAGGCGCCGGGCTGTCTCGATGAGGACAGCATCTCCCGCCGAATGGCCGAGGCTGTCGTTGATCATCTTGAAGCGGTCCAGATCGAGGAAGAAAACGGCAAAGAGGTAATCCGGAAGGCGGCGCGTCCTGCGGAGGGCATTGTTGAGCCGGTCCATGAAGAGCGCCCGGTTGGGAAGCCCGGTAAGGCCATCGTAAAAGGCATCGTGCTGCAGCTGCTCCTCGGCGTGTTTCCTTGCGCTGATGTCCGTGTGGGAGCCGGCCATCCGGTAGGGGCTGCCGGTCTCATGGCGTATGGCGATCCCCCGGGACAGAATCCAGCGATAACTTCCGTCCTTGTGGAGCATTCGGTGTTCGTGGATAAAATGGGTGTTGAGACCCTCCAGGTGGGAGTTGATCTCGATCTTCACCTGCTGCGAATCGTCGGGATGAATGCGGCTGAACCATTCCTCGATGTCTGTGCCGATTTCCTCTTCGCTGTAGCCGAGAAGCCCTTTCCAGCGGCTGGAAAAGTGGACCTCGTTCGTCAGGAGATTCCAGTCCCATAGCCCGTCGTTTGCAGCGAGTGAAGCCAGGGCATAGCGCTCCTCGCTTTCCCGTAATGCCTTTTCCGTCCGTTTCCGTTCCGTGATGTCCCTGACGATGTTCAACGCCTCGTTTTCCCCGCTCCGGATGGTCCGAATCTCCCAGTCGTGAAGCGCTCCCCCGATGGCCACACGGCATTCCAGCAACTGGACGATTCCCGTTTCCAGAGTCTTGTGCACCTGGCCCATGAGCTGGTGGGCGAGCAGTGACGGCAGAAACTCGAAGATGTTGGGGTTGTCCCCTTCAGCGACGGAGGGAAGGTCCCTGTCACTGGAATTTCTTGATTCGAGCAGGGTTCCGTCATGGGAAATCCTCAGCATGCCGTCCGGGATAGCGCCCAGCAGGGCCCTGCTCTTCGATTCCGCGCGATAGACATCATCAAAAGCCTTGCTTGTCCGAAGCAGATAGCGCACCCGATAGCCCAGGAGCAGCCAGTTGATCGGCTTGGTGATGAAGTCCGTTGCTCCCGCCTGGTAGGCGCGGTGAATGGACCCTGTATCTTCAAGGCCTGTCATCATGCAGATCGGGGTCCGCTCATGTCCGGGGGATCTCCGTACCTGCTCACAGGTGGAAAAGCCGTCCAGCTCAGGCATCATGACGTCCAGGAGGATCAGGTCCGGCTTCAAGGCGTTCAGAAGGGACAGCGCCTCCGCGCCGTTTTCCGCCTCCTTTACCCGGTAGCCTTCCCTTGCCAGGGAGGTATGGGCGAGCATACGCATGACCGTGTCGTCATCAACCACAAGGATCAGGGGAGTGTTCTCCCCGTTATGTTCTCTCATCATGCCGTTCTCCTTTCAGGTTTCCTCCCATGCAGCGGCTGTCCGCCGGCATTCATTCCTGAGGTTTTCTTTCCGCCCCGCCGTCTTCTTTTCCCTGTCGGCCGGAAGCAAGCCATCGGGACAGGACGTTATGCAACTCGTTTAATTTGTATGGTTTGCTCAGGTAATCATCCATTCCAGCCTCCAGGCACGTTTCCCGGTCGCCCTCCATGGCATGGGCCGTGAACGCTATGATGGGAATATGGCCGGACCCTCTACCCTCGAGGGCGGTCTCCTCCCGCCGAATAGCCCGTGTCGCCTCGTAGCCGTCCATCACAGGCATCTGGCAGTCCATCATGATGATGTCGTAGCTCCCGGCGGCAAAGGCGGCAAGGGCCTGCCGGCCGTCTTCGGCCACGTCGGTCCGGCAGCCCAGTGAGTTCAGCATGGCCACGCCCAGGGCCTGGTTGACGGGATTGTCTTCCACAAGGAGGACATGGAACGAAGGCAGCTTTCCCTCACCCCCTGGTACGCCGGAAGGCTCTCGGACATCGCGGGCTCCGGGGGCGATCGATTCCGCAAGGGAGGCAAGGGCGTTGAAAAGCTCGGATTGCCGGACCGGTTTTTTAAGGAGCGCATGAAAATCCAGCTCCGGACAATCTGCATCGAGGTCCGATCCGGTCGTCAGGAGGAGAATTTTTGTCCCCGCCGTCTCCGGATCGGCGAGAATGGTCCGGGCCAGCCCCGGCCATTCCGCTTCCAGCATGGCCGTATCGAGAATCATGATCCGGTATGGCTTCCCCGCCCCGGCGGCGGAACGGAGCATCCGGAGGGCCTCGGTGCGGCGCTCGGTGCTGCTGCTCCTTATTCCCCAGCCCTCCAGCTGCCGGCTCAGGGTTGTCCTGGCTGTTGCCGATGTGGAGAGGATAAGGGTCCTGAACTGCTGAACCGACGGAGAAGAAAGCCTGGGGGGTTCCGGTGTGCCGTCCCGACTTTCGAGCCGAGCTGAAAACCGGAATGTGGATCCCTTTCCGGGCGTACTCTCCACATCGATTGCTCCGCCCATCAACAGGGCCAGTTGGCTGGCGATGGTGAGGCCCAGGCCGGTTCCTCCGTAGCGGCGAGTCGTGGATCCATCCGCCTGGGCAAAGGCGTCGAAGATTTTCCCCAGGGCCTCCGGCTCCATTCCGATGCCCGTATCCCGGACCTCGAAGAGGATCATCAGGGACTCTTCCTGTTCATCCCCCGGCGCGACAATAAGTGAAATTCCCCCCTTTTCGGTGAACTTGACGGCATTTCCCAGGAGATTGAAAAGAACCTGCCTCAGGCGTACAGGATCGCCCCCAAGAATGGAGGGGATGCTGTTCGAAACGTGGCAGGACAGTTCAATCCCCTTGTTCTGCGCCTGGCCGCTGAAGGAATCGACCACTTCCTCAACAAGGGCCAGGAGGTTGAGGTCCGCCGCGACAAGTTCCATTTTGCCCGCTTCGATCTTGGAAAGATCGAGGATGTCATTGATCAGCTGCAGCAGGGTTTCCCCGGAGCGAAGAGCCATGGCGATGTACTTCTTCTGCTGATCACTCATATTCTCCTGCCTCTGCAGGAGTTCGAGAAACCCGATGACGCCGTTCATCGGTGTGCGGATTTCATGGCTCATGTTCGCCAGAAACCGGGATTTGGAAACGCTGGCCGCCTCCGCAGCCTCCTTGGCTGCAAGAAGCTGGAGCTCCATCCGTTTCCTGTCGGCGATGTCGATGAAGCTTTCAAGAAGGATATCCCTTCCCTCGAAAGTCATCCGGATCACATTCTTGATGATCGGAATGTGCCCCCCGCCGACGTGAAGAAGTATCCGTTCCGAATTTTCGACGGTCTGTCCAAGATCGGTCACCGGGCACCGGTTGATCTCGGTCGGGCAGACCGTCTGGTGGCAGATGTTTCCAACCAGCTCACCCTCCGTTTTGCCCGTCAGTTGGCAGGCGAGTCGATTGGCGTACAAAATTTTGTGGGTGTGGGCGTCCACGATGAAGATGCCCGTTAGAACCGACCCGAGAATGCTTTTCAGCCAATGCTCCTGCTCGCGGGCGAGCCTCTCGGCCCTGGCCAGCTCCTCGTTGGCCTTCACCAGTGCATCCGTCCGTTCCCTGACGCGTTTTTCGAGCTGATCCCTGGATTTTCGAAGTTCTTGATCACGCAGGGAAATTTCCGAGAGCATTTCGTTGAACCCGGCCATGAGGATTCCCAGCTCGTCATTTCGCCGATCATCGACCTTGAGCGAAAAATCCTTCGTTTCCGAAACCCCCTTCATGGAATGGGCAAGGCTCAGAATGGGATCCGAGATGGCCCTCTGCAATTTCCGGGTGAGCGGGTAGGCTGCCAATGAGGTGGCGCCCATGATCAGGCCGGCAATGGCGAGGTACCAGGAAAACGCCTCGTAAAGATCGCTGAGGTCTGTGACGATGCAAAGAGTTCCCAGCCGGTCCTTCTCGAACAGGATGCTCCGGGAGACGTTCAGCCGATCCTTCTCGAACACCTCGCCCTCCGTGTCCTTCAGGGTCATGGCGGGAGCGGAACATGAACAGGCAGGGGGATCGTTGCCGGTAGTGCCGGGGCTGCCGTTGTCCTTCAGATACCGTGCGAAGGGGCGGCCGTCCTGTCCGAAGACGCAGGCCGAGAGGATGCGCGGCTCCCCCTTGAGCGCTTTGAGCGTTTCTTCGGCAGACGCCGGATCGCTGAAGAGAAGGGGGGCGACAAGGTTGTTGCCCGTCACCTTTGCCAGGGTGTCCATCCTCGCCACAAGATTGCTTCGGTACGAAAAGAGCTCGTGAGCTGCGAAGAGTGCGACGGCGAGGAACAGGGAGACGCAGCAGGTCGACATGGTGATGCTCGTCAGTTTTTTGCGGATGGAACTGTTGCGGTATGTCATCGTCATTTCCCTATCGGCTGTTTCTCACAAGTTTCGCCAGCCTCAGGAGTTTCGAGCTGATCTGCATTTCTCCCGTTGCCGCTGCATCCGGATTGATCTCGAAGGAGACCTTTCTGTCCTTGATCACAAAGTTGATCATGCCTCCAAACGCGGCAAAATTTTTCATGTCCCCGATGGTCAGCACGCCCCTTGGCAGGTCTTTCAGGATTTCTTTCACCTGCCTCGATTCCGATCTGCAGATATAGAGAACCTGGCAGATGGACGCCTCATCCCTGGATGCAATCCTCTTCACGGAAAGCGCCTTTCCGGAGGCCGCCTTCCCGGAGAGGGATTCAAGAGCGTTTCCCAGCGGATCGTTTCCCAGCACGCAGAGCGTTATGTCCGGGGCGTCAGGCGGCATACTTTCCCGGGGCCAGAAGACAAACTTGATGAAATTGTAAACAAAGGCCGCCTTGACCTGGGAAGGGTCCGGCTCCGCTGCTTCCGCCTGATGGGAATTCCATCCGGAGAGCGTAAAAATTAGAAAAAAAAGGAGCAGAATTCTGAAGATCTTTCTTGTCCTGGAAGTATCCAGGGAAAAAAAAGAGCGGATGAGGATTTCCAGAGCAGCTGTCTCCTTCGTGTCCAATTTCTTGACGGGCTCCTTGTGCGCCTTGCCGGGGCGCGGCGGTACGTTATCTAGTCTTCGGGTACGGGAAATCGTGAAATCCTGATAGAAATGACAGAGCGCATATTCCCCCGCTTATGAGCCTCCGGAACATTTTTCCCGAAAAGGAACGCTGTTCCGGATGTTCTTCTTTCCGCACGAATTTATTGTATTTATCGCATTTGAATTACAAGATGCAGCAATTGGTGTGCCTGACGTGGATCTTTTTGAAATGTCTCCTTCGGAAAAATCGGGGATAAGATGTTCACAAAGCCGCGATAATGCCGCAGGTTGGATTCTGCGCGCCCTTGACGTTTCCGGATGCGGATTATTATCGCGCCCGTTTAACGATGAGGGCCGGCGGATGGCTGAGGCCGCGCGGGCGGCCGATCACCCATCGGCGGCAGGCAGGGGGTCTTGAATGGAGCAGGGGTGCACCGGGAAGTCTGCCGGCGGCTGGAGGAGTGTCGGGATGGGCCTCTCCTGTTTATGGGTGGAAGAAGGGGCCCTTAGAGTCTCTTCATGCCGACCGGCAGGGCGGTCTTTTCAAACCCGCCGCCCAAATTCCCCTCCGACGGGGAAATGAGCCAGCGAAAGAGGATGGAATGGAGCTGATCGGCTTTGTAAGGTTTGCTGAGATAATCGTCCATTCCCGCGTCCATGCAGGCCCGGCGGTCGCCTTCCAGGGCATGGGCCGTGAGCGCGACAATGGGGACCCGGCGGTACCTGGATTTTCCTTCACCAAGCCTCTCCCGTTTCCGGATTTCCCGGGTCGCTTCATAGCCGTCCATCCGCGGCATCTGGCAGTCCATCAAGATGAGGTCGTAATGCCTGGAGGCCCAGGCATCAACGGCTCCAAGACCGTCCTCCACCACGTCGATGTGACAGCCGAAGTAGTTCAGCATGGCCGTGGCGACCGCCTGGTTGACCGGGTTGTCTTCAGCCAGAAGGATGCGGAAAGCCGAGAAGATTCCCGTGTCGCCTTTTCCGCCGGGGGAGACGCGATCTGGAAGGGATTCCGGCAAGAACCGGGTTCCGGGGACGGCCGGAATGGCGCTCGGTTTTTCGAGGCGCGCAGTGAAGCGGAAGGTGGACCCCCTCCCCGGCGCACTTTCAACCTCGATGGTCCCACCCATCATGGAGACGAGCTGGCTGGCAATCGCGAGCCCCAGGCCTGTTCCCCCAAACTGGCGGGTCGTGGAGTCGTCCTCCTGGGAGAAGGCTTTGAAAATTCTCGACTGGGCCTCCGCGGTAATCCCGATGCCCGTGTCCATGACCTCGTACCTCACAAAAACCGCGTCTTCGTCCTCCCGCTCCATGGACACGGAGATAAAAATTTTCCCCCGCCTCGTGAACTTGACCGCATTTCCCACGAGATTGACGAGCACCTGCCTCAGGCGGACAGGGTCTCCCCGAAGCGCCGAGGAAAACCCCTTTTCCACGGAAGTAACCAGTTCCAGCCCCTTTCTGTACGCCGGCTCTCTGAAAAATTCGACTACCTCCCGCACGAGGGAAACGGCGTCGAGCTCCGTATTCGAGAGTTCCATTTTTCCGGCCTCGATCTTGGATAAATCAAGGACATTGTTGATGATCGAAAGCAGGGTCTCCCCCGAGGAAAGCGCCGTGTCGACGTATCGGCGCTGCTGCAGCGTGAGGCTCTCTTCTCTCTGGAGAAGTTCCAGGAAGCCGATGATGCCGTTCATGGGAGTGCGGATCTCGTGGCTCATGTTCGCCAGAAACTTGGATTTTGCAAGACTCGCCGCTTCCGCCATGTTTTTGGCCTGAAGCAGCTCCTGCTCCGCCCGTTTCATGTCCGTAATGTCGATAAAGCTCTCGAGCAGGAAATCCCTTCCCCGGTAATCGATCCGGACGACGTTTTTGATGATGGGGATAGAATCCCCGGTGGCTGTAAGAAGCATCCGCTCCGAGTGGTCGGTCGTTTCCCCCAGATTCAAAAACGGGCAGCGACCGGCCTCGGCCGGGCAGATGGTTCCGTGGCACATCGCTCCGACAAGCTCTTCCTCTTTTCTTCCGGAGAGCCTGCAGGTGATTTCGTTTGCATAGAGGACTTTGCGGGTGGCGGCATCGACGATGAAGATTCCCGTCATGACCGACTGAAGAAGGATTCTCTGCCACTGCTCGTTCTCGCGGGCGATCAGTTCCGCCTGGGCAAGCTTCCTGTTGGCCTTGACGAGATCCACCGTTCTCTCCTGTACACGGAGCTCCAGTTCCTCCCTGTCTCTTCGCCTCTGTTCATCACGGAGGCTGATCTCCGAAAGCATCCTGTTGAAGCCCTTCATGAGGACCCCCAGTTCGTCGTTCCGCTGCCCGTCAATCCGGACCGTAAAATCTTTCCGATCGGTGACCCTCTGCATGGAGTCGGCAAGCTGGAGGAGCGGCTTCGAGATGAACTCCTGGAGTTTTCTGGAGAAGAAATAGGCCATCAGGGAGGTCAGGGCCAGGATCAGGATGGCGACGGCGATATACACGTAAAGCTGGGAATAGGCCCCCTTCAGGTCCGAAACGATGCGGAGAGTCCCCACGGAATCTTTTCCCGATGTCAGGGTCCGGGTCACTTCGATCCCATGACCGCGGAAAATCTCATGGTTTCCCATCTGCTGCGGGGTGAGCGACGCAGGGCACAAGGGCCAGCGGTATTCGCCGCCGGTGGTGAGGGGTAGATCAGGCCGCTGGTAGGCGGCAAACCGGCTCCCGTCCTGGCGGTAAACGCAGGCGGACAGGATATGCGGGTCCCCTTTCAGAATCTTCATGATCCTGCCGGCTGCTTTCGGGTCACCGGCGAGAAGCGGTGCGGTGATGCTCTGTCCGGTCACGTTTGCCAGGATGTCGATCTTTTCCACCAGGATTTTCCGATAGCTGACAACCTGATGGACGATGATAAAAAAGGAGGAGAGGGAAAAGGTGACAAGGCAGGTGAACAGAATGATCCTGGTCAACTTTTGACTGATGGAACTGTTTTGAAAACTCCGCATGGATACCCCGGGTTCAGATTGATTCGCACGAGCGCTTCAGGTTTCAAACGTTTTTCACAGGCGGGAATTCCCGCCGCCGCTGCCTGTTCGCAGGCTGTTGGGGATGTCTGCCGGCGGTTCCCGTCCACGGTTTTCAGTCTGCCTTTATCAGCCTTTATGCGAAAAATCAAACAGGGAATGGCGAAAAAATGCTCTTTTGACCTAAGGGATATTCCTTAAGGAAATTAAGATATAAGGCAATGCGCAGTTGCAGATCAGGGTCATTCCGCTGGAATTTTTCTGCGGCCTGCCTCCACGGGGAGCGTCTGGAGTTCTGCCGGCCTTGCGGGGGAGGGGCTGTGGCGTTTTTCAGGGATTTCTGTCTGTATCGACGGGAGGGGTATGGACGACGACGGTCCTTTCCCCGGTGATCTTGATGGTTGTAACGGAGTCCAGCGTTGAATAACAACTGCCGATTTTTTCCCCCCGGTGATCGAAAAGGTCGAAACCAAAGAGGGGGGATTGGCGGATGGCCGACTTCTCTCGCATATTCTGGACCAATTCTTTCATCTTCCCGCCGGAGAGGTCCCTGGGTCTCCACAAATCGGAATTCAGGGTCCAGGTTTTGTCTATACCGATTATGGCGGTGGGATACACGTCCGAACCGCTGACGTAATAGGCCAGATGGTCCTCCAGCCGGAAACGCTCGTAGGCTTCCGTCGCGTCTCTGCTTGGCTGAATTTTCCCGTAACGGCCATCGGCTGTCCGCCAGAGGAGGATGATCGCCAGCGCGGCCACGAGAACACCGATGGCGGTGAAAAGCTCCATATCCAGTTTCATTTCCGATCCTTAAAAAGAAAACGCCAAGCCATCCGATTCCTTGACGAGCTTGGCGTTTCCCCTCTTCAGCTTTCCGGACAGCACCGGGATGTAACGTGATCCGGGGTTATGTCTGGGGTGCGATCTTGATCTCCACCCGCCTGTTCTTCTGGCGCCCCGCCTCCGTTTCATTGGTCGCTACGGGCATCGTTTCCCCAAAACCGATCACCTCGATTCGGTTGTTCGCCACGCCGCGCTGAACAAGAAGATTCTTCACGGCCATGGCTCGCCGGTTCGAAAGATCCTGATTGTAGCTTTCGGAACCGACACTGTCCGTGTGGCCTTCCACCCGGATGAGGGTATTCGGGTACTGAGTCAGCACGCCTGCGACCCGGTCTATTTCAGAGTAGAGCCCCGGCCGGACTGCCGCCGAATTGGTGTCGAAGGTGACGTCGCCCTTGAATGTCACCGCCAGGAGGTTTCCTTCCCGGGAAACAGCGGCCGCTTCGGAAGTACCCAGCGCGCTGCGCATATCCCTTTCCTGGTTGTCCATCATCTTTCCCACCGCAGCGCCTCCCAGCCCGCCGACGGCCGCACCGATGGCCGTGCCGATCAGGGTGCCCTTGGTATCACGGCCGATGACCTGTCCGAGGACTGCTCCGGCTGCAGCGCCGCCGGCCGTTCCATAGACGGCTCCTTTGGTGGTTTTCGTCTGGCTTTCCATCGTCGCGCAACCGCCCAGAAGCAGCATGCAGAGCAAAACAGCCATACCCTTTTTCTTCATTTTTTTTCCTCCTTGAAAAGAATATATGTGTTACGTTTCGAAGATCAATAACAGGGTTATCCATCCCGCCGCACCAGAGATCATGCCGCATCCATCTCTTCAAAATCCCCGGGGGCCATGCCTGGGCGAAGGCGGGCCCCCGGATGATTTCGAAATTTTCAACAGGGCAATTATAATCAGTACCGCTTCCGGAGTCAATAAGGTTGAGAACTACTATTCGTTCTGTCCATTCCGTCCGGCCTGTTCCTCTCCTGCCGGTTTTTGATCTTTCATTGTCAACCGGGTTGAAAAACAGGGTTGACAAACAGGAGCCCGTCAACTATAGAAACTGCCGTCCCGCTCCGCCTCGGGAACAGCGAGGGGCAGGGCCGTGTCGGGCAGGTTTAGAATCCCGGAATTCCGGAGAGAACGAGGAGAGGAGAGGAATGAACGGACAGGAAGAAAAGAAGCGGCAGCTGATCGACGACGGGCTGAGATCCATCTGGTTTCCCTTCACGCAGATGCGGGAGTTTTCCCCGGAGGACGTGCTGGTCATCGCCGAAGGCAAGGGGACGCTCCTCCGGGATGTGGACGGCCGGGATTACATCGACGGAGTGTCGTCGCTCTGGACCAATGTTCACGGCCATCGCAAGGAGCAGATTGACCGGGCCGTCAAGGAACAGGTGGATCGGCTTTCCCATTCGACCCTCCTCGGCCTGGTCCATGAGCCGGCCATCGAGTGCGCGAAAAAGCTGCTGGAGGTCGTTCCCAAGGGACTGACCCGCGTCTTTTACTCCGAAAGCGGGTCCACCGCCGTGGAGATCGCCCTGAAGATGGCCTTCCAATATCAGAAGCAGGCCGCCGGCGGAAATCCCGACAAGACACGATTTATCTCCTTCACCAACGCCTACCACGGCGACACCCTGGGGGCGGTCAGCGTCGGCGGGATCGACCTGTTTCATGCCGTTTACCACGAACTCCTTTTCCCCACGGTCAAGGCCGAATCGCCGTACTGCTACCGGTGCCCCTTCGGGGCCTCTCAGCCTTCCTGCCAATTCGACTGCCTCAAGCAGTTGGAAAACCTGCTGGCGACGCATGCTTCCGAACTGGCGGCCCTGATCATCGAACCCCTCGTGCAGGGGGCGGGGGGCATTCTGGTGCAGCCTCCCGGCTATCTCAGGCGGGTTCGGGATCTCTGCACGCAGTACGGGGTGCTGATGATCGCCGATGAAGTGGCGGTCGGCTTCGGGAAGACGGGAACGATGTTCGCCTGCCAGCAGGAAGGGGTGACGCCGGACATCATGGCCGTGGGTAAAGGACTCTCCGGAGGCTATCTGCCCCTGGCGGCCACCGTGGCGACGGAGGAAATCTACAGCGGGTTCCTGGGGCGCTTCGACGAATTCAAGACCTTCTTTCACGGGCATACCTACACGGGAAATCCCCTGGCCTGCGCAGCCGCCGTGGCCAGCCTGAACATCTTTACCGAAGAGCGGGTCGTGGAGGGTCTTGCAGGAAAGATCAAACGGTTTTCTCAGGGGCTCCAGCCCATCGCCAAGCTGGGTCACGTGGGGGAAATCCGCCAGCGGGGCTTCATGGTCGGGATCGAACTGGTGGCCGACAAAAAGACGAAGGAACTCTATCCCCCCGGTGCGCGCATCGGGCACCGCGTCATTCTGGAGGCGCGGAAGCGGGGGCTGATCATCCGTCCGCTGGGGGATGTCATCGTCCTCATGCCGCCTCTGTGCATTACAAACGAGGAAATCGACCGGCTCTGTGAGATCACCCTTGATTCCATCCGGGCCGTGGTCGGGGATTAGGGAAGATGCCCGATCCGGAGAACCGGAAGGCAGGGGAGCGGCCTGAACGGCCGGATGCGCCGCACAGAGACTCTGTCCTCAGCGGGGTCTTCTATTTCGATCCTGCCGATTCGATTTACGCCGATCATTTTCCCGGCTGCCCCGTCGTGCCGGGCAGCGTGGTTATTTCCGCCTTCCTGAAGGCCGGACGGACGGCCGTTCCGGAGAGAACGCCCGGCAGGATTCAGGATTTCAAGTTTCGCGCCTTTCTTACGCCCGGAGCATACCCCTTCCGCATGGAGGCGGCGGGCCATCGCCTGATGTGCCGACTGTGGCGGCCGGGGGCTGAAACCCGCCGACCGCTGGTGACGGGGACGATTCTCTGCCAAGGCGCCGAATAAGGATCTTTTATGGACCTATTGACCGAAATTCAAGCGATTCTTGTTGAAACCCTTGATCTCGAAGACAAGGAAATCACCGGGGAATCCCGCCTCCGCAGGGACCTGGACATCGAATCCATCGACATGCTGGAACTGGCCCTCTCCTTCAGCTCCCGGTTCGGGATTGAAGTGGATGAGGACGATATCTTTCTGCAGCGGATTCCCCTCTTGATCGAAGAGGCCGAGCAGGAGAGCCGGGAGGTCTCTTCCTTTCTCTCCGCCCGGATTCCCTTCCTCTCCGGCGAACGGATCGGCGAGATCCTTGCCGAAGGAGAGGCCGATCCCAGGGTCCAGGATCTGGTGGACTACGTCTCCTGGCGGCTTTCAAAGGCATCGTAGCTCCATGACGGCCCTGGACTCCCTGATCTGCAGCCGCCGGAGTGTCCGGAAATACCGGAAGGAAATCCCGCCGCAGGAACTGATCAAAGCGATGGTGGCCTGCGCCCTCCAGGCCCCTTCCCCAGCCAACCGGCAGCCGGTCCGTTTCTTCCGGATCGTCCGTCCCGAGGTTCGTGAAACGTTGAGATCCGCCATGGAGGCGGGCTGCAGATCCCGTCTGGCAACGGCGGAGGAGCGAGGGGCGTCGGAAATTCTTAAAAATGTCCTCGCAAATTATTTCCGGTTTCTTCAGTTCATGTTCGATGCCCCCGTGCTGTTTGCCGTGGGAACCGCTCCCGCGCGCCGGAGCGTTGCCGGGAAGCTTTATTCCTCGGGAATTCTGGCCGGGGATTCGCGGACGTCTTCGGATGACGACCTCAGCGTGGGATTGGCCGTCATGGAATGGATGCTCAAGGGGGTGGAACTGGGGCTGGGGTCCTGCATCCTGACGGCGCCGCTGTTCTACCTCGATTCTCCCGAAGAGATCCTGGGCATTTCCCCCGTTACCCTTAAATGTTTCCTGACCCTGGGCTTTCCCGACGAAACGCCCGCTCTTCTCAAGAAAAAAGACCTTTCCGATATCTATCGGGAGCTGTGAAAGGGGTTGCACGTCCGATGTCTTCGGTTCGACGGGTTGCCATAACCGGCCTGGGAGCCATTTCCTCCCTGGGAAATTCTGCCGGGCAGATTCTGGACTCGCTTCGCACCGGCCGTATCACCTTTGCCGCGTCCCCCTTCGATTCCCGGGTGATTACCTCTCCCGTCCGGGATTTCGAACTGGGGTCCTTTACCGGCTCCTTCAAGGAGCGCCGCTATCTCAACCGTGGGGCCCAGTTCGCGGTCGCTGCGGCGATGTCGGCTCTGCGCGGGGCGTCCCTGCGCAGTGAGGAGATGGCGGAAACGGGGCTCTTTCTCGGCGCCGGCCCCAATATGGATGTGGGGGGGGAAATTCCTGAGATCCGCCAGGGGGAGATCCGTCACGATGCGCTGATGGCCCTCTGGATTCTCCGCTTTCTTCCCAATACCGCGGCGTCCGTCATTTCCATCCTGGCCGGACTCCAGGGAGACAATTTCACCGTCACCTCCGCCTGCTCCTCCTCTCTTCAGGCGATCGGGGAGGCCTTCCACAAAATCCGTGACGGCTACCTGGATCTTGCCCTCGCCGGGGGCGGTGATTCGCGCCTGACACATGGGGCGGTCCTGGCCTACCGGAAAGCGCGGGCTCTTTACGAAGGGGGAGGAAATCCCGGTGAAGCGAGCCGGCCTTTCGACAACGGAAGGCGGGGTTTCGTTCCCGGCGAGGGCGGGGCCTGCCTGCTGCTGGAAGAGCTGGAGCATGCCCGGAGCCGGGGGGCGGACATTCTGGGGGAGGTCTGCGGCTTCGGCGCCTCTCTGGACGGATACAATGTGACGGCGCCGGACCCTGAAGGAAGAGGCGGGCAAAAGGCCCTGGAAAAGGCCCTGGCGGATGGAGGGCTTGTGCCGGCAGACGTGGAAGCGGTTTCCACACACGGAACGGCGACCCTCCTCAACGACCGGATGGAGGCCGCCTTGCTCGAGCGGGTTTATGCCGGGGCCTTTCCCCGGATCCTGGCCTTCAAGTCCTGGATCGGGCATCTGTCGACGGCCTGCGGGGCCATGGAAACGGCGCTGAGCCTGATCTGCATGCGGAACAGCTACCTCCCGGAAATCCGGAACCTCCACGATCCCTGTTCTCCGGCCCTGCCCTTCGTGCGAAAAGGCGCAGCCTGTCCCACATCCCTCTGGGCCATCCAGAACTTCGGCTTCGGAGGACAGAATGCGGTGCTGATGGTGAAGCGATATCTTCCCGAAGAAGGAACGCGGCGGAATGAAACCTGATTCCCCCCTGCTGAAAATCGACGTGAACACCGGTCAAAGCGGCTTTTCGCTGCTTTCCCGCATTTCGGAATATTCCGGGGAGGGGATATCTGCATACGCCGACTTGCTGGACGCCCCGTCTTATCTGGGCTTGGAGGCCCTGGCCCAGGCGGGTGCCTACCATGCCCGATTTCTGTGCCGTTTTGAAAGGCAGGCCGTTCTGCTCATGGTCAGGGACTGCCGTCTGCCCGCCGAGGAGACACTGACGGGCCGCTGCCATCTTGCCGGTTGCCTGCGCAGCCGGAGCGCCTCTGTTTTTTCCTACGGAATGTCCGCTGAAATAGGGGGCATCAGGTTCCTTGAAGGGGAATTCGTGTTTTCTGCGGTTACCTACAATTCGGACTTCCGGGAAGAGATCCTCCGGAGCTATTACGAGAAAAAATGGATAACTTTATTGAACGGCTGAAAACCCGGTTAAGGCTGCATCGGCAGGCCGGTCTCTACCGTCGGCCGCCGGAAATCATCCGCCGGGAGGGCGCCTCCCTGATCCTGGCCGAAGGCAGGGTCCTGAACTTCGCCTCCAACGACTATTTGGGGCTGGGTGTATCGGAGGTCCTGCGGAAACAGGTCGGGCGCAATTTCGAGAAATACGGCTCGTCTTCCTCCTCCTCCCGCCTGGTATCCGGCAATTATTCCCTCATCGCCGAGGCGGAGAGGGCCTACGCCCGCTACTTCGGCTATGAGGAAGCCCTCTTTTTTCCCAGCGGCTATCAGGCCAACCTGGCTCTGCTCTCCACCCTGTTCGATTCGGGGACGCTCGTCCTTTTTGACAAGCACATCCATGCCAGCAGCGTCAAGGGGCTCGCCCTCAGCCCGGCTCAACTGGCCGGTTACAATCACAGCTCCCTGAACCATCTGCGGAAGCGCCTGGACAGGGCAGGGGAAAGGGAAACCGTCGTCCTGACGGAATCCCTCTTCAGCATGGACGGCGATCTCCTCGATGTTCCGGGCCTCGCCGGGCTGAAGGACCGCTATGGCTTTGTGTGCATCGTCGACGAAGCCCACGCCCTGGGGGTCCTGGGGGAGGGCGGGTGCGGCGTGGCGCGCCCGGTGGCCGAAATCGCCGTGGGGACCTTCGGTAAGGCTCTGGGGCTCTTCGGCGCGTTTCTCCTTGTGCCGGCCGTGGTCAAGGAGCACCTCTTCAACTTCGCCTCACCCCTCATTTACTCCACAACCCTTCCCGAGGCCCATGCCGCCTCGGCCATCGACATCCTGGCCCTGCTGGCCCGGCAGGACGAATCCCGGAGGCGTCTCAGGGACATCAGCCTCGAAATGAAAAACGGGCTGAGGGAGGAAGGGTTTACGGTTCAGGGGGATGCCCATATCCTGGCCCTGGAGATTGGCGAAGAGGGGAAGGCGCTGGAGGTTTCGAATCGTCTGCGGGAAAGGGGGATCTTCGTCCTTTCGGCCCGCTATCCCACCGTTCCCCTGGGGAAAGCCATCCTGAGAATTGGGATGACGGCCCTGCACACCCGGGAGGATGTCAAACGCTTTATCCCGTCATTAAAGGAGGTTATGGTAAGAATATGAAAAGGGATGTTCCGGACATCTTCGTGATCGGTACGGACACGGGCGTCGGCAAGACGGTCCTGTCCCTGCTGCTGATGCGCTATTTCTATGACGAGGGGTTTTCCCCCTTCTACTTCAAGCCGCTGCAGACGGGCTGCCGCGATCCCTATGACACGGACTCCGACGCGAAATTCATCTACGACAACATTGAAGAATTGAAGGGCCGGGATCCGGCCGGTTCCGTGGGGTTCTGCTACCGGAATCCCAAAGCTCCGTACTTTGCCGCGCGGGATGAAGGCCGCCGGGTCGACTGGAAGACCCTTCCGGGGACCCTTCAGGAGAAGAGGAGCCGCTTTTCCCCTCTGGTCGTGGAGGCTGCCGGAGGCATCTTCGTGCCCGTCGACGGGGAGAGCCTGGTGATCGACACGATTCCTTCAATGGGCGCTCAACCCCTGATTGCGGCCCGGGCCGGCCTGGGGACCATCAACCACACCCTGCTGACGATTGCCGCCCTGGAACGGAGAAACATCGAGCCTCTCGGCGTCGTTTTTCTGGACAGCGCAGAGCCGGCAACACCGCTGGATATGATCGAGGAAAACAGGGAGGCGATCAGGAGATTTTCCCGGGTCGAAGTCGCCGGTGTGGTGGGCCGGATTTCAGACTTCCGGCATCCGCCTCCCGAGTGCTTTGACGGCTTGAAAAAACTCTTTGCGCGCAGCGTCTGAGATCAGGGCCACGCCGGCATCGCTTTTTACGCAGGCTTCAGGGCTCGATCCACCGGAGGATCGGGATCGGGTTTATAGAGGCAGTACATGTTGCGTCCCCTGGCCTTTGCCTGGTACATGGCCGTGTCGGCATGCTTCATCAGGGAATCCATGTCCTCTCCGTTTCCCGGGTAGATGGCGATCCCGATGCTGGCGCTGGTGAACAGCTCGTTCCCTTCGCAGAAAAAGGGTTTTCTGAAGGCGGCCAGGATCTTTTCAGCGATCTGGGAGCTGTTTGCGGCCTCTCTGAGGACCGGCAGCAGGATCATGAACTCGTCGCCGCCCATCCGGGCCAGGGTGTCCTCTTCCCGGAGGGTTCGGGACAGGCGCTCCCCCACATTCTGCAGAAGCATATCCCCGATGTGGTGACCGAAGGAGTCGTTCACCGTTTTAAAGCCGTCCAGATCGAGCATCATGACGGCCATCGTTCCCTGGCGTCGCTTTGCCTGGGCGATGGCGAGGATGAGGCGGTCGGCGAAGAGCATCCGGTTGGGCAGCCCCGTCAGAACATCATGGTAGGCCAGGTGGCGGATCGCCTCTTCGATCCGCTTGCGTTCCGTAATATCCCGCCAGACCATGTAGAGGATTTTCTGATCCTGCCAGTCAATGACCGAGGAGAGGATTTCCACGGGGAATTCCTCTCCATCGAAGCGGCGGCAGATCCATTCCTGCTGCAGATAGCCCGTTCTCAGGGCCTCGTTCATCAGCTCGTCGGCCTTGTCCAGGGAGGGGCTGCCGTCAGGCTGTGACGGGGGCGAAAAGGCGGAGGGATGGCGGCCGATCAGCTCCTCTTTCGAAGAGCAGCGCATCATTTTCACCATGGCCTCGTTGCAGTCCGTCAGAAGGCATCCATCAGAGAGAAAAATACCCACAGGGGAGTGTTCAAAGAGGATGCGGAACTTGGTATCGGCGTCTGTTCCGCCTTGCCGGCCGGAAAAAGCGGAGTCGTGGACATCCCGCCGATGTTCCTCGCGCTGCCCGGTGAGCTGACTGCGCAGGGTCATCACTTCCCTGATCAGCTGCTCCTTGGTTTTCTCTTCATCCTTCATGCGTTCGGATCCTTGGCTCCAATGTATCCCGGCTGCAGGCAAAAATCAAAACATTACAATCCGTCAGGGCTTTCTCAAAAGCAGGGGGCCGCCCCGGACTGAGCCGGACAAAATGGCAGGCTTTCAACGTTTGGGAATGGTTTCCAGATTCACTTCCCCACCAAACCGCTTCTCAAGGATCTTTTGAAGATCTTCGAAGTGTTCAGGTTTTTCCATTTCCACAACGAGTTCCTCATCGTCCAGGACTTTTAACCGGCCATAGGGGCGAACAGCTTCGATAACCTCCAGGGGATCCGTTGTAACCCAGCCTTTCATCCGTCGAAGAAGCTCTTCCCCGTTAAAGGCCCTCTCGATGGTCAAATCGACCCGGCGCTTCTTGGCCTCCCATCCGAGAAGTGCCGGCTGGACGATTTTCGGTGTGACGGGGTCATGCATTGCAGCACAGCGAAACCATAATTTGGCGCGAATCATCGTTAATGACCTCCTGAAATCGTGACGTCTGGTTCGTTCCTTTGTCCGGCTTCCCATTTCTTGACATTCGGCCAAGGCTGGGGTACTCTCCCACTAATGTAGCGAAGGTTCATATCATTTCAAAGGAGGATTCCCCATCCATGGATCTCTCTGCTGTGATCAGGGAGCGTAAAAGCGTCCGAGCCTTCAAACCGGATCCCGTTTCCCGTGAACAGATTGAACGAATCCTCAGCCTGGCCGTCCTGGCCCCCTCTGCGATCAACCTTCAACCATGGGAATTCACGGTTGTTCTGGGGGAGGAAAAGGCAAGGTTAAGTCGGCGGTTGATCAAAGCGTACCATGAAAAGCAGATATCCTGCAGTCCGGGAAATGTCAAGCCGCTTTCCGAGTCGTTCAGCAGGCGGGGAGTTGAGTCCTTTGAAGTCATGAACCCCTGTCTGGCCCAAATGGGTCTTGATTTCAATACCTTCATCAACGAGGGGAGCTGCAATTTCTACGGCGCGCCTGCCGGGATTATTATCTGCCTGGACAACGCCTTTTCCAAGGCTCGACTGGTGGACATCGGGATCACCCTGGGGTTTCTGGTGCTGGCAGCCCATGACCAGGGGCTGGGAACCTGCCCGATCGGGTTGATCAACGCCTACGAGGATGACGTCAAGGATCTTCTCAATATTCCCGATGAGAAAGACGTGGTGATAGCCGTTGCGCTGGGGTATCCGGACTGGGAAAATCCCTTGAACGCTTTGAAGACGCCCCGGGAGACCCTGGACTCGTTTGTGCGCTGGATCGATTGAAATCTCTCTTGATCCGGCACGGTGTCAGTTCATCCCGGTCAAAGGCGGTATTTGGCATTTTTCGGCAGCGGCGGATTGCCGGTTGAGAGGCAATCGGGTCAATGTACTTGTTTTCTGTCTCGGAACGATGTCCGTTCCTTCAATTTCAGTTGCCCTTTTTAAGGAGGAATTCACATGACGATCAAAGTTGGCATTAATGGTTTCGGCCGAATCGGCCGGCTGGTTTTCCGCGCCGCCTGTGCGCGGCCGGACATTGAAGTTGTGGGGATCAACGATCTGCTCGATGCGGATTACATGTCCTATATGCTCCGGTATGACTCGGTACACGGCCGGTTCAAGGGAGCCGTGGATGTAAAGGACGGCAAGCTGGTGGTCAATGGCAAGGCGATTCGCATCACGGCTGAAAAAGACCCCGCAAATTTGAAATGGAATGACGTCGGGGCCGACTATGTCGTCGAATCGACGGGACTTTTCCTCGACAAGGAGAAGGCGGGCGGACATCTTGCCGCCGGGGCGAAAAAGGTCGTCCTTTCCGCGCCATCCAAGGATGACACGCCGATGTTCGTCATGGGAGTCAACCACAAGAGCTATAACGGCGAGCCGATCGTCTCCAACGCCTCATGCACCACCAACTGTCTGGCCCCCCTCGCCAAGGTCGTTCACGACAACTGGGGAATCCTGGAAGGGCTCATGACCACGGTGCATGCCATGACCGCTACCCAGAAGACCGTTGACGGGCCTTCCATGAAGGACTGGCGCGGTGGCCGCGCCGCCGGCTTCAATATTATCCCTTCGTCGACAGGGGCGGCAAAAGCCGTGGGTTCGGTGATCCCCGAACTGAAAGGAAAGCTCACCGGCATGGCGTTCCGCGTTCCCACGATTGACGTTTCCGTGGTGGATCTGACCTGCCGTCTTGCCAAGCCGGCTACCTACGAGGAAATCAAGGCCGCCATGAAGGCCGCTTCCGAAGGGGAGCTCAAGGGAATTCTTGGATACACGGAGGATGAGGTCGTATCGAGCGATTTCATCGGTGAAGAGCGAACCTCCGTCTTTGACGCCAAAGCCGGGATCGCCCTTTCCGACACCTTTGTCAAGCTCGTCGCCTGGTACGACAATGAATGGGGATATTCCAACAAACTTCTCGATCTCCTGGTTCATGTGGCCGGCAGATAAGGCCCCGGGGGATGAAGAGCACCGCAGGAGGAACGGTCTTCCAGGCCGTTCCTCTTTCTTCGTTTCAGGTTCATAGAAAACGATGCCTGTCCGTCTGATGGTTGTTGATGACGACGCCGTGGCCTGCGAATTCCTTCAGGAGGCCCTGCGGCGAACCGGCTACGATGTGGAGACCCGCACATCCGCCCGGGATGCCCTGAAGGAGGATCTGTCCCGCTACGATCTGATCATCTCCGATATCCGGATGCCTGATATGGACGGCCTGCAGCTGCTGCGCCGGATACACGAGAAGTGGCCCGCCCTTCCCGTGATTCTCATGACGGCCTTCGGATCGCTGGAAAGCACGATGGAGGCCCTACAGCTGGGGGCATGGGATTACATCAGCAAGCCCTTTTCTCCGGAAGCGATCCGCAGCATGGTGAAGAAGGTCCTGGGCATGCGGGAGCTGCAGCGCCACCGCGGTTCAGGAAATGCGGCGGTAAAGGAGGAGCCCCGGCTCATCGGTTCCTCCGCCACGATGGTGGAGTTCTACAAGCAGCTGGTCCGGGTTGCCGATGCCTGGGCCAGTGTGCTCATTGAAGGAGAGAGCGGAACAGGCAAGGAGCTGACGGCTCGCTCCCTCCACCAACTGAGTTCCCGGAGGGACAAACCTTTCGTGGTGGTTCATTGCGGGGCCATTCCGGATACGCTTCTCGAGTCCGAGCTCTTCGGCTATGAAAAGGGGGCCTTTACGGGAGCGGATACCCCCCACCGCGGGCTTCTCGAATCCGCGGAAGGCGGAACCATCTTTCTCGATGAGATCACGGAAATGTCCACCGCCCTGCAGGCAAAACTGCTCCGTTTCATGCAGGACGGGGAAGTGCGCCATCTGGGCGGACACGGGGTCCGCCGGATTCAGGTCCGCGTCGTCGCCGCTGCCAACCGCCATATCGATGAAGAGACCGCCCAAGGCCGCTTTCGCGCAGACCTGCTCTATCGGTTTGTCGTCCGCCTCCACATGCCCCCTCTCCGGGGTCACAAGGAGGATATCCCCCAGCTCATGGAATCCCTGCTGAAAAAGATGGGCTATCCGACGGTGAGAATTTCCGATGAGGCCATGGAATGCCTGATGGCCTACGACTGGCCGGGAAATGTGCGGGAGCTGGGGAATGTTCTTCATCAGACGCTCCTGCTGTCTCCGTTCCTCGTCATTCTGCCGGAACACCTGCCGGAGCGGATCCAATTGAAGAAGGGCAGCCAGGAGGAATCGGGAGCGGCCCTGACGCCCCTGGAAGGGGCGGAGCGTGGGCAGATCCTTCAGGCCTTGAAGACGACGGAGTGGAATCAAAGCCGCGCGGCGGCGCTTCTGGGGATCGATCGCAAGACGCTGCGGACCAAAATTCAGCGCTATGGATTTGTCCGGGAAAAGTATCCCTGATCGCGGGTCACTGCGGCTTGGAGACGATGGGGAAGAACAGGGTGATCGTCGTTCCCTCTCCGGGCAGGCTTTCAATTTCAATCGACCCGGCGTGGGCCTTGACGATGTCCTGGACGATGGCCAGTCCCAGACCGCGGATTCCCTCGCCCGGATGGGTGCTGAAGAAAGGTTCGTAGATCCTTTCCATCATCTCCGGAGGGATCCCCGACCCGGTGTCTGAAACGGTCAGGGCAATCGCCTGGCGTTCGGGGGACACCCGGGCTGAAAGGGCCAGTCTGCCCCCGTGGGGCATGGCCTCCAGGGCGTTCTGGATCAGGTTGAACAGGGCCGTTTGAACCCGGTAGTGATCGACGTGCAGAGGCGGGATGTCCCCGTCGGTTTGAACGTCCAGTTCAACGTCGGATTTCGCGAGGATCGGCTCGATCAGCGGCAGGGTATCATCCAGGATGGCCTGGATGGTCAGGGATTCGAAATGCGGTTCCGGCGGGCGGGTCGCCCGGCGGACGTTCTGGATGACCGAATTGAGCCTCTGCGTCTGCTGCAGGATCAGCTCCAGCTTGCGGGAAACATCCGGCGGCCAGTCCTTCCGTTCCAGAAGGAGCTGCGTGATGCCTGCCACGGAATGCAGGGGGGTTCCCATGTCATGGGCGAGTGTGGCCGTCAGGTATCCAAGGGCCTTCAACTGCTGAAGCTGGTTGACCTGGCTCTGCAGGTGGACGACCTTGAGGGTGGCTTCTTTGACCCGCAGCTCCAAACCCTCTGTCAATTCCTGATTCTGGCGGATGAATTTTTCTATCTCGTCGGCCATGACGTTGAAGTGGTCCGCCAGTTGCCCCCATTCATCCAGGGAGTGGATTGGGATTCGCTTGGCCTGTTTTCCTGTGCGGAAGTCGTCGATGATTTCAATGATCCGGCGGAGGGGCCTGCCGATCAGAAAGCCGTAGCTCGTTGCCGTCAGGAGGACGATGGCGGCAAGCAGCCCCAGCGAACTGAAAAAAAGCATCCATCGGGCGCGGGCGAGGATTTCCCTGTCGGATTGCGAAAAGAGAATAACCCCGACCATGGTTTGAGCCGCGTGACCTTTTTCCCGCGGAATGGGATAAAGCAGTCCCACGGCGGGTCCTGTCTCCGTCTTCAGGGTGTAATGGCGCTTCGCCTTTTTTTCCGCCGTTTCGTTGATGAGATGCTCAGGCCATTCATAAGCGACCCGTCCGGCTCCGGCGACATAATCAATGTCCTCCCTGGACCGGGAAATGATGTCGATGCGGGCCAGCCGGACATCCGTCGAGATATGCTCCTCCAGGGCTGAATCCAGGGCAGACAGACCCCGCCGGGTGGGAAAGCGCTGGTAAAAGGTGCTTAACGTTTCTGCAATACCGTCAAGTTTTTTGTACTGCTGTTCCGTCAAAATCCTCTCCAGCATGCCGAGCTGCATCCATCCCCAGAAGGCCATGGTGACGGCAAGACCGCAGAGGGTGACGATCATCATTCGCGTTTTCAAGGTCATGGCATTCGATTACCCGAAATATCCCGCAGGAGGGTTTTTTCCGTCCCCCGTCCCTTTTTCTCTATGCCTATTACAGCAAAACCCCCGGAGTTTCATGTAAAAAAAGAGGCACGAGGGGAAATGTTCCCTCGTGCCTCCTGAGCGCGTCAACTTCAGTTCGAAGAGCTTATTTTGCGGCGGGGACGGCTTCAGCCGGAGCAGCCTTCTCTTCAGCAGGTTTCGCGGCCTTCTTGGGGGCCTTCTTTGCCTTGGCCTTCTTGGGGGCTGCCTTCTTGACTTCCTTCTTCGCCGCTTCGGGTTTCGCCGCTTCAACCTTCGCCGGCTCTTCCTTTACGGGCGCGGCAGCCTTGTCAGCTGCGAATGCCGATGAGCAGAACAGGAAAACCAGACCAACCGCAAATACCATAGCCTTCTTCATTTTATCCTTCTCCTTTTCACTTTTTTATTTGCCGCCTCCTCATGGGGACAGCGTTATTTCCATGAGAATCTCATGGATTATCTCACTTTGCGACGCCGGATCCCTTCGCGGGCGGAATATCCGGCTCCTCTTTTTCGCCGGGCTGCAGGATCTTTTTCAAAGGCTTTGCCCTTCGCTGCAGCGTGATCTCCCTCAAGACGTTTTTATCACCCCGGGTGATGTAGCGGACGACAACCTTATCGCCGATCTTGAACTTTGTAATGGGTTTTTCTAACGTGAATTCAAACGTTTCTACTGTTCCTTTAACGGAGCGCTCGATTTTCAGCAGGGTGTCCGTAACCTCCACGACCCTGCCCGTCGTTTTCATCTTGACGGTCTTCAGGGATGTCCCCTTGATGTGTTCGGATTCCGAAGAACCCGGGACTGCCTGGTCACCGGCAAACGCCGCGGCGCTGACAAGAAAGGCCAAGCCGATGATCCATACAGCCAATCTCTCCATGTTCGGGGTGTCTCCTTCCATCAAGTTTGTTCGCCATGCTGCATCGTATGTGCCATGTTCAAGAGACAAACAAAATAATTGTTAAGGGTTTAATTTGTATGGGGAATCGAGAGAAGCTTCAGGAGGGCGGATCGGGAAATGGTCCGGAAATTGATGAATTTTTCTCCACTTCCTGGGGAATAACGAATCAGGGACGTTCCTGGCGGTGCCTCCTTTCAGAAATCCAGCGGTAGATCAGGCAATGGGTAAAAAAGAAAACCGCCGCAGCCCCTCCCTGTCCGATCAGGCTTCGACCGATTTCCCGGACCTCCTTCTGCCGACGTGCCTTTGGGTCCGCAAGATAGATTCCAAGAAGGCCGCGGTTAATCAGCCGGTGAAAGGGGGCGTCCGGAAGATCCGATACGCTTTCATCCGCGCGGATACAGAAATGCTTCAGGCGCCGTTCCATTTCCTTCGCGTCCGGGTAAAAGGAGCAGAAATTCAAATCTCCGCCATGGCGGTCTTCCTCCTGATCGACCAGATAGTCCAGAAGAATGTGCAGCCCCTGAACCCAGGGAAAATAGGCACTGGCGATGCGTTCGGCACGATCCCGGTCAAAATTCCGCTGAAAGGCGGAAGCGGTGAGGCAGAAGATTCCCAGAGTCGATCCCGTGCAGGCGGAAAACTCGTACCAGGTCATTTGAGTCTGATATTCCGGGTGGTTCAGAAACATTTGATTCAGCCGCCGGACCCGCTGATCCTTCCGGACATGCTTATGTACCTGCAGCTCCCGGTAATGGCCCGCGAGGCTGTGCAGAAACGGGGCAATGAGGGGGTATGCGGAAAGATTTCCCAATACCTCCTGGCAGGTTGTAACGAGGGCGGCCAGGTATCCCCCATCGTTTTGCTCCCGGTGCAGGGCATAGTAATCGTCCAGGGAAGACGCGGGAGTCAGCGCGTGCAGCATGGACCGGTGAAGCATGCGGAAGTCTTCGGGATCGAGTGACGTACTGCGGTCGCAGAGGTTGTCCAGGTAGTCGCTGATGGTCTGGTAGGCAATGATGAACCGGAGGGTTTCGTCAAAGTGAGGACCGGCCAACAGGGCATAGATGGAGCCGCCCTCACAGTGAAACGCCTTGGTCGTGATGCTCATGAGGGCCTGCCGGCGCAGTTCGGTATCCGGGATGGCCTCGGCGAACCGCCGCCAGCCATCCAGGTAATGATGGACACGGGGTCGGACCTGCAGAAAAATTTTTGTGGTCAAGGTGGTGAGACGGGCTGGAACCTTCAAAAGCCTGCTCCTCTAGACTGGGAGTGCGGAACCGGGTGGACCGGCTCGGAACCCGGGCCGTCGAAAGCCTGCATGGCTTCAAGCCGCAATGCCTCGCCTCTTCCCTTGTACTTGGGTGAATAATGAAAAAGGGAAAGGCGTTTGGCCGCCGCCCGCCGCGCCAGAAAGCCCGCCTGACGGGCGGTCAGATGATACTTCCCCGTCGCCTTTTCAAGATCTTCATGGAGGAAGGTCGCTTCGATGAACAGGTGATCGGCGGAATCGGCCAGGGCGAGAATGCGGCCCACATTTTCGGAACTGAAGACGGCGTCCGTCACGTAGCAGATCCGCTGTCCCCGGGATATCCGGACCGCTTTTTCCTTCAGGAACCCCAGGGGAAAGGTCCGCCGATCCGTCGGCCTGTCCCCGGATTTGCTCCAGATCCCGATGGGGTAATCGTCGGGTCTGCCCTGCAGGATCGCTTCCTTGAGATCCATCAGCCATGGGCCGGTGGGGAGGCCAAGGCCCTCGAGGCCGTTTTTCAGGATGTTCAGCCGGCTTTTTTCTTCGAATCGGAAAGCCAGGCAGGGAATGAGATGATCAAGCAACGTGCAGCGGACGGTAAAAAACGTCTCTTCCGTGAGGGGGGCGGATTCGGGGAGGTCTTCTTCCGTGACCGGCTCGGGGCGGAAAGCGGTTCTGCAGCGATAGAGGCGGGATCGCCGGCTGAGGGGAGAGATTTCCGTAGCCAGAAGTTCGAAGTTGTTGGAGTAATTTTCCACGAGGTTCCACGTGTAGCCCTGCAGCTTGCTTTCAACCTGGCAGAGGAAGCCGGGGGGGCCGAAGAGATGAATCCGCTGGTTTCTTCCCAGGCAGATTCTCAGGATTGTATCGAATCCGATGAAATGGTCCACATGCGTGTGAGACACGAAAATATGCCCGACTTTGAGAATTTCCCGGGGGGCCAGGCCGTGAAGATCCCCGAGATCGAAGAGCACGGACTTCTGGCGGTATTTGCATTTGATCAGGACGGCGGGATCCCCGAACGGATCGTTGACCAGCATGGCGGAATACACGGGCGCAGGCTTTCGTGATGGGATGCCGGGGCATCAGGTGATTTTTGCAAAAATCCGTTCAAAGAAGCTTTTCTTTTCTTTGGGGAAGTAGATCGGGCCTTCATAATCCACAATCAATCGTCCGTCGAGGTGATCGATCTCGTGCTGGGCGATGCGGGCGAGAAAATCCTCGTACCGTTTGCTGATCCGGTTGCCCTTGATGTCGTAGGCCCGCACCTTGATTTCCGGGAAGCGGTAGACCTCGACCTGGACTTCCGGGCAGGAGAGGCAACCCTCCGCCCCCCTGACGGGTTCCCCCCGCGTCTGTGTAATGCGGGGGTTTATGAGCAGGTCATAGTCCCTTTCCTTCCTGGACCAGTGCTCTTCATCAAATCCCTTGTTGCGGAATATGACGATCTTTCTGTTGATTCCAATCTGCGGTGCCGCCAGCCCCAGGGCGCCTTCGAGCTCGAGAAAGGCTTCAACCAGGGTTGAAATCTGCTCCCTGGCTTCAGGGGTCAGGGGGAGAGGAACGTCTGAGGATGGTGTGCGCAGGATGCGCGTCTCCTCATCGGTGAGGGAGATGTCGTCCCAGAGGGTCAGCACTTTGTGATTCTGCGGTTTCATGGACTGCCTCGAATAATGTTCTCGAAGGATTTCATATAACATTTCACGACAACCATTTCAAGGATTGTCATGGCGACAATATTCTTGATAATCTTTTTTCGATCTGTTAGCGTTTTGCCTCTTGCGGAAGAGGGGTGTTTTTCTCCCCTCCAAAAGAAACGTCAGCAAACCGGAAAATAAACGTGATCCCATCCATTGTCGGTTATATGGCCCGGCGGAACTTTTCGCGGGTTATGCGCTTCCAGGAGGGCCGGAAGCCTTTCCTGCCCGCCGTGTCGTCGGGCGAGCCCCGCCTCCTGTATCTTCATGTCCCCTTTTGCGAACGCCTCTGTCCCTATTGCTCCTTCAACCGCTTTGTCTTCGAAGAGGGGCGCTGCCGGGAATATTTCTCCGCTCTGCGCAGCGAAATCCGCCTTTACAAGGAGAAGGGCTACCGCTTTGGCGGCGTCTATGTCGGCGGCGGGACGCCCACGATCCTGCCGGATGAGTTGGAGGAAACCCTGGAGCTGGTCCGCCGGTGTTTTTCCATCCGGGAAGTGTCGGTGGAAACCAATCCGAACCATCTGACCCCCGAGCGCCTCGACCGGCTGAGCCGGATGGGAATCAACCGCCTTTCCGTGGGCGTCCAGAGTTTCAATGATGGGCTGCTGAAGGCCATGGACCGCTATGACAAATACGGCAGCGGCGCCGAGATCATGGAAAGGCTTCAACTGGCGCAGGGGCGTTTTGACACCCTCAATGCCGATATGATCTTCAACTTCCCCTCACAGGATATGGCCATGCTGGAACGGGACCTGGATATTCTCCTGGACCTGGGAGTGGACCAGGTTACCTGGTACCCGCTCATGGTTTCGGATTCCACAAGGAAAGTGGTCACCCGGACACTGGGGCGGGTGAGCATGGAGAGGGAAAAAGCCTTCTACGAGCGGATACGGGAGAGGCTCGGCGGGGAGTACCGCTTTTCTTCAGCCTGGTGCTTTTCCCGCAAGGGGACCATGATCGACGAGTATATCGTGGATTATGATGAATACGCGGGTCTGGGGAGCGGCTCCATCGGCTACCTGGACGGCGTCTGCTACGCCAACACCTTTGATCTGGCCGAATACTGCAAGCGTCTGGGCGAGGATGAGCTGCCTCTGATGGCTGCGCGGACATTTACCCTTGAGGAGCGGATGCGGTATGATTTCGTCATGAAGCTCTTTTCGACACGGTTGAACCACTCTGAGTTGACGGCAAAATACGGCGGCCGCCTGTCTCCCTGGCTTTGGCTGGATTTGATCCTTTTCCTGCTCGTCGGCGCTTTGAGGTACTCGGCGCCGGACTGGCAGCTGACCCGGCGGGGCTGCTATCTCTGGGTGGTCATCATGAGGGAATTCTTTACGGCGGTGAATAATTTCCGCGACTTCTGCCGGGCGGACACCCCCGCAACGGATCGTCCCCTTCCTCTCTCCAGAATTCAGGAGCAGGTCCATGAATGAACAGATCCAGACATTGCTGCGGGGACTTCCGAACATCAACGACATTATGCTGATCCTGGAAGGGCGGGGCACAGGGCGCCAAACTCCCCGTGAAATCGTCCGGGCCGCATGCCGGGAGTCTGTGGAGAATCTGCGCCGTTCGATTCTCCGGCAGAAGGGTTCGGCGGAGAAAATCCGCCTTCCCATGGCCGAGGAAATCGCCGACCTCGTGGAAAAGCGCATTGAGGCCCTGCACGCCCCACGGCTGAAGCGCGTCATCAACGCCACGGGGGTTATTCTGCACACCAACCTGGGAAGGGCGCCGCTGTGCCCGGAGGCGAGAGAACGGCTGCTGGCCGTGGCTGAAGGATACTCCAATCTGGAGTATGACCTGGCCAGAGGCGAACGGGGAAAGCGCTATGATGCCGTCCGGGAGCTGCTCTGTCTTCTTGCGGGGGTTGAGGACGCCCTGGTGGTCAACAACAATGCCGCCGCCGTGCTGCTGGCCCTCAATGCCCTGGCGGAGGGCCGGGAGGTCATTGTTTCCAGGGGGGAGCTTGTGGAGATCGGCGGAGAATTCCGCATTCCGGAAATCATGGAAAAAAGCGGCGCCCGGCTGAGGGAAGTGGGAACGACCAACCGGACCCGCCTGGCGGATTACGAGCGGGCCATTACCCCGGAGACGGGACTGATCCTCAAGGTGCATTCCAGTAATTTCAAGATGACGGGCTTTACGGAAGAGGCTTCGCTGGAGGAACTGGTGGCGCTGGGGAAAAAGCATGCCCTTCCGGTCATGTACGATGTGGGCAGCGGATGCTTTATCGACCTGTCGGAACATGGCCTGCCCGCCGAGCCCGTCGTCCGGGCGGTAGCCGCCACGGGTGTGGATGTCCTGACGTTCAGCGGCGACAAGATGCTGGGGGGGCCGCAGGCCGGGATCATCCTGGGCCGACGGGATCTTCTCGCTGCCATTCAGAGGAATCCCCTGAACCGGGCCCTGCGGATCGACAAGCTGACCCTGGCCGCGCTGGAAGCGACCCTGAGGGTTTACCTGAATCCACGGGAGGCTGTGAACCGGCTGCGGATTCTCAAAGCCCTGACCGAATCCCTGGACGATGTGACGCGCCGGGCCGGCAAATTGAAGCGGCTCTTGAAGCGGGCTTTGCCGGACTCTTTTTCCCTGGCGTTAAGGCCGGGGGCGTCGATGGTCGGGGGAGGGGCCTTGCCTGGAATGGAAATCCCGACCATGATGGTGGGGGTGCGGATGGCCGGTTGCTCTGCCGGGCGTCTGGAAGAGCGCCTGCGCCGGCTTGACCTGCCGATTATTGTCCGGGTGGCCGAAAATGAACTCCTGCTGGATCTGCGCACGGTTGCCGAGGATGAACTGGCGCTGATCCGAAACGGATTTCTTTTTCTTGCCGAGAACACCTGACCTGTCACAGGCATGGACGAGGGAGCCATCTTCCGGACGTATACGGTCAACGGGGCGGACAGCGGTCTGCGACTGGACGTGTTCCTGGTCAGGCAGCGGCCTGACCTTTCCCGGGCGCGGCTCAAGCGGCTCATTGATGACGGACGGGTTGCGGTCTGCGGAGCAAAGGCGGTCCGGGCAAGCCGGAAACTCCGTGCCGGCGATGAAGTGACGCTTGAGGAACCTCAGGCAGAACCCCTGGAGCTGCTCCCCGAGGACATCCCTCTCTCCATCCTCTACGAAGATCATGACCTGCTGGTGCTGGACAAACCGGCCGGACTGGTGGTTCATCCGGCGGCGGGGCATGCGGAAGGAACCCTGGTGCATGCCCTTCTCCACCACTGCCGGGATTTGCCGGGAATCGGAGGAGTTCTGCGTCCGGGAATCGTGCATCGTCTGGACAGGGACACCTCCGGTGTGCTGGTGGTTGCCAAAACCGATGCGGCCCATTCGGGGCTTGCGTCTCAATTCAAGAACCGCCAGGTCCAAAAGACCTATGTCGCCCTCGTTTATGGGAACCCCGGAGAGAATCAGGGGACGATCGATCTGCCGGTTGGGCGGCACCCCGTGGAACGGAAAAAAATGTCGACAAAAAGTCGGCGGGGGAAAAGAGCCGTCACTTCCTGGGAAATAACCGAGCGGTTCGGCGTGGCGGCACTCCTGAAAGTGGCTATTGAAACCGGGAGAACCCACCAGATCCGGGTGCACCTGGCGGCGACAGGACACCCGGTGGTCGGCGATCCGGTTTATGGGAGTACGAAGCGGATTTCCGCCATCACGGACCCGGTCGTCCGGTCCCGCCTGAAGGGAATGAACCGGCAGGCCCTTCATGCAGCGCGCCTTTCGTTTGTTCACCCTGTAGGGGGTGAACAGATGGAATTCGAGGCTCCCCTCCCTGGGGACATGGCGGAACTCTGCCGCTTTCTGCGGGAACATTGCCTTGCCCGCCTTTAGAATGCTCTTTTTTTCAGGTTTCAATCCCTCCGGACAGAGGCAGCGGGGCGTTCTACGTATCACCATCAGGGAAAATTCAAGGAGAAGACGTGTTCCCCATAGCTCAGCGAAATTCGGTTGCCTTTCTTCAGGCTCCGAATTTACAGGACTTCAAATTTCTAACCCATGCCTTCTGCACCCGCCGGGGCGGGGTCAGTGAGGGACCTTTTGCCTCTTTGAACGTGACTGCCGCACAGGGGGACGACCCGGTGCGGGTTGAAGAAAACTGGAACATTCTCAGCCGCTCCTTCGGCATCCCGCTCCGCTCCTTCCTGGTGCTGGACCAGGTTCACGGAGACGAGGTCCTTGTGGTCAGGGAAGACCTCTCTTCGGCGCCCGACAGGGACGAGCCCGCCTGTGATGCCTGTGTGACGGACCTTCCCGGTGTGGCCCTCTGCATCAAAACCGCCGATTGTGTCCCGGTTTTTCTTCTGGATCCCTGTCGGCAAGTCGTTGGCGCGATTCATGCAGGATGGGGAGGAACCGCATTGAAAATCGCTGCCAGGGTCGTTGACGTCATGGTCAGGGAATTTCAATGCCGTCCGGCGGATATCCTGGCGGCTATCGGCCCTTCCATCGGACCTTGCTGTTATGAAGTCGATGGCCGGGTCTACCGGGCGATGAATCATCATTCCGGGTCGGAACGGTTTTTCCGGTCCAGGTCCCATTTCGAACGCTGGAACCTGGACTTGCCCCAGGCCAATTTTCACCAGCTTCTCGAAAAAGGCCTCCAGGGAAACCATGTCGCGCTTTCCGGCCACTGCACCTGCTGCAACCCGGATCTGTTCTTTTCTCACCGGAGGGAGCGGGGTCACACCGGGCGGCATGTCAATTTTATTATGCTCAATAAAGTTGAAACACACGGAATATAAAAATATTTCTTGACATCACCGGGAGATTATATTATTGCACGGCGCTGAGAAAGGATTATATCAAGCCCTTCCGCATGGATTATTCCTGAGTTCAGAATAGCAATCTATTACATTAATCCACGTTCCTCATTTTTCGCTCGTTGCAAATAAAGTTGCACTTTTCCCGTAAAGAAATGGTTCACTTATGGAGTGTAGGCGCGCTGCCGGGTCGGAGTTGTGCCCCCATGCGCCGCATAGGTATTTCCACCGGGATACTCGTAAGGATAAGAATATGAATATTGAAGAAATCAAAAGACAGCCGATCAGTGAACTGGCCCATCTTGCCAAGGAGTTGAACGTGGTCGGCGCCAGCGGAATGAGAAGGCAGGATCTCATCTTTGCAATCCTGCAGGCTCAGGCGGAAAAAAACGGGATGATCTCAGGGTCGGGCGTGCTTGAAATCCTTCCCGACGGTTTCGGCTTTCTCCGGGCCGTCGATTACAACTACCTCCCCAGCCCCGATGACATCTACATTTCCCCTTCACAGATCCGGCGGTTCAATCTGCGGACCGGGGACACAATCTCCGGGGAGGTCAGGCCGCCGAAGGAGGGTGAAAAGTATTTCGCTCTGCTCAAGGTCGACACCATCAACTATGAGGGCTCGGAATTCGCCCGCGATAAAATCCTTTTCGATAATCTCACCCCCGTCTATCCCCAGGAAAAACTCAATCTGGAAGGTGACCCGGAGAATTATTCCACACGCGTCATGGATCTCTTTACGCCCATCGGCAAAGGCCAGCGCGGGCTGATTGTTTCGCCTCCCCGGGCAGGAAAGACGGTTCTTCTCCAGGATATCGCCCACAGCATCACGGCCAATCACAAAGAGGTCATTCTCATGGTGCTGCTCATCGACGAGAGGCCCGAGGAAGTAACCGACATGCAGAGAAGCGTCAACGGAGAGGTGATCTCCTCCACCTTTGACGAACCCGCGACCCGCCATGTCCAGGTTGCGGAGATGGTCATCGAGAAGGCGAAGCGGCTCGTCGAGCACAAGCGGGACGTCGTCATCCTCCTGGACAGCATCACGCGGCTGGCCAGGGCCTACAACACCGTCGTCCCTCCCAGCGGAAAGGTGCTTTCCGGCGGGGTGGATTCCAATGCGCTCCATAAACCCAAGCGGTTTTTCGGCGCCGCCCGGAATATCGAAAACGGAGGCAGCCTGACCATCATCTCCACGGCCTTGATCGACACGGGAAGCCGTATGGATGAGGTGATCTTCGAGGAGTTCAAGGGGACGGGCAACATGGAGCTGCATCTGGATCGCCGGATTGCGGATCGGCGCGTCTTCCCGGCCTTTGATCTGATCCGTTCCGGAACCAGGAAGGAGGAGCTTCTGACGGCAAAGCAGAACCTCAACAGGATCTGGATTCTCCGCAGGCTTCTCCAGGAGATGAACCCGGTGGATGCCATGGAATTCATCATCGACAAGATGAGAAAGACGGAGACCAATCAGGCGTTCCTGGATTCCATGAATTCGTAACGGGAATAAAAATCCTTGAATTTATGAGCCGGATGATTATAATCCCTCAAAAATTCAGCGTCGGAACAGATGCCGGTTCCCGCCGGTCGAGGAGCACAAGGCGGCATCAAAACATCAGGGAGGTATGCAGAGGATCATGAAAGAAGGAATTCATCCTGAATATAAAACGACAACCATTACCTGCGTCTGCGGAAATGTGATTGAAACCCGGTCAACGAAACAGGACATCAAGGTGGAAATCTGTTCCCAGTGTCATCCCTTTATCACGGGGAAGCAGAAGATCATTGACACGGCCGGCCGGGTGGAGCGTTTTAACCAGAAATATGCCGGGCTTAACGACAAAAAGGCGTAACGGCGTTTTTTCCCTCGAAAACTTCAATTCCGGATCACGGTGAGATCAAGGCGACGATGCAGAGGCGGCGTATTTCTTCTGCCGGAGGTGCCGAAGGGCCGGCCGGTTGCCGGTTCGGATGCGGTCCCGATCCTGAATCGGAGTAAAACGGCGCGGCGGTTTTCTCGCCTTCCGGGCAAAACCGGGAACGAGCCGAAGCGCCGAACCATTTTCCCTCCTTGGACAGAAAATACCTCTTCGAGAATTCTTCTGGGATTTTTCTAGAAAAACCTGCAAGGGTGGGTTCTTCGTGCGGATGTTTTTGGCCCGTTCCGAAGATCGCCGCCTGATGCACAGATAGAAACGGAAATCATGTTCAGCAAACTGAAAGAAGTGGAATCGCGCTACCAGGAACTGGAAAAGCTTTTAAGCGACCCGACCGTTGTGACCCGGCAGAATCTCTATCAGAAATATGCCAAGGAGCACGCCGATCTCCGCGACCTTGTGGATGCTTACCGCGACTATGAGAAGACCAGCGAACGCATTGAAGAAGGGCAGCAGCTGCTGCGGGGGGATGACGAGGAGCTGAAGGAAATCGTCCGGGAAGAATTGCCGGAACTCCGGAATCAGTTGGCTGAACTGGAGGAAAGGCTGAAAATCCTCCTTCTACCCAAGGATCCCAATGATGACCGGAACGTGTTTCTGGAAATCCGAGCGGGAACGGGAGGCGATGAAGCGGGCTTGTTTGTGGGGGATCTTTTCCGCATGTATGCCCGTTATGCGGAAACGCGGTGCTGGAAGGTGGAGGTGGTCAGCAGCACCCCGTCCGGCGGCGTCGGCGGATTCAAGGAAATCATCGCCTCGATTGCCGGCCAGGGAGCGTTCAGCCAGTTGAAATATGAAAGCGGGGTCCACCGGGTTCAGCGTGTTCCCATAACGGAGGCCCAGGGAAGGATTCATACCTCGGCTGTGACCGTGGCGATTATGCCGGAGGCTGACGAGGTCGAGGTCACCATTGACCCCAATGATCTGCGCATCGATGTCTTCCATTCAAGCGGCCACGGAGGGCAGAGCGTCAATACCACGGATTCTGCCGTGCGGATTACCCATCTCCCCACGGGGCTGGTCGTCAGCTGCCAGGACGAAAAATCGCAGCTCAAGAACAAGGCCAAGGGAATGAAGGTCCTGCGGGCCCGGCTTCTCGACATCATGGTCAAAAAGCAGAATGAGGAGATATCGGAGGCCAGGAAAAGCCAGGTGGGAAGCGGAGACCGGAGCGAAAGAATCCGGACCTACAACTTTCCCCAGGGCCGGGTTACGGATCACCGCGTCGGATTGACCCTTTACAGCCTGGAAAATATCCTGGGGGGAGAGATCCAGGAGTTTGTCGATGCCTTGACGGCCCATTACCAGGCAGAGTCCCTTAAGCAATCGACGAATTGATCGCCGCCGAACGTTCCCTTTTCTGTGACAGAGATGAAGATTGCACAGCAGATTGAAAGCGCGGCGGAGGCGTTCCTTTCTTCAGGGCTGCCGACGCCGCGGCTGGATGCGGAAGTCCTTCTGGCCTCTTTCCTTGGCAAAGACCGGACCTGGCTTTTTGTCCATTCCGACCGGGATATGAGCGATCCGGAGACAGAGGGGTTCCGCACCTGGGTGGCAAGGCGGCAGCAGGGTGAACCGGTGGCCTATCTGGTGGGGCATAAGGAATTCTGGTCCCTGGAATTTGCCGTGGACGCCCGGGTTCTGATCCCGCGCCCGGATACGGAGATCCTGGTGGAGGAAGTCCTGAATGTGCCGGCTCTGAACAGAGCCCCTTGTCCCGGCATTCTCGAACTGGGAACGGGAAGCGGGGCGATTGCCGTTTCCCTGGCCTCTGAACGGCCCGATGCCCGGATTACGGCAACGGATATTTCCCCGGGGGCCCTGGCGGTTGCTGCCGCAAATGCCGCCCGGAATCTGGGGAACAGCCGGATCCAGTTTCTCCAGGGGGATCTCTTTTCTCCGGTGCAGGGCGACTTTGATGTGATCGTTTCCAATCCCCCCTATATCGCTGTGGAGGACTTTTCCCGGCTGTCAAGGGAAATCAGGGACTTTGAACCCCGGCAGGCTCTGCTGGCCGGGAGGGAGGGAATGGATTTTTATTCGGACATCATCCCGCAGGCTCCCCGTTACCTCAAACCGGGGGGATGGCTCCTGCTGGAAATCGGCGACGGCCAGCAGCAGCTGGTCGAGGACTTGTTATCGAGATCCGGCCTGTACCGGGAAGTGGCCTTCCGGAAGGATTATGCGGGGCGCTGGCGGGTTGCGAAGGCGCGAAAGAGAGGAAGCAAGCGTGGATAAAATCATCATTGACGGCGGGAAACCCCTTGCGGGAGAGGTCCGGATCAGCGGCGCCAAAAATGCCGCACTTCCCATCATGGCCGCCTCCCTCCTGACGGATGGCTGGAACACCTTTACCAACATACCGGACCTGATGGACATCCGCACCACGAGAAAGCTTCTGGAGAGTCTGGGCGCGGTCATTGAGGGGACACCCGGAGCCCTGCGCATCAATGCCGGAGAAATTACGAATATCGAAGCGTCCTACGACCTCGTGAAAACGATGCGGGCGTCCATCCTGGTTCTGGGCCCCCTGGTGGCCAGGTTCGGAATCGCCCGCGTATCCCTGCCCGGCGGCTGCGCCATCGGCGCCCGGCCCGTCAACCTCCATATAAAGGCCCTCCAGGATATGGGAGCGGAGGTGGCTCTGAAGGAGGGCTACGTGGAAGCCAAGGCCAGAAGGTTGAAGGGGACGGCCATTTACTTCGACAGCCCGACGGTCGGAGGAACGGAAAATATCATGATGGCCGCTACACTCGCCGACGGGGTTACCCTGTTGAAGAATGCGGCGCGGGAGCCGGAAATCGTGAATCTGGCCGAGGTGCTCATTGGAATGGGCGCCAGGATTGCGGGTGCCGGGACGGACGAAATCCGGGTCGAGGGAGTGGAGCGTCTCCACCCTGTCGAGGCCGAAGTCATTCCCGACCGGATCGAAGCGGGCACCTACATGATCGCGGCGGGCATTACCGGGGGTGAGATCCGGGTGTTGGGCTGTCAGCCGAACCATCTTTGCGCCCTGATCGAAAAGCTCAGGGATGCCGGCATGATTATCGAGACAATGAACGGCGGGCTGCGGGCGGCAGGAAACGGAAGAGTCCGGAGCGTGGATATCAAGACCCTTCCCCATCCAGGATTCCCGACGGATCTCCAGGCCCAGATGATGTCCATGATGGCCGTGGCCGAGGGGCTCAGCGTCATCACGGAAACGGTGTTTGAAAATCGTTTCATGCATGTGGGCGAGCTGATGCGCATGGGCGCCGACATTCATATTCAGGGCAACAGCGCGATCGTCAAGGGGGTGAACGCCCTGAAGGGCGCTCCCGTCATGGCGACGGATCTCCGGGCGTCGGCCTCCCTCATCCTGGCCGGTCTGGCAGCCCGGGGGACAACGGAACTGTCGCGGGTCTATCACCTTGACCGGGGCTATCAGGACATTGAAAAGAAATTTTCAGCCCTGGGCGCCGACATCCGCAGAGTATCGGGGGCATGATGAACATTGTGAAAACGACGGATTCGGATTTTGAAGCCCTTTACCGCCGGATTACCGGGCGGGGCCGGGTCTTCGATGAAGAGCTCTGGAAGGTGGTCAAGGGGATCGTCGAAGATGTGGCCCGCAGGGGGGACGAAGCCCTTTTCGATTACACGCGGCGCTTCGACGGGCACATCCTGACGGCGCAGACCGTGGCCGTTTCCGAGGGTGAACTGGAAGAGGCGGCCGCCCGGGTGGAAGGCCCGGATCTGGCCATACTGCAGCAGGCCGCGCAGAGGATCGAAGCCTTTCATCGTCACCAGATTGCCGAAAGCTGGACCGTATCCGAGAAGCCCGGCAGCACCCTCGGCCAGCGGATCATTCCCCTGGAGCGGGTTGGGATTTACGCGCCGGGGGGATCGGCTTCCTACCCGTCTACGGTGCTCATGGCGGCTATTCCGGCCAGGCTTGCCGGGGTTGAGGAACTTTTTCTGGTCAACCCTTCAAGGGACGGAAAGATTTCCCCGTTGATCGCGGCGGCGGCGAAACTCTGCGGCATCCGTCGCATCTTCAAAATCGGAGGGGCGCAGGCTGTGGCCGCCCTGGCCTACGGTACGGAAGCAATTCCCCGGGTGGACAAGATTGTCGGTCCGGGAAACGCCTATGTGGCCGCCGCAAAAAAAATGGTATTCGGTCAGGTCTCCATTGACATGATCGCCGGTCCAAGCGAAATCCTCGTCATTGCGGACAGCTCGGCGCAGCCTTCCCTGGTCGCGGCGGATCTCCTTTCCCAGGCGGAGCACGACGAAATGGCCAGTGCCGTTCTGCTGACGCCGGATGACGTCCTGGCCCGGGCGGTCTCTGCGGAGTTGGAACGGCAATTGGAGAACCTTCCGCGAAGGGCGATCGCCCAGCGGTCCCTTGAGGCCTTCGGAGCCATCCTGGTCACGGAGAATCTCGATGAGGCCGTGGCCGTGGCCAATCGCTTCGCTCCGGAACACCTGGAACTGATGGTGAAGGACCCCTGGAATCTCCTGGAGGGCATTCGGCATGCCGGAGCGGTTTTTCTTGGTTCCTATACGCCCGAGGCGGTGGGCGACTATATCGCGGGGCCCAACCACGTCCTCCCCACCGGTGGAACCGCCCGTTTTTCCTCGGCCCTGGGGTCTATGATTTCGTGAAGCGGATCAGTGTCCTTTCCCTGAGCCGGGAAGTGCTTGAGGAATACGGCCCTCAGGCGGCCCGCTTTGCCCATCTGGAGGGCCTTGACGCCCATGGGAAGTCAATTTCATTGAGACTGGCGGGAAAAAATCCTTGACAAAAGCATCCTCTTGAATAAGATAGGCAAGCTTTTTCCTGTATTTTTCAAGGCGGGCGTAATTCAGCGGTAGAATGTCAGCTTCCCAAGCTGGACGTCGTGGGTTCGAGTCCCATCGCCCGCTCCATGATATTCCCCTCCGGGTGATTTGTGATGTCGGAGAAAGCAGTGTATCTGTTGCTGTGGCGTTGTTCGGGAATCTTCCTAAGTCATTGTCGGATCTTCTGGAGTGGGCAGTTGCCCACTTTTTTGTTTTATGAGGTTCCCTGTCGAGCAGAATCGTTGAATCGAACTCATGGCCAGTGAATATGTAAAAAAACTCCGGGAGGACATCTGGCGCCTGGTGGAACCGGTTCTGGAGTCTGAAGGCTTCGAACTGATCCAGGTGGAGTGCCTGCGCATGAAGACCCGGTGGATCGTCCGGATCTATATGGACCGTGAAGGCGGAGTGACCCTGGACGATTGTTCGGGGATCAGCGGTCAGCTCGGTGATCTCCTGGATGTTCATGATCTTCCCCCGGGTCCGTATACCCTGGAGGTATCGTCGCCCGGCCTCGATCGACCCCTCGTCCGGGACAAGGATTTTGTCCTCTATCAGGGGTGTGATGTAAGCGTCCGGCTGGAACAGAAGGTGGAGGGCATCCGCCATTTCCGGGGCAGGCTGGTTGAGTTCCGGGAAGAGGAAGGTCGGAAAGTGCTGGTGGTTGAGATGGGTTCCAAACTGTATCAAATCCCCAGGGACTTGGTTGTCAAGGCGAATCTGATCTATCGGTTCGATTAAGGAAATCCCGGCTGGGACGACTCTGACGGAAAAATCGCCCGACAGGCGTCGCATCGAACCAGATCACTGTTTTCAGCCTGCATCGATGGCATTTCGTGTTGCGCTCTCTGCCACTGGAAAAGGCGGCCAAAAAAAAGCGATTGAAATAGAGAGGTGGAGGAAAATTTCATGGTTCCGGAACTTAAACGTCTGATCGAACAGATGGGTAAGGATAGAGGACTGGATAAGAGTATCATCATCGAGGCCCTTGAGACGGCGATGCTGACGGCGGCGCGGAAGAAGCTGGGGCCCCATGTGGATATCGAAGCTCATTACAACGAGGACCTGGGCGAAATCGAGGTGTTCCAGTTTAAAACGGTGGTTGAAAGGGTTACTGATCCGGATATGCAGATTTCCCTGGAGGTTGCCCACCGGGATCTGGATGAGGAGGCTGAGCCGGGTGACAGCCTCGGGATGAAGATCGAGACGAGCACGTTCGGACGCATCGCCGTTCAGACCGCCAAGCAGATTATTGTTCAGAGGGTGAAGGATGCCGAACGGGACAATGTCTACGACGAGTACAAGGATCGCAAGGGTGAGCTGGTCAATGGCTTTGTGCAGCGGTTCGAGGCGGGGAGCATCATTGTCAATCTGGGCCGTGCGGAGGGGGTGCTCCCGGTGTCCGAACAGATTCACCGGGAGTCTTACAAGCGGGGGGACCGGATCCGCAGTTTCATCTATGACGTAAAAAAAGTTTCCAAGGGGCCTCAGATCCTGCTTTCCCGCACGCATCCCAATTTCCTGAAATCGCTCTTCGAGGTCGAGGTTCCGGAAATTGACGAGGGGTTGATCGAGGTCATCAATGTTTCCCGGGAGCCGGGCAAGCGGGCCAAAATTGCCGTGAGGACGAAGGACAAGGACATCGATCCTGTCGGGGCCTGCGTCGGCATGCGTGGGGCCCGTGTCCAGAGTGTTGTTCAGGAGTTGCGGGGAGAAAAAATCGACATCATCCCCTATTCCGATGATGCCGTGCAATATGTCAGCAGCGCCCTCTCGCCGGCGAAGGTGAGCCGCGTGATCATGGATGAGGCGAATCATGCGATGGAGGTGATTGTTCCGGACGACCAGCTGTCTCTTGCTATCGGGAAGAACGGGCAGAATGTGCGCCTAGCCGTAAAGTTGACCGGGTGGAAGATTGATGTCAAAAGCGAATCGGCTGAGGCCGAGAAGGATAGCCCCGGGTATTCAGACCTCCTGAAGATCCCCGGAATGGAGGAGGCAACCGCTGAGCTGCTCTTCGGCAAGGGCTTGAAGAGTGTCGCCATGATCGCTGCGGCAGATTGTGAGATGCTGTCGGCTCTTTCGGGGGTCGAGGAGTCAACCGCGCAGCTCTGGATCGAGGAGGCGGGAAGGATCATCGATGAAGAGGTTGCCGCCCCAAGGGAAACTTGAGGAAATTTTGGTGTATTTACAATAATATGCGGAGTCAAACATAGAAGCGCTGGGGGTTTCAAGCATGTCAAAAAAGAGGGTTTACGAGTTGGCCCGGGAGCTGGGTATCGACAACAAGGAGCTGATCTCTCGGTTGGAAAAACTCGGTATCACCGTAAAGTCCCACTCGGGAACGCTGGAAGATAACGAAGTGGAACGCGTTATCAAGGAGTTCCATGCCCGGGGAGCCACGGAGATGGTGGAGCAGCGGATCAAGACGACCGTCATCCGGCGGAGAGCTGTGCATGTTCCCCAGGAGGAGCCTGTTGCCGAGGAGCCCCCTGCAGAAGCAGAGAGAGCCGTCCGCGAAGAAGTGCCGGCAAAGCCTGCACCCCCGGAAGAAGTGAAACCCGTTGAAGTTGTCGAGTCCCAGCCTGCGGTTCCGGAAGGGGAACCTTTGCCGGCCGTTAAGAAACCCCTGCCAACTCCGGCGATTCCACCGAAAAAGTCCCCGATTCCTCCAACTCCTGAAATTTCCGGGGAGGAGAAACAAGTAATCCCTGAGAAAATGAAGGAAGAGGCGCCGAAAGAGCCGATTGTTCCGGAGCCTGGGAAGACGCCCCCGGTGGCGAAGAGTGTTCCGGAAGAGGAGAGGGCGCCGGCAAGGGCGCAAGGTGCCGAGGCTGCTGGCAGGGAGGTGGGAAGAATTCCGCCTGGGAGGCGGGAAGGAAGGCCGCCGGCACCCCGTGCCGCTGCCGGAGGAGAAGCTCCTGCAAGGCAGGCACCGCAGCGGGGCGAGGCCAGGAGGCCTGAGACCGGGGCCGCTCCCAGGCCGGCGGCGCCACCGGAAAAGGAAGCTCCAAAGACCGAGGCGGACAAGCTGAAGAAAAAACCGAAGATTCCCGAGGAAGTGCCGGTGCGGGAACTGCCTCCCGCCAAGAAGAAGCCTGCCCTTAAAAAGGCTCCGGATAAAAAGGACTTCCGTAAGACGATCGAAGAAGAAACCGTCGAACGGGTCGCCAGGCCGGGCCGCTGGAAGGAAGAGAAAAAGGCCGCCGCCAAGATGAAGAAGACGGAGATCACCGTGCCGAAGGCGATCAAACGAAGGATCCGGATCGGCGAAGCGGTTACGGTGGGGGATCTGGCCAAGAAAATGGGGGTCAAGGCGAATGAGGTCATCAACAAGCTCATGCGGATGGGACTCATGGCGACCATTAACCAGTCCATTGACTTTGACGCCGCATCGCTCATCGCCACGGAGTTTGACTATCAGGTGGAGCCTGTGGGGATGGAGTACGACGAATCCATGTTCAAAGTGGAATCCGCCGCCGAAAATCTGAAACCCCGGGCACCCGTGGTGACGATCATGGGGCACGTGGACCACGGAAAGACTTCGCTGCTGGATGCCATCCGGAAAACGCGGGTTACCGAGGGAGAAGCGGGAGGCATCACCCAGGCCATCGGGGCCTATCATGTGAATCTCAAGGGGCGGGAAATCGTCTTTCTCGACACGCCTGGACATGAAGCCTTCACGGCCATGCGTGCTCGTGGCGCTCAGGTGACGGACATCGTGGTCCTGGTCGTCGCGGCCGACGACGGTGTGATGGATCAGACGGTGGAAGCAATCAATCACTCCAAGGTGGCCGGCGTGCCCATCATTGTGGCGATCAATAAAATCGACAAGCCTGAAGCCGATCCGGGAAGGATTAAGCAGGCGCTGACGGAATACAGCCTTATTCCGGAAGAGTGGGGGGGAGATACCATCTTCAGCGAGGTGTCGGCGAAGCAGAAAATCGGCATAGAGGAACTCCTGGAGCTCATCCTGCTGCAGGCGGATATCCTGGAACTGAAGGCCGATCCGGACCGTCCGGCTCGTGGCGTGGTGATCGAAGCCCGTCTGGATCGCGGGCGCGGCCCGGTAGCCACGGTTTTAATCCAGGAGGGGACTCTCCATGAAGGGGATGCCTTTGTCAGCAAGACGGAGTACGGGCGTGTCCGGGCCATGAATGATGACCAAGGGCGTCGGATCAGGGTGGCCGGCCCGGCCACGCCGGTCGAGGTGATCGGTTTTTCCCGCGTGCCCCAGGCAAGTGCGGAATTTAACGCCGTCGAGGATGAAAAGAAGGCCCGCAGCATTGGAGAATACTGGCTGCGAAAGGAACGGGAACGGGAGCTTTCCGCGACCTCGAAGATCACCCTGGAGCAGCTGTATGAAAAGATGAAGGAAGGCGTGAAAGAGCTGAATGTCATCCTCCGGGCGGATGTGCAGGGATCCCTGGAGGCCTTGGCGGATGCCCTGACCAAGCTCAGCACCGACGACATCAAACTGAAGGTGATTCATGGTTCCACCGGGGCGATTACGGAGACGGATGTCATGCTGGCGTCGGCATCCAATGCCATCATCATCGGCTTCAATGTCCGGCCTGACGCCCGGGTCACGGAGCTGGCGGAAGTGGAAGGTGTCGACATCAAGCTCTACGACATCATTTACAATGTCATTGCCGACGTCCGGGCGGCCATGGAAGGGCTCCTCGAACCCGAATACCGGGAAATGGTCATTGGCCGGGCCGAAGTTCGGGATCTGTTCCGGGTTCCCAAAGTGGGCACCGTGGCGGGAAGCTTTGTGACCGACGGAAAAATGGTTCGAAAGAGCAATGCCAAGCTGGTTCGGGACGGGGTCATCGTTTTTGACGGGAAGATCGCCTCCCTGCGGCGGTTCAAGGATGATGTCAAGGAAGTGCTGGCCGGTTTTGAATGCGGAATCGGCATTGAGGGCTTCAATGACCTCCGGGTGGGCGACCTGATCGAAGCCTATGTCAATGAAAAAGTGGAGCGCAAGCTGTGAATTCAGACCTGAAGGGAATGTGTGAATTCTAGAGGCTTCGCCGCCGCGAGACAGGGGCATACCGTGAGGCGGATGTTACGATGGTCATCGGATCGGGACTGATTGAACTGTGGATTGCAGAATGCCGGTCTTTGAAGGAAAAACGGGGGGTCTTGAAGCGGATCCTTCAGCGGACGCGCAATACCTTCAACGTGTCCATCGCTGAGATCGGCGAAAACGACTCCTGGAAGCGCGCAAAAGTCGGATTTTGCGTCGTGGGAAACGATACGCGCTACGTGAACGGAAAGGTGGATTGCATCCTCTCCTTTATCGAGGAACTCCAACTGGCCGAAGTGCTGGGCAGCAGGATCGAAATCGTTTCTCTGTCGGACGCCATGCCGCATTTCGACGAATCTGCCGGCAAATATGGATCCGAATGACGGTCATCTGTGCCGGACCGGGGCTTCGTCCCGGATTCCGTCTACAGGCCTCTCAGGACAGAAAAGGTGGTCGAAAGCATGTTGGAGTTTAAGAGGGCGGATCGTGTGGCGGATCTGGTGAAAGTGGAGCTTGCGGATATCCTGTTGAGGAGGGTCCGCGATCCAAGGGTCAGCAGGCTGACGGTTACCGGGGTCAAGATGAGCGATGACCTGCGCACTGCCAAGATTTTTTTCGTGGAGATGGGCGAGGATTTCTGCAGCCCCGAAACACTCGAGAGTCTGCAGAAGGCCGGCGGCTTCATCAAGAGGGAACTGGGAAAACGATTGAAACTGCGCTATGTGCCGGATCTCATTTTCAGGCAGGACACCTCCTTTGCCTATGGAAGCCGGATTGATCGGCTTATAAGAGAAATTCACAGAGATGATGAGAATGATGGATCGGATTCTTGATATTATCGATCGTTCCAGGACCTTCCTCATTTCTTCCCATGAACGGCTGGATGGTGACGCCGTTGGGTCGGAGCTGGCTCTTTATGGCCTGCTCCGGCAAACGGGAAAAGAAGCGGACGTTTACAACCAGGATGCAACACCGGAGAACTATCGGTTCCTGCCCGGAAGCCAGGTGATCCGCCAGGAGCTCCCCGCCGATTGTGCTTCTCGGTATGACGCGGCCTTTATCGTGGACTGCAGCGATCTGAGCCGGGTGGGCAGGGGGTCTGAAAAGATTGCCCGCATTGGAACACTCGTCAATATCGATCATCACATCTCCAATTCGATGTTCTCCGAGTTTTCCTATGTTGACCCCCGGGCGAGCTCAACGGGTGAACTGATCTACCGGTTGATATCCCGCATGGGATGTTCCGTGACGCGGGACATTGCGACCAATCTCTATGCGGCCATTTTAACGGATACCGGGGGGTTTCATTACGGGACTACCGGAAGGGAAACATTGATCGCCGCCGGGAATCTGGTCGGCTGGGGCGCCGATCCCCAGGAAATATCGGAGAATATTTACGAGAACAACCCCCTGGCCAAAATCAGGCTGCTGTCCAAAGCCCTGGACACGCTGACCTTCGATCTGGATGGGCGGTTCGGTTACATGGTGGTCTGGCAGAAGGACATGCAGGCCGTAGGGGCTGTCCCGGAACATACGGAAGGCTTTGTCGACCTTCCCCGATCGATTTCAGGGGTAGAGGTATCGGCTCTGTTCAGCGAACAGCACAATGGACCTTTCAAGGTCAGCTTCCGCTCCAAGGGCGAGGTGAACGTGGAGCGGGTGGCCCGCGCCTTTGATGGTGGAGGCCACAGGAATGCATCCGCCTGTCGCATTCAGGGCGACTTTGAAACGGTTTATTCCCGGGTCCTGGATGTGATACGGGACGGAATTTGAACAGATGAACGGCATTCTGATCCTGGATAAATCGCCGGGAAAGACGTCACAGAAGGCTGTCTCAGAGGTCAAGCGGATCCTGGGAGTCCGGAAAGCGGGGCATTCCGGTACGCTTGATCCACTGGCCACGGGAGTGCTTCCCATCTGCCTGGACGAGGCAACCAAGCTGGTTCAGTTCCTTTCCCAGGACGATAAGGAATACCGGGCTACAATGCTGCTGGGGGTGACGACGGACACCCTGGACATCGAAGGGCGGATTACAGGACGCCGGAATCCGGCAGTGGATGAAGCCGCGATCCGGGAGGCTCTGGGCGGGTTGACCGGTGAGATGACTCAGGAGCCCCCCCGGTATTCCGCCGTCAAATATAAGGGGAAACCGCTTTACGCCTGGACAAGAAAGGGGATTGACGTTTCTCTCCCCCCCCGCACCGTCAGAATTTATTCCACGGTGTTGGAGGAGATTTCATTTCCCTATGTCCGTTTTCGGGTCGCCTGTTCGAAAGGAACCTACATCCGCACACTTTGCGCCGATTTGGGAGAGCGACTGGGCTGCGGGGGGTGCCTTGCCGGGTTGCGGAGGCTGCGGAGCGGTCAATTCACTCTGGAGGCGGCTGTCTCGCTGGAGGAAGTTTGCGCGGAGGAACGGGAAAAAATCCTGGCGGCCAGAGTGATTTCCCTGAGCGACGGCCTTCTGCACATGGCGGCCATCGAAATCGGCGGGGAACTGGCGGAAAGGATCCGTGAAGGCTGCCAGCCCGATGGACCCGCTTTGAGGGATTATCATATTCCTTCCCTTGAGAATGGAGATATGGTAAAGTTTCTCACTTCAGATGGGGGGCTGGTTGCCGTAGCCAGACTGTTGTGTCCATCGGTCCAGCTGACCGCTTTGGAGATGGGGCAGCCGGCTGCGAAAATTTTGAGGGTTTTTCGCGATTAAGGCCTGGAAGGATGCCGAAATCCGGAATGTCCCGTTCATGAAGCTATAAAACGGATCAGCGCAAGGGAAGGTGCCGCTGGTCGGTTTGTCGATTGCAGAGATCAAATTGTTTATGGAGGATAAAAAACCGTGTTAAGTTCGGATCGAAGAGAAAGCATCATTGGGAATTATCAGTTGCATGAGAAGGATACGGGATCTCCTGAAGTCCAGATTGCGCTTCTGAGTGCCAGGATTGAATACCTGACGGATCACTTCAAGATCCACAAAAAGGACCATCATTCCCGACGGGGTCTGTTGAAGCTGGTCGGGCAGCGAAGAAGGCTTCTGGACTATTTGAAGAATAAGAATATTGAGCGGTACAGGCAGGTTATTCAGCGTCTTGGGTTGAGAAAATAACCAACATTTTCGCGATGGGGCATAAGTGCGGAGTAAGCGGTAAAGCCTGGGGTATAAGGCTGGGGCTGTTTGCCGTTTAAGTTTCGGCTTTACGCCTCCGGCTTTACTCCTTACTCCCTGATCCGTAGTGCCCTGACCGAAAAAATCGCCCGAAGCAGGGGGGACATGAAATTCGCTGCTTCCTGGAATTGGGACGATCCACCGTCTTGTCGAGGGGGATATGCACAAGGGGAGCGTGCGGGGATTTTTCTTTTCTGAAGATCGGGTCTGGAGAGAGGATTTTTAAGGATGAGTACAATATTCAGTGCGGAATTCGCCGGTAGAAATATTTCCGTAAAAACAGGTTATGTCGCGGGCCAGGCAGACGGCGCTGTCATGGTGATTTATGGAGACACCGTTGTGATGGTTACGGCGGTTTCCCTCAAGAAGGCCCGGGAGGGGGTGGATTTTCTTCCCCTGACCGTGGACTATCAGGAAATGACATATGCCGCAGGTAAAATACCCGGCGGATTTTTCAAGCGGGAAGGGCGGCCCAATGAGCGGGAGGTCCTGACGTCGCGGGTGATCGACCGATCCATCCGCCCGCTGTTTCCCAAAGGGTACAGTTATGAAACCCAGCTTGTGGCGACCCTGCTTTCGGTCGATAACGAAAACGACTCGGATGTGGCTGCCCTCCTGGGGGCTTCGGCTGCCCTCGAAATATCCGACATTCCCTTTAAGGGGCCCATTGCAGGTGTTCGGGTGGGTCGGCTGGATGGCCGGTTTGTCTGCAATCCATCCACGGAGGAACAGGAGCGGAGCGATTTGAATCTGTTCCTCGTCGGCAGGAAGGTGGAGCCGGGAACGGACGGCAGGCCCTTCGATGTCAACCTGGTGATGCTGGAGGGCAGTGCCCGGGAAATTGAGGAAGAAACCGTCGTTTCGGCCATTGAGTTCGGGCTGGAATCCATGCGGCCCGTTATGATGCTGCAGGATCAGATCCGGGCGGCGATCGGCCGGTCGAAGAGGCCTTTTTCCGCTGTCGAGATTGACGAATCGCTGGTGGCGGCAGTTACGGAAAAAGCCGCGGAGAAGATGAAAGAGGCCTACCGGATAGCGAGAAAGCTGGACCGTCATGCCGTCCTGGATTCTATCCGGGAGGCTGTTCTGAAGAGCATGACATCGGAGGATGCGGGATTGCGCGGACCGGTGGCGGCCGCACTTGAAGCCCTGGAGAAACGGATTGTCCGGGACATGATCCTAGGGGAAGGAACGAGAATCGACGGCCGATCCCATGCGGATATCCGCGCCATCAGTGCGGAGGTGGGGGTTCTGCCCAGGACCCATGGTTCGGGCCTTTTTAACCGTGGAGAGACCCAGTCTCTGGCGGCTCTAACACTGGGAACTTCATCGGATGAGCAGCGGCTGGATTATGTTGCCGGGGAAGAGACGCGTGCCTTTATCCTCCATTACAATTTTCCCCCTTATTGTGTCGGTGAAGCCAAGCCGCTGAGAAGCCCGGGGCGGCGGGAAATCGGACACGGCAATCTGGCCAGAAGGGCCCTGATGCCGGTGCTTCCTTCCCAGGAAGAGTTTCCCTACACCATCCGCATTGTTTCCGAGATCCTTTCCTCCAACGGATCCTCGTCCATGGCCACGGTCTGCGGGGGCACTCTCTGTCTCATGGATGGCGGCGTTCCCGTCAAGGACGTGGTGGCGGGCATTGCCATGGGACTTCTCAAGGAAGGGGATCAGGTCGTTATCCTTTCCGATATTCTCGGGGATGAGGATCATTCCGGTGACATGGATTTCAAGGTCTGTGGAACCCGGAAGGGTATCACCGCCATGCAGATGGACATAAAAATTGACGGGATCAATCGGGATATCCTCACAAAGGCTCTGGCTCAGGCGAGGGAGGGGCGGCTCTTCATCATTGGAAAGATCCGGGAGACCATATCCGAACCGAGGAAGGAGATCTCCATCTATGCCCCCCGGATTACCACCGTAAAGGTCCGGCCGGAAAAGGTACGTTCCGTCATCGGTACGGGCGGAAAGAATATCCGCCAGATCGTCAGCGAGACAGGGGTAACCATCGACGTGGAAGATGACGGCACGGTGACCATTGCATCCAGCGATATGGAGGCATCGGCCAGAGCCATTGCCATGGTCCGCTGGCTGACGGAAGACGCGGAAGTGGGTAAAATCTACCGCGGGACCGTCAAAAAAGTTGTTGATTTTGGCGCTTTCGTTGAAATATTACCGGGCACCGAGGGGTTGCTCCATATCTCCCAGCTGGCCAAGGAGCGGGTCCATAAGGTGACGGAGATTGTCCACGTAGGCGATGAGGTTATCGTCAAAGTTCTGGAAGTGGACAAACAGGGTAAAATCCGCTTGAGTCGAAAGGATGCCCTGGGAGCAGAGGTGTGACTTCTGCGGATTTTGTGGGCGGCCCATGGCGCTGAAAGAGATCCGGATCCCCGTTCGGAAGCTTCCCCATTTTTCAGGACTTTCCCTGCCGCGGTATGTGACGGGAGGTTCGGCTGGAATGGATCTCCATGCGGCCGTAACGGAGGACGTGCTGATCGGTCCGGGGGAGAGGGCCCTGATTCCCACGGGTCTGATCATCGCGTTGCCGGAGGGGTTCGAAGCCCAGATCCGGCCGCGCAGCGGCCTGGCCTTAACGCACGGCATTACGCTGGTCAATTCCCCCGGTACGATCGATGCCGATTACCGGGGGGAAATCGGCGTCCTGCTGATCAACCATGGCAAAGAACCCTTTCTGATTTCCCGGGGAGCCCGTATTGCCCAGATGGTCGTTACTTCCGTCTACCGGGCAGCCTGGACTGAATCCTGCGACCTGGAATCCACAGTCCGGGGAAACGGCGGTTTTGGCCATTCCGGCACATCCTGAGGTTTGAAGTCATGAAGAGGCACAGAGTCCACAAGACGTATCAGGAGATCAATGAGAAGATAAAGCAGGGAAAGGCTGTCGTCGTGACCGCCGAGGAGATGATCGACGTCGTGGCGCGTCATGGCGATGTCGAAGCGGCTAGGAAAATCGATGTGGTCACGACCGGGACCTTCAGCCCGATGTGCTCCTCGGGAGCTTTCCTCAATTTCGGACACACTTCGCCAAAAATTCGTGCCTCCAGAGTATGGCTTAATGACGTTCCTGCCTATGGCGGCATTGCGGCCGTAGACTGTTATCTCGGCGCCACGGAAGTTGTGGAAGGCGATCCGCTCAACAGTGTCTATCCCGGCGAATTCAATTACGGCGGAGGGCACGTCATTCAGGATCTTGTTTCGGGGAATCTGATTCGCCTCAGGGCGGAGGGTTACGGCACGGATTGCTATCCATCCCGGAAGTTTGAAAAAAACATCACCCTGAACGATCTCCGCGACGCCATCCTTTTCAATCCCCGGAATGCCTATCAAAATTATAACTGCGCCGTCAATATGTCGGACAAGACCATTTACACCTACATGGGAGTGCTCCGACCCCGGATGGCTAATGCAAATTATGCCACATCGGGCCAGCTCAGTCCCCTCTTTAATGACCCCTACTACAGAACCATCGGTATCGGAACAAGAATCTTTCTCGGCGGCGCCCAGGGCTTTGTCGCCTGGCCGGGGACCCAGCACAATCCCAATGTGATTCGGGGAAAGAACGGAGTGCCCAAGGAAGGCGCCGCAACGATCGCCACGATCGGAAACCTCAGGGAAATGAGCCCCGAATGGCTGGTGGGGGCGAGTATTCTGGGCTACGGGGTATCGCTGTATGTCGGCATCGGTATCCCGATCCCGATCCTTGATGAGGAAATGGCCCGTTACACCGCGGTCAAGGATGAGGATCTCTATGCCCAGATTTATGATTATGGCATGGACTACCCCAAGGGTGCGGCCAAAAGTCTGGGGGAAGTCAGCTATAAAGATCTACGTAGCGGGGGCATTGAATTAAACGGCAAAAAGGTTTCAACGGCCCCTCTCTCCAGTTATTACAAAGCCCGGGAGATCTGTGAATTTCTCAAGGAAGAGATCGAACGCGGTAATTTTCTCCTGGGTGAACCACAACAACTCCTTCCTGCCGTAGATTAAGAATTATCTGATGTAGTATGGCATAATTTGTGATTGTAGTTTCTTCACTACAGGAACATGACGAATTCGACTGCCTCAGATAATTCGTTTCTTACGGTTTCCTTCCCAAACTCTGAAACAAGGAGAACGTTCGAATGAAAATCGGTCGATATCTTGCCCTGTTTGTTTTTCTGATGGGATTGCTCATCACGTTCGGCAATCGCGGATTGCTTGACAATTACATGATGGAGAAACGGCTTTCTTCCCTGAAAAAAGAAAACCAGGAAATCGTTCTTCAGAATGTTCAACTGAGGAACACGATTGCATTGCTCAGGGATGACCTTTCCTACATGGAAACCATTGCGAGAAACGAGTTGGGAATGGTGAAAGAGGGCGACAGGGTCTATCAGTTCGCCAAATAGAGGATTCAACACATAGGACTTTTCTTCCGGGTATGCGATGCTGGACTTCAAAAGTTTGCTAGACTTCAAAAGTTTATTTCCGGGCAGCAGGCATCTTGCAGGTCTTGACATCGGTTCAAGTTCACTGAAGCTTGCCGAGATTCTGGAATTGCCTAAAGGCGGCTATGTCCTGAACCGCTTTTCACAGATTCCTCTTCCCAGGGGCATCATCGTCGACGGTATCATCAACGATTCCTCCCTGCTGGCGGCAAAAGTCAAAGAACTTTTCAAAACATCGGGCCATCTCCGAAAGGGTATTGTCACCTCCCTTTCCGGCCATTCCGTCATCATCAAAAAAGTAGGCTTTCCGACGATGGAAGAAGAGGAAATGCGCGATATGATCCGTGAGGATGCCGCGCAGTATCTGCCCTTCGACAACATGGAAGAGGTCAACTTTGATTTTCAGATCCTTGGTGAAAATGAGTACAACTCCGATCAGTTGGATGTATTGCTTGTTGCTGCGAAAAGGGACATTATCGACAGCTATACGGATGCCCTTCAAGCGGCGGGACTGGAGGTCGTCATCATGGATGTGGATTCCTTCGCACTGGAAACCGTCTATGAGGAAAATTATGATTTTGACGAGAATGATATTGTCGCCCTCGTCAACATTGGCGCCTCTATCACCAACATCAACGTCGTCAGGAACGACGCCTCCATTTTCACCCGGGATTTTACGCTGGGCGGAAATATCGTAACGGAATCTCTGGCGGAAAGGCTCGGGATTTCCTTTGATGAGGCGGAGCGGATCAAGACAGAGGGGCCTGATGGAAGCGGATTGAGCGCTGATGACTTTTCGGCGAGCCTCATGGGATATGCCGATCCTATTTGTGCGGAAATTGAGCGCTCCATCGAATTCTTTCGATCGACCTTCGGTGGGGATTACATCAAGAATGTCCTGCTCTCAGGTGGCGGCGCCAAGTTATCCGGCATTGCACAGGACCTTCAGCAAAGGCTTGGTGTTGATACGGAAGTCTTCGATCCCTTTAAAAAAATTGACATCAACAACAAATATGTCGACGCTTCTCTGGTTGGGCAGATCGGGCCTGCTCTGGCTGTCTGTATGGGTCTGGCCCTGCGTCGGGTGGAGGATAAATGATTCGGATCAATCTCCTTCCCTATCGAGAGAAAAAAAAGCAAGCCGGTCTTCAAAAGCAGGTTTTTCTTTTCGGCGGTTCCTTCCTGGCTCTTCTTCTGATCCTTGGCGGCATCCATTTGTTCATGATTACCAGCATTCGAAGCTATGAAGGGGATATTAAGGAAAAGGAAGAGGTCCTGGCCAGGCTGAATAAAATTGCCGGCGAGGTTGAGATTTTCAAGAAGGACAAAAATGTCCTTGAGAAGAAGCTTTCCGTTATTTCCCGCCTGGAAGAGAATCGGCTGGCTCCGGTTCGTTATCTGAACGATCTGAACTCCTCCGTTCCAATCGGAGATGCCTGGATCGACCGGATAATCCTCAAAGAGTCGGATCTGAGGTTGGAAGGGGTTGCCCGGAACAATATGGTTCTGTCACGTTTTATGAGAAATCTGGAAGGCCGAAGTTTTCTCTCGGCTGTCGATCTGGTTTCCTCCACACAGAAGGAATATTCGGGAATGAAATTCCATCAGTTTGTCTTGAACTGCAAGATTAAAAAACAAGGAATCTGATCCATGGCTATCTCGCTGGATGATATCAAAAAGCTCTCTCCGCAGAAAAAAGCGCTCCTGGCAGGGGTTTTCCTGCTGCTGGCCGGTTATTTATACTGGTCCTTTTTCCTTTCCACTGCGCTGGAAACTCGGGCAAATCTGAAGTCGCAGGCCGAAGAGCTTTCTCGGAAAGTGGAAGAAAAGCAGCGCATTGCCAGTCAGAAGCAGAAATACGTCAAGGAAGTGGCGCTCCTGAAGCAGAAATTTGAAGTGGCAATGGCCAAGCTTCCTGAAAAAAAGGATATGCCCTCTTTGCTTTACGAGATCGCCATGGCTGGAAAAAATGCCGGCATTGAATCCGTTCATTTTGAACCTGTTGAGAAGTCTGCCGATGCAAAGGAAGGTGACGGCAAGCAGGGAGCGGCAAAAGGGAATGAGCCCAAAGCGGCCGATCATAAGCCGGGCGATAAGGCCTCCAGTGGCAAGACTCCGGAAGCTGGGGGATTTTACGAGGAAATCCCTGTGAAGATGGGTGTTGTCGGCCGTTATCATAACACCGTACTCTTTTTTCAGAAGATGGCCGGGATGCCCCGCATTGTCAACATTGAAGATTTTCTGATAGAAGAGTCCAAGGAATCCAAGGGAACGGGTCGCATCCTGAACACGGCCTGTCTGGTAAAGACCTACATGTTTCTGGAAAAGAAGGATGAACATGCGAAGAAGAAGATCGAAGAAAAGCCGTAGATTCTCCGGCGCATTCATCGTCGGCGTGTTCTTGAGTCTGACGATCGGAACAGCCCAGGGGTGGGGTGCGACATTCTCACCCAAGTCTGTAACCGATCCTGGAGTTTCAGGAACGCGAGAGCCGTTTACAATCAGCTACGCTTCTTACAACTTCTCAAGGAAGCCCGATCCTTTTGAACCTTTTGTCGAAAAGGACCTGTCTCTAAAAAAACGGAAGGCTGTGAAGAAAGTGAAGCCCCTGTCCATCTTCCCTTTGCAGAGAGCATCCGTAAATGAATTCAGGCTGGTGGGAATTGCAGGGACAGATCAGGGCCGAACGGCGATTGTGACCAATGCCCGCGGTAATTTTTTCCCTTTGTCCGTTGGGACCATCATCGGTCTGAATGGAGGGCAGGTCATCGGGATTTTAGAAGATCGCGTGATTGTTGAAGAGAGAATAGCGGCAGGAAAAGGGCAGTATAAGACGCAGCTTATTCCGTTGAAGCTTCAAAAAGTGGAATGAAGTGAGGATGAGATGAAAAAAATAGGGCAGCTATTGGGAATTGCTTTGTTGTTAAGTTCCTTGTGGGTTTTTCCATCAGGGGTTTCAGCAGAAAATGTCGAAGTTGAGAAGGCCGCCGTGAAAGGTAACGGTGCCGTAACATCGGCCCTGGATGCTGGAAATCTTGAAAATATCACCCTGGACCAGATAAAGGGCAGGGAACGGGTCACCTTTATTGCCACCAAGATTTCGAAGTTCAAGGTGGATGAAGAGCCGGGAAGCGCCGTTTTGCTGAAAATGGAAAACCTGCAGGTACCGGAACTCCTTCTTCGGCCATTTTATGATGACGCCATGATCAATATCAGGCAGGTCCTCGCCGAGCAGAAGACCATCAAGGACGTTCCCTGGGTTTATGCCACCATCGATCTGCAGAAGCCGGTTCCCTACAGTGTGCGTCAGGAGGGGCAAAACGTCATCCTGGATTTCAATGTGGCCACCTTGGGAGAAACAGAAAAATCTGCCATGATGAAAAAAGTGGCCCAGGCAAAAGCCGCTTACCGTTCGCCCCAGAATTCGCAAGAGGCCGAACTGGCGGACAATCAGGAAACAGGGAATATTCCACCCAACGGTGGGATTGGCGAAGTCAGGCGTGGTGCTCAGAAAATATCCCTGGATTTTCAGGATGCCGACATGCGCGCGGTTCTTCGTCTGCTGGCGGAGACGGGCGGAGTCAGCATTGTTGCCGGGCCGGATGTGAAGGGGGCCGTCAGCATTCACATGAAGGATGTTCCCTGGGATCAGGCCCTTGAGACCATCCTGGATATCTACGGCATGGCGAAAAAGGAAATGGGCAACGTCATCAGCGTCATGACCCTGGAAAAGAAGAAAAAGGATGAGCAGGCGCGGAAAGCTGCCGAAAAGGATCAGATCGAGGCGGAGGTGGCCCGAAGAGAACGGGAACAGCAGCTCCTGGCTGAAAAGGGCAAGCTTCGGCAAATCGCCATCGAGGCGAAAATTGTCGAGGCAAGCGATGACTTTGTGCGAAATCTTGGAGTTTCATGGGGAGGGAAGTTTACTGCCCGCGTAGGAGACTATTCCTCCCAGACGGCATGGGGTACCAATACGAATAAAACAGAGGGGCAAACGAACCCTGTCTCTTATCCGTATCCAAAAGGAATAACCGCCTCTCCCGCCGGGTCGCAGGCAGCCGTTAACCTGCCGGGGGCTCTTGTTGGAACGCCGACCCTGGGCTTTGTCATCGGCGGTGCCAATGCCGTGTTGGAGGCACAGATCGCCGCGCTGGAATCCACGAGTTCGGGTAAGATCATCTCCACTCCCAAAGTAACGACGATGGACGGTGTTAAGGCAACCATCAAACAGGGTGAAGAAATTCCTTATACCACTTATGAAGCCTCGGGGGGGGCCTCTTACCCAAAGGTCAGTTTCAAGGACGCCTTGCTGAAGCTGGAAGTGACCCCGACCATTACGCCGGACGGCAGGATTTCCATGCTCATCAATGCCACCAACGACCGGGGGGATTATTCAAAAGCGTCAGAGTTGAATGGAAATATCCCCATTATTAAAAATGAAGTGGATTCCAAGGTTGTTGTGGAAGACGGCACGACCGTGGTCATTGGCGGTGTTTCCAAAACGACCGACGACAGGGGGATGAGCGGGGTGCCATGGCTTTCCAAGATCCCTGTCCTGGGCTGGCTTTTCAAATCAGAGAGCATCGATAAGACGAGGAAGCAGCTCTTGATCTTTGTGACCCCAAAAATTATACCGGATGTTGAGACTCCGTCAGTGGCGAAGGCGAGTCTTATCGGCAAGCCGTAATGAGTTTCATCGTGAAAAGGGTCTTTGAAACCATCCTCACCTTTGCCCTGGTGTTCGTATTCCTCGGCCTGGGGCGTTCCGGGGAGGCGGCAGCCTCCGGATCAGGAACATTTCGATGCGGACATGACATGGTGTCCCTGGGAGACAGCATGGCGGATGTCATGTTACGCTGTGGAGAACCTACGTACCGTCATGAAACGGGAGTCAGAGGGAAGGCCCGAACCGTCGTCCGCAAAAGCAGCGAACGTTCGCAGGGCGGTGAAAGTCATCACTCCGAAAAAGCAAAACGGACTGCCCGCAGGACGAACTATAAAGAGCAGGTGACGGAAAGGTGGTATTACAACAGAGGTTCCAATGATTTCGTTTACCACCTTTCCTTTGAAGGTGGAACCCTGACTAAAATCGACCAGGGGAAGCGGGGCAAATAAACCCCACTCCACACCGGAGCGGATAGCGGGGCTTTAGGGCAGAGTACTTGCTTGCACAGGCATCCGTTGAGCCATTGATGCCGGTGCCGGCGCGCGCAGCCCGGGATGTCACAGGCTATTGGAATGCTTGAGGCAATCCGATATTCCGAAGCATGCAAGAAAGTCCCGCATCTGTCTTGACATGCCATCCAGGCTGTGATAGCTCCTCCAACTGTAGGCAGACTTGTTCAAGTCGAATCATACCCGCATTACGTCAAAATTCTCAATACGGTAAGAATTCCATATGGATAGAGCCGCATTTTTCTCCGTAACACAAACCCTGCTTGAGCAAGGCGATTATGAGGGCGCCTTGGAGGCGGTAAAAATCTGGCTTGAAAAGCATCCCGGGGACGTTGATGCGCTTCTGGTTCAGTGCCATGCCTGCATGCGGCTGGGTAAACTCGACGAGGCCTCAGCCCTCGTTGAGGATGTGGAACTGACGGTATTGGGACTGTCTCGTGTCTTTGCCTGCATGGGGGATATCTGTTTCAAGGGGGGGTTGAACCAGGAAGCGGCCAAATTTTATCGTCGCTTTATAGCGTTGAACCCCGTTTCCGATCTTTCCCGGGAGGTATCCGGCAAACTTCGGATGCTTGAGGAGGATCAAGCGGATTCCATTCAGGAATTCAAGGCCGATGAAACTTCCGTCTCTCCCATGACGGCAGGTCTGCAAACGTTGACGATGGCGGACCTGTACATCCGCCAGGGGCATCTGGATGCGGCGGAATCTCTTCTGACACAGATGTTGATCAAGAATCCCGACGACCAGGCCATTCAGGAAAGACTGAACCAGGTCCTGGCTTCAAAGAACTCTTCGGCAACAAAAGCCATTCATCTCCGGCAGCGGGAGAAAGTGATCGAAACCTTGAATCTCTGGCTGATCCGCCTCCAGAAAAGAAGACGTTATGCGTTTTGAACGGAAGGATTATCAAATCCGTTTGTCCCGCTTGCGTTCCAAACGCTTTTTCCAGGGCGGCGTTCAAGCGCTTCTGCTCTTTGACCTGCATAATATCCGCTATTTGACGGGATTTACCGGAAGTGACGGGGTGCTGGTGGTTCGACCACAAGCGGCCACGTTGCTGGTTGACGGACGATACGTGACCCAGGCGCAGGAGGAAGTTCAAAGCGCCGATATCTATTGCTATCAGGACAAGGTGGATGGCATCGTAGCCGTTCTGGACCGGGCAGTGGAAGATCCTGTTGGTTTCGAAGCCTCTGCAGTGAGTTACGATTTCTATCAGAAGCTGGCGGAGCGGCTTCGAAAAGAAAACTTGACGCCTCTGTCGGAAGAGTTGTATTCGCTTCGGGCGGTCAAGGAGGATCGGGAGATTTCCTGTATCCGCCGGGCTGCACAGCTGTCCGCCGGTGTGCTGGAAGCCGTGTCCCGAAGGATTCGTCCGGGGATGTCTGAGCTTGATCTTGCCCTGGAGATTGATTTCGGGGCCAAGAGGGCGGGGGCGGAACGAATGGCCTTTGAAACGATCGTGGCGTCAGGAGCCAATGCCGCTTTGCCCCACGCAAAACCCGGTCGAAAAATCCTGGAATATGGTGATCTGGTTGTTGTAGACTATGGTGCGGTCGTCGATGGGTATTGCTCGGATGAAACCTGCACCTTCTGCCTGGGATCTGCGGATGACAGGAAACGGGAAATATACTCCAGAGTGAAGGAGGCTCATGACAGGGCTCTGGATGAGGTCCGCTCCGGCGTCACCTGCAGCCGCATTGATCATGTAGCAAGGGCTTGCCTGGCTCAATACGGCCTGGATTCCTATTTCACCCACGGCACCGGCCACGGCGTCGGGCTGGAGGTTCACGAAGCTCCGAGGGTATCGAGGAATACCGACACGGTTCTTTCCGAGGGGATGATTATAACCATAGAACCCGGAGTATATCTTCCCGGTCAATGGGGAATCAGAATCGAAGATACCGTGTTGGTGCGTGAGGACGGGGCTGAGGTCCTGACAAAAATGCCGAAAGATTTGCTGGTCTTATAAATTCAACAAACAGGGTGTTAATCTATGAAAATGTTTCCGGATGATCTTCTTTATAGTCGCGAACACATTTGGGTGGCCGTTGACGGCAATATGGCTACCCTGGGTATTACAGAGTATGCCCAGGAAAAGCTTGGAGATGTGGATGAGGTCGAATTGCCCAAGGGGGATATCTTTGTTGAAAGGGATGAACCCTTCGGGACGGTCGAGTCTGCAAGCGACGTATTTGAGCTGGTTTCACCCCTGTCGGGAGAAATCGTCAATGTCAATGAGGACATTCTGGATGACGTGACCATTCTGAACAGTGATCCTTACGATGCCGGGTGGATTGTGGTGATTGAGATGAAAGATCCAGAGGAGTTGGACGATCTTCTGGAGATCAGGGATTATCAGGATTACATTGCCCAGGAAGAGGATTGATTGCGGTGCTGATATTTTTTGGGTGACTCAAATTTTTTAGGTTGCAATTTGAAGCAATATTGCGTATAGAAAACATCTATCTTGTCGTTAGCCTGTTCCTTTTTGAGAGAAGATTGCGAAGTCCGCTCGTTATGTTAAAAAGATGATTTAAAAAGATTGCGAAGGGTTTTTCATATTCAATAAAGGCAGAGTTGCCCAGTAAGGAGTGTGGTAAAACATATTGGTAAAAGCAAAGGGTGGTTTACGGCATGAGAAATCATGATCCGTGCTGCCCTTTTTTTATATAACAGAGACGGAGGGTTAGTTGATGGGGCATTTGATTCGGTAAGATCTTTTACCGATATGAGCGGGTTGGCCGCTTTTTGTCTTAAATGTCTTGAATCCACCTTTCACGCTTGAGTCTTATTGAATTTCAGGTTCCGTCCATCGCTCCGAAGCTTAAACGAAATAAGATAAGAGTCTTCTGTTTTTCCCGCAATTCCAGTTCCAGAATTTCAATGAAGGTATGGCCGCGGCACTGCAGGCGGACACGAGTCGTAGCTTGAAGCGTTGGCAGAATCGCCGGCAAAGCATGCCTTCGATAGGGAGCTGAAATGACGCGCCGGTACATTTCTTGTGGCCGCGCCCTTGTTTGGGCTTTTCCTGAGATGCGGTCATTCAGGGACTCGAGCCCGGGGGAGAGTAAGGAGTTAACGAGGTTTCATTTGAACCAATATATAGAAAATCCATAAATGATAGAAGGAGATATGATTTGGAAGTTAAAGTGTTCGACAATGATGTGGAAAAGGCCTTGAAGATTTTGAAAAACAAGCTTTCTAAAAGTGGGCTGTTCAAGGAGTTGAAAGTCCGCAGGGCCTATGAGAAGCCATCCGTAAAGCGCAAGAGGAAGGCCATTGAAGCGCGGCGCCGCTTTGCGAAGGTCCAGAGAAGAAGAGGCGCGTAAGCGGAAGTTCATTCGTCCCTTTGCTGTGATGAGTAACGGCTGAACACAGGGTTTTCCATTGTGTCTTTGTAAAAATGACGCAGGCGGGGTTTTGACCGCATGAGCAATCGCCTTTGTCGTCCTGCAGGAAAGCTTTATTTCGGCATGGTGTGGAGTTTATGGCCAAGGTAGAGAAGCAGTATCTTGTAGATGCCCTTTCGATTGAGGAATCATGGCGGATATTCCGCATTATGGCCGAATTTGTAGAAAGCATCGAAGAGCTTTCCACGTTGAGAAACGCCGTCAGCATTTTCGGTTCTGCGCGTGTCAAGCCGGGGGATTCATGCTACCAGCAGGCGGAATACCTGTCGCGGCGCCTGGCGGAAAAGGGGTTCAGCGTGATCACGGGCGGCGGACCCGGCGTGATGGAGGCAGCCAATAAGGGGGCTTCCGAAGGCGGCGGAAAATCCGTGGGGATGAATATCCGTTTGCCCTTTGAGCAGAAGCCGAATCCTTATTCGAATGTCAGCATTGATTACAAATACTTCTTCATCCGCAAGGTGATGTTCGTAAAATATGCCGTGGCCTACGTGATATTTCCCGGAGGGTATGGCACATTGGACGAACTCTTTGAAGCGTTGACGCTCATTCAGACTCGACGCATCAAAAGTTTTCCCGTCGTTCTGCTGGGAAGTTCCTACTGGAAAGGCCTGATGGAATGGATGAGCGACACGATGCTGAAGGAGAATATGATCCTGCCCGAAGACCTTGACCTTATCCGGATTACCGACGATCCCGAAGAAGCCGTTCGGTACATTCAGCGATTCATCATCCTGTAATTTTTTCTTACCCTGGAGACATGGCGATCCGAACGGAAGAATCGGGCAATTCTCTGCGCAGAGTGCTTGCCGACCTCCAGAAGGGACGGCCGGCGCCCTGCTACCTGCTTTACGGTGATGCAGAATACGAAATTCATGACGCCTTTTCAAAGATCGTCAACGCACTGCTCCCTCCGGAAGATCAGACGTTAAACCTCTTTGTTCTGGACGGCGAGGATGAAGATCCTGAACAGATCGGCAAAGACCTCCTGAGCCCGCCCCTGATTCCCGGAAGAAAGGTTGTTGCCGTCCGCCGAACGAGACTCTTTCATTCCCGAAAGACGCTCAGCGATCTGGTGAGGCGGATTCGCCAGCAGATGAATGCCCACCCGCAGCAGGCTGCAAAGAACTTCATGACTTTTCTCGGGATTGCCGGATGGACTCTTGACGATTTTCGGGAGGACGGATGGAAGGCCATTTCCAACCAGGACTGGCAGCAGACGGTGGAGGGAGACCAGGGTGAGGAGCGCGCGAATTGGCTGCCCCGCATAATCGAGGTGTGCACAGGTCTTGGGCTGGGCGGCAAAAGCGCCGCCGTCAGTGACGCCGATTTTCTGGAAAGTATACTGCGCAGAGGTCTTCCCGAGGGCAATGTTCTCCTTTTGACGGCAGAGACCGTGGACAAACGGAAAAGGCTGTTCAAGGCGGTCAGTGAGCTGGGCCGGGTGTTGAACTTTTCTGTTGAGAAAGGCGAAGCACGGCAAAAAAATACCGTGATGGATTCAGCCAAGGCTTTCCTGACGGAAAAGGGGAAAGGAATGACCCCCGGGGCATGGGAGGTCCTGGGAAGCAAAACAGGCTTTCAGTTGCGGACCTCCATGGCGGCGCTGGAAAAACTGGTCACCTATACGGGGGAGCGCCGCACGATCGAGGCTTCCGATGTTGAGGAAGTCATCAGCCGGACCCGGGAGGATAAACTCTTCGACCTGACCGCGGCGCTTGGAGAGAAGAACCTGGAAAAGGGGCTGGTGCTCCTGCGGCGTTTAAAGGATCAGGGAAGCCATCCCCTGGCGATTCTTGCCATGCTCATCCGGGAATTCCGGTTGCTGCTTCATGCAAGGTGGTTGCGGGACAAGGGAGCTCTGCCCGGATATTCGCCCCGGATGGATTACGGGCGTTATACAAAGTCGATTTATCCCATCCTGAAGGCCTGGTCCGGGCAGACGGGGGACGTTCATATTGAGCTGGCGGATCAGCACCCCTATGTAGCCTTCAACACCCTCAGGATTTCGGAGAATTTTTCAGAAAAGCGGCTGAGGCGGCATCTTGAGGATCTATTGGCGATGGATCTCGCCATGAAATCTACGGCAAGGGATCCCGACCTGATGCTGGAACGGTTTGTGTTCGATGTCTGTCAGACCTGAGGCGGATTAAAGTTTTTTCAAGCGGCTTCGAGCTGCCTTCTCGCGTCGGGACAGCCGGTGGGCCGGTCCCTTCTTGCGGGTGCCCCCGGATTTTCGGTCCTTTTCCTCCTCCGTTTCTTCTGGAGGGTCATCGGCACCGGCTGGAGATTTTTCAGAAGCGGCCGCCCTGGCGATCGCCGTTTCGAACTCCGGAGAGGATAAGGCGGTTGCTCCCCTACGAAGAACAAACCCGGCAACATCACGATCCGACGTCACAACAACGGTTTCCTCACCCAGGTGCAACGTCATGCGCTTGATGACATCATCGGCCTTTTCTCCCCTGCGGGAGTATATGATCGTGATCCCTCCCTGGCGGTCCCGCTCCTCGAAAGGGGAACCGCTTTCCCATCCGTCAAAGACAACCGTGATCCGATGTCCCTTCTGCTGTCGGTACAGGGAAACCCGCTGAAGGAGCGCCTGCCTTCCCGCTTCCAGGCTCTGCTTTTCGAAGCGGCGGAAGGTTTCGCTCTGCCGGATCAGATTATAGCCGTCGATGATGATGTGCATGGCAGAAAAGAGACGGGAAGAAACTCCCGGTTCCATGAAGTTCAGGCGGTCGGGAACACGCAATCCGGTGGGCATTTCAGCGCAGAACGCATGGCAGCAAGGGTCTGGCCGTAATGATCGCTGGAAAAAACGGCTGATCCGGCAACCAGTACATCCGCTCCGGCTCGGGCAACGGTGGAAATGTTCTCCCGGTTGATCCCCCCGTCCACTTCGATCAGTACGTGGGGAGCGGCGGCTGAAATCATGGTCCTGGCTTTGCGGATCTTAGGCAGCATGCTGTCGATAAACTGCTGTCCGCCGAATCCTGGATTTACGGTCATGATGAGGAGCAGATCCAGATCGGGGAGAATGTTTTCCAGAAGGGACAGCGGCGTTGCCGGATTGACCGAGACGCCTGCCCGGATGCCCCGCTCCTTGATGTGGGAGATCGTGCGGTGCAGATGATTTGCCGCTTCCAGGTGAACCGTAAGAACGTCGGAGCCGGCGTCTAGAAAGGCGTCAAGATAGGCTTCCGGTTGGTCGATCATCAGGTGGACATCAAAGGGCAGCCGGGTGTACTTCCGCAGGGATTGGACAACCGGCGCCCCGATGGTGATGTTGGGGACAAAGTGGCCGTCCATCACATCGATATGAATCCAGTCTGCTCCGGCGGCTTCCACCGCGGCGATTTCTTCGCCAAGACGACCAAAATCGGCGGACAGGATCGAAGGGGCTATCTTTTTCATGAAGCAATACCGTATTCCTGAATGAGTTTGAGTAAAAGGGTTACAACATCTCAGCGGGGCCGTCAAGGGAAAACCCGGAATCTGATGCATACCGCCGGGGGCGGAACGCTGCGCCGAAGAGCAGCGGAAACCGTCCATTCCGCCTCGAGGATTGAAATCCCCGGTGAGCATGGGAAAGAATGGAGCTGAAAGAATGATTTTTCTCTATAATCTGCTGTTGCCTCTGGCCGCCCTTGTCGGCCTTCCCTATTATGCCGTCCGGATGGTTCTTACGGGAAAATACCGCAAAAGTCTCGGACCCAAACTGGGCTTTTATCCGGACAGTAAGGTCTTCTCCGGCCTGGGGGGAAGCCCGCGCATCTGGATGCACGCCGTTTCCGTGGGCGAAGTGACGGCAGCGGCTCCGGTGATGGCCGAACTGCGGACGAGATATCCCCGGGCCTGTCTCGTCCTTTCCACGAGTACGGAAACAGGCCGGGAAATGGCGGATCGCCTCGTCACAGAGGCGACGGCTCACATATACTACCCACTGGATCTGCCCTTCGTCGTGGCAAGGATGCTCAGGCGTGTAAGGCCCGACGTTTTCGTTCCTACGGAAACGGAACTCTGGCCGAACTTTCTGACCCAGTGCAGGGCCAGGGGAGTGCAGGTTGTCCTGGTCAATGGCCGCATCTCCCCCCGTTCATTCCGCCGCTACGGCCGAACACGGTTTTTCTGGAAGGGCTTGCTGGAGGGGCTGGACGGCCTGGGTATGATCTCGGAAACGGATGCCCGGAGGGTGCAGGAACTGGGCGCTTTGCGGGAAAAGGTCCAGGTCCTCGGCAACGCCAAATATGACAGCCTGGCCTCCCGGACCTCTGACGATCTGCGGGCGGAAATTTCCCGGAAGCTCGATATTCGGCCAGGCAGCCCTGTTTTTGTTGCCGGGAGCACCCATGAAGGCGAGGAAGCCGCCTGCCTGGCCGTTTACCGGCGCCTGCTGGAGGTTGATCCGGAATTCCAGCTGATCCTCGTTCCCCGCCATATCGAAAGAGGGGATGCGGTGGCCGACCTGGTCCGGCAGGCCGGTTTCAAGGACATCTTCCGGGTATCCGAAATGGGCGGTGGACGGCGGCGCAAGGGGAATCGCATCGTGATCGTGGATGTCATCGGCGAATTGTTCAAGGCCTACAGCCTGGCCACGGTGGTGTATTGCGGGGGAAGTCTCGTCCCGCGGGGAGGGCAGAATATCCTGGAGGCGGCCGCCTGGGGGAAGGTGGTCTTATACGGGCCGTCAATGGAGGATTTTGAAGGGGAAAAGGCCCTTCTCGAAGAGGCAGGGGCCGGCATTTCTGTTGCCGACGAAGAGGAATTGCTGGCGCGGATGCTCTCTCTCCTTGCCGATCCCGAGCAGTTAAAGCGCCGGGGCGAGCAGGGCCGGCTGGCCATCGCCGCCAATGCCGGCGCGGCCCGGCGGTATGCCGATCTCATCGGGCGGCATCTTGCGGTGAGATAATTTCCTCCAGGCGCTCCAAAAGCGGCCCGAGGCTCTCCGGCTGCAGAGCCGAAACGGCGACGGCCTGAAATCGCCGGCAGAGGATCTCAAGAAGGGCCTTGTCCTCCAAGCGGTCGGCCTTATTGAAAACCCGCAGGGTTTTCTTGCCTGAAATCCCGATTTCCTCCAGAATCTTCTCCACCGCTGCAATATGGTTTTCAAAGCTCCGATTGCTCACGTCGATGACGTGGAGGAGGATGTCCGCCTCGTAGAGTTCCTCCAGGGTGGCCTTGAAGGCGGAAAAGAGATCGCTGGGGAGGTCGCGGATGAAGCCCACGGTATCGGTGATGACGGCTTCCGCATCCCGGGGGAAGCGCAGGCGTGAGCTTTTGGGGTCCAGGGTGGCAAAGAGAAGGTCTTCGGTGAACACGGAACTCTTCGTAAGGGTGTTGAGCAGGGTGGACTTTCCGGCGTTGGTGTAGCCCACAATGGAGATCACGGGCAGGCCTGTACGTTCCCTCCTGAGACGCCGCTGGCCCCTGGCCTTTTCGATATTGCGGATGTCCTGCTCCAGGTGCTGGATCCGCTCCCGCACCCGCCTCCGGTTGATCTCCAGCTTGGTTTCTCCGGGTCCCCGGCCGCCGATTCCCCCGGTGAGGCGGGACATGCCCGTGTGGCGCGTCGCCAGACGGGGCAGAAGGTATTTCAGCTGGGCCAGCTCCACCTGGATCTTGCCCTCCCGGCTATGGGCGCGGCGGGCGAAGATGTCCAGGATGACCTGTGTCCGGTCGATGACTTTCATTTCCGTAAAATCCGCAAGCGAACGGACCTGGGCGGGTGTCAGCTCATGGTCGAAGATGAGCAGGTTGGCATCCATCTGCAGGGCTTTGATGATGACGTCGGCCAGTTTTCCCTTTCCGAGGAGATATTTCGGGTCGAGTTGCGTCCGATGCTGCAGGATCGTATCGAAGACCTCCACACTGCAGGACCGGGCCAGTTCCTTGAGCTCTTCCAGGGAGCCCGCGCTGTCGGAGAGGGGATTCGTTTCAACTCGGATCAGGATGGCCCGGTCGGCGGAATCCACCTTCCGGGACCGCTGGGTTCGGGCAAACTCGTTCTCCAGGGCATTTATAAAGGCCAGAAAGTCCGCCTTCAAATCGGATATCCGTTGCGGTGGAGAAATCAGCCAGTAGCCGCCGTCCGGGTTTTCGGGAATCAGGTGGGCGGTGGAGACGGAGCCCGGCAGTCCATCGGGACCGGCTTCCACCGCACAGATGAGATCAAGGCGAAGAAGGGCCAGGTCACTGAGGTCCTCGGGGCTCAGGGGCTCGGGGTTCAGGTGGGTGTGAACAAGACGGAGACCCTTGAAGCGGGCGGAAGAGGAGCGGAATCCCTCCAGGCTGGGGATCAGGATGCCCCGGTGTGTGCCGACGATCACAAAGGCCACTTCTCCGCGGCGGCTCAGCAACACCCCAAGCTGCCGGTTGAGCTCCCGGGACAGCTCCGTAAGCTGCCTGGCCATTTCCTGCGTGACGACGGCATCAGGCGGCACCCGTCTCCGGTAGAATTGCTCCAGCCGTTTGAGTTGGACCGCTTTCAGGCCCGTGAGGTTCCCGTAAATTTTTTGAATCGCGTTTCTCCTTTCGGGTGGGCAAAAGGTGCACCCGTCTCCGGACGATATCAGGATGCTGAGAGTGAGAGGGGCTTTTTGTTGATTTAATTAGTTATCATGGGGTGTTGATCCGGTCAAGAAGGGAGATAAAAAAAGCGCCCCGGAGGCATTGCCCCGGGGCGCTGAAATGGAACTTTTACAATGGAAATCCGAAACGAAGCTGCTCTTAGAAGCTCAGATCCAGTCTGTGCATCAGCAGATAGGTGTCATCCACATCGTTGTCGGTGGCGCCCTTGTAAATGTCACCGGCCCACAGATAACCGAAGCCGACCGTATAGGTCAGGTTGTCGTAAATCTTGTAAGCGGCGGTGAGATCGAATTCCGTTCCGTATTCGTCATCATCATAGTTGTCCGGCTTCTCATCGGCAAAGGCATAGCTCAGCTTGGCCTGGACGTCCAGTTTGGGGATCGGTTTGAAACCGCCGTAAATCTGGAAGAGGTGGGCATTTTCCATGACCGCACCGGTATGATGATCGGTACCTAAACTAAGGGCTCTCGCCGTGCTGTCACCCAGCCACTTGTTGGCGTATGCGCCCCAGAGGATCAGGCAGGGATCGAAGATGGAACCGCCGGTGGGCAGACCGGAACGGTAACCGCTGGCACCGAAGAAGTTGGATCCTTCGATCTCTTCGTCGGAGTCGGGATCGTCACCGGAGACATAGGCGTAGAAGGCGCCGACATAGGCGGGGCCGATATTTCCCTTGGCGTGAAGAAAGGCGTTCCATGCGCGGATGTCCATGTCATCCCAGTTCAGCTCGGATTCAGCCTCGCCGTAGGCATAGTTGATTTCCGCTTCCACAAAGACAGGACCGAAGGTCCCCTGCATATAGGGCGAAAACGTCCAGACTTTGGCTTTGTAATCGCCATTGCCGTTGAGATTTGCGAAGTTCTCGGTTGCGTCGTTCATGAACTGAATCTGGAGACCGGCAATACCGCCGTCCCACTTGTACTTGCCATAAACGCCGTAGTTGTCGCGGTCGCCGTCGTTGACGCCGCCGTCGCTCACGACGTTGGCATAGTCGCCTGCGCCGTAGGCTTCAATCTGCTTCTCGAAGAATGCGCCGACTTCCCAGGGGCCGTTCTTGGTGGAGAAGCGGATGGCGTCCGCATCATAGCTGTCGCTGGCGAAACGGGTTCCCCATTCGTTCTGGGCCTGACGACCTACGTCAAACTGACCGAAGGGGACGGCAAAGCTGACCCAGGCGCGGTCAAAGCTGATGTTGTTGTCGTCGGCATCTTTGCCGTCGGCATTCTGGCGATCCACAGCCGTGCCCATATAGCCGTACTGGCCCCAACGTCCCTCGAGGGCGTCAAAGCGGGTGTTCAAGGTCAACCCTTCGGCGATCTTGAAGGCCGTTGCAACACGCAGCCTCTGAGCATAAACGCCGGCTGCTGAATTATCATCCTTGAGGCCCCAGTTGTCCGCGTAGAGACCTGTGGCGTAGTAGGAGCCGCTGAATTTGACGTCCGCCGCCGATGCGCTCAGGGCGAAGCCTGCGACCACGGCCACGGCGATCAAAGCTACCCAAAATTTCTTCATTACTATCCTCCTGAAAAAAATTCATTGTTGTCCTGATTTTTTCAACGGGCATTGAAAAAATCACCTATATGTCCTGTAAATCTTCACCTTCAAAGTCTCAAAAAGTCTGGTTCTCTTTTTTCCCCGACGTCCACCTCCTTTCCTTAATTATAGGATTCTTTCTAAATAACAGCCTGCCCGTGGTTGTTTTTGTTTACAAAGCAGGTCAAGGCCTGAAAGGCGTCAGGACTGCTGTTCCTTCAACCAGTTCTGAATTCTCCGGGAAATTTCATCCCGTACATCTCTGAATTTTTGCAGCATTTCATCTTCCGATCCCGTATATGCCGCCGGGTCATCAAAGGGCCAGTGAAGGCGCCTGCTGATTCCGGGAAATGAGGCGGGACAGCGATCCTCGGCAGCGGCACATACCGTAATCAGATAGCCGAAATGGACTTTACCCAGGTATTCGCTGACAGATTTGGAAGAGTGATTCGCGAGGGGAATCCCAATTTCTTCCATGACCCGGGTGGTCAATGGATGGATTCCCCTGGGATCGAGCCCGGCGCTGAAAACTTCGAACAAATTACCGGCAAAGTGCCGGAGAAATGCTTCGGCCATCTGGCTTCTTGCGGAATTCCCTGTGCATAGGAATAAAACTTTCATTTTTGGCATTTCGTTCCCTCGTTCAACAGCTGATCGCTATAATTTCACAAAGATGTAACATTCGTGTGACATATAGATTAAATAATCGTGAAATATTTCAAAACGGAATATCGAAGAGAAGCTCCTGATGCTGTAACGATTTGATATGTCAGATATGTCAGATTCTTTGCCTATTGGTCAAGCAAAAATTGACCTGTTGAAGGTATATTTCCGAGAATAGGAAATGAATACTACAAGTTGCGGATTGCAAAGGGATGGAAGACTGATAAATCAAATCAACAAAGTTGTCTGTCCGTTTTGCTGCGGGAATTGTACTGTCCCTTTAGACTTAAGGAAAATGGATCGGGCGGGCATGACCGTGGTGCGCCTGGAAACAGCGGTAGAGGCGGCTGTCGCCCTCAATGTGCAGCGTGATCGTTCGAACTCCATGTTCCACGAAAAAATTTTTTTGAACTGACTTGACAGGGGCGATTTCGTGTTTATGTTACCGCCAAACCCTTTGGGAAAAAAGAAGTCCCATTCTTTTTCATATCTTTAAATTCAACAGGAAAGGAGATTGTTTCGGCATGAACATCAGGCCATTACAGGACAGAGTCATTGTTAAGAGGCTGGAGGAAGAGCAGAAGACAAAGGGAGGAATCATCATTCCCGATACAGCGAAAGAAAAACCCATCGAGGGTGAGGTCGTTGCTGCGGGTAAGGGTAAAGTCACGGAAGACGGAAAGCTTCTTCCCCTGGATGTGAAAGTAGGTGATCGCGTACTGTTCAGCAAGTATGGCGGAACAGAGGTCAAGATTGAAGGCGAAGAGTATCTCATCATGAGGGAAGACGATATTTTGGGAATCGTAGAGAAATAAGTTCGGAAGAATAGACGAATAAGGAGGAAAAAATATCTATGGGTGCAAAGTTACTGCAGTACGACGAAGAAGCACGAAAATCAATCCTGAACGGTGTCAACACCCTGGCAGATGCCGTAAAGGTGACCCTTGGTCCGAAGGGCCGCAATGTCATTATCGATAAAACCTTTGGCGCACCGACCGTCACCAAGGACGGTGTAACCGTTGCCAAGGAAATTGAGCTGGAAGACAAATTTGAAAATATGGGCGCCCAGATGGTCCGGGAAGTAGCCAGCAAGACGAGCGATGTGGCCGGTGATGGTACAACGACCGCCACGATCCTGGCACAGGCCATCTATCGGGAAGGCGCCAAAACGGTCGCCGCGGGCAGCAATCCCATGGATGTAAAGCGCGGGATCGAAAAAGCCGTTGCGGCGGTTGTCGCCGAATTGAAGAACATCAGCAAACCCACCAAGGACCAGAAAGAAATCGCCCAGGTCGGGACAATTTCAGCAAACAACGATGAAACCATCGGCAATATCATTGCCGAAGCCATGGGAAAGGTCGGCAAGGAAGGCGTCATCACCGTCGAAGAGGCCAAGGGGCTCGAGACGGAACTGGAAATCGTGGAAGGAATGCAGTTCGACCGCGGTTATCTCTCCCCCTATTTTGTTACCAACCCGGAAAAGATGGAAGTCAGCCTGGAAGACTGCCTTATTCTCATTTATGAAAAAAAGATCAGCGGCATGAAAGACCTGCTGCCGATCCTCGAACAGATTGCGAAGATGGGCAGACCGCTGCTGATCATCGCCGAGGACATCGAAGGCGAGGCCCTGGCGACCCTGGTGGTCAACAAGATCCGCGGGACCCTTCATGTGGCGGCTGTCAAGGCCCCGGGATTCGGCGACCGGCGAAAGGCGATGCTGGAAGACATCGCCATCCTAACGGGCGGTACGGTCATTTCGGAAGACATGGGCTATAAGCTGGAAAACACACGCCTTGAAGACCTGGGACGCGCCAAGAGAATCCAGATCGACAAGGACAATACCACCATCATCGACGGCGCAGGCGAACGGGCCGCACTGGAAGGGCGGGTGAAGCAGATCCGCGCCCAGATCGACGAAACAACTTCCGATTATGATCGGGAAAAGCTGCAGGAACGGCTGGCGAAACTCGTCGGCGGTGTGGCGGTCATCAAGGTCGGTGCGGCAACGGAAACGGAAATGAAGGAAAAGAAAGCCCGGGTTGAGGACGCCTTGAATGCCACACGGGCAGCCGTTGAAGAAGGCATCGTTCCCGGTGGCGGTGTCGCCTACATCCGCACCCTTCCGGTCCTGGCGGAGCTGAAGCTTGATGGCGACGAGCAGGTGGGCGTCAACATCGTCCGCAAGGCCCTTGAAGAACCCCTGAAGATGATTGCCGCCAACGCCGGAATGGAAGGCACAATCGTCGTGGAAAAGGTAAAGGAGCAGAGCGGGGCCTTCGGGTTCAATGCCCGGACGGACGTTTATGAAGACATGATCGAAGCCGGCGTCATCGACCCGACGAAGGTGACCCGATTCGCCCTCCAGAACGCCTCCAGCGTAGCTTCCCTCATGCTGACCACCCAGTGCATGATTGCCGAGAAGCCGGAGGAGAAGGGCGCCGGAATGCCGGGAATGCCTCCCGGAGGCGGCTATCCGGGAATGGGCATGTAAGCGGCTGAGAAGTTTTTAAAGGAACGGCAAAGGATCGTTCCGCAGAATGGAGAAAAAGCCCCCGAAGCATTGAGTTTCGGGGGCTTTTTTATAAGGAATCTACCTGTTCTTGGCGAGCTTCTCTTTGAGAGCTTTTTCGGTGGCCGGGCCGACTTTGCCATCGGCTGCAAGGCCTGCGGATTTTTGAAAGGATATCACGGACTGCCGTGTGGCCGGGCCCATGTGTCCGTCAACGGCCAGTTTGGGATCTGCGCCAAGTTCGTTGAGGGCGTTCTGAAGCCAGGAAACGCTGCCGACTGCAAAGCTTTTCTCTTCGGCACGCACCGCGGTTTTCTCCGGCTCTGAGGCGGCTGGTGCCGTGGCAGCGGGGGCTGCCGATGATGGAGACTCCACTGCAGGAGTTCCCGGTGCAGGCGCTGAAGGCATGGCCAGTCCTAGGATCCCCATGATCTGGATGGCTTTATCTTTGAGGGCCTTTCCCGAGGAGACGGCATCGGCAACGTTGCCGGCGTTGAAGTTCTGCAACGCCTTGGACCATTCTTCCTTCAAGGCGGCCAAGCCGGTCTTGGCCTCGGCAAATTTTTCCGTTGACAGGTCGGCGGGGAGCTTCTTGGCCTGGGAGAGGAGATCCACCTTGCTCTGCATCATATCGACCATTTTGGGAAGCTCCTGAGACATGCTCGTCCAGGATGCCGTCATTTCTTCCTTCTTGAGCTTTGCCGAATCCATGACTTCTTTCGCTTTAGCCGCAAGGGTCTGGCCTTCCGTTACAACCGCCGCAAAATCTTTTTTGGCGAACTTTTCCTTCAGGGAGGCGAGCGATTCTTCAAGGGGTTTCACCTCATCGGGGATGTACTTTCCCGCTTCCACCTTGGCGGTATTGACTGCCTCCTCGGCGGCCTTCATGGCCATCTCGGCGGGTTTGTTATCGCCTGAGCAGGCAAGTAAAAAAAGAGTGCTGATAAACGCAAGAAGCATCAACAAAATGGTTTTTCTCATGGCAGGTTCTCCTTTCTTTTTCAAAATTTATCTTATAATTTTATCATACTGTTCTATTTTTTTTCAATTTCTTTGAGGATCTATAAAAAATTTGTTAATTTTTCCGATTTCTTCCGGCATGTAGAATGAAAAAAATGAATCTTGACGGAAGAAGATGCATGGGTTTAAAGAAGATGAGGCGGGCCACCGGCAGGGGAGCCGGAGGGCAGACGAGGTTGAAGGGGACAGCTGTGCGGGCATGAGCGGATTAGAGGACAACACAAGGCTTTCGCTGAGGGAATGGCTGGAGCGCCTGGAGCGGAACCCACGGTTCCGGGAGAATGTGGCGGCCTTCCGCCACTGGCCTGCCGCTCCGGGAAGGTATGCCCCATTTCCTTGCTGGATTCATCCACGGCTGCGGTCTGTGCTGGAAAAGCGCGGCATACATCAGCTTTACAGCCATCAGGGCGAAGCGGTTGAGGCCATCCGCGAGGGGAGGGACTGCGTTCTCGTCACCCCCACGGCCAGCGGCAAAACCCTGTGCTACAATCTTCCTGTGCTACAGCGGATTCTGGACCGGCCCGAAACACGCGCCCTCTATCTTTTTCCCACCAAGGCCCTGGCCCAGGACCAGAGGCACGAAATTTCGGCGCTCATCGGCGAACTGCAGGCGGATATCAAAACCTTCACCTATGACGGCGACACACCGGACGACGCCCGGCAGGCCATCCGACGGCAGGGCCATGTCGTGGTGACCAATCCGGATATGCTTCATGCCGGCATTCTGCCCCATCACACCAAGTGGCAGAAGCTCTTCATGAACCTCCGCTATGTGGTGATTGACGAGCTCCATGTCTACCGGGGAATCTTCGGTTCTCACCTGGCCAACGTCATTCGCCGCCTCGTCCGGATCTGCCGCTTTTATGGACAGGATCCCGTGTTCATCTGCTGTTCGGCCACGGTGGCCAACCCAAAGGAGCACGCCGAAGGAATTCTCGAACGGCCTGTCCTGCTGATTGACTCCAGCGGGGCGCCTGCCGGCGCGAAGACCTTCGTCCTGTACAATCCTCCAATCGTCAACCGGGAACTGGGCATCCGGCAGTCGGCCGTCACTCCGGCCCGTCATCTCGCCTCCGATCTCATCCGCCAGGGGATTCAGACGATCGTATTTACGACGAGCCGCCTCAATGTGGAGATTCTGACGCGTTATCTGAAGGATCAGGTCAAAAAGGGTTCTTCCCTTCCCGGAAGCGATGATATCGTTACCGGTTACCGGGGCGGCTATCTTCCCAAGCTTCGCCGCCGGATCGAGGCGGGCCTGCGCGATCGCACCATCCTGGGGGTCGTGAGCACCAATGCCCTCGAACTGGGCATCGATATCGGCGACCTGGAGGCCTGCTTCATGGTGGGCTATCCAGGCTCCATCGCCAGCACCTGGCAGCAGGCCGGCCGGGCCGGCCGTCGCCAGGGAGAGAGCCTGGCCTTTCTGATCGCCCGCAGCGCCCCCATGGATCAATTTCTGGCCGAAAATCCGGAATACTTCTTCAGCCGTTCGCCGGAATACTGCCGAATCAATCCGGACAATCTTCTGATCCTCCTGCATCACATCAAAAGCGCGGCCTTCGAACTGCCTTTCGAGACGGGGGAGCGATTCGGAAAGGAGGATCTGGCGGAGCTTCTGGATTATCTCGAGGAAAAGGGCGTGCTCCACCGGGAAGGGCGGCGATGGCACTGGGCGGCAGAAAGCTACCCCGCCGACGAGGTCAGCCTTCGCTCCATCAATCCGGAAAATGTCGTCATCATCGATTCGACGGACAGCGGAAATCCCGTCGTTATTGCCGAAGTTGACTGGGACAGCGCCTTTACCGCCGTTCACAACGAAGCCATCTACATGATGGAATCCCAGCAGTATCACGTGGACAGGCTGGATCTGGAGCGGAAAAAGGCCTATGTGCGCAGGGTGAATGTGGACTATTACACCGATGCCATGACCTATACCCACGTGAGGGTCATCGATGTGTTCCGTAAGAAACGCGGACAGTCGATATCCGTGGAGCACGGAGAGGTTCAGGTGGTGCGCAAGGTGGTGGGCTACAAGAAAATCAAGTTTTATACGTCGGAAAATCTGGGATACGGCGAGGTCAACCTGCCGGAGAAGGATATGCACACCACGAGTTACTGGTTCACAATCCCCCGGGATTTCCTCAGGGATCTGCCCTTTACGCAGGCCGAGATCCTCGACGGCCTCTCCGGTCTCGCATACAGCCTTCACCATCTGGCGGCAATGATCCTGATGGCCGATATCCGGGACATCGACACCTGCATCGGCGATAAAAGCGGTGAATATTTCCTCTCTTCCGGAAGAAACGGGCGGGCGCTTACCTCTGCTTCCCTGCAGGGAACGGAGCACCCGGAGCAGCGTGCGGCCCTTCGCCTGGACGATTTCGATCCCACCGTTTTCCTCTTTGATGCCTACCCGGGAGGCATCGGATTCTCCGAGCTTCTGTATGAAGAGCATGACCGTCTCCTGGCTGCGGCCCGACAGCTCATCGGCGGCTGCCCATGCACCCACGGCTGTCCCAGTTGTGTGGGCCCGACCCTGGAGGTCGGTCCGGCGGGAAAGGAAGCGGCTCTGGCGATCCTGAAGAATATCAGCCACGAGGCCCTGTTACATTGAACCAGTTGAGGAATGAAGCTTCTGAACCAGGCGCTTTGGGGGACATTGAGCAGGGGAAAACCGGTATGGGACTTCAAGAGCGGCTTAGACGCCTGACGGGGGAAGATAAGGCGGCAGAAGGGACTACGCCCGCCGATCGCCAGGCGAAAAAGAACGAGCTGCAGAAAAGGCTTGATGCCCTTCTGCTGCACAGACCCGTTGTGCCCGGCGGAAAGGTCATCCCGCATCGACAGCGGAGGAACGGACCGGCTCTTGAGGACCTGCTGAGCGGCTGCGAGGAGGTCAACCGCCTGGGTTCGTATTTCAAGATAGAGTTAAGGCGGGAAGGCACGGAATGCCATGGAAGCCGGAAGTTCAGCGAACTGGAACGGCTGAACATGGAAGCCGCGGCCCTTCTGGCCGATGATGCAAGGCTGTCCGCCTTTGACAGTCGAAAAGCCCTGTTTCTCGATACGGAAACGACCGGCCTGTCCGGCGGAACGGGAACGCTGGCCTTTCTCGTCGGTTTAGGCTGGTTTGATGAGGAAGGGCGCTTTGTCGTCCGCCAGCTGTTCGCCAGGAATTTCGCCGAGGAGCGGGCCGTTCTCGCCGCTCTTGCAGAGACCGCCTCATCGAAGCGCTATCTCATCTCCTTCAACGGAAAGGCCTTTGATACGAATCTCCTGGCCACCCGTTATATCCTCAACAAGATGGAAAACCCGCTGACGGCCCTGCCCCACCTGGATCTTCTCCATCCCGCCCGGCGGCTCTTCAGCCATCGGATCGAAAACAGCCGTTTGATCACCCTGGAGGAGAAACTCCTTGGCTTCTACCGGGAAGGAGATCTGCCCGGGAGTGAAGTGCCCCTGCGTTACTTCAACTGGCTCCGATCGAGCAATCCCTATCCGATGCTGGATGTTTTCCGGCACAATGGCCTCGATATCACGGCGCTGGCCGCCCTGACCGTCCATCTCACGGAGATATTCGACAGCGACGGCGGTTCCCCGCACTATGCATCCGCCGATTTCTGCGCCGCAGCCCGGCTCTGCCAGGATCGGGGAAGGCCGGCCGAGGCCTGTTCTCTCCTGGAAAACCTGTCCCGGTCTTCACCGCAGAAGGCAACCCTGGAGGCGCGCCAGTCCCTGTCCCTCATCTATAAAAGAAGCAGCCACTGGGAAAAGGCCGTTGAAATCTGGGAAGATCTCCTGAAGGATAATCCGGAAAATCTGTTCGCCGTGGAGGAACTGGCCAAGTGGCTTGAGCACAGGGAACGGGATTTTGAAAGCGCCTTTCGCCTGGTGGACAACATGATGAAGAAAGTGCCTGGATTGCCTGAACAGGAAAAAGAGGCCTGGCTGCATCGGCATAGCCGCCTTCAAGGGCGATGCAGAAGGGAGCATTACCGCAGATCTCATGGCTGAAAAAGCGAAAGGCAGGATCCCGATGTCCTGCCTTCCCATCACTCTCGGCTCGTCTGAATTTTCCTGAAGACGTTCCGTCTTGATCCAAAAAGCCCGACCCGTCCGTATTCCGGGAGCAGAAGGTCCGGCGGAACATCAACCGGGTTGCCTCTGCCGGCCCCAGGCAATGCCCGTAATGAAGTCCCACTGTTCCCCCGAGGACCGGGATCGTTGCGTCCGATAAGGCTACCTCTTGCTCCACACCCCGTTATCATCCTGCACCCACCAGCCGGACTGGGACTTACTTCGCCAGCTGTTGGCGAATATCTTCATGATCTGTGGAACGGATTCAGAACCGAGTTTGTTGGCCGCTGCGATTTCTCTGTAAAGGGCTGAACGGTCCCGATTTTCCTGGTCGATCAGCCTGCTGATCTGGCCTCTCTCCTGGAGATTCAAGACGGTGGTATCTTTCGCTTCGAGCAGACCGCTGTTGTTCTCGCCGATTGCGCCTCTGTCGTAGAAGGGTTTCAACTGCGGAAAACGGCCCTTGATCGATTCCTTTATTCCCCGGATGGCGGGAGTCGAAACATCGATGTTCATTTGCGCATATGCCTGACGTGTGCCAAAAAGCAAAGAGCTCATCACGTCCAGGCGGCTTGAAGGAGCCGGCGGCGGCGTCTCGGGGACCGCTTCGCTTCCCTTTGTCCGGACGTCATCGACGATCCTGTCCGCCGCCTTCTGGACTTCGGCGGCCGGAAAATAGATATTTACCGTAACGCATGACACAATGAGAAAAACTGCGATCAGGCCTGCTGCCTTGATGATCTTCTGCATAATCCCTCCTGGTAGAAATAGATTGTTGAGGCTTCTTATAGCACAATTCTACCCCGATGGCACATCCTTACTTTGCTGCCGCGGTTGGAACAGTCGGCCCATCCGCTCCGACATGTCCTTGAAACTGATGGAATTATCGGGATTCTGGTTGACCATGTCAATGCCGCGAAAGGTGGATCTTCGTATGAGATATTCTTTGCCTCCTTCGCGAATCAGGCCTCTCAGTGAAAAGAGATCATCTGACAGCGTGCATCGGATGCCGATTTCGCTGTAGGGGTACTGGGAGAAAAAGCGGTTCAAGCCGCTGTTGAGAATGTCGGAAATGGTTTCAGAGCCGGTGCTGATGATGGAAAGATTTTTGATTGCGTCCACACTGATTGCCTGGGGCACCTTTCGGCTTCTGTCCGACGTGATGACCAGATCGAAGCGGGACGGCTGGCCGTATTCCATCGTGAAGTTCTTCAATGAGCCCTGAATCAGGCCCGTCATCCGGCCGATCTTGATGTTCGAGGTGACCTCCTCAAGGTCGATAGCGTCGAAGGCCACATCGGCGCCGAAGAAGCGGGACGGTGAGAAAATCCTGCCGGCGGAAAGATGGTCGATGGTGATCCGTCCGCCGAACACCCGGGCGACGAGACTTCCCCCGGCGGTCCACTTCCCTTCACGAAAGAGGATGGGGGACAAATCCCCGTTGAGATCTCCCTCCAGGGCAATGGGAGCGGCCAGAGCGATCACCTCCCCGAGGTTGAGGCGACTGATCGACAGGCCGGCTTCAACGTTCATGTCGGGAAAAAGGAGATGATCGACCCTCAGCCCGTGAATGACAAGCTCGCCGCCGAAGAGAGAGACAACGACCGGCTCCGGAAGAAGAAACCTGTTGCCGGAGAGCACGACGGGAACATGCAGTTCCCCGATCGTGAGGCGTCCCTTTTGGAGCTCTTTAAAGGCCATAAAGCCCCGCCTGGAACCGGCTGGCGGTGCAGGGGTGCGGCCTGAAAGGGCCAGGTCGTATGGCAGGCGGATGGTTAAGCCGCTGAGCGCCAGCCCGTTCGAGGGAGAGAGCGCCGTCCCATCCTGGAGCGAGAGATCGCCTTCAATCACCTTTTGATCAGGCGACAGCGAGGCGGTCAGTTTGAGGTCCAGCGTGCCTTCCAGAGACAAATCCTGCAGGTTCGGATAGTTCTGGGTAACGTAATTCTGCAGCAGCGCGCCGAACAGGCGAAGGCAGGTTACGCCCTGTGCGGTCAGGGAAAAAATGGTGCGGCGCCGCGAAAGATCCGCCGTAAATGCGTAGGACCCCGTTTGAAAGAGGTCGAAGGTTCCGGAGGAATTCAATGAAAAGGGCTTGGTTTCGAAAAAGCCCTGTGAGTCGACGGCCAGCCTCTGCCCCTTGAAATCCTGGTAGTATTGACCCCAGAGAATCTCGCCGTCTTTGCCTGTCATTTTTGCCGTGAAACGGCCTTTCCGCTTTTTTTCAGGCGATCCGAGTTTCATCTCCATTCTGCCGGTGATCCGCTCTCCGGCCTTCGTGTGGTCCGCCGAGGCGAAAGCGCCCTCGCTGAGGTCGATAACGGCCGCGGCCTTCCAGACCGCCGATCCGTCGGCGTATCGGCCTTCCGTCTCAAGATCAACGGTGCCCTTTCCCTGGAACGTCCAGTCCCTGTAATCCTCGGGCAAAAGGGGATTAACCAGGGAAAAGATCCGGGAAAGATTCAGGTTGAAGGCGCGCAGGGTGGCATTCCAGCTTCCAGGCTTTACCGTCCCCGTTGCCTGCCCCTTCAGGCTTCCGGCATCGGCGCCGGACGCTTCAAAGGATGTAAGGGAAAATCCGGACGTTTTCTGGTTGTAGGAAAGATTGAACTTCGTTTTGATGTCCTGTATCGAAATCCGTTCCGATCCGTTGCTGCGGGAGAAATTCCTGATGACGGCAGAGGCCCCGTCGAAACGGAGGACATCGGCGGAAAGACCCAGCTGAGTATCGAGCTTTCCTTCGGTGATCTTGAGCTGCCCGAAGGAGCCGGATTCAAGGGATAGTTGAAGGGATCCGGCCCCGGAAGGCCGCGGAGACAGGCGGGACAGGTCGAGAGATACCCCGAGGGAACCCCGGCCGGCCATGTCCGACGTCCTGACGTCAAAGCGGCTTTTGCCGTAAAGCCTGCCGCCTCCCTCAGGGTTGAAATCCCTGATGGTCAGGTCCATTCCCGGAAGGACATAGGCGGAAGACTCCGTCTTCAGCTCCAGTTCGCCGTCCTTCATCTCGAGAAGACGCACCGGTGGCAGTTTCCTGAGGACCGCAAAGGGATCCGTGTCCGATTTTTCCTTTTTCAGAAAAAAGGTGAATTTCGGACCGGTAAGAAGGATCTTCTCCACCTGGATGTTCAGTCCAGCCGAGGCAGCGGCATGGATCTCGGCCCGGTCCAGAGAAAGATCGTAACCCCTGTCCCGGAGGGTTTGAACGCGAAGCCCGTTTACACGGATATTCAGAGGAGGATGAATCGAAATGTCGTCGACGTGCACGGAAAGGCCCGTCAACGGCTCCATCCAGCCCGCAATGGTATTGACAGCCCGGGCTGATTGGAGAAGAGCGGCCAATCCGGCCAGAACGGCAAGTAAAACAGCGAAAACAACGGCAATCCGTAGGGCAATCTTTTTTTTGTTCATAGGCGTTGCTTTAAAAGAATCGCTGGCGCGGTGGAGACGGGCTCGGCCAGCCTCAAAAGTGATCCAGTATCCGACAACGCGACCTTAAAATCAACCCTCTATGCGGAGGTCCTGCTTCACAGCGTATGAACGTTGTGATATGTAGGTTTTCGAAAAGGATGGCTACCCGGATGCCGGCAATGGCCGGGATGATAGGAGAAACCTCGGAATTCCGGCTGAAAATTCCCATGGCGTTCACAATAGGCCGTCTCAGGGAGGTCGGCTGTGGGTAACGCCTTTGCCTTGAGGAAAAATTCATGACTCGAATTCTTATTGTGTATCACTCTCAGACGGGACATACGGAGAAGATGGCACAGGCGGTCTTTGAAGGTGCCAGGGCCATTGAAGGGGTGGATGCCGTGTTAAAGAAAGCCGCCGAGGCGACCCTGGAAGACCTTCTGGCCTGTGACGGCCTTGCCGTCGGCACACCCGAAAATTTCGGCTACATGTCCGGCATGATCAAGGATTTTTTCGATCGGACCTACGAAGGCGCGCAGGGAAAAGTCTTTCGCAAGCCCTTTGTCGTCTTTGTGAGCGCGGGCAACGACGGCACGGGGGCGTTGCGATCCATCGAGCGCATAGCCCTGGGCTACAAATTCAAAACCGTTTTTGCCCCGGTGATCGCCAAGGGAAAACTGACGGAAGATATTCTTGAACAGTGCCGGGAACTGGGAGGAACTCTGGCAGGGGGATGCTCGCTGGGCATCTATTGATCCGAACTGTTTTTGGAGAAACCCGGGAGGACAGGCATGCCGGAATACAACAGCATCCCTGAGGCCGAGGGTGCAATCCTCTACGAGGAATTCGGCAATCTCTACCTCAACATTACCAACCAGTGCAGCGCCCGCTGCGTTTTCTGCGTCCGCTATTTCGCCGACGGTGTGTACGGTTATCATCTCCGCCTTTCCAGGGAGCCGTCGGAGGAGGACATGTTATCGGCGCTTGAACGTCTTGACCTCTCTCAATACAGGGAAGTGGTTTTTACCGGCTTCGGAGAGCCGACCTGCCGGTTCGATTTCGTCCTGAGCATCACGAAGTGGCTGAGCGGAAGGGGAATCTTCGTCCGGCTGGATACCAACGGTCACGCCGCGCTGATCAATCCGGGCCGGGACGTCGTGGCGGAATTGAAAGCGGCAGGGATGAAGGCCGTGTCCGTGAGTCTCAACGCAGAATCGGAGGAAACGTACAACCGGCTGTGCCGGCCCCTGCTGAAAGGATCCTACCAGGCCATGCTCGATTTTACGAAACAAGCCGTGGAGGCGGGCCTTCAAACCCGAATGACCGTTGTGGGAAAGCAGGATATCGACGTCGAGGAATGCAGAAGAATAGCCGACCGGCTAGGGGCTTCCTTCCGCGTGAGATAGTTCCGGAGATTTCAAGGCGGGAGCACACCGTCCCAGGTTCAACGCCATTTTCATTTCCAAAGGCGTTAACGTCCCTGAAATCAAAGAGATAACAGATGCCTTTTAACGACAGTCCCTTCATCGGACCTACCGCCTTTTGATCACGACCAGCGCCATGTCGTCCGCATAGGGTTCATCCTGCCGGAAGGCATCGACGGCATCGAATACGGCATTTCGTATATCCTCTGTGTCCGAGCTGGAAGCACCGTCCAGAAGCGCCTTCAACCGCTCTTCGCCGAAGAGTTCGTCCGTGGCCCCCCTGCATTCGGTAATGCCGTCACTGTAAAGCAGAAGTACATCTCCATCTTCCAGCTTGGTCTCATACGCCTCATATCGGCTGTCGTCCAGGATTCCCAGGGGAATCCCGCTGACTTCCAGGGAAAGCATCCCGCCCGAAGAGCGGTGCAGCAGCGGCTGATTATGGCCTGCATTGGCGTATCGGATCCGGTGATTTCGGGGATTGAGGGTCATCAGGAAACAGGTGATGAAGCGGCCTTCGCCCACCCGGCTGATGAGATCGGCATTGATCTTTTCAAGAAGCAACGAAGGCTCTGAGAATTGCTGCGCCAGCGAACGCACCATGGCCTGCAGGTTGGACATCAGCATGGCCGCGCCGATTCCCTTGCCGACGACATCGGCAATCGTGACCACAAAGGTGCCCCCGACCGCGAAGACATCGAAATAATCTCCTCCCATTTCGCGGCAGGGATGGACGTGGACCGAAAGGTCATATCCTGCGATTGCGGGGATTTCCGCAGGGAAGAGGTGAGCCTGGATGTCCGTTGCCGTCCGAAGTTCGGCATCAAGCCGTCGCTTTTCAATGGCGATCTCGGAGAGCCTGTAATGAGAGATCTTTTCAGATATCAGGGCGCAAAGGGTTGAAAAGAAGAGAAGGTCCACCTCGCCAAAGTGGCGTTCATGCCGGGTCGTATCGAGAAAAAAGACGCCGATCGTCGATTCACCCGAAGCGAGGGGGGCGCATATCGCCGACCGGGTCTTCAGACCGCAGAGGCTGTCGCTCAGATCCAAACCGGCGGAACCGGCCGCGACCCGGATAACGTGAGGCCTGTTATCCGCCATGGCTCGGCGGGCCATTGTTGTGCTCATGGCGAAGGGATCAGAGGAGGGGATGGTCGAGTGGCAGGCGCAGGGAACCAGCTGTCCTGCGTCGTTGAGAAGCATGATGGAGGCCCTTTCCGCACCGGTTTTCTCCACGCAGAGGGTCAGAATGGAGTTCAGAAGCTCTTCCAGCGGCCTGTCCATCCCGCTCCGGCGTGCAATATCCGCTATCGTTTCCAGCAACTCCGTTGGCGGTGAAGCCGCCTGGACAGGACCTCCGGATGGAGGCGGCGCAATGAGGGTCTCCGCTGCGTCCTCTTCACCGGCTGAATGGACGGTCCCCTTGAGCGGCGGGTCATAAATGATCCGGGCCGCGCCGATTCCGATGATGTCGCCGCGGGAGAGCGCCGCCGACGATATTCTCGTTCCGTTGACAAAGGTTCCGTTCCGGCTTTCCTGGTCCGTCAGGATCGGGTGGCCGCCAAAATGAGCAAAAGTCGCATGCCTCCTGGAAACCGAGGGGTCATCGAGCCTGATTTCATTCTGTGGCAGCCGTCCGATGCGAATCGTCGGTTCCTCGCTGAAAAGGAGGTCCTGCTCTCCTGAAGCGCGTATGATGAGAAACGATGCCACGGTGCAACCCCGGCGTTGATATCCCGATCTGAGGGTCGGCCTCGACGCGATCAGCAACGCATATATAGAGGAGAATCATTGAAACAACACTCTTTTGTGTTGATGCAAGAAAAGGCCCAATATCTTGGTTGCATGCCCGAGGAAACAGAAAAAAGAAAGGGTGTTGGAAGGATATTCGGAGGCTTTACAGCTCCTCGTTCCGCCTCTTGAGCATATCCACGATCAGAAAAAGGGCTCCTATGGAGATGGCGGAGTCGGCGACGTTGAAGGCGGGCCAGTGATAAGGTCCGATGTAAACGTCGAGAAAGTCGATAACCTCACCAAAACGGTATCGATCCGCCAGATTTCCCAGGGCGCCGGCGAGGATGAAGGCAAGGGGAATCAGGAGCCACAGGTCTTCGATTTTGTTGTGGAGAAGGTAGTACAGGATGAGGCCTGCGGCCACCAGGGTCACGAGGGAAAAAAACGCCCCCCTGAAAAAAGGGGACGTATTGGACAGAAAACCAAAAGCGGCTCCAGGGTTTCGGATGTAGGTCAGGTTGAAGAACCCTGAAATGACCGGGACGGACTCGTAGAGCTGGAACGAGGAAACGACATAGCACTTCGTGAGCTGATCCAGCAGCATCACGAGCCCTGCCGTGAGAAAGAAGATGAGGAGGCTTTTCCTGGTCATGATCAGGCCCGGAGATTCTCAAGGCACCGGTCACAGATCCCGGGATGCTCGGAATCTCCGCCTACCGCTTCACTATACATCCAGCAGCGGTTGCATTTGACGCCCCTGGCGCGCGTCACATCGATCAGCAGCCCTTCGAAATCCGATCCCGGGCAGGGAGCCGGTTCCGACATCCCGGCGGCGGGGACGATTCTCATCTGGGAAACAATCAGGAGGCTCCGCAATTCTTCAAGATGAGCTTCGAGAAAGGCCCTCAGATTCTCCGGTGGTGCCAGATCAATGCAGGCATCAAGAGAATGCCCGATGATTTTGTTCTTCCTGGCCGCTTCGATGACCTTGCCGATCTCGCCCTTCAGGGCAATCATCCTGGTCCACCCGTCGGCGAGTTCCGTATCCGTATAGGCCGCATCTACATCCGGGAACTGGGCGAGGTGAACGCTTGCGGCTTTGCCTTCATAGGAGGGAAGGGCCGCCCAGATCTCTTCCGCGGTAAAGGTCAGAATGGGGGCGAGAAGCCTTGTCAGGGAGCTGGCAATCGAAAACATGGCCGTCTGTGCCGATCGGCGCTGCCTGGAATCGGCCCTGGAGGTGTAAAGCCGGTCCTTGAGCACATCGAGGTAAAGGGAGCTCAAGTCGACCGTGCAGAACTGATAGAGAGCGGAAAAGGCGCCATGGAACTGAAAGCTGTCATAGGATGCCTTGACTTTCTGGATCAGCTCCTGGAGCCGGTGCAGGGCCCAGCGGTCCATGGGCTCCATCTCCCCGTAGGGGAGGGAATGCGAAGCGACGTCGAAGTCATAGAGGTTTCCCAGGATAAAGCGGCTGGTATTGCGGATCCGGCGATAGGCTTCCACCAGTCGCTTGAGGATTTCGTCGGAAATGCGGATGTCATCGGTATAATCCGCCGAAGCCACCCAGAGGCGCAGGATTTCCGCACCGTACGCGTCAATGACCTGGTGGGATTCAATGACGTTGCCCACGGATTTGGACATCTTCTTGCCCTCTCCGTCTACGACGAAGCCGTGAGTCAGGACGTTGCGGTATGGGGCGCGGTTCCGCGTTCCCACCGATTCAAGCAGCGAAGAATGAAACCAGCCTCGGTGCTGGTCGTTGCCCTCCAGGTACAGATCTGACGGGGAGCGGAGGTTGGGCCAGCGCTCAAGGACGGCGGCGTGGCTGACTCCGGAATCGAACCAGACATCGAGAATGTTCGTTTCCTTGTGGAATTCAGTCCCCCGACACTCCGGGCAGAGGGTTCCCGGCGGAAGGAGGTCCGCCGCCTCCCGCTCGAACCACACGTCGGCGCCGAACTGGCGTACCAGGCTCACCAGGTGATTCATGATCTCCGACGTCATCAGGTGCGCTCCGCAGTTCTCGCAGTAGAACATGGTGATCGGCACGCCCCAGAGGCGCTGGCGGGAGATGCACCAGTCCGGGCGGTTTTCGATCATCCCGTAAATCCGGTCCCTTCCCCAGGAGGGAATCCAGCGCACGCTTTCCACCGCTTCCAGCGCCTTTTTCCTCAGGTCGTTCTTTTCCATGGAAATGAACCATTGCTCCGTGGAGCGGAAGATGATGGGGCTCTTGCACCGCCAGCAGTGAGGATAGGAATGTTCGATATCCACAAGGCCGAGGAGGGCGCCGACTTCCTTGAGCTTCCGGTTGACGCTGTCATTGGCGTCGAAGACGAACTCTCCGGCGAAATCGGCCACGTCGGAGGTAAAGCGGCCGTCTGCATCGACGGGGGCGTAGTTGTCAAGGCCGTATTTCATGCCGATTTCGTAGTCTTCCTGCCCGTGGCCCGGGGCAATGTGGACACAGCCTGTTCCGGCGTCGAGGGTCACAAAAGGAGCCAGGATCACGAGACTTTCCCGATCGATCAGGGGATGGCGGGCTTTGAGCCCCTCGAGGACCGCACCGGGAAATTCATCCAGGATTTCATAGGATTTGCCGCGGAAACCGAAGGCGTCGATGCAGTAATCCAGCATGTCCTTGGCAAGGATCAGCACATCCTCGTCGAACGAGACCGCGATGTACTCGAATTCCTCATGGAGGGCGATGGCCAGATTGGCGGGTATTGTCCACGGCGTTGTCGTCCAGATGACGATGCTGACCTTCTTTTCGGCCAGTTTGGGACGAACCGCCGCGATATCGGAAATCAAGGGGAACTTCACATAGATCGAGGGTGTGGAGTGATCGGCATATTCCACCTCCGCCTCGGCCAGCGCCGTCTTGCAGGAGGCGCACCAGTAAACGGGCTTCTTGCCTTTGTAAACCGAACCGCTCAGGTAAAGCTTGCCGAACTCCTCGACCGTGGTCGCCTCGTAATCGTAGCTCATGGTCAGATAGGGATTGTCCCACTCCCCGAATACGCCGAGCCGCTTGAACTGCTCCCTCTGGATATCCACGAATTTATCGGCGTATACCCGGCAGAGGCGCCTTTTTTCAGCCTGGGACAATTCCGCCTTTTTCTCGCCGAGTTCCTTATCCACCTGATGCTCGATGGGCAGGCCGTGGCAGTCCCATCCGGGCACAAACACACAGTCATAGCCCGTCATGCTTCTGGACTTGATGACGATGTCCTTGATGATCTTGTTCAGGGCGGTTCCAAGATGGATGTTGCCGTTGGCGTAGGGTGGTCCGTCGTGAAGAATGTATGTTTTCCGACCCGTTGAAACCTCACGAATCAGGTCATAAATGTGCATTTCATCCCATTTTTTGAGCTGTTCCGGTTCTTTCTTGGTGAGGTTCGCCTTCATGGGGAAATCTGTTCTGGGCAGGTTCAGGCTTTCTTTGTAATCCATGTGTAACTCCTCGATATTCAATGAAAAAAGGAATATTAAAAAATCCTTCGGCTGAGATCTCGGCTCAGGAGAAAGAAAATAAAGATGCAGTCGAAGCGGCAAGGGCTTAGCAGGAGCGAATATCCAGTTTTTCCGACGGGATGTCTGTCACCGTGCATCGGCCAAGGCTGTGCCCTATCACAGAAGATCCTGATTTTCAAGTCAAAGTAATCGGTATCGGAGAGGGGTTAGATGGGAGAGTCGGCAGTCTCGAAATGAAAATATTCCCATCAAAGCGTGTTTTTTGAAACAACGGTATCCTTCCGCCAGGCCTTGTCATCCCGGTCCGGGTAATCGATGTTGTAATGCAGGCCCCTGCTCTCTTTCCTGAGCTTGGCGCATTGGACGATGAGACCGGCGGCGGTTGTGATGTTGCGAAGCTCGATGAGATCCTTTGTAATAAAGAATTGCTGGTAATATTCGTCAATTTCCCTGCTGATCATATCGATGCGACGCTGCGCCCTCTCCAGACGCTTGTCGGAGCGTACGATCCCCACGTAGTTCCACATGCAGCGCCGGATCTCGTCCCAGTTATGGGACACAACGACGGATTCATCGCTCTCGTTGGCCGCCTGCTGCCCCCAGGGAGGGATCGTGACGGACAGTTTCCCCCGGTGAGGAAACAGGTCGGAAATCTTGACAAAGGCCCGATGGGAATAGACGACGGCTTCGAGAAGGGAATTGCTGGCCAGGCGATTGGCTCCGTGAAGGCCCGTGCAGGACACCTCGCCGAGGGCGAAGAGACGGTCGATGTTCGTTTCGCCGCAATGGTTCACCACCACCCCTCCGCAGAGGTAGTGGGCTGCGGGGACGACTGGAATGGGCTCGCTGGTCATGTCGATGCCGAACTCCAGGCATTTGTGGTAAATGTTGGGAAACCGGTCTATCAGGAACGCCTTATCCTTGTGGGAAATGTCCAGGAGGACGTAATCGTCTCCCGATTTTTTCAGCTCGAAGTCGATGGCTTTGGCCACCACATCACGGGGCGCCAGGCTTTTCATGGGATGATACCTGTCCATGAAGGGTTCACCGCTTTTAAGCTTCAGGATTCCTCCTTCTCCACGGACGGCCTCGCTGATGAGAAAAAATTTGGCTTCGGGATGGTAGAGGCAGGTGGGGTGAAACTGGATAAACTCCATGTTTGAGATCAGTGCGCCGGCCCGGTATGCCATGGCTACGCCGTCCGCCGTTGCGATATCCGGGTTGGTGGTGATCAGGTAAACCTTGCCCGCTCCGCCTGTCGCCAGGATGACGTAGTCAGCAATGAAGGTATGAACTTCATTGCGAAGAATGTCGAGGACATAAGCACCAAGGCACCGGCCCGGCACCCCCGCGTCACGCCCCTCCGGAGGCGGCATCAGAATCAGATCGACGGCCAGGTGATTTTCGTAAACGGAAATTCTGGGATCGGCCCCGGTCTTTTCATTGAGGGCCCGTTCAATTTCACTTCCTGTCAGGTCCTTCGCGTGGAGGACCCGCCGCATGGAATGGCCGCCCTCGCGACCAAGGTCGTAAACCGCAGTAGACCCCGGCTGAGACCTGGTGAACTCGACGCCCCATTCAACGAGCTCTTTGATCCTTTCAGGGGCTTCCGTTACGACGAAGTTGACGACCTCCTCCCTGCAGAGACCCGCTCCGCAAAGGATCGTATCCCGGATATGATATTCGAAGCGGTCCGTTGAATCCGACACAGCGGCGATGCCGCCTTGCGCGTAATTCGTGTTTGCTTCGGATTTTTCTTTTTTTGTGACAATCGCAACCGTGCCGAGTTCGGCCGCCTTGATGGCAAAGCTAAGTCCAGCGATGCCGCTGCCGAGAACCAGGAAATCCGTTTTAATTTCCATAGAGAATCCTGTCTTTCAGGTCATAGGTTCAGAGAAAAGTTTATTTACAACAGGGACTTTTTTCTATATAAACCAACACCAGTATTTGTAAAAGGAAATTATTCAGTCATGATCGTTTTAGGAATCGAATCTTCCTGTGATGAGACAGCGGCGGCCGTCGTGCGCGACGGACGGGTCCTGCTTTCCAATGTCATTGCATCCCAGATCAAGGAACACTCAAAATACGGGGGCGTGGTGCCGGAGATTGCGTCGCGCAGACACATGGAGGCCATTATTCCCGTCATTCTTCAAGCGCTTGACGATTCAGGGATGGAATTGTCCGATATCGAAGGGATCGCTGTCACCAGAGGGCCCGGGCTCGTAGGCTCTCTCCTGGTCGGCCTTTCGGTGGCCAAGGCGCTGGCATTTTCCCGGAAGCTTCCCTGGGTCGGAGTCAATCACCTGGAAGCGCATATCGCCTCCGTCTTTCTCTCCCAAAACGTTCCTCGTTTCCCCTTTGTGGCCCTCGTCGTATCCGGGGGGCATACCAACATCTACTTCGTGGAAAATTTCGGGGTGTTCGCCATTCTGGGGCAAACGAGGGATGACGCCGCCGGGGAAGCCTTTGACAAGGCGGCGAAGCTCCTGGATATCGGCTATCCCGGAGGCATGATCATAGACAGGCTTGCGCGGGAAGGCGATCGGACGCTACTGTCCTTTCCCAGGGCCATGAGAGACAGCCTCGACTTCAGCTTCAGCGGGGTCAAAACATCTCTTGTCGTCCATGTCAAAAAACATGGAAAGCCGTCAACCCGGGAGGAACTTGCCCATCTGGCCGCGGGATATCAGGAGGCCATCGTTGATGTCCTGGTTGAAAAGACCCTGAAGGCCGCCGAACTGAAATCGGTCAGCCAGATCGTGGTCTGCGGAGGTGTGGCCTCCAACAGCCGCCTGCGAGAACATTTTGCAGACAGAACCGCGGAATGCGGAATAGATCTCTTTGTGCCGCCTCCCATCCTCTGCACGGATAACGCCGCCATGGTTGCCGTGGTGGGAAACAACCTTCTCGGCAGGGGGATCACCGATGAATTCAGCCTGAATGCCGTATCGCGATGGCCGCTCGATGCAACCCTTTCGTGCCGGTAGATCATGATCTTGAAAAAACGGCTACAGGGAATTTATCAGCAGTTCATAAGCCTCAAAGGAGATCCGGGCTCTCTGGCCAGGGGGGCCGCCATGGGTGTTTTTGTCGGCGCCACGCCGACCATCCCGCTGCATACCGTTTTGGTGATTCTCTGTGGGTTTCTTTTCAAGACCAACGTGTCTTCTGCCTGCCTCGGGTCGTGGCTCGTATCCAACCCTCTGACCATCCCCTTGCTTTATATCACGGAGTACCAGATCGGTCTGTTGATCCTCGGACGTGGAAAGGGCGAACTCGTCCTGACGGAATATTCCTTGGCGGCTCTTCTCCAACTGGGTTGGGCCGTTATCGTGCCCCTGCTCGTCGGGGGAGTCGTTCTGGCCGCCTTCCTTTCCGTTCCGGCTTATTTCCTTTCTTACCGGCTTATCTGTGCAATCCGGAAAAAGAGACCCCATGAAATCCATCCGACAGATTCTCTCTGATCACGCGGTCCGACCGTCAAAGCGACTGAGCCAATCGTTTCTTGCCGATTCCTCCATCATGGAAAGGATCGTGGAAGCGGCCGACATTCAGGACATGGAAACCGTCGTGGAGATCGGTTCCGGGCTGGGGCTGATGACGGCTCTCATTGCCGGGCGGGCCAGGCGGGTGACGGCAGTGGAAATCGATGGGAGGCTGATTCCCATTCTCGAGGAGCAGCTTGAAGGCTACCGCAACGTGGAAATCATTCAGAAAGATATCCTTGACTATGATTTTGCGGAGGCCAAAGGGGACAACCCCGAGCAGAAGATCAAGGTGATCGGAAATATTCCATACGGCATATCTTCTCCAATCCTGTTTCATCTTCTGAGTAACCGGAAACATCTCTCGACGGCCGTCCTGATGATGCAGAAGGAAGTGGCCGAGCGCCTCCGTGCGGTCCCCGGGACGAAGGCATACGGCATTCCATCCGTCCTGTTCGGACTGTTCACCCGAATCTCAATGGAACGGGACGTGGCCCCCGGCAGCTTTTATCCGAAACCCGAGGTAACCTCCTCGGTGCTGAAGATTTCATTTTCCGACGAACCGCTGTTTCCCGTCCGCGATGTCGCCCTGTTTTCCCTCCTGGTCAGAACCGCCTTTGCGAAGCGGCGCAAAACCCTGTTCAATAACTTGAAGAGCCTCATGGCGCAGGGCCCGGATAACAAAAATCTGCAGGATTTGCTGGCTTCCCTGGGAATCGGTGAAACGAAAAGGGCGGAAGAGCTGTCAATCCAGCAATATGCGGCGCTGTGCAACGCCCTTTTCGAGATAAAAAAACGCAATAAATATTCTTGACAAGCCAGAGGTCTGTCTGTATAGAAATTTTAACCGCTTGGATCCGCAAAAGGACTGAGACGGAAGGCGCATGAAGCTGATTTATCTAGGGATAAAAGCCTCCCCGTTCAGGACGGTGAGGTTTTTTTTATGGAGAATAACAACCGATGAACATCATTGGTACGGTTCAGGAGATGCAGCGCTATTCGGAAGCCCTGAGAAATTCCGGGAAAAGGGTCGCCTTCGTGCCGACCATGGGCTATTTTCACGACGGCCATCTCAGCCTGATGCGTGAAGCGAGAAAAAGAGGGGACTGCGTCGTTGTCAGCATCTATGTCAATCCCACCCAGTTCGGACCTTCGGAGGACCTGGACAAATATCCACGGAACTTCGAAAGAGATAGGCAATTAGCGGAAGATGCCGGTGCGGACGTCATTTTTTTCCCCAGCAATGCCGAGATGTATCCCGAGCACTACCAGACCTATGTGAACGTCGAGGAAGTCACGAAAAATCTGTGCGGGTTGTCACGACCGGGTCATTTTCGCGGCGTAGCAACGGTATGCGCCAAGTTGTTCAATATGGTGAAACCCCATCTGGCCATCTTCGGTAAGAAAGATTTTCAGCAGCTGGTTACGATCAAGCGGATGGTTGCTGATTTGAACATGGATCTCGAGATTGTCGGCATGCCGACGACAAGGGAGCAAGACGGACTCGCCATGAGTTCCCGAAATGTTTATCTGAGCCCGGAAGAACGGCAATCGGCCCTATGTTTGAGCCGGTCCCTGAAGAAAGCCAAAGAGCTGTTCGATCAGGGTGAGCGGGACGCCGGCCGGATACTGGACGAGATCACGGGTTACATCGAAGGAGTCCCCTCGACCCGGATTGATTATGCCAGGATTTGCAGCACGACCACCATGAAGGATATCGACCGCCTGGAGGACGAATCCGTTATGGCCCTTGCTGTTTTTGTCGGCTCCACGAGGCTTATAGACAATTACGTGTTCGGTGAAGAACTGAACATCGAATAAAAAAGAAAATACGAGATCGGGCAGGGAGCGGCTCCTGGCTCGGCGGGAAGGTGAATCCATGCAAAGGATGATGCTTAAATCCAAAATTCACAGAGCGACTGTAACGGATGCAGATCTTCATTACGAGGGCAGCATCACCATTGATGAAAATCTGATGGACGCTGCCGGACTTTTGCCCTATGAAAAAGTGTCCATTTATGATGTGAATAATGGTGAGCGTTTTTCCACATATGTGATAACAGGCAAACGGGATTCAGGGACGATCTGCCTCAACGGTGCTGCGGCAAGAAAAGTTGCACGAGGGGACCTGGTCATTATTGCCAGTTACGTATTTGTCGACGGCGATGAAGCGAAGGGCTGGAAGCCCACCGCAATCTTCGTCGACGAGGATAACCGTATCAAACATTAAAGCCGATCGCAGTGGCATGTTTATATGGACAGTGGTGATCCACTGGTTCGCCGGGGTTCATTTGTTTTTTTATTCTTATGTGAAATATGGCAAGAGAGTTGTGGCCAGGGGCATGGGGGAAGCGTCATGCCCCTGTTTTGTTGTTCCTGTGCCGAAGGAAACTATTCATGGTCCCTTTTTTGCTAAATTTAAAAACGGGATAGACTTCACTGAAAGCGGCCGCATTTCGATAGCATGACATCCTTGGGGAAAAAACTGAGAGGAATTTTTTTAACAGGACTTGCCGTCACTGTTCCTCTGGGATTGACGATTTATATCCTGTCCTTTCTCGTCAGGATGATGGATAGCCTCCTGGACATCATCCCCCGGCCTTACCAGCCGGGAACGCTCCTGGGTATGCACATTCCGGGTTTGGGGATGATCGTCACCCTGGCGGTCATTTTTGTCTGCGGACTTCTCACGCAAAGTTATCTGGGGACTAAGCTCGTCACGTTTGGAGAATCCCTTCTTGACAAGATTCCCGTAGTCCGCAGTATTTATCAGGCAACGAAACAGATTTTCGAACATCTTTTCATCAATAAGAATCAGAGCTTTAAAAAAGTTGTTCTTGTTGAATTTCCCCGGAAGGGGGTATATAGTCTCGGTTTTGTTACCGGAATAACGGGGCAAGAATTTTCCAGCAGGACGGGTGAAGAGGCCCTTCATGTTTTTATTCCCAAAACACCCAACCCGACCGCAGGATTTTTTATCATGGCCCGCAGCGATGATCTCATTGAACTGGATATGACCGTCGAGGCCGCCTTTACGCTCATCATATCCGGTGGGATCGTCACGCCGCCGAACCGACCGGGCAGTCGGAGTCTTTCCAAAAGCCAAACAAGGGTCGTCATGGCGGACGTCTAATGCCAAGGGTAACAAGAGACACGGAAATCTGATCGATACGAAAAAAGAGAACTAAAGGAGAACAATAGATGCGTATTACTTCTGAAAGCGTCAAGGTGGGGCATCCGGACATTGTTGCGGATTCCGTTGCCGCAAATATCATTGCAGCCATTCTTGACAGAGAAAAAGAACGAGGCTTAACGGTGGACAACATGCCCCATTGCGGAATCGAAGTCTTCCTGGGAAAGGGGCTTTGCATCGTGGGCGGTGAAGTGGCAACCCGCATTTATGTGGACATCGAACGATGTGTCCGTGACACCGTTTTGAGGCTCGGGTATTGCGACTATGAGCTGGGCCTCAACGGGAACTCCATGGGCATCCTGAATACGATTATTCCTCAGTCGCCGGACATCAACATCGGCACGCGGGCTGACCTGGGAAAGTACAAGGAAATCGGGGCAGGAGACCAGGGGATTATCTTCGGATTCGCCTGTGACGAAACTCCTGAACTGCTTCCCCTGCCCTATGTGCTGGCTACCAAGATGATGAGGGCCTTCGAGGAAGCGGACAATCCCGTCTTTGCCCCCGATGGAAAGGGCCAGGTGACCGTGGAATATGACAGTGAAGGAAAGCCGCTACGGGTGGCAACCGTATTGATGTCCAACGCCATTGACTACCGGCATGTGCCGGCAGGTTTCCGGAACAGCATTGAGCCTCTTGCCAAGCAGATCGCCATGAACTGTTTGAAGGACTGGGTGGATGAACAGACAGATTTCCTGTTCAACCCGACGGGTGAATGGCAGGCCGTCAATTCCTGCAGCTCCGCAGACTCCGGCGTGACCGGCAGAAAACTGGTGGTCCAGCTTTATGGAGGCTACCCAGGTGCTCAGATCGGAGGCGGCTCCGTTGTAAACAAAACTCCGGAAAAGGTGGACTGTTCCGCAGCGCTTGGCGCGCGCTATGTGGCCAAGAATATCGTTGCCGCCGGGCTGGCGCGGAAATGCGCCATCCAGCTGTCCTATGCAATCGGCATTGCCCGACCGATCTCCATCTATGTGCACACCTTCGGGACGGGAATCGTTTCAGATCAGAAAATCGGAACCCTCATCCGGGAATACTTCGATCTTTCGCCGCGGGGAATGATCGAACGGTTCAACCTTCTCGACGGAGAGATCTACAGAAAACTGCCCAAGTCGCTCTTCCTGGACGATTATCTCTGGGAAACGACGGATATGGTGGAGCCGTTAAAAGGGGCCGCCAACATATAAACAGGAACAATGACATTGTCCGCGGAACAGGAGGAAGAGATGAGTTTCCTGGAGATTGACGCTTCATTGCCGTACCGGGTGGCGGATCTGTCCCTTTCAGAATGGGGAAGAAAGGAGATGGCTCTGGCGGAAAACGAAATGCCTGGGCTGATGGCCGTGCGGGAAAAGTACGGCCGGCAGAAACCCCTGGCGGGCCTGAAGGTGATGGGCAGCCTGCACATGACCATTCAGACGGCCATGCTGATCGAGACGCTGAACATTCTGGGTGCGGACATCCGCTGGGCTTCGTGCAATATTTTTTCCACGCAGGACCATGCCGCCGCGGCGATTGCAGAAGCAGGCACGGCGGCGGTCTTTGCCTGGAAGGGCGAAAGCCTGGAAGAGTACTGGTGGTGTACGGAGCAGGCACTGACATGGCCCGACGGCGGCGGCCCCGATCTCCTTGTCGACGATGGGGGTGATGCAACCCTGTTTGTCCATCAGGGGGCCCGCGTCGAAAAAGATCCCGGCCTCCTGGAGAAAAAGCAGGACAACAAAGAGATGCAGATTATCATGGAGCGGATGAAGAGATCTCTCTCCAGGGACAGGAATCGCTGGACACGCGTGGCTGCGGGCATTCTGGGCGTATCGGAAGAAACGACAACGGGTGTTCACCGCCTTTATTCAATGGCCAGGGAGGGAGAGCTTCTCTTCCCGGCCATTAATGTCAATGATTCCGTCACAAAGTCGAAGTTTGACAATCTCTATGGGTGCCGGGAATCGCTGGCCGACGGGATCAAGCGGGCAACGGACATCATGGTCGCTGGAAAGGTGGTTGTCGTCTGCGGCTATGGAGACGTCGGCAAGGGCTGCGCCCAGTCGATGCGCGGATTCGGTGCGAGGGTCCTTGTAACCGAAATTGACCCCATCTGCGCCCTTCAGGCGGCGATGGAAGGATATGAGGTCAAGAGGCTCGACGACGTCGTCGGCCAAGGGGATATTTTCGTGACGGCCACCGGGTGCTGCGACGTCATTACCGGGGAGCATATGGAGCGCATGAAAAATGAGGCGATCATATGCAACATCGGCCATTTCGACAGTGAAATCGCCATGCATTACCTGGAAGAAAACCGGGAGTGTAAGAAGGAAACCATAAAACCACAGGTAGACAAATGGACCCTGTCCTCAGGGCGCTCCATCATTGTTCTGGCGGAAGGGCGCCTGGTGAATCTGGGCTGCGCGACGGGCCACCCCAGCTTTGTCATGAGCAACAGTTTTACCAATCAGTGCCTGGCACAGATCGAACTCGCTTCGAAAAAATACAAGCCTGGAGTCTATACCCTGCCCAAGAAGCTGGACGAGGAAGTCGCCCGTCTGCACCTGGGACGCTTGGGAGTCCACCTGACAACGCTGTCCCCAAAGCAGGCGAACTATCTGGGGGTTCCCGTTGAAGGCCCCTATAAGGCGGAGCACTATCGGTATTGAGATCGATGCCGAAAAAGCCTTCCATTATGTCCTGACGTGTTTGAAACGATACAGCGCAGCCGCTCCGAAGAGGAGGTTTGCCAGCCAGGCCGCGAGAAGGGGAGGGAGGTTTCCCGATCTTCCCAGAGACATGGCGAAGGCGTAAAGAATCCAGTAAGAAAATCCAATGGTGACGCCGACGAAGATGCTTCCCGCAAGCCCTCCGCTCCGTTCTGTTTTCACGGAGAAGGAGATTCCGAGAATGGCCAGGATGACGCACACAAAGGGAAAGGCGATCTTTCCGTGCAGATCGGCCAGGTATCTCGTCGCGTCATAGCCTTCGGAACGAATTTTCCGTACATACTTTCTTAATTCAAAATATCCCATCTGCTCGGAATCTTTCTGGACTACCTGAAAATCCGACGGCTTTTCGGGCAGGTCCAGGATTTTTTCATCAAAGCGCTCCATCAGGGGAAATCCCGCCTCGTCAAAGCGAACGATCAGAAGGTTGTAAAAGATCCAGTGATCCCTGTTCCACACGGCCCGATCCGCATCGACGCGCATGACGAGATTCATCCCGCGATCGAGGTAATTGAGGGTGATTCCCTGGAGGATGTTGTTTTTCGGATCAAAAAGCTTGAAGCTGTAAATCCCCCTGGCGCCTCGATACCAGATCTGTTCCTTTTTGAAAGCCCCGTGGAGTTCCTTCTTCTGGATGTCTACCCTCATGATGTATTCAGCTTTCGCGTTTGCATAGGGAGTGATCAATTCACTGAACAGAAAAGAGAAAAGCGTGATCAGGAAAGAAAGGATCATGATTGGAACGGACGAACGGTAGATGCTGATGCCGTTGGCCTTCATGGCCACAATTTCACTGTTTCTCGACAGGGATCCGAAGGTCAGCAAGGCCGATAGAAGAACGGCCGCAGGAATGGTTAACGAAAGCATCATGGGAATGCGGAAGAAGAAATAAGCGGCCACCTGATCAAAGGAGGCGCTTTTTCTGGCGAGGATCCTGAGCTGGTCAAAAAACTCGACGATGAGAAAAAGCGAGAGAAAAGAGACCATGACCAGGAGAAAAAATCTGAGAAATTCTCTTGTTATATAGCGATCGAGGGTGATCATGAATGTTTCTGACTCCTCCGGACCTTGTTGCGATTCAAAAATTTATGAAGGGCGGATGGGGACATCCATTTAATCTGCCGTTCTGCCGCCGCGGTCAAGTAAAGAGAAAGACCCGTCATGCAGAAAAGGAGTGTCGGCATCCATGAGCCGAGCAGCGGGGGCAATTTCCCCGTAGTGACCAGCGCATCGCAGCCCAGCTGCAGAAGATAGTAGAGCAAGACCGTCATCAGCCCGAGGGTAAACCCCCTTGCCTTCACGGAACGGTGCCGGCTTTTGATGCCGAGAGGGATGGCGAGAATGCCGAACATCAGGCATGAAAAAGGGATGGTGAATTTTTTGTTCAGTTCGAGCACATATTCCCGATAATTTTTATCCGCCTGCCGGCTGTTCTTGATGTTGAGAATCAATTCCCGGGGAGTCATTTCTTTGGTTGACTTTGAACGCTCCTTCCGGGCTTCGCTCAACGCAGAGGGAACATCGAGATTGATGTCGTAATACTGGAAGTCCATCTTACGGAAATTTTTTTTATCCTTGGAAACAGAATAGGTGCTTCCGTTTTCAAGCCTCAAGGTGACGTCCATGGATTTCGGATCAGAGATCAGAAACGCCTGTTTGGCAATAATGGTCGCCGGCTCCTCGTCGGTTCGCTGATCTGAAACAAGGACCCCCTCCATGGAAAAGTCCCTGTCGGAAATCGTGTCCGCGTACAAAAGAATGCCTTTAAAGTCCGCGATAAACACTTTCTCCTTGATACCGATGCCTGCCTTGCTCCTCGCAACGCTGTACAGAAGGGTCTTCGTCGCCATATTGCTGTAGGGTGCGAGAAAAAAAGTAGAAAAGGCCGTAAGCAGCAGGGCCGCAAAAGCGATCAGAAGTATCGGCGGAGTCAGCCTGTACAGGCTGACTCCGGAGGCCTTCAAGACGGTGAATTCGCTGTCGCTGGAAATTCTTCCCAGGGCGATGAGAATGGAAATAAGCAGTGCTATGGGAATCGTAAAGACGAAGAACGAGGGCAGCAGGAAAAGGATCAGCTGCACGATGGCGATGAGGCCGACCCCTTTGTTGATCATCAGATCCATCAATTGGAGAATCTTTCCCATCAGCAGAACAAATGTCATTACAAACAGCACGATGCCGAAGGGTTGCAGGATCTCTTTAATCAGGTAGCGATCGATGATTTTCACTTTAAACCGTTCCTTCAATGAAACAGACCCCTTTCCTGTACCGGAAGAATAAACTCCTCCAGTTAAAAGAAGATTGACGATTTGTCAATTTCAAATGAGGGCAGATCATGATTGACCGGGAAAGCGGAGGGTGCTACTAAGAAATAACCTTGGTGGAAAGAGCCGCTCTTCAGGGTCATACTTCTGAATTTCTGGAAATAAGGAGAATCCTGTGATTGATCTGCATACCCATACGTTTTTCAGCGACGGCCAACTTCTTCCGTCCGAACTCGTCAGGCGCGCGATCGTTGTCGGATATCGCGCCATAGCCTTGACCGATCATGGGGATCATTCGAATATTCCTTCGATCCTACCCGGTATTGTAGCCGTCTGCAAAAAACTTTCAATAGCCCATGGCATTCCCGTTCTGCCCGGAATAGAACTGACCCACGTCCCGCCCATGTACATCAGAGAGCTGGCCGTGGAAGCCAGAGGACTGGGGGCAAAAATCATTGTCGTCCACGGTGAGACTCTTGTGGAGCCGGTCATGGAGGGAACGAACCTGGCCGCGCTGTCGGCGCCCATCGATATCCTTGCCCACCCCGGGCTGATTGGAGAAGAGGAGGCTCTTCTGGCGGCAAAAAACAACATCTGCATGGAGCTCACGACACGAAAGGGGCACTCTCTTTCGAACGGCCATATTGTGAAGATGGCCGTTCAGTATCATTTTCCTCTGGTGCTCAATACGGACAGTCATGAATCGAGCAATCTCACCACGCGGGCCATGGCCGTGAAAATTGCCAGGGGGGCGGGGATGCACGAAGAAGACATTCCCGCCCTTTTTAAAAATTCAGAAATTCTTGTGAAAAAAGCGCTGGAGTACAGATAGGAAGCAGCCAAAAAGCCTACCTCGAAATTCTTCAGAACAACACCATGCCATCCGAAGGATAGCCTGCGAATGTTCAAGGTCGTTGGATCGTTCCATGTCACCATGCCTGCTGTCAACTTTTATAAAATTTATCTCTTGATTATGAATCAATATATGGTATGGTGTTCCACCATAATGCCCAACATCTTGTTGGTAGACCGCATAAAAACATTATATCAGGTCAACTGCTGATTGCAAAAGGAGCGTTCTGATGTATTCGGAGATCATCAAAAGGGATGGAAGGCTGGTTAAATTTGACGCAGAAAAGATCACCTCCGCCATTGCAAAGGCGGGCCTCGCGACGGGAGAATTCGACGGCAAAACGGCTCGAAAGTTAACCATCAGGGCGTTGAGCCTGGCGGAAAAGCTTTTTGGAGGTTCTACACCGTCTGTCGAGGAAATTCAGGACATTGTTGAGGAAGTTCTTCTGTCGACTTCCTATCGGCGAACGGCAAAAGCCTATATCATCTATCGGGATCAGCATGCCCGGCTGAGGGAAATTACGAACCGTATGGAAGTTGAGCTGGTCGATTCCTATCTGAAGAAAAAAGACTGGAAGATCAACGAAAACAGCAATATGGATTATTCCCTGCAGGGATTGAACAACTACATATCCTCGGAAGTCAGCAAAATATACTGGCTCAACGAAGTCTATTCGCCGGAGGTCCGAAAGGCGCACAGCGATGGAGATTTCCACATCCATGATCTGAGCCTGTTATCTGTGTATTGTGTCGGCTGGGATCTTCTCGATCTCCTGATGAATGGTTTCAAGGGGGTATCCGGCAAGGTTGAAAGCAGGCCGGCCAGGCATCTTCGCAGCGCCCTGGGGCAGGTGGTTAACTTTTTCTATACACTCCAGGGTGAAGCCGCAGGAGCGCAGGCCTTTTCAAACTTCGACACCCTCTTGGCCCCTTTCATCCGCTATGACGGCCTGACTTTCGACGAAGTGAAGCAGGCGCTGCAGGAATTTATCTTCAACATCAATGTGCCGACACGAGTCGGTTTTCAGACGCCCTTTACAAACGTGACCCTCGATGTGACGGTTCCACGCTACTACGCCGGCCAGAATGTAATCATCGGCGGAGAGCCCCGCAGGGAAACCTATTCCGAATTCCAGGAAGAAATGAACCTGTTCAACTCGGCTTTTCTGCAGGTGATGGCTGAGGGTGATGCGAAAGGGAGGGTCTTCACCTTTCCGATTCCAACATACAACATCACCCGGGATTTCAACTGGGATGATCCGAATTTAAAAGACCTCTGGGAAATGACGGCAAAATACGGCGTTCCCTATTTCTCCAACTTCATCAATTCCGAGATGAATCCCGAAGACGCCAGGAGCATGTGCTGCCGGTTAAGAATCGACAACCGTCAGCTGCAGGTTCGGGGAGGGGGGCTTTTCGGCTCCAATCCGCTGACCGGTTCTATCGGGGTTATCACCATGAATATGCCCCGCATCGGCTACCTCTCCAATTCGGAGCATCATTTTCTGGATCGGCTGGACCGTCTGATGGCTCTGGCCCGTGAAAGTCTGGAGACCAAAAGAAAGGTCCTGGAAAATTTCACGGACCGAAATCTCTATCCCTATACGAAATACTATCTGAGAGGCGTAAAGGAGCGATTCGGTGAATATTGGAAAAACCACTTCTCCACCATCGGTCTTGTAGGGATGAATGAAGCCTGCCTGAATCTATTCGGCAGAAGCATAGGGACACGCGAGGGGCAGGAATTTGCGAAGAGGGTCCTGGATTTCATGAGGGACCGGCTTGTGGAGTTTCAGAACGAGACGGGAAACAACTACAATCTTGAATCGACGCCGGCTGAAGGGACCTCATACCGCCTGGCCCAGATGGACCGGAAAAAATACCCGGACATCCTCGTGGCTGCATCTGAGCAGGACGGGGCAGAAAAGGGTGAGCCTTTCTATACCAATTCAACCCAGTTGCCCGTTAACTACACGGACGATCTCTTTGAGGCCCTCGATCTTCAGGATGAAATTCAGACAAAGTACACAGGCGGAACCGTTTTCCATATCTTTGCCGGGGAAAGAATCGAAGATCCGGATATCATAAAAAAACTGATTCAAAGAATCTGCTCCCAGTACCACATCCCTTATCTGACCTTTACGCCGACTTTCAGTGTGTGCCCATCCCACGGGTATCTGCGCGGAGAGCAGGCTGCCTGTCCGGAATGTCAGGAGCCCTGCGAAATTTATTCAAGGGTCGTCGGTTATCTCAGGCCGGTAAAGCAGTGGAACAAGGGGAAGCAGCAGGAATTTTCCCTGAGAAGGGAGTATGCCGTCTAATGAAGATCGGAGGCCTTCAGAAGGTATCCCTCATTGATTATCCCGGCGAAATCTCTTCCGTCATTTTCTGCCAGGGCTGCAATTTCCGCTGCCCCTACTGCCATAACCCGGAATTGGTCGATCCGGAGCTTTTTTCCGCCTGCCTTTGCGAAGATTCGATTCTCTCCTTTCACCGCAGCCGGATCGGTAAGCTCGATGCGGTGACCGTGACAGGAGGCGAGCCGACGATTCAGCAGGATCTTGCGAGCTTTCTGAAGTGCCTGAAAGCGATGGGATATCAGATCAAGATCGACACCAACGGTTCGATGCCGGGGGTTCTTGCAAGGTTGATTGCTGAACATCTTGTGGATTACATCGCCATGGACATCAAGGGACCCCTTGAAAAGTACGGGAAAATTACCGGAATGGCGGGTGTTTCAGAACAGATTGCCGAATCCGTGCGATTGATCCTGTCCTCGAATGTAAACTATGAGTTTCGAACGACTGTCGTGGACTCGCTCCTGACGGAAGAGGATCTGCTCAACGTCGGAGATCTGATAGCTCAATCAAGGCGCTATGCACTGCAGCCATTCGTTCCGTCAAAAGCGCTCCGTCCTCAGTATCTTGAAGAGAAGTCTCTTTCTCTTGAAACTCTTGCAAGGGTCAGGGGGCAGCTTGGGAAAAAGATTGATTCCGTTATCATACGGCCTTCAACCTAGGAAGAATAGCCCATTGCTTCCTCGGAATCTTCCGTGGAGCTTGGTTTTGAAGATTTTCCTTTTTCGATAGCCTCAATTTCCTCTTCAATCTCCACCCTTTTTCGTTCCCCCGGTCCATAAAACTTCAAGGCCGCCTTGAAATGGTACAAGGCCATTTCCTTTTTCCGGTTTTTCTTGAAATACATCCCGAAATGGTAATGTGAGGCACCCTGGTCCTTCGTTCCTCCATAGGCCGTGGCAAGATGATAGTGGGCATCCGCTTCAATCGACGGCTTGTTTTCGATTCGTTTCAAGGTGTTCAATGCCTCCTGGAAACGTCCCTCAGCTTCGTAGGCGCGGCCCAGGAAAATAATGGTTTTTGAATTTTCAGGATTAATGGACAAAGCCCGAGACAGATAATAAATGGCATCCCGCGTCCGGCCGGCTCTGAAACATGCGATGCCCAGATCCCGGACGATGTCCTCATCGTTGGGAGAAAGATTCAGGGCTTCTTGAAAGGTCTTTATGGAATCCTCAGTCGATCCGAGTCTTTCCTGCGTCAAAGCCAAGCCGTAAAGAGCGTCAACATCGACGGGATTCGCCTGAACCGCACTTTGAAATTTGGTCAGCTTGAGTTCGGGATTTCTCCCGATGAAGGCAAGATAAATCTGAATCCTCGTCAATCCCCCGACAATGCTTTCCCGTCCTTCCGTCCGATATCGGACCTGGAGAAGACCATCGAGATAGCGGATTCTTTCGTCAGTTCCTGGATGGGTCAGAAAATAGGAAGGGATGCTTTTCGAGTAAAATTCGTATTTTCTCATGATTTTGAGAAAATCGAGCATTGATTTCCCATTATAACCGGAAGCCACCAGGTAGGCCATACCAAGGCGGTCCGCCTCTTCTTCATGATCGCGGCTGTACTTGAGGTTCATGCTGGAAACCGCGGCCATGGAAAAACTTGTAAGTGCCGCGGCTGCCTCTCCGCCTCCTCCGAGAAAGGCCCCGGCCAAGATTGCCGCCAGGGCCGCGATATTCATCTTCGTGGATTTTTCAATGATGGAGGCGATGTGGCGGGCATTGATGTGGGCGACCTCGTGGGCAAGTACACCGGCCAACTCGCTTTCATTTTCACAGAGATTGATGAGACCCTTGTTGACATAGACATACCCGCCCGGGGTGGCAAAGGCATTGATGGCGGAGCTGTTGATGACGGAAAACTTGAATTCGAAGGGGGCTTTCGGTGACGAAGCCAGGACAAGACGACCGATTTGATCTACGTAGTTCTGAATCTTCGGGTCTCGAATCAGAACCCTTCCCTTTGACAGTTTCTCGTAAAACTCTTTTCCCAGCTTTTTTTCATCTTCCAGGGTAAAAGACGCGTTGGCCGCCGGGCACGAAGTGAAGAGAAAAACAACGGCGAACGCTGCGATAAAAAATTTTTTGATACAAAAAATGGAAAGATTCATTTATAAAAAAGCTGTGACAAGATCTATAGTCGGTTCCTTATAATTTTAAACAGTTCTTCCTTCGTGATTCCTTCGGAACATCATCAGCGCCTGCACAGCCTCTTTTCATGTTCCTTCATCTTGCAGCTTGAAACGTTCCGATGGGTTGTTCTCCTCTTTTCCTTAAAAAACAACCCCTTCTGATATTTATCCCTGTATATCATTAATAACAAACATATGCTATAGAAATTGACCTCACGAAAAAAGCAACTATCGGTACACGAAATGATCATAACGATCGATGGACCATCCGGGGCCGGAAAAAGCACCGTCAGCAGAGCCCTGGCGAAAATCCTTTCCTATCCTTACCTCGACACGGGCGCCCTTTACCGCGCCATTGCGTACAAAATAAAGAAAGATAAATCGGCCGTTGAAGATGCTTCGTATTTGAGCCGCCTTGCCGAATCCTTGAACCTGAAGCTCGAGAGGGAGGGCAGTACACCCAGAGTCATTCTGGATGACATCGACATAACCGATCTTCTGCGCACGGAAGAAATTGGCCTGTTGGCATCGAGGATTTCCGCGCTGCCGATCATCAGGGAGGTGCTGCTGCCCATTCAGCGCAATTTCGGAAGCTTGGGGAGCATCATTGCCGAGGGCAGGGACATGGGCTCGGTGGTTTTTTCCCATGCCGACTTCAAGTTTTTTCTCACGGCGAGTCTTTCTGAGCGGGTTAGAAGACGCTGCAAAGAACTTCGGGGGGCGGGGCTTATACCGGATCCGGAAACCGTCAAAAAGGGAATGATCCTCAGGGACAGGCAGGACTCGGAGCGTGCCGTCGCGCCCCTCAGAGTGCCGGCAGATGCAAGGGTTTTCGATTCCACGGATTTGACGGTTGATGAGGTCGTGACAGCGATGAGGATGGCTCTAAAGGATCCGCCTTCCCGATGAGACGGGAGGCTCCTGCCCATTTTGTTCAAGGAAGCCTTCACGTAGCGAGGCGATTCGCCCGATGATCGCATCTGTCCGCAGAAAGCAAACACACTCAGACTAGGCGAATAAATCTTGATGTTTTTAGGTTTGTGTGTTACTTTTTTAAAATTATTTAATGGTTTTTATAAAACACAAGGGGGATAGTTAAATGGTTAACGATGACAACTTAATTTCAGATCAGATGGAAGAAAAAGGAGACGCCGCAGGAAATCAGCAGAATCAAAGCAATGAAGACATGATGGGCTTCAAGGAATTATATGAGCAAAGCCTTCAAAGTGTTCACCTGGGGGAACTTGTAACAGGTAAAATTGTTCAGATCAACTCTGATGTGGTCATGGTAGATGTCGGCTGGAAAACGGAAGGATATATCCTGGCGAGGGAACTCAAGGATGAAGAAGGCAACATCACGGTGGACGTTGGAGATGAAATCGAAGTGATGGTCGAGAGAAGGGATCAGGAAGGGAATCTCGTTCTCTCCAGAGATAAAGCCGCGAAAATGAAGGTATGGGACGACGTAAAGAGTGCCTGTGAAAATCATCTTCCAGTCAAGGGAATGGTCGTCGAGAGGGTAAAGGGCGGATTGTCCGTGGATATCGGCATTACCGCATTTCTTCCCGGCTCCCAGGTAGATATTCGTCCGGTGAGGGATCTCGACAAATTTGTAGGCCAGACGTTCATGTTCGATGTCCTTAAATACGACCGCAAAAGGAACAATGTCGTCCTGTCACGGCGATCGATCCTGGAACAGGAGAGAGAGGAAGAAAAGAAGGAGACCCTGGCAAACATTCATGAAGGGGCCATCGTTGAGGGCGTCATCAAGAACATTACGGATTATGGTTTATTCATTGATCTGGGGGGAATTGACGGACTTCTTCATGTAACGGATATTTCCTGGGGCAGAATCACCAAGCCTTCCGAAAGCTTCTCGAAAGGGGACACGATTACCGTCAAGGTTCTTTCCTTCGACCGTGAAAAAGAGCGGGTGTCGCTCGGTCTGAAGCAATTGACTGAAAATCCGTGGGAAAATATCTCGGATAAGTATCCCATAGGGGGAATTGTTGAGGGCAAGGTGGTCAACCTTACGGATTATGGCGCCTTTGTGGAACTGGATCCCGGAGTAGAGGGATTGATCCATGTGTCAGAAATGTTCTGGACCCGGGAAATCAAGCACCCCTCGAAGGTATTGACGCAGGGACAGACTTTGAAAGCCATGATTCTCGATGTTAACAAAGACAACAAGCGAATCTCCCTGGGACTGAAACAGACGACGGACAATCCGTGGGAAACGCTGAAACAGAAATATCCTGAAGGGACGATCGTCAAGGGGGTCATTCGAAATGTCACAAACTTCGGCATATTCGTCGGTGTGGAGGATGGAATTGATGGCCTCGTGCATGTATCCGACATCTCCTGGAAGCAGCGGGTCAAACATCCCTCTGAAATCTATAAGAAGGGTCAGGAGATAGAAGCCGTCGTCCTGAATATTGACGTGGAAAATGAGAAGTTTTCCCTGGGCATTAAGCAGATTGAAAAGAACCCCTGGGAAGAATTCTGCGATAAGTATTCGGCGGGGTCCATTGTATCCGGAAAGATCACCAATTTAACGGAATTTGGCGTATTTGTTGAGGTTGAGGAAGGCATTGAGGGGCTGGTACATATATCGGAGTTGAGTCACAAACGGGTCAAATCCGCATCAGAAATCTTTTCCGTGGGAGAGTCGATTTCTGCTGTTGTAAAAAGCGTGGATGTAAAAGGGAGAAAAATAAGGTTGAGCATCAAGGATACGGAGGCAAGTTCTGAAGGGAGTCACTCTGTAAGCCAGTACCTCAACAATCGGGAGAACATCGGGTCAAATCTCGGCAAGGCCCTGGTGGATGCTGACGTAAAACTGATCGACCCAACCAAGTAATTTGAGTCCAGACTCATGAAACGACATCCGGTGATTTGGGGAATCCTTCTCTTGTTCCTTCTCCTGTTTGCCTTTTATTTCCTGGTCCAGGGAATTGCGTCCATCACCGGTAAACGGACCGCCTTTTCCGGCGCCAATAAGATTGGCATTGTCGACATAGAGGGAATCATCAAGGATTCAGGTGAGGTGGTTGATCATCTTAACGAATTCGCTAAAGATGATACCGTCAAAGGGGTGATTCTCCGGATCAATTCCCCGGGAGGTGGTGTTGCCCCCTCCCAGGAAATCTACGACGCAGTCATGGAGCTCAGAAAGAGAAAAAGAGTTCTCGCTTCCATGAGTTCCGTGGCCGCATCCGGTGGATACCTGGTAGCCTGTGCGGGAGAGAAGATCATAGCCAATTCAGGCACATTGACGGGAAGCATCTCGGCGGTCATGTATTTCACGAATACGGAAGAATTGATGAAAAAGGTAGGCGTCAAGGCTTCCGTCATCAAAAGCGGGAAGTATAAAGACATCGGATCGCCGATACGGGAAATGACCGAAGAGGAAAAGGTCCTTCTTCAGGGGCTGGTGGATGACATCTACAGCCAGTTCCTCGATGTCGTCGTCCGTCACCGCAACATTACTTCAGAGACCCTCAAGGATATCGCAGACGGCCGGATATTTACAGGCAGGCAGGCTCAGAAGCTGGGGCTGGTGGACTATCTCGGTGACAAGCAGTACGCTGTGTCCATGCTTGCGAAACTGGTTGGAATTGAGGGGGAACCCGTTGTTGTCTACCCGCGCAAAAAGTATGAATCCATGCTGGACTATGTGTTGCAGCAGACATCGTCCTCCCTGTCCGCCGTGCTTTCGACAAAACAGCGCTTTTCTTACGGGATCCATTATCTTATGGATGATTATGAAGTGAGGATGATGGCACCCGGAAACGAGGTGCGGTGATCTTCTCATTGTAAGACACCGGGATAAGGCCTGAGAGGCGCTGCCCGTTGTGCAGCCAGCCCGATTGAATCCGGGGGAACTGAAGCTGGAATACCATCGCCACAGCTATGATTCTCAACTTCAAAAAGAGCCCGGATCATAGAGACAATTTTAAATCAATGTTTGAAAAAAAAGGGGGGAATGTAAATTCCCCCTTTTCCATCGAGTATCTAGATGACATCCCATTCATTGCTTGGAAGGGCGAAATCCTTTAATTGATCCCTTCTCTTTTTATGCTGCAATTTTTTTAATGCCTTTGCTTCAATCTGCCTGATTCTTTCCCGAGTGACTCCCATCATATCCCCGACTTCCTCCAGGGTGAACGGTCCATAATTGCAGGCTACCCAAGTGCAATTCAGAAAGGACTCGTTTTTTAGATACCATTCGCAAGACGTGTCTTCACAAATGGCTTGGATCACCCTTCCTTTCTTTTTGCACTTATATTTGTTAATCAACGAGATCATCTCCTTTTGTTTTTAGAAGAATAGTAATCATCAGAATCTGACGTGTCAACAGGGCCTGTTCCTTAATTTGCAGAAATTCTGTCTTTGGACGGCATCAGCGGAAGATGAAGATTTTAACCGTTATTCAGACAACCGCTCTCTGTTGACAACCCGGCAATGCCGATATGTCTTTTGGAAAAAATGCGAACGAAATCAACCTCTAAATAAAACCATCGTTTCACCATCAAACAAAGTTGAGTCATTATACTAGAATTAACAATAAATCAAGATTTTTAGACGACAGAAACAGCAACCCCTTACGTTTCGCAATGTTCCCCAAGGCCTCAACTCAAAATGTGGCTTCTTTGGGGAAAATTGTCTTGACTTTCATCTTAAAATAATTAATAGTCCGCCAATTCAAGAGACATATTAGACGTTTATTTATAATCATCCTTCTTATACATGAAATACGCGTCAATATAAGATTTCAGGCAGGGATCACATAAGGGAGGTATTATGAACAAGTCCGAACTCATAGAGGCTTTAAGTAAAAGGGAAGGTTTAACTGAAAAAAAAGCCATTGAGGTGATTAATCTGCTTTTTAAGGGTTTTACCGAGGAATTGCAAAATGGGGGGAGAATAGAAATCAGGGGGTTTGGCAGTTTTGTTGTGCGAAACTACAATGCCTATACGGGCAGAAACCCAAAAACAGGGAAAAACATTAAAGTGTCTCCGAAAAGATTGCCGTTTTTCAAGGTAGGCAAAGAGCTGAAAGAGCGGGTTGACGGCAAAGGAGGGGACAAGGACCCCGACAGGGGTTGATCGTACAGCGAGATTCCGAAGATTTCCAGAGTGCCTCATTGATATGGAACAGGAGACTGAAAAAGCCTCCTGTTTTTTTTTCAGAAAGGAAGGTCAATCGTCCGTTGACCGTACAGTCTCTTTACGACACCCCGTTATGGAGTGCGGCGTGTGCAAAGCGATCGGATATTTCGGGGAGACTGATTTCAGACGAACATTAAGACGGCATGATCCCCTCTTCACGGAAACTGAAAAAACGGTTCTCGCCGATAATCAGGTGGTCGTGCACCAGGATATCCAGCAGCTTTGCCGTATCGGAAATCGTTTTCGTCAGGCGGATATCCGCATCCGATGGTTTGACATATCCGGACGGATGGTTATGAACAAGGATAATGGCCGATGACTTGTGAAAAAGCGCCCTTTCCAGGACTTGACGGGGGTAGACGACGGCCTGGTTCACAATGCCTTTCTGCAGAGTTTCGAAAGCAATGGCCCGGTTTTGCGTGTCGAGATACAGAACACAGAAGTTTTCATCTTTCAGTCCTCCCAGCGCGGTTTTGCAGAAATCGAGCAATTCGCCCGTACAGGTGATCTGGGGCTTTTCCTTAACCCTTTCCTGAAGGTAAAGAGTTCCAATTTCCTTGACCAGCTTGATCAGGCCGGCAGCATGGTGGCTGATGCCACTGGTCTGTGTAAGCTCACTCACGTCGGCATCCATAATGCCCCGGAGCGAGCCAAGGCGTTCAAGGAGATCTTTGGCTGGAATCTTGAGGTCTTTTCTCGGAATTGCATAGGAGAGAAGAAGCTCCACGGCTTCGTAATCGTGAAAGGCCTGAAGTCCGCATTCAAAGAATTTCTTTTTCAGGCGCTCCCGGTGTCCGATGTAGTGTGGCGCTGAAGTGGGTGATGCTTTCATGTTTTTTAAGCGGCTGGGAAATTCCTGCTCAAAGGCTGTTTCGCTAAAAAAAGCCTCTCCGCCGGACGGATGACCTTTCCGGCGTAGAGGCTCGCTTTAAGAATTACCCGAGAAGTGAGTTGACGAAATTCCAGTTGATCAGCTTGTCTACGAAGGTGTTCAGATAATCGGCCCGCCGGTTCTGATAATCCAGGTAGTAGGCATGCTCCCAAACGTCAACAGTCAAGAGGGGCTTCTGTCCATGGACGAGAGGATTGTCTGCGTTAGCGGTTTTCACGATTTTAAGCTGATCCTTTTCCAGGACAAGCCAGGCCCAGCCGCTTCCGAACTGGGTCAGACCGGCATTTTTGAATTCCTCTGCAAATTTTTCAAAGCTTCCCCAGGTTGACTGGATTTTTGAGGCAATGGCACCTGTCGCGGGTCCTCCACCATTGGGCATCATGCACTGCCAGTAGAAGCTGTGATTCCAGACTTGCGCCACGTTGTTGAAAATACCTGTTTTGGCGGCATCGCCGGCCGTTTTCACGATGATCGTTTCAAGGCTTTCGTTGACGAGGTCCGTGTCTGCAAGAAGCTTGTTGGCATTGTCTACGTAGGCCTTATGATGCTTACCGTGGTGAAAATCAAGGGTGCCGGCACTGAGGTTTGGTGCCAGTGCTTCCTTGGAATAGGGAAGATCCGGTAGCGATATGGTCATATCATTTCTCCTTTCATTGTGTTGTTAATCCTGGAAACAAGGGCCATTTCGAGGTGGAGGGCTTCATGACACGTCTTGCAGGCTCGCTGCATTGTTTCTCTTCGGGAAGAAGGCGATTCAAGAGGCTGCGAGTTCCAAAATCTTCATCACCAGCTTTTCAATGCCCTTTGCGACATCCTTGATGCCTGGCCCAAGCATGTAGGCCGGTGTTGTAACCAGTTTGTTGCGTAGATCAACGAAGATCTCATCGACTGCGGCGGCGGAGTGCTTTCCCCCCATGGCTTCGATGGCAGATACCGTATCGGAATCATTACCGATGGTGACCTCCGGGTTTCTTCCGTTGAGCGCCCTGGTCAGCGTCACAGGCGCAATGCAGATGGCGCCTATCGGTTTGCCGGCCTGGGCCATTTCGTTCAGGATCCTTTTCACATCAGGATGAACTTCGGCCTCGGTCCCCTTCACGGCGTAATTGCTTAGATTTTTTGCCGCACCGTACCCACCGGGAAGAATAAGGCCATCCAGGTCATCCACTTTGATATTCCGGATATTTTGTATGGTGCCGCGGGCAATTCTCGCCGATTCGACCAAAACGTTTCGTTTCCCGTCCATCGGCAGACCTGTTGAATGATTTATGACATCGAACTGATCCACATCAGGTGCCATGCATACGATTTCCGCCCCTTCCCGGTCCAGGAACAGCATGGTAAGAACCGCTTCATGGATCTCAGACCCATCGTAGACACCACACCCTGAAAGCAAAACGCCAATTTTAGACATCTATCGATTCCTTTCCGGCTGTAACGTGAGATGCAGCATTCTGGAACGCACTGACAAGAGAACATGACTTAACACCTATTAATTTAAACAAAAGGATGCGGTGTGTCAATTCAAATTACATGAAGCTCATGGGGTCTACATCCAACTTGATATCCAGCGTCTTCGTCTGACCGGAAAGGATCAGGTGGCGGGCCAGGGAATGAAGGGCATGGATGTTGTCGCTCTTGAGGAGAATCTGCCAGCGGTGACGGTTTTTGATCCGCGCAATGGGCGCTTCCGCGGGACCGATCACTTCAACAACGGGGGCGCCCCCGGAGGGATTCCGGCTCCAGGTCCTGGCCCTGCGGCCAAGTTCGTCCACCTCCTGACGCCCCCGGTCCTGGTTCAGGCTGGAGAGCTGAAGGTTGATCATGCGGGAGAAGGGTGGGTAGTTCAGGGATTTTCGTATCCGGAGCTCCTCTTCGATAAAACCGGAATAATCATGATCCTTCGCTCTCAGAATCGCGTAGTGGTCGGGATTGAATGTCTGGATGATGACCTGAGCTTTTTCCGGCCCCCGGCCACCTCTTCCTGAAACCTGGGCAAGGAGCTGAAAGGTTCGTTCCGCAGCCCGGAAGTCAGGGAGATTCAGGGACGTATCGGCTGAAATGACGCCCACCAGCGTCACATTGGAAAAATCGTGGCCTTTGGTAATCATCTGCGTTCCAATAAGCAGGTCAATTTCATGCCGGTCAAAGTCTCTGAGAATCCGGGCATGGGCTCCTCTGGCGGTTGTTGTGTCACGGTCCATCCTGGAGGTCCGTATCTGGGGAAAGGTCATTTTGATCTCGTCTTCAAGGCGTTCGGTCCCGGCTCCGAAAAACTGGATGTCCCGTCCGTGGCACGTCGGGCAAAAAGAAGGCGTTGATACGGAATAATCGCAGTAGTGGCAGCGTAGCTGGTTTGCCTTGGCGTGAAGCGTAAGGGATACGGAGCAGTTTGGGCAGGATAGGGCATTGCCGCATTCCGGACAGAACAGAAAGGTGTGAAACCCTCTCCGGTTCAGGAACAGGATCGCCTGTCTTCTTTCAGAAAACGTTCGATGCAGGGCCGATTGAAGGGCGTCGGAAAGGACTTGAAATTGTCCATTTCCATCCCGCTGAACCTTCATATCCACAACCTCCACCTCTGGAAGCGGACGGTTTTCGACCCGGCGGGGCAGGGAAAGGGAGGTGTACTTTCCCCGGCGGACCGAATAAACGCTGCGGATGTCCGGAGTCGCCGAACCCAGGACAACGACGGCGGAACTCATCTTGGCGCGAACCACGGCAAGATCCCGAGCGGAATAACGCATCCTGACATCCTGCTTATAGGAAGAGTCATGCTCCTCATCAACGATGATCAGCCTCAAATCGGGTACGGGAGCAAAGACGGCCGAACGGGCGCCGATGACCAGCCGGATTTCCCCCTTCTGGATCCGGCGCCAGTTGTCGTAGCGGACTCCTCTTCCGATATCGCTGTGAAGAACGGCAATTTCCTCCCCTTGAAAGCGCTGCTGGACACGATGCAGCAGTTGAGGAGTAAGGCCTATTTCCGGTACGAGATAGAGCGCTCCACCACCGGTGGCCAACACATGATCCATCGCCGAGAAATAGACCTCCGTCTTTCCGCTTCCCGTTACCCCATGAAGAAGACAGGAGAGGAATTTCTTCCTGGTCAGCCCGGCTTTTAACGCGTTGACGGCGGCCACCTGGTCGTCATTGAGCTGAATCTGCCGATCGGGTCTCATCTCCCGGGGCTCCGTCGATGAACGGTAAACTTCCCGGTGGGAAAGGGCAACGACGCCCTTTTTGAGAAGCTGGCGAACGACAGGGGAATGGGAACCGAAGCAGGCCCGCAGTTCATCGACGCCGGCGGCCCCCTTACGCTCAAGGTAGGCGACGATCTCCTTTTGACGTTCTGAGAGGCGCGCATTGGAGGGTCTGCCGACAGCGAGGGAAACAAGCTGTTCCGTTTTTTTACGAACATCGGGCGATTTCAGGCATTCCAGGGTCGTCACCAGATTTGCTGAAACCAGTGCGGACAGATCTTTCCGGATCGGCCCATTGGCCAGGAGGGATTGCAGGCGGCTTAAGGACATTCCTTTCGGCAACGCCTTCAGCCGCTCCAAAATATTCTTCTGCCTTTCCGGAAGAGAATTTAGCGGAGTGGCCGAAACATCCAGCGCCACGTATCTCCTGTCAGACGTCAGATTGATGCCCCCGGGAAGAATCTCGTGAAGGGCTTTACCCAGGGGGTAATGATAATAGGAGGCAGCCCAGGAATAAAAGGCCAGATCGTCGGAAGAGAACAGGGGATCCGTATCCAGAATTTCCAGGATGTCGCGGACATTGTCGACATCCGGCCCGTCTAGAACTCCCACGATATATCCGGTAAGCCTGCGCGAGCCGAAGGGAACCAGCGCCCGCTTCCCCACGTCTGCACATCCACGGAGAGGATCCGGCACGGAATAGGTGAACGGAGAGTCCGCCGGGATGTTGATCGCAATTTTTACATACATGAGCAGGGGGAATGTACGAGGATTCCGGCGTTGAAACATGCTGCCGGGTTCAAAACGCTCTTGATGGGGGTCCTGGCCGGTTCATCGACGGGATTTGTCATCGCCTGTTTTTCAGGGCGGCGCCTTTGTGTTTCGATGTCACCATCGAATCGGAAATTGGATGTGATGGGAACTAGTTATAAAAAGGGAGTTAAATTCGGCACAAAGGCAGCCTGAAAGATAGGGTTGACAAAAGGGATGATGACACCTGCCGGACTATTCTCCCTTCAGCTTTTCGAGCTTTTCCTGCCGGGTCTTACAGTCGATGCAAAGAGTCGTTACCGGTCTGGCTATGAGGCGTTTTTCGGAGATCGGTCCGCCGCAGACCTCGCAGACACCGAATTCGCCTTCATCAATGCGCTTTATGGCCTCTTGCATTTTGGCAATGAGCCGTCTCTCGCGATCGCGCATCCTGAGCTCAAAATTTCTGTCGGATTCCAGAGAGGCCCTGTCTGTCGGATCCGGATAATTTTCCTTGCTGTCCGTCATATCCGCGACGGTCTTTTCGGCATCCTCAAGCAGTTCATTAATCTTCTGGGTCAGCAGCATTCGAAAAAACTGAAGTTTTTCAGATGATAAACTCATTTCACTTACCTTAAACTCATATCAGTATGGTGATGATGGAGACGTCAAATTACCGGAAACGCAGTTTGTACACAAATCACGGAAATTTGTAAAGCGAAATTATAGCTTATCTCGGTAAACCGCTAAAATCTTATCCACAATGTTCGTGGTGGAAGCGCCCGGAATTTCCGGGATGATCGACACGGTTCCACCCCAGCTCAGGACCTCCCTGCGGCCCACGACCTGATCTTCCGGCCAGTCTCCGCCCTTGATCAGCACATCCGGTTTCAGATAGAGGATGAGGTTCAGGGGGGTTGATTCGTCGAAAAGAGTGACATAATCCACAAATTCAAGGCAGGAAAGAAGCTCCGCCCGCTCATCCTGTGGAATCAGCGGCCTTTTTTCCCCCTTGATCCGACGGACGGAGGCATCGCTGTTCAAGGCCAGAATGAGGACATCGCCCTTTTCGCGTGCCTGCCGGAGATATCGGGTATGCCCGACATGAAGGATATCAAAGCAGCCGTTGGTAAAGGCGATTTTCTTCCCCTGACGGCGCAGTTCATCAACGTTGTCTTTCAGGTTTTTCCAGTCGAGTATCTTGTCCACTTCAAAAAGCTCTCCTCATAAAGAATCGTGTTCATCTCACATCCCACTTCCGTCCAAGGGAAGGATCCCTGCGGATTAATTCTCCAGCGGGAATCGGAAGGGGGTCGATCACCGGCAAAATTCCTTGAACCCGGTTCGGCAGCCCCGGGAGACCTCATGCCCTGGCAACGGTCGCCACTGCCACCGACTGTGCTCCGCCTTCGATAAGAACACGGGCGCATTCTGTAACGGTGCTCCCCGTTGTGTAGACGTCGTCGATCAGAAGAATCTTCGAGTTCTCTATCTCCTTGCCGCGGACGCACACAAAAGCCTCCCGGACATTTTCCTCCCGTTGTTTTCTTCCCAGGCCGATCTGAGGGTCGGTATGGCGGCGTCTGCGCAGGGACTGGAAATCAAGGGTCAGAGTAAAATCCCGGGCGATCGCCCTGGCCAGGATAAGAGACTGGTTGAAACCCCTCTTTCTGAGGCGCTTCACATGGAGCGGCACCGGAATGACCCGGTCGTAATCATGGACTGGAAAATGCTCTCCGACACAGGAGGAAAGGATCTTCCCGAGGGCGATTCCGGCAGGGATTTCCCCCCGGTATTTCAAGGCATGAACGGCTTCCAGAAGGACGGATTCGTATCGCCCGATGGAACGGCAGATCTGGAAGGGGGGAGGCGATTCGGTACATCGAGGGCATGTGATCGCGCTGTTCTCGCCGGAAGGCAGAGGGGCACCGCATATCTGGCACATGGGAGGCGAGAGAAAGGAAATCCGGCTCCAGCATTCCTGGCAGAAGCCGCCGCTCTCACCGGAAATCAGAAGATCGTTACATGAAAGACAACGGGGGGGATAAAAAAGATCGACAAGGCCCCTGAAGAACGAATTCAAGATGCGATCCCGTTGCTCAAGCTATTCAATTCCGTGGCTTCACCGGGAACATCCATTCTCGGCGCATCGGCCCAGAGGCGTTCCAGGTCGTAAAATTCCCTCAGCGGCTGGTAGAATACATGCACAATGACATCGGTATAATCGAGGAGAATCCACTTGCCGGCTTGTTCCCCTTCCACTCCCAGGGGGAGAATTCCGGACTTTTTCATCCGCTCCTGCACCGCGTCGGCAATTGCCTGCACCTGACGGTCGGAGGCGCCGTCACAGATGATGAAATAATCCGCAAAGGCCGATATGTCCTTGACGTTTAGAATCACGAGCCTCCCGGCTTTACGTTCCAGGATGGCGTTGGCGATGATCAGAACCTTTGAGCTTGAATCCGGCTCGCTGTTTTTCGTTTCGGTGATAATGGAAGAATGCCCCCCTTAGTGAACGGAAAAATCCCGTAATATGCGCAAAATTAACAAAGCCAGGGGGAACTGTCAATTGGAAAGTGGCTCGAATATGTCGTTGTGATAACGGGTGTGTTGTGATAATGGGACCCTCTATGGGTGACATTCTAGATTACTTGCAGGTGCACATCCCTTTTGGCATGCTTCATGGTGATTTTCTCGATCGGATCGTCGAGGAAAAGATCTCTCCCGAGATCGGATTCAACTGTGCCGTTCTGGATACAACAAAGAGGGACCGCTTTCAGGAGGTGGCTGAACGCCTCGGGTATGCCGGTTTGAAGGTCACGTTTCATGCTCCGTTCATGGATTTGAGGCCCGGCGCCATTGATCCCCGGATCCGTGAGGTATCCCGGGACCGCCTCTTGCAAGTCTTCGATCTGGTTCCACTATTTCGTCCTCTCCGTGTTGTCTGCCATCCCTCCTTTGACTCCCGCTATTATCTCTCAACGGAAGGGCAGTGGCTGGAGAACAGCCTGGCGCTGTGGCAGTCATTTGCCGCTCTGGCCGAGGAGTTGAATACGATGATCGTACTGGAAAATGTCTACGAGGAGACACCGCGCCAGCTCCTTACTCTCCTTAGAGGACTGAATTCCCGAACGGTCGGATTCTGCTTCGATACGGGGCATTACAATGTCTTTTCAGGCTGCCCCCTTGAAGTCTGGCTGAAGGAACTGGGAGGATATCTGGCAGAGGTTCATCTTCATGACAATGACGGGTGCAGGGATCTGCATCTTCCCGTGGGGGAGGGGACGTTTCCCTTTGAGCCGCTGTTCTGCTTCCTTCGGGAATGCATCCAGAAACCCATCCTGACGCTCGAAGCGCATTCGGAGCCGCATTTTTTAAAAACGGTAGAAACGCTGCAGAAAAACCGTCTTTTTGGACTGGCTTGACATCCCCGGCATTTCAGAAGAAAAGGGCCGCCGTGGCGGATGGCGTCGAAGCCCCGAGCATTTGAGGACCGATCCGGCCGATAGGCATTGCAGGCAGCCGGGAAAAGCGAATCAGGGTTATTTCACCAAGGGAGAGGAAATCCGTGCTTCGATATATTTTGAAACGCCTGCTCTTCATGATTCCTCTGCTTATCGGGATTTCGATCATCTGTTTTTTCGTGATGCACCTGGCACCCGGCCTGCCCACCGATCTGGAAACCCAGATGAACCCCAGAGCCTCCGCAGAAGCAAGGGAAAGGCTGAAGGCCCTCTACGACCTGGACAAGCCCCTTCATCAGCAATATCTGATCTGGGCGAAAAAGCTCCTCGTCTTCGACCTGGGGACTTCGTTTTCCGCCGATCACCGTCCCGTGGCGGAAAAGATCATGGAACGGCTGCCGATTACCATTACGCTTAATGTCCTGTCCCTGCTTCTGATTTTTGTCATAGCCATCCCGCTCGGCGTGCTTTCCGCAGTCCACCAGGATACGTTGTTCGACCGGATCACCAGCATTTTCGTCTTCGTTGGATTTGCCACACCAACCTTCTGGCTTGCCCTCCTTCTCATGATTTTTTTCGGCATACAACTCGGCTGGCTTCCCGTTTCCGGCATCCGCTCCTTGAACTACGAATACCTTCCGCCGGGTGCGGCGCTCCTGGATTTCGGGAAGCACCTGATTCTTCCGGTCTTTCTTTCCGCCTTCGGCGGCCTTGCCGGTTTGTCCCGGTATATGAGGGCCAACATGCTGGAGGTGATCCGTCAGGATTACATCATGACGGCACGGGCGAAAGGGTTAAGCGAGCGGGCGGTCATCTACAGGCATGCCCTCCGCAACGCCCTTCTACCGGTCATCACGATCCTGGGCCTGTCCGTACCAGGCCTGATCGGCGGCAGTGTAATTTTTGAGACGATTTTCGCCATCCCGGGCATGGGCCAGCTTTTTTACATGTCCGTCATGGCTCGGGATTATCCGACGGTGATGGGGATTCTCTTTAGCGGGGCCATTCTGACGCTGATCGGCAACCTGCTGGCCGACGTCTGTTACGCCCTGGCTGATCCCCGGATTCGCGTGTCCTGAAAGGAATGTTATTCGAATGGGCAAGGATTTCTGGCGCCGATTTCGCAAAAACCGCCTGGCTCTTGCAGGGAGCGTTCTGGTGCTGTTTCTCTTTTTTGTTTCGCTCCTTGCGCCATGGCTGGCACCGTACGACCCCAATGCGATCGACTTGAAGAATATCCTGGCGCCGCCCTCCGCCGAGCACTGGTTCGGTACGGATCAGCTGGGCAGGGATGTGTGCAGCCGGATGATCTGGGGGGCGGGAATCTCCCTTAAGGTCGGCTTTGTGGCCACAGGCATCGCCATTCTGATCGGAACGATCCTGGGGGCTGTTTCCGGTTACTACGGTGGCTGGGTCGACTCTGTCATCATGCGGTTTGTGGACATCATGCTCTGTTTTCCCACGTTTTTCCTGATTCTTGCCGTTATCGCCCTACTTGAGCCCTCCATCTGGAACATCATGATCATCATCGGAATTACCGGCTGGATGGGGATTACACGCCTGGTCCGGGCGGATTTCATTTCGCTGAAAGAGCGCGACTTCATCCTGGCGGCACGGGCCATCGGGGCAAGCGATATGCGGATCATCTTCGGCCACATGCTTCCCAACGCCATGGCCTCCATTCTCGTGACGGCCACCCTTGGCGTTGCCGGGGCGATTCTGACGGAATCGGCCCTGAGCTTCCTGGGCATCGGAGTGCAACCGCCCACTCCAAGCTGGGGAAACATTTTAACCGCCGGAAAGGACAACATCGACATTGCCTGGTGGCTTTCCCTCTATCCCGGCCTGGCCATCCTCCTCACGGTGCTGGGCTACAATCTCCTGGGAGAGGGCATCCGCGATTCCCTCGATCCCCGGCTGCGCCGGCGTTGACACAGGCGGGGCCATCTTCCTGCTCCGGATCGAAGCGCGAAGCGGCCGGGCTCCCAATCGCAGAAGCGACAGGCCGGCGATTGCCGAGAAACAGCGGGCAGCGGCGTCCTGGTACTCCGCCTTGCTTCAGACCCCCGATGCGCTGAAGGTGGCATTGATCAGCACCTGGGCCTCTTCCCTGATCTGCTCAAGGTGCTCTCTGCCCTTGAAGCTTTCCAGGTAGATCTTGTAAATGTCTTCCGTACCTGAAGGTCTGGCGGCAAACCAGCCGTTTTCTGTCACCACTTTTAGACCGTCAATGGGGGCGCCATTTCCGGGAGCCTCCGTCAGGGTGGCAATGATGGGTTCTCCCGCCAGTTGGGAAGCGGACACCCGGGAGGGGGAAAGCTTCTTGAGAACAGCCTTCCGGGCGGGCGACGCGGCGACGTCCATGCGGTCGTAGAGGGAGATGCCAAAACGCCCGGTCAGTTCGGCATAGATTTCACCAGGATCGCGTTGCGTTCGAGCGAGGATTTCCGCCGCCAGAAGATCCATGATAAATCCGTCCTTATCCGTTGTCCAAACCGTGCCGTCCTTTCGAAGGAAGGTCGCACCGGCGCTTTCCTCTCCTCCAAAGCCGAATTCGCCGGAAAGCAATCCGGGAACGAACCATTTGAATCCCACGGGAACTTCAGACAGCCTGCGCTTGAGAGACGCGGCGATCCGGTCGATCATTCCGCTGGACACAAGGGTTTTGCCGATGGCGACCTTGCGGTCCCATTGCGGACGGTTCGAAAAGAGGTACCAGATGGCCACGGAAAGAAAGGCATTTGGATTCAGGAGGCCGGCGCTGCGGGTGACGATCCCGTGGCGGTCGAAATCCGGATCGTTTCCGAAGGCGATGTCGAAGCGGTCCTTCAGTTCGATCAGCCTGGCCATGGCATAGGGAGAGGAGCAATCCATCCGGATCTTGCCGTCCTTGTCCAGGGTCATAAAGGAAAAGGTGGGGTCCACGCGCGGATTGACCACCTCGATATCGAGACGATAGCGATCGGCGATGCGAGCCCAGAAGGACACCCCGGAGCCGCCCATGGGATCCGACCCGATCCTGAGGCCGGCGGCCGCGATAGCGTCCATGTCGAGGACATTGTTCAGGTCGTCGACGTAGGGCTGGATGTAATCATGTTGACGAACCGTTTCGCTCTTCAGGGCCTTGTTCAGGGAAATTCGTCGGATGGACCTGAGGCCGTCGCTCAGAAGGCCATTGGCCCGCTTTTCGATATCCGCGGTGACAGTCGTGTCGGCAGGCCCGCCATGCGGCGGATTGTATTTGATGCCCCCGTCGACAGGGGGATTATGGGAGGGCGTAATGACGATGCCGTCGGCAACATCCGAAGTGCGGCCCCTGTTCCAGGTCAGAATGGCATGGGAAATGACGGGAGTCGGCGTATAGCCACCATCCGCCTGGATACACACCAGGACCCCGTTGGCGGACAGGACTTCCAGGGCCGTGGCGAAGGCCGGCTCTGACAGGGCGTGTGTATCCATGCCGAGATAAAGCGGGCCGGTCAGCCCGATTTCCTTCCGGTAATCACAGATGGCCTGGCAAACGGCCAGGATATGATCCTCGTTAAAGCTCCCGTTTCGAGGCGTCCCGCGGTGGCCGGACGTTCCGAAAGCGACCCTCTGTTCCGCCTGGGACACATCGGGATGGTTTGTATAATACAAGGATACGAGCTTGGGAATATTGGCCAGCAGTGAAGGTGGGACCGGCTTTCCGGCCAAGGGATGAAGAGACATAAGGCACCTCCTGAGTAGTCGTTCTTTTTAAAACATATTAACTCACTTGACAGGGAGTCGCCAGATAAATTAGAGAGACTGCGACGTATTATGGAACGTTAGAGGAATAAGTTGCGGAAATGTAAAAAATATTATAGAAAACAGCCGAAAATACGGGCTCAGGATGGCTGATGACGGAGGTTTTGTACATGGAAAAAAGGTTGGAAGGCGTTCGGGGAGAGATTGACCGGAGAATTCTGGACAAAATGCTGATGCACAGGGATATTTCTCCCGAGGAACTCAGGGCATACACGGATTCTCTTCCCGATGTATCGGATAACATGGAAGAGATCATCGTGGAGATTACAGAGGAGTCGGAAAACGAGCGACATGATGATTGACTCTCATGCTCACCTTGAGATGAAGGACTTTGATGACGACCGGAAGGACGTCATCGCCCGGGCGAAGGAAGCCGGGGTTGCCGCCATTGTCACCATTGGAACGGATCTTGACGACGCTTGCAAAGCGGTGGAAATCGCCTCGCAGTACGAGTGCGTCTACGCAGCGGTGGGAATTCATCCCCATGAAGTCAAGAGGATTGACCCGAAGACGTATGACCGCATGCTCGATTTGGCGGCGAGACCCAAGGTCGTCGCCTACGGCGAAATCGGATTGGATTTTTTCAAGAATCGTTCTCCGAGAGAGGTGCAGATCCGTCGGTTCGGGGAGCAGCTGGAACTGGCGGAAGACTTGAACCTTCCCGTTGTGATTCACGATCGGGAGGCCCATCGGGAAACGATGGAGCTCCTGTCCGCGTGGAAGGGCTCCGGGAGAGGCGTCATCCACTGCTTTTCCGGCGACTATGCCATGGCCCGGAAATGCCTGGATCTGGGTTTTTATATCTCCATTCCGGGAACGGTCACCTTTCCCAAATCAGACACCCTGCGCGATGTCGTCCGCCGTGTCCCCGCCGAATCGCTTCTGGTTGAAACGGACGCCCCGTTTCTGACGCCGGAACCCCATCGGGGAAAACGAAATGAATCCGCCTTTGTGAAATACACGGCGATGAGGGTGGCGGAGCTCAAGAACATGCCCTTTGAGGCGCTGGCACAGATGACGGCGCAAAACGCCTGCAGGATTTTCAAGATCGATCTTGAATCGACAACGGGAAGGGACAGGAACGTAGAGTCTTCGAAAAAGTGACGTGTCTTACCCGCACGAAGAGGAAACATGAAAAAGAGAGCCGCGGTGATTTGTGGCGGTCAGATTCGCGATTATTCCTGGTTCCGGGAGAGGATTTCCGATCTGGATCCATGCAGGATCATCTGTGCCGACGTGGGGGCCGCACACTGCCTGAGGATCGACGTGGATCCGGAAGTGGTGATCGGCGACATGGATTCCCTTGATCCAGAGACGGCGGAGGATCTTGTCCGGCGGGGAACGAGAATATCCGGTTATCCCCCGGAAAAGGATGAGACAGACACACAGCTTGCGCTGCAGTACGCCCTGTCCCTGGAACCCGAGGAGATCCGGATTTTCGGCGCAATGGGTGGCCGGATCGATCACACCCTGGCCAACCTGTCCATTCTTAAAATCGCCCTGGATCAGGGGGTCCCCACACGGCTTGTTGACGAATGGTGCGAGATTCTCATGATTCGCGATTCCTGCGTCCTGGAAGGAGAAGCAGGCCAGACCGTGTCCCTTTTTCCTTTTTCTTCGGCGGTGACGGGGATCACCCTGAGAGGCTTTGCCTACCCCCTGGAAAACAACGCCATGGAAATCGGCCGTCCCTACGGGATCAGCAATGTTCTGACAGACCAGCGGGGATTCATTTCACTGGCCGATGGAATTCTTCTTGTCATCCATTATTACCGCAAGGGGCATTTCCCGGAAGGAGCCTGAGAAGACGATGGAAAGAAAACCGGCCCGCGTCCTTACCATCGCAGGATCGGACTCCGGCGGAGGGGCGGGCATTCAGGCGGACCTGAAGACCATTACCGTACTGGGCGGTTTCGGGATGAGTGTCATCACGGCCTTGACGGCACAGAACACCCTGGGCGTTCAGGGCATCTTCGAAGTGCCGATCCCCTTCATCGAACAGCAGTTTGATTCCGTTGCAACCGACATCGGCGTTGATGCCGCCAAGACAGGCATGCTGGTCAACTCCGCCGTCATTCGCGCCGTTGCAGCGAAAATCCGCCGATACGGAATTGAACGGCTGGTCGTCGATCCGGTCATGGTGGCCAAGGGCGGAGTGCGGCTTATCAGGGATGAAGCCCTGGACAGCCTGGTTTCGGAACTTATTCCCCTCGCGCTCGTCGTGACGCCCAACGTGCCGGAAGCTGAGGTTCTCGCCGGCATGGCCATCGGCTCCGTCGAGGACATGAAGAAAGCAGCCCGGAACATCCGGGAACTGGGTGTTCCCAACGTGATCGTCAAGGGAGGCCATCTGACTGGCCCGGCCACTGATATTCTTTTTGACGGCAGCAGGTTCTACGAATTCACGTCCGAGCGCATAGCCACAACGGACTGCCACGGGACTGGCTGCACATATTCCGCTGCCATTGCCACCGCCCTTGCGCGGGGAACATCACTGCTCGAATCGATCCGGGAAGCGAAGGCCTATATCTCCAAGGTGATCCGCTTTGCCTGGCATATCGGGCAGGGACACGGACCCACGAATCATGCCGCCCCCTTTTTGATGCCCTCGACCCGCTTCTTCCATTTATCGATCAAAGATGATATTCCGTGAGGAACGGCGGGCGCGGCAACGGTCGTTGGGGAAGCCATGACGTTTGTAATCGATGGCAGCGACGGAATACATTCGTGCAGACCGGGCATAGGAGAGATTCGATTCCGTGCTGGAAATCGATGATGCGTTTTTTTAAGGAGGAAAGAAGGAAACGATGACGCAGTTGGAAGCGGCCAGGCTGGGGATAGCCACCGAGGAAATGAAATTGTGTGCGGATAAGGAAGGGGTTACACCGGAAGTTATCCGACGGGGGGTCGAGGAGGGGAGCATTGTCGTCATCCGCAACAACCTCCACAACAGTATTGTTCCTCTGGCCGTGGGCAGGGGGCTTCGCACAAAAATCAACGCCAATATCGGAACGTCTCAGGATCATGCAGACGTAGCTCTTGAGCTGAAGAAAGTTGAGGCCTGTACGGCGTCGGGCGCAGACGCCCTGATGGATCTTTCCACGGGTGGAGATATCCGGTCGATGCGCCAGGCCATCATGAAAGCCTCCCCCATGGCGGTGGGAACGGTTCCCATCTACTCGGCGGCGGCGAATGCCATGAATCGCCGCAAGTCCATCATGGAAATGACGGCGGATGATCTGTTCCAGGCCATTGAAGAAAACGGCGAGGACGGCGTGGATTTCATTACCGTTCATTGCGGGGTGACACGCGAAAGCGTGGGGCGGATCGAGGCCCAGGGCCGCCTGCTGGGCATCGTCAGCCGGGGCGGTTCCATTACGGCTCGCTGGATGGATTACAACGATTCCGAAAATCCCCTTTACGCCCAATACGACCGTCTGTTGGAAATAGCACGCCGCTACGACATGGTCCTCAGCCTGGGTGACGGTCTCCGTCCTGGATGCCTGGCCGACGCGACGGACCGGGGCCAGGTACAGGAACTCATCGTTCTCGGGGAACTGTGCCGAAGGGCGCGCATGCAGGATGTTCAGGTCATGATTGAGGGTCCGGGACACGTTCCCTATTACCAGATTGAAGCGAACATCTCCCTGCAGAAAAGCCTCTGCGAAGGAGCCCCGTTTTATGTTCTGGGGCCTCTGCCGACGGACATCGCCCCGGGATACGACCACATTACCGCGGCAATAGGCGGAGCCCTTGCCGGGGCTGCCGGGGCGGATTTCCTCTGCTATGTGACCCCTTCGGAGCATCTGCGTCTTCCGAACCTGGAAGACGTCCACGAAGGGATCATGGCCTCCCGGATTGCCGCTCATATTGCGGATATCGCCAAGGGCTACCCCGGAGCCATGGAGAAGGATGCTCTGATGGCGAAGCATCGCAGCGAATTCAACTGGGAAGGTCAGATCGAACTTTCCATCGATCCCGGACGCAGCCGGTCATGGCTGGAACGGAGCGAAAGCGCGAAGGAGGAGGGCTGCACCATGTGCGGTGAGTTCTGCGCCATCAAGCTTGGGAAAAAGGATGCCCATCGCCAGTGAAAAAGGATATTCCGCTCCAAGCCTCGAAGGGGCGTCCGGCATTGTCCGCCGACTGAAGAGCGCCGGGTATGAGGCCTGGCTGGTGGGCGGCTGTGTCCGCGATTTTCTGCGCGGCGAGGAAGCGGTTGACTACGACATCGTGACCTCCGCCTCTCCGGAAGCCATGCGGAATCTCTTTTCCCATACGGCCGCCGTGGGGATTCGATTCGGCGTTCTCCTGGTTATTGAAAGGGGGAACACCTATCAGGTGGCAACCTACCGATCCCCTCACGGTTATCGGGAAGACGTCCGCAGAAGGGACTTTACGGTCAATGCCCTGCTGATGGATCCGGAAACGGGTCGGATTGTCGATGAGGTGGGGGGCCGGGACGACCTGAAGCGGAGACTGATCCGTGCCGTGGGCAGTCCCGAAGACCGCTTTGCCGAAGATCCGCTGAGGATGCTCCGGGCCGTGCGATTTGCCTCCAATCTCGGCTTTGCCATCGAAGAGAACACATGGCAGGCCATTTCGGATCATGCTGCCGAAATCCTGACCGTAAGCGCCGAACGTATTGCAGATGAACTGACCTTCCTACTGACCCGGGGCGGGGCGGGTTATGGCATGCGGCTGCTCGCGGACTGCAGCCTGCTTGCGCAGGTTCTGCCTGAAGTGGATGCCCTGCGGGGGGTGCGGCAGCCTCCGAAGCATCATCCCGAAGGGGATGTCTGGACCCACACGGTAACAATGCTCGATCTGATGCGTTGCCCCGCCGATGCCCGCCTCGCCTGGGGAGTTCTCCTGCATGACGTAGGCAAGGCGGATACGCAGACAGAAGACGACAGCGGCATTCATTTCTTCGGCCACGCCAGGCAGGGATGTGTTCTCGGGGAGAGCATCCTGCACCGTCTGAGATTTTCCCGGGCGGACAGGGAAACGATCCTGGATCTCATCCGCTTTCATATGAATTTCATGAATGTGCAGAATATGCGTCCCAGCCGGTTGAAGCGTTTTCTGCTGAAAACCGGTTTTGATCTCCATCTTGAACTTCATCGCCTGGATTGTCTGGCAAGCCATGGGAGCTTGGAATCCTATGAATATTGCCGGAAAAAGCAGGCGGAATGGGCCGATGAGCTGAGAACGCTTCCTCGGCTGCTTTCCGGGAAGGATCTCCTGGAGATGGGCCTTCCTCAGGGAGCCCTCATCGGGAAGGTGCTGCGCATCGTGGAGGAGGCTCAGCTCAACGGATCGATCAAAACCCCGGAGGAGGCCCACCGATTTGTAATTGACCACTGGTCCTCTGTTCCGACCAGGAAGGATGACTCATGTTTTCCCGACGATTGAAGTCCCTGACCCCTTATGTCCCGGGCGAACAGCCACGGGACCGCTCGTATCTGAAGCTCAACACCAACGAGAGCCCTTATCCCCCGTCTCCGCGCATCGAGGCTTTTCTGCGGGAATTCGACCCGGCGCTGCTACGCCTCTATCCAGATCCCTGGTCGCTGAACCTGCGCCGGAAAATGGCCGGGAAGTATGGACTGTCCGAGGATCACATTTTTGTGGGAAACGGTTCCGACGAAGTCCTGAGCTTTGTCTGGTACGCCTTTTTCGACGGCCGGTACGGCAGGCTTCTCTTTCCGGAATTCACGTACAGTTTTTTCCCCGTTTACTGTGACTTTTATGAAGTTCCCTACCGGAGGATTCCCCTCCGTCCGGATTTTTCCGTGGATCTTGAGGCCATGATCGAAAACGGTGGGGAGCCTTCCTGCGGGATCATCTTTCCCAATCCCAACGCGCCCACAGGCGTTGCCCTTGAACTGGACAGGATAAAGGCGCTGATGGATCGCTATCCTTCCGACCGGGTTGTCGTCATCGACGAGGCTTATGTCGATTTCGGAGCTCAAAGCGCCATTGGAATGATTGCCGATTACGAAAACCTCATCGTCACAAGGACGTGCTCCAAAAGCTTTTCACTGGCAGGTCTGAGGCTCGGATACGCTTTCGGGAATCCGGATCTGATCCGGGCCCTTTTCACGACGAAGGATTCCTTCAACTCCTACACGGTCGGCCGACTGACACAGTCCATCGGCGAGATCGCCATGGAGGACGAAGAGTGGATTGCAGAAAAAACATCCCGGATCGTTGAGACCCGGACTTTTTTCTCGGATGCGCTTCATGCGCAGGGCTGGGAGGTTCTGCCTTCCAGGGCGAATTTTGTCTTTGCCCGCAAAACAGGGCTTTCGGGACAGTATATTTACGAGACTCTCAAGAATCGAGGGATTCTGGTCCGCTATTTCAACGTGGAGGGAATCCGAGATTTTGTCCGCATCACCATCGGAACGAAGGAGGACATGACCCGTCTGCTGGAAGAGACGCCAAGGCTTTGTTGCACGGAAACCTGAGAATCGTGAAGCCTGTTGGTCAGCGCTACGCGGGCATCCGAAAGGCCTTCAGCACGATTGTTGAAGGCAGGCGGGCGATCGTCTGAAGAAAAATCCAGTGGGCATCTCCTGCAGGGAAGGGCTGGAAACGGACCGGACATGTGCCCGTGCCCGCGCAGCCCTTTACGCGATGGGGATTCTCCGGATGGACGATATGCCGCGATGGCACTTATCGCCCCCCCGTCCTTAAAAGCTCCAGTTCGCCTTGTTTCAGCGGGCCTGACTGGAGCGCGCGCCATTCGTTGTTCCTTCCGCTAAAGCATCTGTTCCTTGAGGGACGCCTGGGAATAGGAGCCGGCCTTGTATCCGCCGGTCTCCGGGCTTCTGGCCCTGCGGGATGAAGAGGCCGACGCTCCCGTTTTCTTCCTCCGATCCATGCGGTGAATCGTCTCGTCATCCACTTCCAGGTACCAGCCTGCTCCCCGGTAGCTTGTCACCGTCGTGAGGCGGAGGATCTCTTCGGCAAAGCGCTTCGTGAAACGGCCGCTGATCCACTCCAGGCTTTCCACCCGGATTTTCTTATCGCGGTCGCACATGATTTTTCTCTTTGGCACCTGAAGGAAAACACGCCTGCCGCAAAGGGGCAGATCCTGAACAGTCATGCTTCCCATGCTGTGAACCGCTGCGCTGTGGGTGGATCCACAACCGGAGCAGACCGGCGTTCCCGGATCGATCGGCTCAACCTGCATGTGGATGGATCGTGAATTGATCTGAATAATCCTGGCCACCTTGTAATTGGGAATGTTAAGAAGCTTTGCTATGGTTTCTAAGTCCATGGGTCCCATCCTTTCGGTTAATCGTTTTGACGTTCAGTGTTCTGCAGTCCCTCTGCCGTGCTATTTGTTGCCTCTGTCAACTTTTGGTCCGATTATACGGATCGCAAAAAAACCAACAATCAGGAAAGATCTTAATTACATTATTAAAATACACTGAGCTGCTCCTAAGGGTTAAGCCTTAGGACTGAGGGTAATCTTATAAAGAGAAGGGGGCGTCCGCAGGTCAACAGCGAACAGGCAGATCAGACGGAATAACTTAAAAATAGACATGAATTGAAGAGAATCAATTTCTGCCGTCAGAAAATTCGGGCACGTCAGGCGTAAGAGAAAAAGCTGGCCGAATCGGGACATTCACCTGAATCAAGACAAACCATGAAACGGCTGTATCGTGTCGGCGGTTCATTTACGGGGGCTCTGGGGGTATGAGAACCGTTGACAATTAACTTGAGCATGATTTGACAATCTGTTAGCTTTTGACCCAGACAAAGATCATTTTAAAAAAAGTAGGCGATGAAGGAAAAGGCGAACAGGAAGTCTGTTTTGGAAGTTGAAATGCGCCGAAGAAGGGCTCTTGGGGTCTTTTTCATCCTTCTTTTCTGCATTTCCTTTCTTGCCTCCTGCGGAGGACGCTCAGCGGCTCCTTCCCGGCCGGAGGTGCGGCCATGGCCTGCGGCAAAGAAAAAGGCGGCCTATCTGGGCTTCACCATTCAGGCCGGAGCCTTTTCCAATGTGGCAAACGCCGCCAGGATGACGGACAGCCTCCGCCTTCAAGGCCTGGACGCCTACTACTTCGTATCCTCCGCCGGTCTTTACAAGGTGCGCTTCGGAAACTTCGCCACCAAGCGTGCCGCCCTGCAGAAAGCGGAAACGCTCAGGACGGCCGGTGTCATCGAGGAATTCTACATCGTCAGCCCCGAGGAATATGCCGTTGCCAGGCGCACCTCTCTGGGAGACGACTATCTTCGTGAACAGCTGATCAAAACGGCGGGAGAGTTCATCGGGGTTCCCTATCTCTGGGGAGGCACGACCCCCGAAGAAGGTTTCGATTGCAGCGGGCTGGTCATGGCGGTTTATCAGCTCAACGGACTCGATCTTCCCCGCACGTCGCGGGAACAATATGCCGTCGGGGAGCCGGCGAACAGGAACTCCCTGCAGAAGGGCGATCTCGTTTTTTTCGCCAACGGGAAAAAGCATCCCATCTCTCACGTGGGGATCTACATCGGGAAGGGAAAGTTCATCCACGCTCCCGGACGGGGAAAAACCATCAGAGTCGACACCCTTTCCAGCCGATTCTACGAAAGCCGGTATATGGGCGGGCGCACCTATCTTTAGGACGCGTTTTGTGTTCGGACCGTCCAGGCTTCTGAGGGCCTCGTTTTCTCCGAAGGCGCCTTGTTTCCTCAACCGCCTTTCCGGAGTCCTGTAAGAAAGAGCTGCATGAGGGCCCTGCAGGGCATAACGGTTTTGTCTGTTGACTTTGAGGAATTTTTCAATAAGATAGAACCAACTGTGTCATGAACCTCGCATTTTAAATATCTTTTCAGGATAACGAAAGGTTGCCTGCCATGCTGGAACTCCGGAATTTGCACTTTGCGGTGGATGGGGATGACGGACCCGAAGGGGGGGAAAAACGGGAGATCATCAGGGGGATCAATTTCACGTTCGAGAAGGGAAAGTTCTACGCCATTACCGGCCCGAACGGGAGCGGAAAGACCACTCTCGCCAAACTGATCATGGGAATCAATCCAGCCTCTTCGGGATCCATTCTCTTTGATGGCCAGGATATCACCAATCTTTCCATTACGGACCGGGCCAAGGCCGGGATCGCATACAGCTTTCAGCATCCGGCCCGCTTCAAGGGAATCACCTTTCGGGAGCTCCTGAACCTGGCAACGGGCATCGAGGAGGAAGAACAGCTCGTTTCACTGCTCATGCGGGTAGGGATCTGTCCCCTGGACTTTCTCGACAAGATTGTGGACGCAAAACTTTCCGGAGGAGAGATCAAGAAGATCGAACTTGCCACCACCATTGCGCGCAATCCGAAACTGGCCATCTACGATGAACCGGATACGGGGATTGATCTGTGGACGATCGGGCCAATGGTGGATCTTCTGAAGCGGGAACAGAAGAACTACGGGACGACAACCATTGTCGTCAGCCACAACAAGGTCTTTCTGGAAGCTGCCGACGAGATCCTCATCATCAACGGAGGCCGGATTGTTTTTAAAGGGGTTCTGGGTGAAGCGATGAACCTGCTGAACGACATGAGTATCTGTAATTTCAAAAGCTGCTGCGAAGGAGACGACCAGAATGCTAGATGCTTTAGATAAGGAACTTTTAAAAGCCGTCGCCGATCTGGAGGATATCCCGAAGGGCGCCTATAATATCCGTAAAAACGGGAAACTGCTGACGCGGGCTAACAGCGCCAACATATCGATCGACAGCAACGCCGACGGCACAGGGATCGTCGTCGCGATCGCCCCGGGAACCGTCAACGAATCCGTGCATATTCCGGTGATCCTGAGCCAGGCCGGGCTCTATGATGTGGTATACAACTCTTTCCTCATCGGGGAAAATGCGGACGTCACCATCGTGGCCGGCTGCGGAATCCACTGCGGGACGGAAAGCCCCGAGGGGCATGCGGGCATTCATGAATTCCGGGTAGGTCGTGGGGCCAGGGTGAAGTATGTCGAGAAGCATTACGCGGCGGGAAAGGGATCTGGAAAGCGTTCCCTCAACCCCACGACAAAAGTATTTCTCGAGGAAGGCGCCCAGGTGGAAATGGAACTTACCCAGATCGGAGGCGTAGATGAGGCCGACCGCCTCAATGAGGCCACTCTTGAGGCCTCCAGCATGTTGATGATCATGGAAAGGGTCCTGACGGAGAAGGGCCAGACGGCCATTTCGAGAAACGACATCAAACTGGCAGGAACCGACAGCAGGGCGAATATGATCTCCCGCTCCGTTATCAAAGGCGATTCAAAGCAGAATTTCTACGCAACCATTGAAGCCCTGGCGAAGTGCTTCGGACACATCGAATGCGACGCCATAATCATGGACAACGGCACCAATGAAACCATCCCCGCTCTGAAGGCCATGCATCCGGACGCCGAGCTGACCCACGAAGCCTCCATCGGCAAGATCGCCAACGAACAGCTCATGAAGCTCATGAGCCTTGGGCTGAGCTATGACGACGCCGTGAACCGTATCATCCAGGGGTTCCTGAAGTAACGGTCTCTCTGGAAGATGTAGGGATAGAGGGGCTTCCGCGCTGCTACCGAACAGCCGGTGGATGAACAAAAAGGAAAAAAGGGGGAAGAGAATGGATGCCTTTCCAAACGAGCCAATGGGCTTTCGGGGAATCCTCTGGGGGCAGCGACTGGAAAGCCTGACCGGCCGGAACTTTACGAAAATCAGCGATGACGGGGACGTCAGCGCCTACCGCCTGGACAATGACCGCCTGAAGATGGCTCACGTGGAGGTAGACGATATCATATATTATTTTTTTCGGCATCGCCTGTACCGAGTCCATGTCCAGATCGAGTCCCATGAAAATTTCGCCAAGCTGAAAGAAATCTTTTTCGAAAGTTATGGCGAGGGCGTATCGGTAAGCCGGGATGAAACGGAAACCTATTACTGGGCCGGTGCGGAACTGGACCTTTCCCTGGAATACAATGAAGCGTCACGCGGCAGGATTGAATATTCCTTTCGCCCAATTCACAAGCAGGAAGAGAAAAAAGCCAAGCTGAAGGTCATACGCGAGTGGGATGAGGCGTAGTTGCCGTTAGGGCATTCGCGAAGTGTCCTCTCTCCTGCCTGGCGGGTAGCTCGTCTTTCAGCGGATGCCTTACGTCCACCTTCCAGGCGCCCTGCCGCCTGACGAGGATCAGGGTCAAACAACCATCGACCGCAACGCCGATCTACTGCTCCAGCCAGTTTGCAATCCGGGGAGACTCCAAAGAGAGCCAGCGGGGAGAAAGGCGGATTTCCAGAAATACCCTGAACAGGGAAACCATGATTTTCGTTGCCCCTTCCACCAGATAGATGCGTTCCAGAACCGCACCGTCCCTGTCTTCCGAGTCCTCCATCCGGTCGGTCATAACGGGAAGTTTCAGGGACTGAAAGTGGAAGCGGTCCGCCTTCAGAGTGAATTCCCAGGCATCCCCGTCCTTTTCGAGCTTGATCCTGGCTTCCTTGATTTTCTTCCCCTGCCGCAGGGCCTCTCTGCCCTCCGTGAGATCCGCATGCATCCCCTGACAGACCACCGTTTCGGCATATTCCCCGTCGCCCGACTCCAGGACCAGCCGGCGAACGAGGATCAGTTCCACATCGCCCGTTCCCGGAACGTAGACCGATCCGTTTCTTTCCTCACTTTTAAACCAGAGCCAGGTAAGGAATTCACGACCCATGGAGGTCCGGTCGACGGCCTGCAGGCCCGCCGTTTCAGGGGCATCAGCGAGGGCGGCCCGTTCCGCCAGGGAAAGCCGATTTGCCGACTCTTCATCGAGCCAGAGCGGATCCCAGGGTGTGTAGGGATAGACAGACAGGGAGAAGGTCTGTTTGAAAAAATCCTGGAAATCGTCGATCACCTTCTCCGAAAGGCTGCACAGAATCAGCGATTTCTGTGACACGGACCAGCAGAATTCATAAAAGGCGGGAACCGGCTGGGCCTTGCTGAAAAGTTCGAGATGAACCCTCTCCCGGAGGTCTTCCCGCTGCTCACGGTAAATTCTCTTCTGCCCCGTTTCAGAAAGGAAATCCTGCTCCGCTTCCAGAAGACGGATTCTTTGGAGGGAAGGGGGGACGGTTTTCCTGTCGATGCGAAGCGTCAGCATCAGGTAATCTCCCCAGATATATTTTGCGCCTTCGAAGTCCGTATCGAGGACATTTTCAAGACTGGTCCAGCCAATGGCCTTCTCTTCCGAGGCCGGGGCGCTGGAGCGGAAGGCGAAGGCCTTCAGCTGCTGATGAATAAATTCGTCCGCCGATGCCGGCAACGATCCTTCCAGACGGTAAAGAGAAAAGGAAACGGTTCCTTTGAGCAGTCCCATAAGCCACCATGGCGGCAGTCATCTCATCCTCTCAGAAGTTCTATTTATGTGGATTCAAAGGCCACCGGTCGAACAGCCCCCCGAGGCCGCTTTTCCTGTGTTCCGCCCTGTTGAAACCATCCTGGTTTCGGAAAAGAAGATGCCGCAAAAGAGAATAGGGGAACCTATCGTATCGGAAGGAGCCTTGTCAAGGAGAATAGCCTGTATAATTATGTCGTGGACACTCCCGGCAATTTGTGTTAGGCAAATATCGTTTTTTGCAGCCCCATATCCATGCGCCCACCGCACCGGCGGACTTGTTGCCGACCGTCTGCCCTTGACATCCGGACGTTGAAAGGTCAGGAACCCGAGACGCAGCGTGGAGCTGGAAATGGGAAGGCCATCAAAGTGAGGCGGAGAAATGCCGGGCGGCAAGCGGATTAATAAAGTCGGGATCATCGCCAATATTCGAAAAGAAACGGCTCTGGGATGTTCGTCCGGCCTGAAGAAGTGGCTGCAGGAGCAGGGAATCGAGGTATTTCTCGATTCTGAAATCGCAGCGGCCCTGGGAGAGACCTGCGGACTGGAGCGGCAGAAGCTTGCCGCCCTGGTGGACCTGCTGGTTGTTCTGGGGGGAGATGGCGCGATGCTGCGGGCAGCCCGGTCCGTCCGGCAGTTCACGATCCCCATCGTGGGCATCAACCTGGGAACCTTCGGCTATCTCACGGAGATCAACCTCAATGAGATGTACCCTTCGCTGGAGCGCATTCTCCGGGGGGAATACGCTACGGAAGACCGGATGATGCTCGACATGGAGGTGGTGCGGGACGGAAAGACCTCCTGTGAATATACCGTGCTCAACGATGTGGTCATCACCAGGGGAAACCTCACCCGGATCATCGATATGGAGACCGCGATAGACGGTTCCTATCTGACGACTTTCCGGGCAGACGGCCTCATTGTCAGTACTCCGACGGGTTCGACGGCCTATTCCCTCTCCGCCGGCGGTCCCATCGTCTTTCCTTCACAGAACGTCATCATTGTCAATCCCATCTGTCCCCACACCCTGACCAACCGGCCGATCATCCTCCCCAGCAGCATCACCATCAGCGTAAAAGTCTGGTCGGAAGAGGAAGGGGTGAGCGTAGATCTGGACGGGCAGGAGTCCGTTACCCTGAAATCAGGGGATACGTTGATCGTCCGCAAATCCCGTTACGTTACCACCCTGGTTTCCTCCGCGAACAGGAATTACCTGGAGATTCTCAGGTCCAAGCTGGGATGGGGCCGGCTGCCCTCCATAAGCCGGTAAGCAGACAGGATGCTGGTGCAACTGAACATCCGCAATTTTGCCCTCATTGATGCCCTGCAAATTTCCTTTGGCGACGGCCTCAACATTCTGACCGGGGAAACCGGCGCCGGAAAGTCCATTGTTGTCGGGGCCATTGGACTTCTTCTGGGTGACAGGGCCTCGACGCTGAGCATTCGTTCAGGGGCCGATACAGCAGAGGTTGAGGCCCTCTTTGAGCTGGAACAGGGAAGCTCCGTCCAGGAAATGCTTGTGGCGGCCGGTCTTGACGTGGACAGCGAACTCGTCATCCGAAGAGTGATTTCGCACACCGGGAAAAACAGGGTTTATCTCAATGGCACGTTGTCGACACTGAATCTCCTGAACAGAATTGGTGAATCGCTGATGAACATCTGCAGTCAGCGAGAACACTCCATCCTGCTGAATTCCGATTGCCACCTGGATCTGCTTGACGCCTTTGGCGGACTCGATCCCCTCCGTCATGAATACGGCAGGATGTTCAGAAGCTGTAAGGATCTTCAGCTGAGGATTTCGAAACGGACCGAAGCGAAAAAAAGGCGATCGGAACAGGAGGAACTCGCACGGTATCAGCTTGCAGAAATCCGTCAGGCCGGGATAGCCTCCGGGGAGGACGATCGGCTGTCTGCCCAGAGGCAGGCGCTCCTTTCCGTTCAGAAACTTTTGAGCATCTCGGGCCATGCCTATGGGCTGCTCTATGACCGGGAAGACTCCGTCCTGTCAACCCTGAAGGACGTGATGGCCTGTGTCCGGGAAATCCAAAGGATCGACCCCTCTCTGAAGATTTCTGAACCGGATCTGGAGGCGGTTTATTATTCCCTGGAGGAAGCGGCCTCTGCCCTGCGGAACTACGCCCAGGGCCTGTCGCCCGATCCGAAGTCGCTCGCAGGGATCGAAGAGAGGCTTGAGGTATTGAGCCGCCTGAAGAGAAAGTACGGTGGCAGCCTCGAAGGCGTGCTGACAAGGCAGGACGAGTTGGAGAAAAGCCTGGCGGATCTGTTCTCCCTGGAAGAGGACCTGGAGAAGGAGAATGCGACCCTTCGGGAATTGGAGCTCCGAATGGATGAGAAGGCACGGGAGCTTTCTTCGGCGCGACGGAGCACGGCGGAGGTTCTCTCGAACGCCGTCGTCGAGGAGCTGCAGAGCCTGCACATGGAGGGCGCGGTCTTTGAAGTTGTCTTCCATGAGGCGGGTGGGGATTTCCGTTCTTCCTTTGACGAACGGGGAATCGATCGGGTCGAATTCTACCTTACCGCCAATATCGGCGAAGAACCGAAGCCTCTGAGCAGAATCGCTTCCGGAGGGGAGCTTTCGCGGATCGTGCTGGCCATGAAGAAGGTTCTTGCTCAGGTGGGCTCCGTCGGCGTCATTGTCTTTGATGAAGTGGACAGCGGCATTGGCGGGGAAACAGCGGACCTTGTAGGGAGCAAACTGCGGGATGTCGCCCGGAATCACCAGGTGCTCTGCATTACCCATCTCCCCCAGATCGCCTGCTATGGTGACCGGCATTACCGTGTGGTCAAGACCGAGGAGGATTCCAGGGCGATAACGCGGATCGAAGTGCTTTCCGAGGAGAAGCGGTCTGAGGAAATCGCACGGATGCTGGGGGGACGGGAACTGACGGAAACAACGATACGGCATGCCCGGGAAATGCTTGAACGTGTGTCGGGGAGGTAGGAAATGTTACGGAAAGCTCGAATCGGCGATGTCAAGACGATTCACCGGATGATCAACATCTCTTCCGGAAAGGGGGAGATCCTGCCCCGTTCCCTCATGGATATTTACGGCAACCTGCGGGACTTTTTCGTCTATATCGATGAAGAGCACAATTCGCTGGTCGGGATATGTGCCATGAGCATCATCTGGGAAAATCTCGCGGAAATCCGTTCCCTCTTTGTCGAAGAGTCGAGGCGTAAAGAGGGGATCGGCCGTCGCCTCGTAGAGGCCTGCATTTCTGAAGCCATTACCTTGGATCTGTATCGCGTCTTTACCTTGACCTTCCAGGTGGAGTTCTTTTCGAGGATGGGATTCAAGATCGTTGACCGTTCAACCCTTTCAGAAAAAATATGGACGGATTGCTTCCGCTGTTCCAAATACCCGGACTATTGCGACGAAGTCGCCATGGTCCTCGACCTGTAATTTCCGAACCACGTCGAATATCGAGGGGGACATGAACAAACAACGATACGGCATTCTTCTCCTGGGACTTTTCCTCTGTCTGTCCGTCCTGGGAGGCTGTGCCTCTCATCAAAAGCCACGGGACGAGGAGCCCAAACCGCCGACTGCAATCAAGCCCGCCATTCCGGCCCCGCAGCCGGAACCCGTGCAGAAGCCGAAACCGGCAGCGCCGACGCCCCCGGCCCGGGAGATGAAGCCCTCGTTTCCTGAGATCCTTCAGCCCGATCCCTCGTCCATGACGCTCCTGGCACCGGAAGATATCCCCCTGCTTACGGATGACCTATCGAGAGATTCCCTGCTGGCGGCGGTTGAACAGAGCCTTCTGTTCTACAGCCGCATTCCGCGGGACAGCCGCCACCCGATGGGTCCCGTCGCCTGCACGGCCGATGAGTTGAAAGAGACCCTCTTGTTGTTCCAGAAAATTCTTCAGGACTCCTCTTCCGAAGATGAGCTGAAAGAGAAGATCGCCGCCAGCTTTGATTTCTATCAGGCAGCCGGCCGTGACAAGAAGGGAACGGTTCTGTTTACCGGATATTTTGAACCGATCATCAAGGGCTCCCTCGAACGGTCTGAGGCCTTTTCTTTCCCCATTTACAGACCTCCGGAAGAAACGGTGGTGATCAACCTGGGGAGATTTAAAAGCCGGTACATGGGCGAAACGCTGACGGGCCGCCTTTACGGCGGAGAGGTGATCCCTCATTACACGCGGGAAGAGATTGACGGTAAAGGCATCCTTTCGGGCCGGGACCTGGAAATTGCCTGGGCGGAAGATTCCGTTGAGCTGTTTTTCCTCCATATCCAGGGATCGGGCATCATGGAGCTCCCGGACGGGCAGTCGATCCGTGTCGGTTATGCCCGGTCGAACGGCCACCCCTTTCGAGGCCTGGCAAAGGTCTTGTTCGAACAGGGAAAAATAGCTAAAAACGAAATGTCCCACGAGGCGGTCAAGAGATATCTCCAGGAGCATCCCGGAGAGCGCGCCGAACTGATGCACATGAATCCGAGCTATGTCTTTTTCCGGTTGCTCGAAGGAGGAAATGTCGGATCTCACAATGTGAGCCTGACTGCAGGGCGTTCCATCGCCACGGATCCGAAATATTTCCCCCGGGGGGGCCTGGCATTGATTCAGTCGCGGAAGCCTGTATTTACGGAGAACGGCTCTAAAATGCACTGGGTCCCCTTTTCAAGGTTTGTCCTCAATCAGGATGCCGGTGGGGCCATCAAGGGTACGGGAAGAGTCGACCTGTTCTGCGGGACCGGTTCCGACGCAGAACGAGTTGCAGGAAGCCTTAAGGAAAACGGGAACCTTTTTTTCCTTTTAAAGAAAAAGGGACTTCCCGGTAACGAGGCAGCCACGGACTTTTGAGGAAACACAACTTCTGAATTCCTTGCTGAGTCGAATTTCCGACGTTGAAATCGCGGCAAACCCCGAATTATAGTTGAACATGTAAATATTTTATGGTAATTTCTTGCAGATTTAACAAACTGTTTTATTAAAAAATGAAATGGGGGAGAGAAGAGATGACGAAGGCGGAATTGATTTCAGTAATTGCAGAAGAAGCGGGAATTACAAAAGCGTCAGCGTCGAAAGCACTGGCCAGCTATGTTGGCGTAGTGGCCAGGGAACTCAAGAAGAACGGGAAACTGGGGCTTGTCGGCTTTGGAACCTTCTCCGTCGTCAAGAGAAAAGCCCGGGAAGGCAGAAATCCCCAGACAGGCAAAGCCATCAAGATTCCGGCCAAAAAGGTTGTCAAATTCAAGCCGGGAAAGGAATTATCAGATAAAGTAAAATAGTGTTATAGCATTTTTACCTGTTGAGAAGGCCCTCGAGAAATGAATCTCCGGGGCCTTCTTGCCTTTAAGGTTTATCTTTGATAAGTGACGGAAAAACTGAAGGGGAAGCGCTTTGACAACAAAACGAATATTGAGTGGAATGAGGCCCACGGGAAAGCTTCATCTTGGCAACCTGCACGGTGCGCTGAAAAACTGGGTGAATCTTCAGAATGATGATCGTTACGAGTGTTTCTATTTCGTGGCCGACTGGCACGCGCTGACCAGCGATTACAGTGACACCGGGCAGATCCTGGACAATGTCACCGATATGGTCATCGACTGGCTGAGCGTCGGACTCGATCCAGAGAAAAGCACTCTCTTCGTTCAATCCAGGATCATAGAACATGCGGAACTCTTCCTCCTGCTTTCCATGATCACACCCCTTCCCTGGCTGGAGCGGAATCCCACCTACAAGGAGATCAAGGAGGAATTGTCGAACCGGGACCTTTCGACGTTTGGATTTCTGGGTTACCCCGTCCTTCAGGCTGCGGACATTATCATCTACAAGGCCCACGGCGTCCCTGTAGGGGTTGATCAGCTGCCCCACGTGGAGCTCACCCGGGAGATCGCCCGCCGATTCAACTTTCTCTACCGAGAAATCTTTCCAATTCCCGAACCCCTGATTTCGGACGTTCCCAAACTCCTGGGCATAGACGGCCGGAAAATGAGCAAATCCTACGGAAATTCCATTTACATCAGCGATACCGGTAACGAGCTGAACAAAAAAATTCTCTCGATGTTCACGGATCCGCAGCGGCAAAGAAAGTCCGATCCGGGAAGACCCGAGCTCTGCAATGTCTTCAGCTTTCATCAGCTTTATTCCGACGATTCCAGCATCGGGGAAATCGATGTTGAGTGCCGGCGGGCCGGGATCGGCTGTATTGAATGCAAAAAGCGCCTGGCGGCTCGGATCACCGAGGGACTTCAAACCGTTCATGAACGACAGGAATATTATCGCGGCCATATCAAGGAAGTCTTGGAAATCATCGAGAACGGAACGGCTCGGGCCTCCGGAATCGCCCGGGCGACGATGGCTGAAGTACGTGAAGCCGTAAAAATTTGAAGCATGAAACGGGTGCCGTCATGGAAGAAAGGCTGCAGAAAATTATCGCCCGCTCGGGGCTTGCTTCCCGACGGAAAGCCGAGGATATGATTCGGGAAGGGCGGGTCAGCGTTAATTCGGAAACCGTGCGGGAATTGGGCTTCAAGGCCGATATCGGTCGCGACGAGATCCGGGTGGACGGCAAGCTGATCTGTGCGGAGGAAACAAAGATCTATGTCGCACTGAACAAACCCCGTGGATACGTCACGACGCTCAGCGATCCGCAGAAACGTCCCACGGTGATCTCCCTTCTTCCCGAGCTCGGTGCCCGTCTTTTCCCAGTGGGGAGGCTGGATTATGATTCCGAGGGACTTCTGCTGATGACCAATGACGGCCATTTTGCTCAGCAGATTCAACATCCCCGCTTTCGTGTTTCCAAAACCTACAGGGTCAAGATATCCGGCCGACTGACCGGCGCTGAATTCCGCCGGCTACAGAATGGCCTGGATCTTGAAGACGGTACCTTTGTTCCCGATGCTGCAATGATCGATGAAATCAACCCCAAGAGCTCCTGGCTGATCCTGAACATCAGTGAAGGACGAAACCGCGTTATTCGCAGGGCCTTCGAAAAACTGGGCCATCCGGTTTTGAGGCTGATCCGGACGGCCATTGCTGACCTGCAGCTGGGAAATCTTGGCGAAGGCGATTACCGCTTCCTCAAGGGGTGGGAAATCCGTCAGCTTATGTCGCCCAGGCGTCAAAATGAAAGGTTGGGCAAACCATGGGAGAAAACATGATCCGCTGTGGAAGGACTGCCGCATGGGCCGCCGTCATGACACTGGCCGTGCTGCTGATTCCTCTTGGCATGGTCCACGCGACGCCTGTGGAGGTAACCCTTTTCCCCAGCTTTGCCCGGGTAACGGAACGCTCCCGAGTACCGGTCCGGTTGGACGAAAAGGGCAGGGCCACGGCCGTTCTGATCCTTCCCGGACGGGTGCCGCAGGAATCTTTGACCATTTCGCCGGAATCAGAACCCGGTCTCAGAATCACCGGCCTTTCCTGGCGCACGGCCAACCCGCCGGGGAGTGTACAGGCCGTCGCGATGCAGAAGCAGCTTGCGAAACTCAAGGATGAGAGAATGCGGAATTCGGCAATGATCAAGGGGCTCGATGCGGAGATCTCCTTCTGGACGTCCCAGGCCAAGGCAAAGACCAAGACTCTGAGGGATGCCGCCATTTTGTCGACCGCCATTTCACGCAACACAAAAAGGGCCTGGCTGGAAAAGATGACCCTGGAAGGGGAATGCGAAAACCTGGATCAGCGCATCAAGAAACTTTCCGACGAAATGAAGCAGGCCGCTGGAGAGGGTGATGAAAACAGGGAATTGACCCTGATGCTCACCGGCCCAAATCCCGGCCCGGGGATCTTATCCTTCAAGTACACGTATGTCTTGCCGAACTGCGGATGGTCGCCTCGGTACCGCCTCGAAGGGACTTCCAGTCGAGGGCAGGTCGATTTTTTCTGGGATGCCGAAGTATGGCAGAACAGCACGCAGGATTGGAGCGATGTGGAACTGTCCCTCGGCAGTCAGACCGCCGTGCCGGTCCCGGGTACCCCTGAAAAATCGCCGGAATGGAAACTCGACGCCTCAAAGGCTGGAAAGCGTAAAAACATCAGGAAGGAAGAAGGAAACGGACCTTCAGCGCCGCTCAGAACACCCATGGCGATTCCTGTGCGCTCGCTGGGACGACACTCCCTCCCGAAAGGACAGAAACAGATCCTTGGGGTTGACAGCGCGCATTGGCCTGCAACATTCAGCCGCGTCATCCGGCCTTTTTCTCAGCCATCCTCCCTCATCAGAGCGGAAGTGCTCTCAGCGTCACCCATGGAGATTCCCCAAAGTCCGGCTCTGTTTCTAATGGACGGCGAACTGATGGGAATCCGGGACTTCGAATTCTACGGCCTGGGGAAAACGCTCTTTTTCGGCAGCGATCCTTCTGTTTTTTCAGAGGTGAAGATGGTGTCGAAACCACGGGACCCCGGGGAAAATCCTTCCGCGAAGCAGGATCTGGATTGGCACTGGCGAACGCTTATACAAAACAAAGGCAGCCAGGAGGTCAGAGTCGTCGTTGAGGAACCTGTCCCACAAATACGGGATCGACGGATTACGTCGGTTGTCCATGGAGAGCCCGCCTTTTTCAACGGGCAGTCAAACGTCGGCCTCCGTGAGCTTGTGTTGACGCCGGGCGGAAGCCGGACACTGGAAACGTCTGTTCACATTGAAGCCCCCCGTGACATCGAACTGGAAATGAGCTGGTCGCCCTGAAACGCTCTTCCTCGAGAGTCCTTTTTTAAAACCTCACGGATTCGCCTTTCGCCCGCGTCGGTTTCGCCGCCTTGCGGTCCGCCGGTGCTTACGCAGCCTTCACCTTCTCTTCGCCGTTTCGGCATCCTTCTTGACCGGTGCCCGGACGATCACACGAGAGGCTTGCCCCCATTGAGCTTTTCATAGATCCGCATGTACTGGGCAATCATGCCCTGGAGGTCGTACTTTTCCCGCGATTCCTTCATGATCCGCCGAATCTGGGCCTCTTTGACGTGCAAAGGCTTTCTGTGGAAAAACATGCTTTTTTCCAGCCCGTACCACAACCCGCCGGGATCGTAGTCGCGGAAGAGAAATCCGTTGCCGACATCCTGGGGTGCTCCGTCAATTTTAAGGCGCAATTCTGAAATCTTGTCGTGATAGCCGCCCGTATCCCGGTTGGTGGCTGTCGCTCCGAACAGATTTCCCACCTGGTCGATCTGACCGCAGGGTTCGTAAAGGGATGCGCCGAAGACGTCGCTTGCCGCAGCAAAGCCCAGCATGGAAAGCCCTTCATCGAAGTGGTGATAGGCGATCCGTCCCTGGGAGGCGTAGGCAATCTGTCCCAGAATATCCACATGGGTGCGGTCGCTCCCGATGCCATCCCCCACGATGGCCATCTGGGCGCTGGGATAGGCTGAAATGAATCGATGGGCAATGGCTTCAAGAAGCTCAACCCCCTTCTGGACGGGATCCAGTCGCGAGGGCCAGAAAAAGAGGATGGCATCCGGATCGACGTTCAATCCGGTTCTTTTCTGGAACTCCACAAGGTTTTCCCTTTTCGCCTCCATGATGGGATCTTCCACCCCGTACGTGCGGACCAGAAATGGGCAGTTTTCAGGGTACATGACGGAAGCCGGCGCATTGATGATCGCCCGGGCCGCATCGCTGTAATACTTGGCCTTGACTTCACTTCGAACGCTGGGTGGAACCAGCGGGCGGTCGAGGAAAAAGTCGTTCACCACTTCACGAAGAAACCGCTCTCCCACAAAATTAATCAGGGTGGCATTTTTGATGGCCGTGGCCTGACAATCGACACAGGATTGCCCATAGGCCTCGGAGTAATAGATCTCCTCGCCGATGCCCTGGAGATTGACTCCTTCCAGAAGGCTGAGAGGCAGGTTTTCCGTAAAGACATTGTGAACCGTGTGCAGAACCGGGACATTGGTGGATTTGGCATAGGCGGTAATAACGCCGCCGGCCATCCAGTCGTGGCTGTGGATAATCAGCCTTCCGTCGTGCATTGAACGGACGTTTTTGATGACGTTGTTGACGATCTCGCGCTGAAATGTGGCGGCGGTCCGCAGGGGATCTCCGGAGTAGGCGCTGAGATTGTCGGCGAAGATGGAGGAACTGACCAGGTGAATGTTTTCCGCTTCGATCTTGTAGCGGACTTCCCGCCACTGGCTTTCGGTCATTTGAGATTCCAGCTGAAAGCGCTTCTTCAGATTCAACGTGGCCAGATGGACATCGATGCCCCTCTCCAGAAGCCCTTCACACAGGGCTGCGACGACCTCTCCCTGCCCCCCGCTCTTGCCCGAGATGTACTTGGCAAGGGTCCCCATATCATGGGGCAGCCTGCCCGTTTCAGGGGTAATCAGCATAATGGGCGTTCTTGCGGGCTTTTTCAGGATTTCAAACCGTTGGATGAACCCTTCCAGGTAATCGATTTTCCTGGTGAGAATTTGAGTGGCGCGGACCGGCGACGAATCGTAAGGATTGTTGTAACGGCAAAGGGACTGCCTGGCATCGATCCTGTTGTTCAGATAGTACAGCTGATCCGAGGTCGTCAGATTGCGCCAGCGCGTCAGAAACTCGCTTCCGGCCCTGCGCGCGGACCCTTCCATATTTTCCAGATCCTTGAAAAGCACATACTGCGTCGGGCTTTCCATCCACCCGAAGGTGTCCCTGACGATATCCATCCAGGTGGAAGAGGACGAATTCTGCAGGTCCAGGGAGGGACAGGTCTCATATTTGTAGCGCGCCGCGACGTTTGTTGGTGTTTCAATGCGGACGTCGGGATATTTTTCCAGGGCGGCGGGCATGCCTCTCCAGAAGTCGAAGATGCCTTCATCTTCACGGATGTAGCCGCCGATATGCTCCAGATCGTAGCCCAGCAGAACCACGGTTCCGTCGACCGAGGCGATTGAGCCTGCATACTGCTCCGGCGTCAAGTACCGCTGTGAAAAACCGTAAGCCAGTTGATTGCTCAGAACGCGATTGCGGGGTATCACAATCAGGTTCGTTCCCCTTGCGCGGTACACCGAATTGGTCTGCATCGGATCTGCTTCCGAGGCATCTTCCGAATGCCACCGCGGTTCGCAGAGAATGGAAAGATAACCCATGTCGGCAACAATATCCGCCAGTGCGTTGTTGTAGATCAGCTCCGTGTTTCGAAACGAGAGGGGAAATATGCCGAAGAGTTTGCGGATACATTCCCGGTGTCCCGTTACCTGCTCGCGAAACTCCTCTTTATGCGGATCAGAGAAGAGGGAGGTCAGAGAGTGGAAATACGTTTCATTGAGAAATTCAACCTGCTGACTGCCCCTTCCGACATCAAGGAGGGATCTCAAGGCATTGATCACCCTGGGTTCGTATAGAGTCGCCTGCTCCAGAAAGGTTCCGGACATGCTCAAGGTTATCCGGAAGCCCGGATGTCGCCGGACCAGGTCTGTAAGCATTCCCAGAGCCGGGAGATACGATCTTTCAGAAGTGGTAAGGAAAATCTCTTTGTTTTCATCATCCCAGAGGAATTTATCCCGATCCGGATGAAGACGGAAAGGCTGGTGCAACTGGAAATAAAATATAACGGACGGCATATCTCACCTACGTATGGAATCAAACGGCTGCTGAAAAGATTCTGTTGACGTTTTATGGAACGATTTATCTAGTCTTTAAGATAAGATGCGACCAGGCGCTTTGTTTCTTCGAGAATCTTGTCGCCATGGCGGCTGTTTCGCGGACTGTAATAAAACTTTTCTATATCATAGGGGTTCTTTGAAAGATTTTCAAGGAAGGAAATAACGCGCCCCGGGCGGGGAAAGGAATGGATGTAGAGTTCTCCCCAGTTGTTCAGAGTGAGAATGCGAAGAGAGGCAAGCGAGCGAGTGTCCGGGTCCTCGGCAAAATTGCTGACAAGAAGCATTTTTTCCGTATGTTCCGGCTGAAGAAAATTCTGAAACTCGATGGAGCTGACATCATAGGTCCCGAAGGTTTTCTTGATCTTTTTGCTGAGAGTGATCATTTCAGGCATCGTGGCAAAGGTGCGATTGGGAAGCATGCGTATCAGCTCCGGGAAATAGAGGCCGTTCCAGACGAGATAGGCAAGGCAGTAGGTGAGATCGGACTTCTCGCAGATGATCGTCTCGGATTCATTTCCGGGAAAGATCTGCCAGCCCCCCTCACAGAAACGAACCGTCAGCGATGGAAGGTTATGCGTGTCCAGAGGCCTGAGAAGAATGGGAATTTTGTTGGGTTTCTTTTTCAGGGAAGAGGAGAGCTTGCGGCCGAGAATCGTCAAATCCTGGGGAGCGACATCCCCCGCCACATTGCGGGCCAGCTCGCTTATGTCCTTGTATATCTGAACGAGAAGCATGAAAATGGTTTTTCCGAACTGGACCTGCGCTGAATAGCTCCAGTCGGTAAAGCGGTTGAGATCGTAGATCGTTTTCCTGTCCAGGTCGTATGTCTTGAAAAGAGGAAGGGTCTTTTCCTCCCTCAAGGTTATCCGCCGGGAATAAAGCTTCACCTCATACCTCAGGTAAAAGCATTGCATGATCAGGTGGTACGTATCCCTGTCCAGGTTCCGTGTATGATCCAGGACGGCAATGAGCGTAAAAATGCTCGGATCGACAAAGTCATAAGGCTTTCTGTCCTGGCTGAGAATCCGGCTGCGGAACCGGTGGCAGAGAAGGTCGCCTTCAGGAGATTCGAGGAACATCTTCAACAGCAGCATTTTTATGATGGACTTGAGCGGGTGGGTCAGGGACTTGTTCAACTGCCAGAGGGCTGCACCGAAGGATTCCTCCTTGTCGATGAAATCAAGATCTCCCATGTCGATGAGATCGTAGTAAACGGAGGGAGATGACTGGAATTCCTCGGCGACGCCATCATAGGTCAAAGGGGAATGCGGATCGTAGGAAGCCCACCAGAGGGGAACCTTGCCGGCGATGAGAATGGTGGTGCGGTAAAACTCTTCCTTGAGGACCTTCTTCTGCGTGCTTCCGCAGCTTTCACAGTCCACATCCCCAAAACTGCATCGCCTGATATCTTCAATATCGCTCACAAAGAAGTGGACAGGCATTTTCAGGTTGTCATCCATCCAGTTCTGGATTCGATGAACCTTTTTAAGAAACTGGGCATAGGACGCGCTGTCATAATCGGCTCTGTTGATGCAGATCCAGATGTCGCAGTCCGAAGAAGGGGTCTGGCTGATCGTCCCGGCGCTCCCGATGGTGTAAATGCCCTCTATGAGCAGGTCATTGCTCGTCATGGTCAGGATGGGCGCAGCACTCTGGATATTGAAGTATTTTTTAAACATGGGTTCTTTATTCCGGATTTCATGATCTGTTTCAATGTTGAAAACACGGAAATTATGCTTTATAGAATCCATGTAGCCTGGGACGGATTCGTGATTGACACTGATCATCCAGGGAAGAAGATAGAGAATGGACTCGCTGTCTCTCGGGGCGAGCTGGGAAAATATTTTTTTCCGGAACCTGTTGTATTCCAGAAAGATATTTTTGTTGCTGGTGATAATTCTGTATAAGGCCACTCGATGCCTCGTCATGCAGAGCGGTTCAGAGACTCTGTCATCATGCGGTTACTCTTTGCAGGAATACAAGAGACGTCTGCCGGAGCAATCTCGATAAAATAATTCAGCGAAAGACTTGCAAAAAACGATCACACGAAAAAGGACCAGGACAGAAATTTATTCGGACAGGAAGAGCGCCCGGCTGAAAAACCGCCCCGAAGTGACGTACCCGGCGGACTTGCCGATCTGTTCCCGGAAGGACGATATCGTCCAGGCCATTGTCCGCCATCCGGTGGTGATTATCACGGGAGAAACCGGGTCCGGCAAGACGACACAACTTCCCAAGATGTGCCTGGAGGCGGGAAGGGGCATGTCCGGCATCATTGGCTGTACGCAGCCCAGGCGGGTGGCTGCGGTAACCGTGGCGGAGCGGATTGCCGAGGAACTCGGACAGACCGTCGGGCAGGCGGTAGGCTACAAGATTCGTTTTGAAGATCGTTCCGGCCCGTCACCTTTCATCCGGCTCATGACCGACGGAATTCTCCTCATGGAAAGCCAGAGGGATCCGCTTCTGCGAGCCTACGATACCATCATCGTCGATGAAGCCCACGAGCGGAATCTGAATATCGACTTCCTGCTCGGATATCTCAAAACCCTTCTGCAAAGAAGACGTGATCTCAAAATCGTCATTACCTCGGCAACAATCGATACGGAGAAATTTTCGTCTGCTTTCGGCGGAGCGCCGGTCGTTGAGGTTACAGGCCGGGTTTACCCCGTGGAAGTCCTTTACCGGCCCATTGAGCCCGAGGATGAAGATTCGGAGGACCTTTCCCCCGTCGACGCCGCCGTCCGTGCCGTCGATGAACTGCGAACAGGGCAGTACCATCGCGGGGACATCCTGATCTTTATGCCCACGGAACAGGATATCCGTGATACCTGCGAACTCCTGGAAGGGCGGAGCTACGATAACCTGGTAGTCCTCCCCCTGTTCGCACGCCTTTCCTGGTCCGAGCAGAGGCGTGTTTTTTCGCCGGCAAACGCCCGGAAAATTGTCGTAGCCACCAACATTGCAGAAACCTCGCTCACCATTCCCGGAATCCGCTATGTCATCGACAGCGGTACCGCGCGAATTTCCCGCTACAATCCCAGAACAAGGACGATCAGCCTGGCCGTTCAGGCGATATCCCGAAGCAGCGCCGATCAGCGCAAGGGGCGATGCGGGCGCGTACAGAACGGCGTCTGCATCCGCCTTTATTCGGAGGAGGATTATCTCCGGCGCCCCTTGTACACCGTGCCGGAAATCCTGAGATCCAATCTGGCGGAAGTCATTCTGCGCATGCTGAAGCTGGGCCTCGGCCACCCGTCTTCCTTCCCATTCATTGACGCCCCGAATCTCAAAAGCATCCGCGATGGTTTTGATGTCCTCAAGGAACTCGGCGCCGTAACGATCGAAAAAAAAAGGAAAGGCGACAACACGGAGGATGAAGGATTCGGAGTCGGACTTACGGAAAAGGGCCGTCGCATGGCCCGCATGCCGATGGACCCGCGGATTTCCAGGATTCTTTTAGAAGCGAAAAAAGAGGGGTGCCTCAAGGAGGCAACGATTATCGCATCGGGACTCTGTGTCCAGGATCCAAGGGAACGGCCTGCTGACGATGAAGGTCGCGCAGATCTGGCTCATCGCCGCTTTGTCGATCCGGCCTCTGATTTTTTGACGCTGCTGCGCATCTGGCAAGCCTATGAGAACAATCTGGAACGTCTCAAAAGCAGCACGAAGATGCGCAAATTTTGCCGCACTCACTATCTTTCCTGGAGAAGAATGCGCGAGTGGAAGGAGATCTACGAACAGGTCCGTACCATCCTCAAGGAGGGAGGTGAAGAAAAGGGCGAAAACGAAATCGACGTGGAGTCCGGACAGAAAGATCTCTACGCCGCTCTTCATCGCTCCATCCTCAGCGGCTATCTCTCAGGCATTGCCTGCCGGCGCGAAAAAAATTTTTATGCGGCGACCCGGGGACGGGAGGTTATGCTCTATCCGGGCTCGGGTCTGTTCCATCATGGAGGCGACTGGATTGTCGCCGCCGAAATGGTGGAAACATCCCGGCTATTTGCCCGCACCGCCGCAAATATCGACAGCTCATGGATTGAGCAGATTGCCGGAGAGCTCTGCACCTCCACCTATTCCGAACCGCACTGGGAGAAGCGCCGCGAAGAGGTGGTCGCCTTCGAACAGGTTTCCCTGTTCGGCCTGGTGATTGTCCCTCGGCGCAGGGTTTCCTACGCTGCCGTCGATCCGGAGGAATCGAACAGAATTTTCATCCGCAGTGCCCTTGTAGACGGCGAGCTGAAAACGCTCCCTCCCTTTCTTCATGCCAACTGCCAGCTCATTGCCGAGGTCATGCAGATGGAGGATAAGATTCGCCGCCGGAATCTTCTTCAAGACGATGCGGTGCTGGAGAGCTTCTATGCATCGCGGCTCCCGGGAGTCTGTGATATGCGAACCCTCAAGAGCAGGATCCGTGATCAGGGCGGGGACGCGTTCCTCAGGATGAGCCTTGCGGACGTCCTGTCCCAGGTGCCCGACGAGGACGAACTGTCCCTCTATCCGGACCAGGTGGATGTAGAGGGCCGCAAGTACCGTTGTGTGTACCGCTTTGATCCGGGAAGAGAGGATGACGGGGTGACCATCCAGATCCCCGATGCCCTTCTGCCGGGCATTCCCCCTGGTTCAGCCGACTGGATGATCCCGGGAATGCTGAAAAATCGCGTACTGGCCCTGCTTCGGGGGCTTCCGAAGGAATACCGGAAAAAGCTGCATCCCCTTGGACCGACGGCGGACAGTCTCATCCGAAATCTGACCGAACCATCCGGCCCTCTCATTCCCGAACTGGCCGGTTTGATCCGCACAACGCTTTCGCTGGACATTCCCGCCGCGGCCTGGTCGAAATCGGAAGTGCCCGATTACCTGCGGGTCCGCTTTGCCGTACTGGACGGCAAGAATCATGAAAAAGCTTCCGGACGCGATCTTGCCGTGCTTCAGCAGAGCGTCAATGCCGGGCAGGATTCGAAAGCCCTTGAACGGACCCGCCGAATCTGGGAAAAAACCGGTTTCACCGCCTGGAACTTCGGCGATCTGCCGGATTCCGTCGAGGTCTCCCACGATGGATCGCCCGCAGGCCTTGCCTGGCCTGCGCTGACGCCCGCGGAAGGCTGCGTCGATCTCTGCCTTTACAAAACCCGAAAAGAGGCGGCAATGGTCCACCCGAAAGGCGTAGCGGCCCTCTACTCGATTTATTTTTCCCGGGAGCTTAAGGATCTCCGGAAGGCTCTTCAACTGCCGAAACCGCTGAAAAGCTGGGCTGAGGATTTCGGGGGAGCCCGGAAGGTGGAAAGCCTGTTCCTGGATAAAGTGAAAAAAGATCTCTTCGAGCTGGAAATAAGGAAGGAAGGAGAGTTTCTCGACCATGCTCGGAAGATCCGGGAGAAACTCCTCATGTACGGCCAGGAATTGATCAAGGCGGTGGAACCGCTGCTGAAGGCCTATTCCGAAACGGCCGCTGATCTGCGCCAACTGGAGCTTTCGGTGCGGGGAAACCGCGAAGGACAGGCATTTCTGAAGCAGCTCCGTTGTGAACTGGAGGAGCTGCTTCCCGGGGATTTTCTCCTCCGCTGGGAAGAAAAGCGGTTGAAGCACATACCCCGCTACCTCAAAGCGCTTAAAATACGTGCAGACCGTGGTTTTCTGAACCGGGAGAAGGACCGCCGCAGGGAGGAAGAACTGCAGCCCTTTATCCACCGGCTGAAGGAAGCGTTAGACGGGCTTTCGGAGCATGCATCGGACAAAAAGAGGCAGGCCCTGGACGATTTTTCCCAGATGGTTGAAGAGTACAAAGTTTCGCTTTTTGCCCAGGAGCTTAAAACGGCGTTCCCCGTATCCGCCCGTCGCCTCGAGGAAAAGCTGAACGAAATCGACCGTATGTTTTAATTCTTATCCCGGACATCCGCTGTTTCTTCTCAGGTGTTCGCGAATGTACCGTTCGACCTCCTCCCAGGGCTGATAGATGCCGAAATGGCCCTCACAGAGCAGATCCGCCCTGAGATCGAGGAGTTTTTCCATGGATCGTCGCCAGGCCGCAAGATCTGCACCAAGCCTGGGAAAGAAAGGACCGTGGATATCCTGTCCGAAGAGGATGCGACGCCCGTCGCGATCCAGATAAAGGGACAGGGAACCCGGCGTATGGCCCGGGGTGTGCAGAAGAGACAGAGATTCCCCGCCGAACAACAGGGTTCCACCATCGCCTGAAATGCGGATATCGACGGGAGTGGGGGGAAAGGCTGTCTGGTACCAGTCGGCCACGGTCTGGACGCGGTCACCCGTCTCAACGGCCTCTGCGTCATCTTCATGCATGAGAATCCGGCATCCGAATTGTTTGCGGAAATACGGGGCCCCGCCGATATGGTCAATATGCCTGTGGGTCAGGATCAGCGTGGAGATGCCCCGGGGATCGAGGCCCAAATCCAGAATGTTCCGCTCCAGGCGCTCCGCAGACCCACCGGCGCCCGAATCGATCATGACCTGTTCCTTCCCGAAATCGATCAGATAGGCGGCCGCGTCTTCCGACCGGGTAATGTCAGGCCCCCCGATGAGATAAACTCCCTCGACGATGGTTACCGCGCGTCCCATAAGTCCTCCGAATTTTATCCCAGGCGTATTCTGGCATCCAGAACGACGAGGCGTTCCGGTTGCGCCAGCAGCGGGTTGATGTCCACCTCCTGGATGGTGGGAAAATCCGTTACGAGCGCTGAGAAGGACTGGATCGCCTTGACAAGTCCCGAAATGTCTGCCGCGGGCACGTTGCGGTAGCCCTTCAGAATCCGGCTGACCTTCGTTTCGTCGATCATTGCCAGGATTTCATCCCTGTCCAGGGGCGGTATCCTCAGCGCGATGTCCGCGTAGATTTCCGTAAAGACCCCACCACTGCCGAAGGCAATGACGGGACCAAACTGGCTGTCCCTCTTGCACCCCAGAAGGAGTTCCGTCCCCCCGTTGAGGTGCTCCTGAACGAGGAACCCTTCCAGGCGCGCCATCGGGCATTGCTTTCCTGCCGAGGCAAGCATCTCTTCGCAGGCTTTTTTCAATGCGTCCGCGTTTGGAATATTCAGCCGAATCCCTCCCACATCGGACTTGTGGATGATGTCCGGACTGGAAATCTTCAGGACAACGGGATAGCCGATCCTTTCCGCCGCAGCGACGGCGGCTTCCGCATTCTCAGCTTTTTCCCGCCTGGCCCCGGCAAGGCCATAGGCCTCCAGAAGGGCAAGGGCGCGCTCCTGGCTCATAAATCCAGGGGATGACGCGGCAACCAGGCGTTCCCCCTCTTTCTGCGCCGCAGGGAGTGAAAAGGGGGGGGTGAACGAAGACGATTCCGAGAGGAACTTCACGGCGCGAGGCTGGAGAATGTGACCGTAGCGGTACAGGGCAGCCAGAGATGCGGCGGCCCGGTCGAGGGAAGAAAAGGCCACGACATTCTTTTCTTTTTCCAGCTCGGCAATGTACTCCAGCCAGCGGCCTCCGTAAGTCCAGGCCACGATGGGCTTTTCGGGATGCTCGGCGGCGGCGGCGTGAAGAATGCCGGTGACATCGAGGAAGTCCTTTTCCTTTTCCAGGAAAGAGCCGGTGACGCAGACCACGGCATCCACCCCGGGGTCATTCATCATGGCCGCCAAGGTCCTCCGGTAGACTTCCGGGTATCCGTATTTCATGGCGGCTGGCCAGACGTCAATGGGGTTGTGCACACGAAACCAGCCTGGAGACAGTTCAGCAATCGTATTCCTGGTCTCCTCGCTCAGCTCCGCCACCTGGAGGCCGCATCGGGCGAAGGCATCGACGGCATTGATGCCGGCACCGCCTGAAATGGTCATGACCCCGATCCGGTTTCCCCCGATTCCCTTGAAGGTCTGGAACGTCCTGTTCAAATCCATCACGTCATCCGTCGTCTCAGCCCGGATGAGGCCGCTCTGCCGGAAAGCTGCCTCATAGATCCGATCCTCGCCGGTCATGGAGCCGGTATGCGATCCGGCGGCAAGCGCGCCTGCCGGACTGGATCCGATCTTGAAAATGACCACCGGCTTATGGGCAACGGCATCCCGGGCGGCCTCCATGAAGCGGGCCCCGTCCCGCACGCCTTCCATGTAGATGTTGATGACGGAAAGTTTCGGATCCCGGGCCATATGCCCGATCAGTTCCGCATATTCCACATCGGCGGTATTGCCGGTATCGATGCACAGGCCCGTACCGCCCATCAAGCCGGCATTGCCCACCACGTAAATGCCGGACTGGCCGAGGATCCCTACCGGGGCAAGGGGATTGATGAAACGCATGAAGGAGGTGCAGAAGGAGTTGAAATTGTTTACGACACCCAGGGTGTTCGGACCGATGATGCGGATGCCTTTTTCACCGGCCAGTTTCATGATTTCATTGTGCATCGCCACCCCGTCTCCATCGCCGTCCGTAAAGCCCTGAGCCACGATAATCACGATGCGGACCCCTTTTTCCGCGCACTGACGGAAAAATTCCGGCACCGTGTCTCTCGGGGAGCAGATGACGGCAAGGTCGGGAACCTCCGGGGCGTCCAGCAGTGAGGTATAGGCGGGATAGCCCAGGATTTCACCCCCTGCAATATTGACGGGATAAATCTTTCCCCGATACCCCCATTCCAGGAGAACCTCCAGTGGGTTGTTGCTGCCTTTTCCTGTGCGGCGAGTGACTCCCAGGAGGGCAACCGATTCGGGGGCAGTCAACTTTCGATAATCCCCCTCCGGCAGCATAAAGTGAGGAGGTGTCAGATTTTGTGCAGTCCTATTGGCTTTGGTATCGTCCACTTTCGGAAATTCTCCTTCAAAATGAAAATTGTCTGATTAATTACTTCAAGGTCTCTCGAGGGTTCCGATCAGGTCCCCGATATCGGAAATGGAATGCTCACGAAGATACGTTTCGATTCCCTCCAGAATGTTCATGGTGGCATGGGGATTCAGAAAACTGGCCGTTCCCACCTCAACGGCCCTTGCCCCGACAATGAGAAATTCCAGGGCATCGTTCGGGCACATGATGCCGCCCAGACCGATGACCGGAATGTTCACCCTGTTTACGACCTGCCAGACCATCCGCAGAGCGACCGGTTTGATGGCCGGCCCTGAAAGACCGCCGGTCACATTGTACAGGACGGGCTTGCGATGTTCCACGTCCACAGCCATCCCGGCCAGGGTGTTGATGAGCGACACGGCATCGGCACCGGCGGACTCCACACTTTCCGCAATGTGTGAAATGTCGGTCACATTGGGTGACAGCTTCATGATCACGGGAAGATCCGTTGCCTCCCGGACTCTTTTTGTCACCTCGGCGGCCATTTCGGGAGATGACCCGAAAGCAATCCCCCCCTTCTTGACATTGGGGCAGGAGATGTTCACTTCCAATGCGGACAGGCCGTCGGCCATCCCGAGAATTTCCGCGACCTTTCCGTACTCATCGACGGTTTCGCCGAAGATGTTGGCGATAATCGCCGTTGAATATTCCTTCAAAAAGGGAAGCTTTTCCTTGACGAAAGCCTTGACGCCGATATTCTGCAACCCGACGGCGTTGAGCAGGCCCGACGGCGTTTCGGCCAGGCGCGGGGGAGGGTTTCCTGCCCTCGGCTCAAGGGACAATCCCTTGACGATCAGTGCCCCCAGGCGGTTCAAGTCGACAAAGGGAGCGTATTCCTCACCATATCCGAAGGTCCCGGATGCCGTCATAACGGGATTCCGGAGGGAAAGCGGACCAATGTCGACACTCAGCGAGGGTTGTAAAGAAGATGGCCGCACTCAATTCTCCTTTCCATTCTGCAGGAGCTTCCGGTATGGGGTGCCGTTGTCACGGCACCCCATACCAGCCATGATGGTCATAATGGGCAATCCTTCCTGAAGACAAGTGGTCATGACGCTCCGTGATGGAACACTCCCGGTACCTTCGGCCCAAAGTGTCTTCCGCTTCATCCCGTTCCGGTTGGATCACCAGTCGATCCGGCGGATATCGAAAACGGGTCCATCCTTGCATGCCCGCATGAACGCCACGTCTCCCCCCGGCGTTCGCACGGCTACGGCACAGCCCAGGCAGGCGCCAAGGCCGCAGGCCATCCTTTCCTCGACGGATACCTGACAGGGAAGGGGATGCTTCTCCAGCAGCTCCGCGAGGCGCTTCATCATGGCGCGGGGTCCACAGGCATAGACAGCGCAGCCCTGCGGGTCGAAAGCGTCAAGCTCCCGTTCGAAAAGCTCGGTGACTCTCCCGCCATATCCCATACTGCCATCATCGGTACAGATCCTTATGTCCGGGCATACCGCCGAAAGTCGATCCAGTCCAGCCAGGGCCTCTTTGCGCTGCGCCCCGACATAGGCCGTCATCTCGACGGGGAAAGGCTCCCGGATAGGGCTCAGGGAGGCGGCAAGAAACGTCAGAGGAGAAATGCCGATCCCGCCCGCAATGAGGATAGCGCGTCTGGCCTCCTGGTTTCCTGAAAAACCATTTCCCAGCGGGCCGAGAAGAGAGAGCTCGTCGCCTGGTTTGAGACCTGAGAGAATCCTTGTACCAGCACCGGCCACCCGGTAGAAAATTTCCAGGACCGAGTGCCCCGCTCCTTTTTCAAAGGCGTAAATGCTCATCGGTCGCGCAAGCAGAGGCGTCTGCGATTCCGTGACCCGGATCATGACGAACTGACCCGGCACGGGGTGATGAAAGGCCGGCGGAAGCTTCAGCCGAAGAAGAAAATGTCCGCGGACAGCTTCCAGGTTATCGAGAATCCTGCCCTTTATAAACAATGGAACGGGGTGCATGATGGCGGCCGTCATCCTCCCTGATGGTGAACTTCATGTCCAGGCGCTGAAAAAAAGCCGGTTTTCAGTCAGGCCCCTCCTCAGATATCCGGAGATATCCGGGCTTCATCCCGCCAGCGCCTCTTCAGCCTGGCGTTGCATAGCATTTTTGCGGCGAAATTGGAATACGATCTCCTGCAAAATTTCTTCGCACCGTCAACATTCCTTCAGATCCGCTCCCATGATCAGGGCGTCCTCTCCTTCCTCGGGATAGTAGGAACTCCGGATGCCCTTTACGGTAAGTCCGAACTTCTCATAGAGCTTCCGTGCCGCCGTATTCGACCGGCGCACTTCCAGGATAACGGTCCGGCACCGCTCTTCACGCGCTGTTTGCAGCAGCGCCTTCATCAAGCAGTCTGCCGCATGTCGGCGCCGGCATTCAGGTCTTACGGCAATCTTCTGGAGGTGCGCCTCCTGTGCAAACATCCAGTAAATCATATAGCCCGCAAGCCTCATGCCTTCCCCCTCCGGATCCCGGAGGGTAACGCATCTCGAGATGGGTGTCGAAAGCTCCTGGAGAAACATGGCCCTTGTCCAAGGGGCTTGAAAGCTGGCCTTTTCGACGGCCATGACCTCGTCCAGATCTTCCTGATCCATCGCGCGGAGAATGCCGTGATCGCCCCTGCGGAAATCAGAGAACATGCCCGATCTCCAAGATCATGCTGGCCAGAAGAAAAATGCAGCAGAAGACGGGAACCATGCCCCTCAGGTGGATCGTGTTCAACGCGACGGCAATCCCCAGGAGGGGAAAGAAAAAAAAGATGATATTCAGGGCTTCTAATACGGACGGGGAAAATAGAGGAAAGAGAAAAGCGGTTGCGGCGATTCCCGGCCACAGAAAGAAGAAAAGGAAGCAAACGGACAGGCACAGATAGATGAGAAGAGACAGAAGGTGCAGGGCCTGGACCCCATGAAGATCGGCTTTTTCGGCGCTTCGAAGAGCTGCCCTGGCCAGGCGGTCATTCAGGGAAACGAAAAAGACGTCCATCTTCTGGCCGATATAACCGCAGGGGAGATAGATCAGGAGGGAAAAGGCCATGATCTGCCGTGACGAATGGCCGACAAGCCCGCTGGAAATGATGCAGGACGCCGTCACCAGAATCGCCGCCAGAGAATCGTTGGGAGGAATCAGGGTGCCGATGGGCAATCGATCTATCCAGAACAACTCGATGACAGCGCCGATCATCAGGCCGGTGTAAGGATCGCCTAAAAAAAAGCCCATAAGTGGAGCCGCCACGACAGGCCTGGCGATCATGCTTTGAATCACGATTCTGTCAAGGCAGATCACTCCCCCAAGCAGTGAAATCATAAGGCATTGGAGAACCATCGGGAAGCCAGTCCATTCCTTGAAATCTTTAAGGCCTCTGCGCCGTTAAGAAATTTTTGAAATCGAAGGATCTCTCCCTTGGAACGCGCTGTACTTGGATGGTGACATTGTCTCTGACAAGATCCTTCAGGAAATCCATATCCTGAGAACCCAAGAGAACGGAAGGGGAACAGATCCTTTCTCCGTTCTCGTTATAGACGTTGCCTATATTGAGCTGTGAAAAACGGAAGCCGGATTCATAGGCACGTACCGCGTCGGAAATGCATGAAAAAAGAACGAGCGTCCGTTTGCCGTTTTCGGGTTTGCAGCGATAATTTCCCGACAAGTCATTTATGGATCGGAAAAGGACTTCCGTTTCATTGGGAACCGCCATTCTCATCACCGTTTCGCGAAAAAAATCAGCGGCTACCCCGTCATCGGCCACAATGATGCATGAGGCCTTTAAAAAGGGGAGCCATGCTTCAAGGATTTGTCCATGAATAAGGCGGTCATCCACTCGCACAAGGACTATGTCATAATCGTTCTGCATGGTCTTATTCGGCAATTTTCTTGTCTAATACCTCGCTGGCCAGGTAGATGTTCTTTCTGCCGTATTCCGTCACATGGGCGGCAAAATCTCGAAGACTCATATCCTGGCGAATGTCGGATACCTTCAGTAGCATCGGGAGATTCACTCCCGTCACCACTTCCACCCTGTCCTTTTTCAAAAATGAAAGAGACAGGTTGGATGGCGTTCCGCCGAAAAGATCTGTGAGAATCAACACGCCTTGACCCGCATCGATCTTTTTGATGGATGAGCTGATTTCTTTCTTCAGGGATTCAACGCTGTTGAACGTGTCGACAGATACGTGAAGAAGGGATTTCAAGGGGCCTTTGATAATCTCCGCCGCCTTGATTAACTCACCGCCGACATTCCCGTGTGTTACAATTAAAACCCCAATCATACTTGTGTTCCTCCCTGGTACAACACCACATGGCAGGGTGACGCTAATAAATTCATCAAGAGATGTCAAGAATTATGAGAAAACCATCCTTTCTTGAGCAACGGAACACACGGATCTCCGGTTGAAGGGAAGAAACTTCCAGCTCATGAATAACGGGACGGGAGGATTGGGAACAAATTTCCCCAATTCTGCCCCATTGCAGGGAGATAAGTTGGTATCTTATTGTAATATCTGGTTTATTTATATGGCATGGTCTCTGCTAACACGATGATAAAACGGAGACATGAGGTAAACATCATGCATGCAATAGCGTCCAGAATTCTACTGTCTGGCGGAAAGAAGACGCTGACGGACGGCGTTCGTCAGGAAAACAGGTCATCGCCTTCTTCGGACATCCGGGACACAATGAGGAGGAAGCCTTCAGATGACAACCAATGTTCCGACTTGCCGGGGCTTTCTTTTAATAAAACCCTTGAAGAGGTAAAGAAAGGAGAAGAGGTCGTTTCTCAGGATCGAAAAGGGATATTCGATTCTTCTTCAAAGGAGGAAAGGGATCTTGACCCTGGAAAGCCTGGGAATGACGCAGCATCTGCGGATTCGATTCAGATCGAAGCGGGCTCTTCTGAAGGAGAGCGCTCATACGCTGCGGTGATGAATGCGGAAGAATATCCCGCCGTAGATCCAGACGACAGTCTTATCCCTGTCATCACGGCCGGTATCGATACGGATGTCCCGGAGAGTTCGGAACTCCCGTATATGGCGTCATCTGCACCCCGCCTATCCGCATCGGGTGGCGGATTTCAAAATACTCCGCCAGCCTCTTTTTTGAGTGTCGACCGGGACGGAGAAGTTCATCCCTTTCCTTCAAGCCGAAGCCCTTCCATCGTTCCACGAGGCGGAATCACCCCTTCCAGCGGAACGGCATCTGAAGGATATGCACCGGAGCATGCTGCACAACATCCTGGAGATGCCCCGGATCTCACCGTGGATTCCCCTTCCGGGGCGGCGAAGATTCCTGTTCAAGGAGGGATCGAGGAGCCCCTGGGCAAAGCGGGGGCGGAAACGCCCTTGAACGGACCATGGAAGCCATCAACATCAGATAAGGTTTCGACACCATCGTCTCAAGATTCAAACGGTCATGCAGGCTATGGTCATACGTCGGAACGGGAGGGAGTGGCACCAACCGGACACCAGGGAAAAAACCTGGATCACAATGCGTTCGGTTCCAAATCAGGATACACGGAAGCGTCACTTGAACAGCTTGCGGAAAAATCCTCCACACCGACGGGCGATTCCGGGAATGCCATGGAAGCCATGGTTCGCCAGGACAGGATTTCCCCCTTGGAAGGTTCAAGCCATGGGCCCATCGAGATCGTTCGAAACCCTCACGGTGATTCGACTACATGGACTCGGATGCCGGGAGAACCACGAGGCCTTTCTCCTCAAACGCTCATCAATACGATTATCGAAGAGAATTCACAGATTTTCATCAAGGGCGGACGGGTGAAAATGACCCTCAATCCTCCGCATCTCGGTTCCCTTGACCTGGACATCCGGATCAGGAACAACAAAGTAAACGTCCTTTTTGTGGCGGATTCTCCTGAAGTTCAACAGTCGCTTCAGGCAGGGACGGATCTTCTGAAGACGGCGTTGTCCCAGCAGGGATACAAGATGGATGGATACAGCGTTCTTCTCCAGGGAAATACGGATTCAAACATGGAGTATTTTTCGGGAGACGGCGGTCCATGGCGCCATACAAGAAACGAATACGATCACGGTCAGACGGATCGTGAGGAGCCGATCCAGTTAAATCTCACGCCGGATGCAGAAGGGGGAAATCAGAAAGGAGCCGTCCGCTCCAATTCGATCAGTGTGTTCGTTTGACAGATGGCCGCACAGGGACTGTTCCAGGCGTTTCCTTTCCCTGAAGCCGGGAAAGATGTGCCGATAACTTGACACCCACGCCCTGGATTGCAGTGCTCAAGACGGGGCATTCGACGGTATCCCGGAACCTGCACAAAAGACAATCTTTACAGAAACCGATCATTATTCGAGGGGATGGAGAAAAACCATCCCCGTTTTTGTTTGTGCAAGGACATTCCATGGGGAAATTCGATGAAAAGAAATGTGAATTTCTTCACTGGTGCGCAAATTGCTAAGTCCTGAGAAAAGATGGGCAGGATCAAGACTCGCTTTCGGTCTGATACATCTCGAAAGCGTGTATTTGGAGGAACGCTCCAGCTTTACCTGGAAGAAGGGGGTATCGGATGGCAAAGGAGGAACAGTCTCAGCAGGATGTCACAGAAGTGACCAAGAAAAAAAAGGGGCCATTCATGAAATGGCTGATAATAGGCGTTGCCGGAGTCATCGTTATCGGCGGGTGCATTGCCGGGGGCTTCTTTTATTTCAAGCACGCCGGATCGGGAAAGGAACATCAAAAAAGCGAAAAGGCCACAGCGGGAATGTTGTGGGCAATGGATCCATTCATCGTGAACCTGGCGGATAACTCGAGTGAAAGATATTTAAAGGTGGCGATGCAGTTTGAAGTGGCCGGCCAGAATGACCCCAAGGCCCTTGACGAACTCAAGCCGAAACTCAGAGACTCCATCCTCGATATCCTTACAGCCAAGTCTTCGGGAGAACTGATGGACATCAACGGTAAGCAGCGGCTGCGTGACGACATCGCCACCAAGCTGAATTCCCTTCTCTCGACAGGCAAGGTAAAACGGGTTTACTTCACGGAATTTGTCATTCAGTAAGAGAACGTCATGTCACAGGTTTTAACACAGGAAGAAGTTGACGCGCTGTTGCGCGGAATTTCAGGCGGCCAGATCGAGACGGAAATTGAGGAGGACATAGATCCTTCCGGCGTCGTCCGCTATGACCTTGCCAGCCAGGACCGGATTATCCGGGGCAGGATGCCCACCCTGGAAATGACGAACGAGAAATTCGCCCGCATGTTCCGGGCCACTCTGTCTTCCATGCTGCGAAAAGTTGTGACGGTGAATTCCATGTCGGTCGATATGATTAAATTCGGGGAGTTTCTGAAGACGCTTCCCGTTCCGACCAGCCTGCACATATTCCGGATGGAGCCGCTGAGGGGAAATGCCATTTTTGTCATGGAGTCGAAAGTCATTTTTACCCTCGTGGATGTCCTCTTTGGCGGGGCGGGGAAGGAACTCTTCAAGGTTGAAGGGCGTGAATTCACGGCCATAGAAACAAATCTGATCAAGAAGGTCATCCTCAGCGCCCTGTGTGATCTCGAAAAAGCCTGGAAGCCTCTTCACGACGTTCAGGTTGTCTATCAGCGCTCCGAAATCAATCCGCAATTTGCACAGATCGTCCCCCCTACCGACCTGGTCTTTGTCATCGATTTTGAAATCGAGGTTGAGTACATCACGGGCATCCTGAAGCTCTGCATCCCCTATTCAACCGTGGAGCCCATTAGAGAAAAATTGCAGGCTGGATTTCAAAGCGAACAGATGGAAGTGGATAAAGTGTGGATGAACCGTTTTCGCAGCAACCTGATGTTCGCGGGTCTGGATCTCTTGATTGAACTTGGAAACACGCGCATATCCGCCAAGGACGTCGTGAATCTCAAGGTGGGCGATGTGATAACCCTGGATCAGTATTCCACGGATCCCGTTAAAGTTTTTGTGGAAGGCGTCTTGAAGTTCAAGGGCCATCCGGGAAACTTTAAAGGAAATCAGGCAGTCAAAATAACAGCGATACTTCAGGATAAATTGGGGATTGACCATGGAACAGAATGAGATTGATGAACTGCTCAAAGGAATTGATTTAAACGATAAATCCGATTCGAACCTGGATCCGGTCGAAGATGAAAATCTGGGCTGGGACGACGTCCAGGAAGAGCTGATGCAATCACAGGCGCCACCGAAAAAGGTTGAGGTCAGTCCGGTAAATTTTGACGAAATGCCATCGGCTCCTTCCGTTGATGCCCAGCTCAACCTCGATTTCATTCTCGACATACCGCTGACTCTGAGCGTCGAACTGGGACGCTGCCAGATGCTGATCAGCGAACTGCTTCAACTGGGGCAGGGTTCCATCATCGAGCTTGCCAAGCTGGCGGGAGAACCGATGGATGTTTATGTCAATCAGCGTTTGATCGCCCGCGGCGAGGTTGTCGTGGTGAACGAAAAATTCGGAATCAGGCTGACCGATATTGTTTCCCAGGCGGAACGGGTGAAAAAGCTGAGATGATGTCCTAACAGGACAGGAATGTTATCACAATGGTCAGGATGGGACTGTGGAAACCGTTTCTTTTTTTCCTTCTCTGATAAAAATGATTTTTTCCCTGGCGCTGGTTCTGGGGCTGATGATCGGGGCCATGTATCTAACCAGGAAAATTCTGCATGCGACCACTCCGGCCATGGATCGGGGATCCCTGATCCGGATTCTTGCCAGCCGCTATATGGGCCCCAAGAGCAGTATCCTCGTGGTAGACATTGCCGGGGAAATTATTGCGGTGGGGATTTCCAATTCACAAATAACCATGTTGACGAAAATATCCGACAGGGAGGCTCTGGACACGCTCCGGAACCTGAAGATTCACGAGGAGCCCCCCTCATTTCCCGGCACGCGTCAGTTTGCCCGGTATAAGAAAATCATTGCTTCCGCCATGGATGATATCCGAAGATGAAATATTACAGAACCTCCGCCGATTGGAAGACGCTGCTCGTGAAGGCCTTTCCTCTGGCGCTTCTTTTTGTCCTGGGATTGACGAACCTATCCTGGGGCGAGCCTCTTTCTCTGCCGAACATCAGTTTAAGCATCGGAGGAAAAGCCGACCAGCCGGACAAGGTGGCGACAGTCATTCAGCTGCTGTTTCTTCTGACGGTTCTGTCCTTGGCGCCTGCCATCCTGTTGATGCTGACCTCCTTTACCCGGATTGTCGTTGTTCTGTCCCTGCTGAGACAGGCCATCGGCAGTCAGCAGATGCCGTCCAATCAGATCATCATCGGATTGTCCCTTTTTCTGACCTTTTTCGTCATGTCCCCCGTCTGGCAGAACATTTCCACACAAGCCATCAAGCCTTACTACGATGAGGAGATATCGGGGGATCAAGCCGTTGAAAAGGCCATCGTTCCCATCAAAGCCTTCATGCTCAAGCAGACCCGGGAAAAGGACATCGCGCTTTTTGTCAAGATATCCAAGGCGAAAAGGCCGGAGCGGCCGGACGACCTGTCTCTCTCCGTTCTGGTTCCGGCATTCGTCATCAGTGAATTGAAAACGGCCTTTCAGATCGGATTTCTTCTTTTTCTGCCCTTTATAATTATCGATATGGTTGTTGCAAGCGTTCTGCTGTCCATGGGGATGATGATGCTTCCCCCGATCATGATGAGCCTGCCTTTCAAGCTGCTCTTGTTCGTCCTGGTGGACGGCTGGTATTTGATTATCGGATCTCTGGTGCAGAGCTTCCATTGAGAAGGGTTTTGGAGTGAGGAGAATATGAGCACGGCACTTGTTGTTGGAATCATGGCGGAAGCCATCAAGGTGATTTTGTTTGTTTCCGGACCGGTTTTAATCGTCGCTCTTGTGGTCGGTGTGGCGATCAGCTTGTTTCAGGCCGTCACACAGGTACAGGAGATGACCCTGTCCTTTGTCCCCAAGATCGTAGCCGTTCTTGTTGCACTGGTGGCCTCACTGCCCTGGATGATCAATGTCCTCCTCAATTTTACCTCTAACCTCTATTCCAATATTCCGAATTACGTCCGATAGGATGCGGGCCGTAAAAAAAGCCTTCGTAGATGCCGGGATTATCCTATGAACCTGCCTGTCATAACACAGGAACAGATCGACACTCTCATTTTCATCTTTCTGAGAGTCAGTGCCATGATAGCCGTGATGCCCGTCTTTGGAGGGGACAGGGCTGTCCCTGTCCTGGTCAAGGGAGGACTGTCTCTCCTCATCACGCTTTTATTGTTTCCCTTCGTGAAAATCAGCCTCGGTGCCACTTCTGCAGGTCTCTTTCCAATGGCGGCCGCCATGGTCGGCGAAATTCTTATTGGCTGCGTGATTGGCTTTGTCGCCCGCTTCCTCTTCGCAGGAATTCAGTTTGCCGGGGAACTGATCGGTTTTGAAATGGGGTTTTCCATGGCCAATGTCATCGATCCCGTAACAAGCACCCAGATACCCTTGATATCCCAGTTTCAGTACATAATCGCCATCGTGATCTTCCTGACCCTGAATGCCCATCACGTATTCTTTTCAGCCATGGCGGAAAGTTTCGAACGGATAGCCCCTTTGCAGTTTCATCTTTCGGGGCAACTCACTCAAACTCTCTGCCTCTACTCGAAGGACGTATTTCTCATTGCCGTAAAGGTCAGCGCCCCGGTGGTCGCCGTCCTCATCTTTACAAACATTGCCCTGGGCATCGTGGCCAGGACGGTACCTCAATTCAACATTTTCATCATCGGATTTCCGCTTCAGATCGCATTGGGGTTTATTTTTCTCGGTTTGACCGCCCCCATGTTTGTCAGTTTTACCTCAGGCCTTTTCTTGAATCTGGAGAAACAGATCCATGTGCTTCTCAGAATGATGTGATGTTCATCGATGTGGGAATCTTATGGCTGAACAGGATAAAGACCAGGAACGAACCGAAGAAGCTACCCCAAAGCGCAGAGAAGACGCCCGCAAGGAAGGTCAGGTCGCCAGAAGCCGTGATCTGGCCTCGGTGGCCATACTGGGGTCATGCCTGATCTATTTCTATTTCGGCTCCGGACACTTCGTCTCTTCGTTGATGGATCTGATGAAAAACTCCTTTTCTCATATGGATTCCCGCATTGTCACCGTCGAAAACATTCAGCCCATTTTTTTTTCGGCCTTTTTCAAATCGATTTCTTTAATGGCGCCGTTTCTGCTGACGGTCTGCATCGCCGCCTTTTTGGCCAATGTCATGCAGGTCGGCTTGAAGATTTCAACAAAAGCAATTCAGCCGAAATGGTCGAAAATAGACCCTCTTAAAGGGTTTGCAAGACTCTTTTCCATGCAATCCCTTGTTGAATTTGTCAAGAGTGTCCTGAAAATGGCCATCGTTGGATTCATAGCCTATCTGACCGTCAGGAATGAACTGACGGAAATCCTCCCGCTGGCCCACCAGAGCGTTTGGGCCATTGTCGTTTACATCGGCAAAACGTCCTTCAAGATACTTCTGACAACCTGCTGGGTTTTGATCGTCCTTGCCCTGATGGATTATCTGTATCAGCGGTGGGAGTTTGAAAGGAACCTGAAAATGACGCGCCAGGAGATCAAGGAAGAAAACAAATCGACGGAAGGGGATCCGATCATCAAGGCCAGGATTAGAAGGCTTCAACGGGAAATGGCGAAAAAGCGCATGATGGCGAATGTGCCCAAAGCCGATGTAATCATTACCAATCCCACCCATCTTGCCATTGCCCTGAAATATGATCAGAGCTCGATGGCTGCGCCGGCAGTCGTCGCCAAGGGAGCAGGATATGTCGCTGAAAAGATTAAAGATATAGCTATGGAACATGGAATACCGACCTTTGAGAACAAGCCGGTGGCACAGGTATTGTATAAAACGGTAGAGCTCAATGGAACGATTCCCGACAGCTTATACAGGGCCGTAGCTGAAATTCTGGCCTATGTCTATTCGTTGAAACAGCAATAACTCATCAGGATTGAAATTCATGACTCTATCCGGCGGCAAAGGAATCCTCTCGGAAATGGCTGGGAGCAGCAGCGCAATGATGGCCCTGGGCGTCATCGGGATTCTCATGGTCATGATGATCCCATTGCCGACGTTTCTTCTGGATATTCTGCTGTCTTTGAGCATCACCATTTCGATCATCATCCTTCTCATGGCGATGTATGTCCTGAAACCGTTGGATTTCTCGATTTTTCCTTCCGTTCTTCTCATTGTCACCCTGTTGAGACTTTCCCTCAATGTCGCCTCGACCCGCATGATTCTTCTGCACGGCAATGAAGGAACGACAGCGGCCGGACAGGTGATCCACGCCTTTGGAACCTTCGTGGTTGGGGGAAATTACGTGGTCGGCTTCATCGTATTCGCGGTACTTGTGCTGATCAATTTCATCGTCATCACGAAAGGATCCACAAGGATCGCCGAAGTTGCCGCCCGATTCACCCTTGACGCCATGCCGGGCAAACAGATGAGCATTGACGCCGACCTCAATGCCGGATTGATTTCAGACGCCGAAGCCCGGAGCAGGAGAAGCGACCTCGAAAAAGAAACCAACTTTTACGGAGCCATGGATGGCGCCAGCAAATTCGTCCGGGGAGATGCCGTAGCGGGAATTGTCATAACGCTCATCAATGTCATCGGCGGACTCATCGTCGGTGTGATGCAAAAGGGGATGCCTGCCATGGACGCCGCCAGAAATTATACCCTGCTGACGGTGGGAGACGGCCTGGTGACTCAGATCCCGGCGCTCATCGTTTCCACCGCGGCCGGTATGCTGGTGACGAGATCAGCGGCCTCTTCAGACCTCGGTGAGGAATTGCGTCATCAACTGAAGGTGCAGCCGAAAGCCATCGCAACGGCGGCAAGCATCATCCTGGTGTTCGCGCTCATTCCCGGCATGCCTAAGATTTCCTTTTTGCTGGTATCGGCGCTGATTGGTTACCTGGCCTATACGTTTTACCGGTCTGCGGAGACATCCCAGGAAAGCGATGATGACCTGCTGCCCGCCGTTCCCGCGGAGGAGGAGCCGGAAGACCTGCTGACTCCCCTGGATCTCCTGGCGCTTGAAGTGGGCTACGGCCTGATTCCCCTGGTAGACACGAACCAGGGAGGAGAACTGCTGGGAAGAATCAAGACGATGCGAAAACAGCTGGCCCTTGAGTTGGGGTTCATCGTGCCATCGATCCACATAAGAGACAATCTGCAATTGAACGCCAACCATTATTCCTTCATTCTCAAGGGCGTCGAAATTGCACGTGGTGAACTGATGCTGGGCCATTTCATGGCCATCAAGACGGATGATCAAAACGTCAAGATCAAGGGAATTGAAACGAAAGAGCCGGCGTTCGGCCTTCCTGCGGTGTGGATATCCGACCGGGAAAAGGAAAGCGTCACCTCAAGGGGCTACGTCGTCGTCGATTCTCCGACGGTAATCACCACACACCTAATGGAAATCATCAAGACGCACGCCGACGAATTGATGGGAAGGAAAGAAGTGCAGGCCCTTGTTGAAAATCTGAGCAAGTCATACCCCAAGGTCATCGATGATCTCGTACCGAAAACCGTCCCCTACGGAATCCTCCAGAAAGTGATTCAACGGCTGCTCAAGGAGCGGGTTTCCATTCGGGATCTTTATACCATTGTTGAAACATTGGCAGATTATGTGCCGATGACCAAGAATGTGGACCTCCTGACCGGCTATGTCCGCCAGGCTTTAGCCAGGACCATCACCAGGCAGTATCTGGATCAGAATGGCGGGCTGACGGTCTTGATGCTTTCTCCGGATATTGAAGATACGATCAGCCAGGCCGTTCAGCACACGGAACATGAATCTTACATCAATCCAGATCCGGTCATGATCCGGAAGCTTGTGAACAACGTGCAGAAGCTGATCAGCCCCTTCACGACAAAAGGGCTTCAGCCGATTATTCTCTGCTCGCCTTCGATAAGAATCCATCTCAGGAACATCATGGACAAATTCTTCCCGAATATCGTTGTTATCGCGCATAACGAAGTGATGCGCGAAACATCCATCAAATCCTTAGGCATGGTGGAGCTGTAAGATGCAGATTAAACGTTATGAGGTCCCCAGCGTTCAGGAAGCCATTGCCAGGATCAAAAAGGACCTCGGCCCAGATGCCATTATCCTGTCGACAAAAAAGATAAAATCGGCCTGCGGACCCATGATGGAAGTTCTGGCGGCAAGAGAACTGGACGTTACCGAGGCGGCTGCCGATTCTCGTTCCGCTGAAGCCCCAAAAGACATACATATGGTTTCAGGAAGTCCGTCTTTCCGCCCTTCCCTTGACCTTGAAAAGAACGTTGAGGAGCTAAAAGGGCTTATCCGGGAGTTGAAAAATACTCGAGACTTACGAGCTGAAATTGAAGAGGTCAAAGACTCCATAAACACATTTTTTGATGTGCTCGGATTAAAGAGGAGCAAGACAGGCCAAAATGGAACGGACGCAGTTTATTACACTTTGATTTCAAAGGGTATTTCCAAAGATAAAGCCTGGAGAGCCGTTGAGCGGATCAAAGAGGAATCCTCAAGTGGAACCATGGTCAATGAAGAGGCCTGCTTGGCGGCCGTCGAAAACTTTATTCAAAATTCGCTTCCGGCTGCAGATAATTCCGACAACGGCCAGCGAGTCAAGGTTCTCATTGGACCTACTGGTGTTGGAAAAACGACGACCCTGGCCAAGCTGTCCGCTTATCACGCCCTCAGCGAAAAGAAGTCTGTCGGGTTGATCACGACCGATACCTATCGGATCGCGGCGGTCGATCAGTTGAAAACTTACGCCAGAATCATCGGTATTCCTCTCGAGATCGCATCAGGAAGCAGGGAGTTCAAAAATTCTCTCAGCCGGCTTGCCGACAAAGACGTGATCTTTGTCGATACGCCGGGAACCAGCAGGAACGACATGGTCAATTTGAAAAAGCTCCGTGAAACACTGGGCTCGGAAACCCCCTTCGAGCCAAACCTTCTCATAAGCCTGACATCCAGCAAGGATTGCATGCTGGACGTCGCATCGCGTTACAGAATGTTTGATTACAGCCGGATTATTTTGACCAGGGCAGATGAGTGCATGCGCATCGGATTTCTTTGGGACATTCTTGATCGAATCGCCAGGCCGGTTTCCTACATCACAAATGGGCAGAATGTCCCTGAGGATATTGAAGAAGCAGATCCCCGGAAAATTGCACGATTGATCGTGGGCAGCGATTTGCATTAACGATTTCTAACTCGCGGACGGGAAATAAAGATTGAACAGAACCCCGAAGGGTAACTATTCTGAAAAAATTGAAACGTCAAAGGTTGTGAGAGGTATCTAGTGGATCAGGCTGAATCTCTTAGAGAGTTGATGCGAGAGAAGAGTGCGGCAGAAGCCGCAACGCCTTCGGAAATCGCATCTACGAAAATGTTCTTCAGGAGAATAATTTCCGAGCGCGTCAGGACCATTGCCATCACAAGCGGCAAAGGCGGGGTGGGCAAAACGAACATCACGGCGAATCTTGCATGCACCCTGGCTGGAATGAACAAAAAAACCCTTGTTCTTGATGCAGATGCCGGATTGGCCAATATTGACGTTGTCCTGGGGCTTACCCCCAAATATAACCTCTACCACGTCCTGTCTGGAGAGCGTTCCTTGTCTGAAGTCCTCGTCTCCGGCCCCTGCGGCGTTAAGATATTGCCGGCCTCTTCCGGCATACAGGAAATGACGGATCTGTCGCGTGGCCAGAAGTTAACACTGCTGGAAGACCTGGATTCCATTGAAGAAAAACACGATTTCATGCTGATTGACACAGCGGCCGGGATTGCAAACAACGTCATGTACTTCAACATGGCGGCGCGGGAGATCATCGTTGTCGCCACTCCTGAACCTACCTCTCTGACGGATGCCTATGCCTTGATAAAAGTTCTCCAGCAGAGGTATGCGAAAAAGCGGTTCCGAATAGTGATCAACATGGTCAGCAGTGCCGCGGAAGCCCGGAGTGTCTATCTGCGGTTGAGCCATGCAACGGAGCATTTCCTGAATGTCACCATCGAATATCTGGGATACATTCTTTACGATAAACGACTCCAGGAGGCTGTAAGGATGCAGAGGGCCTTTGTGGAACTTTATCCCCGCTCCGCGGCGAGCCTCTGCATAAAAAAGGTGGCTGAAAAGATCTGTAGCGAAAATCCTGAATACGACGAAAACGGAAACATCAGTTTTTTCGGAGATAAAAGTTTAGGAAATGAACGTAGAGCAAAAAGAACGTGACGCCTTGATACTGAAATATCTTCCCTTCGCCAAAGCGGTGGTGGGGAGAATCGTATCGAGGCTGCCCATTGATGCCGGGGACAAGGAAGATCTGTTCAATGTGGGGATCATGGGACTCATGTCCGCCATAGAACATTTTGATGACGAGAGAAATGTCCGATTTGAGACCTATGCCGGCATTAGAATTCGAGGCGCCGTTCTGGACGAATTGCGGGCAAGAGACTGGGTCCCCAGGAATGTGCGTAGCAGGGATCATGAAATAGCAAGGGCAATCTCAGAATTGCAGAAGAAGTTGGGACGCCATCCGGAAGATCAGGAAATATCGGATCATATGGGGCTATCTCTAGAGGAATACTTTAAATATCTGGATGAATCACGTTGTCTTTCCCTGATCAGCAGCGAGGATTTGCCGGGGGATTATCTGGAGAAGTATTCCCGTTCCGATGTCATGAGAGCAGTCGATCAAGGCAGCGTTCTTGATTTAATCACAGATCGGGAATTTAAAATCCAACTTAAGGAAGCCATCGAAAAGCTTCCGAATAAAGAACGCGTCGTCTTGACTTTGTATTATTACGAAGAGCTGACGATGAAGGAGATCGGCAGCGTCCTTGAATTAACGGAATCGAGGGTCTGCCAGCTTCATTCTCAGGCCATAATCCGGCTTAAGGCGGCGGTCAAAAAAATAAGCGGGTGAAGGCATGGCCCGGTCAGTCCCGGATCCTCTGTACAACGCCATGGAACAGGGACAGGGGATGCCATGAACGTTTATCCTGATGCAGTCACATGAAACAGAAAGTTCAAATCGACGTTCTTGATGTAAGCCTCTTTGAGAGGGCAAACGATCTGGATTCCACCGGCGAATCCCCCTCCGGGGATCCGCCGGAGGGGAGCCCCGGAGGGAAGTGGCCAACATCGAAGAAGATCCTGATCGGCCTTTGCCTGATCCTAGTTTCTGCATCCCTGACGGCGGCGTTGTTTATTTTCGCATGGCCTACAAAAAAGCCGGATGGCCATGCCATCGGAAGGCAGGCCCTTTCGACTCAACAGGATCGCGAGCGATCCGCGGCGCTGCAGGACATGATCATCAGCTTCAAAGACCACAGCGGAAAGGACAGACTGTTGGTCTGCTCTCTGGTGCTCGATGCGGGCTCTGACGACAGGTTTTTATCTCGGCAGCAGGTTGTCGATTTGAGAAAATTTGTTTATAAAATAGTTCTTGAGAAGCAAACAAAAGATCCGGCGGCGATGAGAGACAAAAACAGATTGAAGGATCACATAGTCCAGGAAATGAATCAGCGATTCGGCAACAGGTTCTTATCCGGGATTTATTTTACTAAATTTGTTATTTTGTAAGACGCAAGCAGCAAGCTGGATTTTTTGTCAAACTGAACAAGAACTATGACCGTGGGGGAATCGATTTTGAGCAACGAAAAAACGAAGCTGGAAGTTGCCCGCCAAGCGCTGCAAAGAGAATTTGAGTCTACCTTCATCAATGACCTGATGCCGGGCATTCTGCATAATTTTGCAAACCCTCTCAATGGAATCATGGGGCGATCGAGGCTGCTGGAAAGAAGGCTCAATGACTATCTCAAGAAAACAAATCCGCACGATCCGGAATGGATGGATCCGCTTGGGGCCGAGCAGACGAGACTGTTAAGCGACATCGCTTCCATCTGTAAGGAATCCGACCGTTTTTTTTATATGTTCCAGGATCTGGCATCAAAGTTCTATGCCGTTGCGGACAGAAGACTTGATCAGATTAACCTGGAAGATCTTATAAGAAACGAGATTCGCTTTCTGGATTTTTATCTGGATTTCAAACATGAAGTAAAAAAAACCGTTAAGCCTGCAGGCGATCTGCCATTCGTATATGGGGTTTTGTCGGACTATTCCTATTGTTTTTCCGCCCTGTTCCGGGATGCCATGGGCAGGATGAAAAGGGGAGACAGAAAGGAATTGTCCATTGAAATGGTCCATACCAATCCCTTGATTTCAGTGTCGATTGAGGATACCGGTGCAGGGATCGACAATCCTGCGGACGATGCCGATTCCGCTCCGAGCTCAATGCCCCGACGTTCGGATGGAAATTTTGCATACATTAAAACCATCTTCGATGAATATGGAATAAACTGCCTTTTTGAAGGCATGGAGGACAGGAACAGGATAACGATTGAATTCCCTGTGACAAAAAAATAGCTTACTGAACAGGGGACTGCCTTTTCCTGATTCCAATGAATCTCCAGGGCCGTTTCTGGCTTTGAGCGCCTCTTGGACCACGGGAGCCTTTCCATGGTAAGACCCATTGATATCCAGCAAATCGTATCGCAAGTGGAGGCCATTGAAAAGATCCATCATGTCCAAAAACAGCAATCCAGCATCCAGCAAAACTACATCGAGACGCAGCTTAAGGAAGAGCAGAAGCTGGCCAGAGAGAAGGTCCAGGACTCTTCAAAAACAGAAAGGGCCCTGATCCGGGATAGAGAAGAGTCAACGAAACACAATATGCCCCAGCGGAAGAGCCCCAGGACCCAAAAACAGGATGAGGATACGGAAAACGAAGAAGACGGGAAATCGGCAGGGAAGGGGAAGTTCGTTAATATCAAGATTTAACGCCGGGATTTAACATGAATATCCAGTATTTGTTCGGATTCCAGATCGCAACGGACATCATGATATGCGCGGGGATCCTTGTGTTGTTGTTCAGGTTCCGTAAATACTTCAAGCCGGGTTCCACGGGGCTCTCTGAAGACTCCATCAGTGAATTAAAGCAAATGCTTGCTGAGTCAAAACGGTTTTCCGATCAGTTTCTTCAGGAACTGGAGCGGGGGAAGCGTGAAATGAAAGAACTCGCTTCATCGTTGGAGGAAAGGGAAAAAAAGCTGGATGATCTTCTGAAACAGGCCATGCGTTTCGACCATCTATCCATCACAGGGAATGCAAAAAAAACAGACCATAAAGAGAACGGAGATTGTTCTTCTGAGGAGCCCTATCGTAAAATTCTTGATCTGGCAGGACAAGGTTTGAATGAAGGGCAGATATCTCAGCAACTGGGACTTCCGGAAGGTGAAATCGAGCTGATCCTCAGTCTTTCCCGTGCCAGAAGCCGATAAGGTCCATGTATCCAATTCACAAGCTGCCCCCAGGCAGTCCCGACTCTCCGGTCTTGACTCATTCGAGGCAAGCAGCAGATGAGACACTCTCCCTGTCGAAGGGGGACGTCTTCCGGGCCCAGGTCGTACGAAAATTAAGCAGTCACGAAATCCTCATCGAGACCGGCAGGGGGATGTTGTCTGCCCAATCCAACCATTCCTTTAACCGGGGAGACAGCATGCTTCTTAAAGTGGAAGAACTCCAGCCACAGATTCTGCTGAGCCTGGTTCAATCCTCCGAAGAGGCCTTCCACCCTGCCAAAAGCAACCTGGCAATGTTCCGATCCAGCCCCGATTCCCTGTTCAACGTGATAAGAAATGGCCTTGCGTTATGCGACGGCGATTTGCATTCCCTCCTCCCCTTCCTTGAAAAAGCAGAAGCGGACTCTCTTCAACGAATGCTTTCTTCTCTTGTGTATTCAGAGAAAAGCCTGAACGACCCCCTTTTTATCAAGCAGTTTATCATCAACCTGGGCTTCCTGGTTGAGAAATCCCTGAGAAGATTCTCATCCGGTTACACGGAAAAGGAGGATGACCTCCGGAATTCTTCGGCAAAAACCTTAAAAGACCTTTTGTCTCGCCTTTCTGTAAGAATGCGCCCGCTTCTGTCCGGCGCAACGGGTTCCGAGTTGAATCCCGGCCTCCTGAAGGCCCTTGAAAATCTGGTCACCTATGCCGACGATGCGCTGGAGGCAATTTACAACCACCAGGTGATCAATGTCATTGGCCAGGAGGAGGAACAGGGCTATTACTTCCAGATTCCCGTAAAATCTTCGGAGCATTTGACCATGGCCGATCTGTTCGTAGACCTGAAGGGTCAAAAATCAAAGAACCTTCCTGATCGGTTTCGCTTTGTCGTGTTCGTGACCATGGACGCATTAGGCGACCTGATGGTGGATGTCAACTGCAGGCAGAAAAAGGTATGGGGCACCTTTAAATGCAGCCATGTCGATTCGGATCGTTTTCTACAAAAGTCTTTGGAGATTCTGAACGACCGGATGACCTCTGCGGGATACAGTCAGGCTAACTTTACGGTCTGCCGATGCAGCCATCTTGCTGAAGAGAAACTCGATTTTATCAACAATCGGGTCATCTATTCAAAAAAAATCATTAACTGTTTTGCCTGATCCAATGGAAGAAACAAAAAAAAGAAGGGTTGCCGCAGCGATAAGATATGACGGTTCCCGTGATGCGGCGCCACGAGTAACGGCCAGGGGGCAGGGGATAATCGCCGATAACATCATAGAATTGGCTATGAAAAACGGCGTTCCCATCAAAAATGACCCCGAGCTTGTTCAGATCCTCAGCAAGCTGGACATTGATGAACAAATCCCGGAAGAATTGTATCGAGCCGTAGCAGAAATTCTTTCGTTCATCTATGCGGTAAACTCCGATTATCGTGATCATTCCCAAGGGTTATCCTAAGGGGAAAATATTTCCAGGCTATCCCCCAAAAAAGGGAGAAAATCTTTCACCTCTTTCCCCTCCAGATCCAAATCTGCTATCCAGGTGATCCATCCGCTTCCAGAACCGCAAAATCGTGCAGAATTCACATCGTAATAACCATTTATTATAAGCTACTTAGCGAGTTACCGCCCATGGATTCGCCCTGTTAATTCTATCTGGTTCACATATTGCAATTCTCCATCGAAAACAGTTACGGAGCGGGGCTTATGACCTCTTATGATGTTTCTGATGTAGGAAAAGCATGTGTCCGAACCCTGGCAAAACTGGATCACTCTTCCAACAATGTGGCCAATGTCGCCACCCCGGGGTTCAAGGCCGAATATTTGAGCTATATCATGAATACGCCAGCTCCAGACCTTCGAGATCAGGTGCCCCCCTATACGGAATCCGTCTTTACGGATTATTCACAGGGCACCCTCCAGAAAACGGATAATCCCCTGGATTTTGCCCTTCAAGGAGACGGCTTTTTTACCCTGCAAACCGATCAGGGCATCGTGTACACAAGAAAGGGAGATTTCACCATCAATTCACGGAGTGAACTGGTTACAAAGTCCGGTGATTATGTTCTGGGCAGAACAGGAAAAATCATTCTCGAGGGCAAAGACATCCGGGTTGATGAATCGGGAAACATCATGATGGATGGAAACCAGGCGGACATGCTGAGCATCGTCAGTTTCGAGAATCCGGAAGCCCTGGTTCATGTGGGAGGCGGCGCTTTTAAGGACAATGGAAACGGAGTGCTCAAAAAGGATTTCGCCCCGCATGTTGTGAATGAATCGCTTGAAAGTTCAAATGTCAGTGCGATCAAGGAAATGATTCAAATGATTGACCTTCAGAGAACCTTCGAAACCTACCAAAAGCTTATCCACACCATGAGCGATCAGGATAAACTTTCAACAGGCCGAATTGGGAAACTCGTCTAAACTTAACGTAAGGAGGAATTCGCGATGATCAGATCGCTTTGGACCGCAGCGACTGGAATGCAGGCTCAGCAGCTCGAACAGGATGTAGTGGCGAACAATCTTGCCAATGTCAACACCGTCGGATTCAAGAAATCCAGAGCGGATTTCCAGGATCTCATGTATCAGCTCTCATCAAAGGCAGGATCGGAAACATCATCGGGAAATCAAATGACCGTTGGCATAGAAGTGGGAATGGGCGTCAAACCCGTTGCAACGCAAAAAATGTTTTCTCAGGGCGATTATCAATCCACCGGCAATCCCTTCGACTGGGCCATTGAAGGGGACGGTTTTTTCCAATTGGATAACAACGGGGAAACGGTTTACACACGGGCCGGCAATTTCAAGATCAACAAGGACGGGGTCGTCTGCACCACCGAAGGGCTGAAATTGATTCCTGAGGTCAGCGTCCCGGCGGACACCGTAACCTTCACCCTGGACAGCGGTGGAACCTGGACCGCCTCTGATGCAAACGGAAAAGCCCTGGCCACCGGTAGGCTTGAACTGGCAAAATTCATTAATCCTGCAGGCTTGACGGGCATGGGGCGGAACCTTTTCGCCCAGACGGAAGCCTCCGGCGAAGCGGTGACAGGCAATCCGGGAGAGAATGGCATGGGAACCACTTCCCAGAGTTTTCTTGAAATGTCCAATGTGAATGTGGTCGATGAGATGGTCAAGATGATCGTCGGGCAGAGGGCCTACGAAATCAACTCAAAAGCGATTACGACGGCGGACAACATGCTTGAAGTAACGAACAACCTCAAGAGATAACGCAATGAAGAGAAAGATACTTTGGACCCCTCTCTTTCAGATGCTTCTTTTTTGCGGCTTTTTTCTCCTGTTAGCCGCTGCCTCCCTTTATGCCTCTGATCCGACAATTCTTGAGAAGTCACTCGTTAAAGCTGCCGTAAGATGCCATATCGAAAAACATATGCCATGGCCAAAGGGGGCGGTCAGGATGTTTTTTCCATCCGATCTAAAGGAAATGGTCCTTCCTTCCAGGAATTTCAAATTGGAGGTCAAGGAAAACAAAAACGACGAATATATCGGCCATAAGCTTTATCGCGTAAACGTACGGCATAAAGATCATGATTACAAACAGATCTTCGTTCCAGTTCGGATCGAGGTCTTCATGGAAGTCGCCCTTAGCGCAAAACTTCTCAGAAAAGGGGAAACTGTCTCTGCACAGGACATTGCCCTTTCGGAAAAATGGTTCAGCCGGTTGCCTAAAGACCTCATTGACGATCCGCAGACCGTCATAGGAAGGAGAATGCTTCGCTCCGTTAATGCCCAGACGCCATTGACGTCGAGTATGATCGGCGATCCCGTCATGTTTAAGAAAGGGAAGATCGTCAAAATCGTCTGCATTCATGATACGCTGAATATCTCGACGCTTGGCGTTGCCGAGGAAGAGGGGATCTTCGGGACCACGGTAAAAGTCAGAAACATTTCCTCGAACAAGGTCATTCATGGCAGGGTCATCGGCGATTCCATCGTGAAGGTTGACATATGACGGATCATCAAACAAAGGCAGAAGAATTTCAGAAAAATATTGTAAATGATCGAGCGTAACGAACGGGAGAAACGGGTATGTATCGTCGACTTTCAATATTATGCACATTTTGGGTGATTGTTTTGCTGTTCCCGGGCTGTATGAGCAAACCGGATTATTTTCCGCCAGGGCCGCCTCTTCAGACACCGACTCCCCCAAGAGAAGAGCCGGCAAGGGGCTCCATCTGGCCTGGTGAAAGTTCGGCCAACATGCTCTTTTCCGACAAAAAAGCCAGGTTTGTCAATGATATCGTGACGATTCTCATTAGTGAATCCTCTCTCGGAACCAATAAAGCCACGACAAACACCAGCAGAGATTCAAGTGCCTCGGCCGGAATCGACGCCTTTCTGGGTCTGGATCATTCGATTTTGAGCCGCAACGCCGGCATGGGGTCAAAAATAGAAATCGGGGGAAGCGCGGTTTCCAATCTGAAGGGGGAGGGGAATACCTCCCGCGGTGGTCAGCTTGTGGCCACTTTAAGCGCGCGTGTTACGAAAGTGCTGGACAACGGCAATCTCGTTATTGAAGGGAAGCGTCAGCTATCCGTAAACAACGAGGATCAGTATATCATTCTCACCGGGATCGTCCGGCCCGAAGATATCAGATCGGACAACAGCATCTATTCACAGTATATCGCCGATGCCAGAATGGTCTATACCGGCCATGGAGTCATCAACGACAAGATGAAGCCCGGTTGGATGACGAGAGTTGTCGATTGGGTATGGCCATTTTAAGCTCTCCTTCAAAATGGGTCTTTAAGGAATGTTTCCTGCTTGAGGAACGTTATGAAAAGTATAAAGGCAATGACACTCATAATCCTTATGGTGATCGCCCTGACCGGCATGTTTACCCGGCCGGGATTTTCCGCCCGATTGAAGGATATTGCCTCCATCAGCGGGGTGAGAGACAACCAGCTCATCGGGTATGGCCTTGTTGTCGGGCTGGCCGGAACGGGTGACGATATCAAAAACGGATTCACCAGCGAGTCTCTATCCAACATGCTCCACAGGCAGGGCATATTCATGAAGGGCAAGACTCTGAAATCCGACAATGTGGCCGCTGTGATGGTTACGGCAACACTGCCCGCCTTCGCAAAAACCGGCTCAAAGATCGATGCCATTGTTTCATCCATCGGGGACGCAACAAGCCTTCATGGCGGGACTCTGCTGATGACCCCACTGAAAGGGGCGGATGGAGCCATCTATGCCGTTGCGCAAGGTCCGGTAATTCTAGGCGGATACGCCTTCGGCGGAGCAAACAGCAATGCCGGGAAAAATCATGCCAGCGCAGGCAGGATCGTCAACGGTGCCCTCGTTGAAAGGGAGCTCAACTACGATTTAGGCCAGCTCCGTTCATTGACGCTTAATCTCTTGCACCCCGATTTTTCAACCTCCAGTCATTTGACCCACGTCGTTAATAAGGAATTGGGAAAATATGTCCAGGCGAGCCAGGTAGACGCCTTCTCTGTAAACGTCAGGATGAGAGAAACAGACCCTATGAATATGATGCAGCTTATTTCATTAATGGAGAATCTTGAAGTTCCAGTAGATTCGAGGGCTGTGGTGGTCATGAACGAAAAAACCGGAACGATCGTCATGGGTGAGAATGTCCGGATCGCAACCGTGGCCGTGGCGCATGGCAATTTAAGTATTCAGATCAAGGAGGATGTGCTGGTTTCTCAGCCCCTTCCTTTCTCGCCTCCTCCGACGAAAGGAGACTCTCCCGTCAAGGATCGTAAAAGCGGAACGATCCTGGCCCCGGGGGGGCACACGGTTGTAACCAAGGATACCAATGTCGGCGTGGCGGAGGAGAAAAACAAGGTCATGGTCGTATCCAAGGGGGTAACGATTCAGGATGTCGTCAGGGCGCTCAACGCGATCGGGGTATCGCCCCGAGACCTTATCACCATCATGCAGACGATCAAGGCGGCGGGGGCATTGCAGGCCGAGCTGAAAATCATCTGACATTGCACATCGAATTTTTTTCGATGGATCGGGGGTTACACAGATGAATGACAACGGGATGAACATCAGCACGCTGCATAGAAAATTCACCTCTCCAACGAATGCCGAAAACCAGATGAAGAATAAAGAGGACCATCAGCTTAAAAAAGTATGTGCTGACTTCGAATCCCTTTTTGTCTATAATTTGCTGCAGACGATGAGAAAAACAATACCTGCGGGAAGTCCTGTCACGCACTCCTTCGGCAAAGATACCTACAACATGATGTTCGATCAGAAGATCGCCGAAGAATTATCCCACAAGGGAAGCGGAATGGGCCTGCAGACGATCCTGTATCATCAACTGAAAAAACAGGATATCAAGAATAAATAGAGCAGCTTTTTATGTTTCCTGAGCCGGATTTTTTTTGTAAATTCAGATTTGGGGAGAACAATCATTAAAGACTTTGTAGATTATACCGATGAATAATAATAAACAAAGCCAATGATGGAGACGCACGATGAACATCAACAATTCGAATGGAATATCACCGAAAGATATTCAACAGTATCTGTTGAATGAGACACTTGGGAAAGGCAGGGAGTTGCCTGAAGAAAAATCCTCGGCCATTCCGCAAGAAAAAGTGGATATTTCCAATAAGGCGAGAGAAATACAGCAAATAAGCAGCGCAATGACTGACGTTCAGAGCATTCGGGAGGATAAGGTCGCGGCAATAAAATCACAGATTGAAGATGGGACCTACAACGTAAGCGGTGAAGAAGTGGCTAATAAAATGTTAGGCGAATACTTCCTGGATATTTTTGCCTGATCCCCGAATTTAGGGTCATTTCAAGATTGCCGTTGCGTGATTATTTACGTTCTCAAGAGATAGGCACCGCTCTTTTTGTGCGTCGGGCTTTTTGTGAACACACAAAGCTGGAGTCCATGCACCGAACTTAATCAACTTTACTCATCAGAAGATCCCGGAATACTTTTCAGGATATGAACAACGCGAGAATAACGCCTCCCTTTGCCGAACCTTCAGCCACTGCATTCAATGCCCCTGTCCACTCTTTCATAAAGAATCTTCAGGCTGAAACGAATTTTTACAGGGAATTAGTTCAACTGATCGAACGGGAACGAGAGATCTTACGACACCCCTCTCTTGTAGATTTACGCACCAACCATTCGAGAATGGAAGCATGTCTTCTCAACGTCCAGATCTGCAGAAACGAGAAGGAGAAAATTCTTAAATCGTTCAATAAAACGGTTTATCCCGGCTGTGACGATGAACAGACACTTTATTCCATCGCCGAACATGCGGATGACCATCTCAGGAATCAACTACTGGAATGCCTGGACAAACGCTGCCGACTGATCGAGGCCGTCAAGAACCGTATCTCAAGAAATGTGACCCTGCTGGGGAGTTCCCTGTCACAAATCGGATCAACGTTGATGTTTTTGCAGAAAACGATCTCCGGCTCAACGAACTATATGCCGTCAGGCCGCATGTGTACGACAATGTCCAACGGAACGTTTTTCAACAGACGAGGATAGAGAGAATGCTCATGAGATGATCCCGAATGCCTTCAGCTGCCATCCTGCGGCGGATGAAGACCATCGATTTCACTTTCGTGCATTCTCTTTTTTTGACGGGAAAGCGGATGTCTCTTCCTTAAATAGATTAAAAGCCCAAACCTGCCCCTTTTCTGAAATCAGGATAATACTTCACTCAATTTATAGGATTTCTCAAGAAACCTGTTATAGACCTCATGGGATAGACCGTCAAAATCAGCAGATTCGATCCCATTTTCTTCAAATTCCCTGAGCATGTCCGGTACCGAATAATATTCCCTCACGACGGGTTCAACTTCGCCTATTTTTACGACAAATCGATCCGTGTTAAAGGTAATTTTCACGTAATTTATCTGTTCTTCCGTTAACTTCAGCAACACTTTTTATTCTCCTTCTTTTTTGGATCAAGCTTGTACCCTTTATTTTTCCAATTATTAAACATTTCTTTTCTCAAATGTCCATCCAAAACAGAATATCCCGTTCATTACCAAACAGAGATTTTTTGCACGGCGGAGGCTTCCTGACTCGGATGTGACCAGCATAAGCAATACCGCAAAATCTTTGGATACTGAGGACTACCGCTGTTTACAAAACAGATTGCTCGGTAGAGGCTCATATGCTGAAAAGCCAGGCAAAAGACAGAAACAGTTATCTGTTACCAGTGAACCATATCACGCAGAGCGCATGACTTCTTCCCCCTTCTCATCCTCGTTTCCCAAATACTGCTTGGCTAAGAACCTGCAGGCCTTTTCGTCTCCAGCCATTGCAGCATTCCATATCCTTTTCCGGTTTTCCAGTTCACGAAGCATCTCTTTTTGTCGTTCTTCCATCCGCTTCATTTTTCTTTCTTTGGACTTCATCTTATTCCTCTATAGTTGTCATTCGATTTTTCCAGCAGCTCGATCTCTAGATTCACAAAGCTTTTGTTTGAATCGGATTGTTGATCGTCTTATTAATAATAATGCCTCTTTCGTAATAAGCAATACGGCCTGGGTACTGAATATATACCAGATAATATCTGATATCATCGGCGGAAGAAACGGACTGGCCTTCTCAACGATGTTTTATCTATTTTCGATCTGTATTGGAGGCACTCCAGAGATTCTAAAAATTCGGAAGGGAAGGGAAGTTGGAAATTATTTCTGAATGAAATGTCTTCTTCTGATGAAATCCGTCATTTTTCAAGGGTGGGGGGGTGATGCCCCATTCCCCCCCACCTCTTTGAGCTTTACACCGTCGGTTTTTCCTTGCCGGCATTGACGCCTGCGATGCGCCCGAAGACTACGCAATCGGTTGTCGCGTTTGTGCCAAGTCTGTTCGACCCATGTATTCCTCCTGTAACCTCACCCGCAGCATACAATTTCGGAACAACAGCTCCGAACACATCGATGACCTGGGCATTCGTGTTAATTCTTAGACCGCCCATGGTGTGATGGACCGCAGGCCACTGCGGGAGGGCATAAAAGGGGCCCTTGTCCAGGGGTAGCATGGCCTTTGATATCGGCTTGTTGAATTCAGGATCCTTTCCCTCCTGAAGATAGCGATTGTGGTCGGTGACTGTCTTCACAAGGGCATCGACCGGAATGCCGATCTTTTCTGCAAGGCTGGCTATTGTATCCGCCTCTGTAAACCGGCCTTTTTTCAGCCCGGCATTCAGGCTTTCCTGCGTTTCCCCGATAAGAGGAACCATGGCGGCATTGAAAATGGTGTAGGTAGGCTTCATCTTGTCACCCATATTGATCTGGGCAAAGGCACAGACATCCCTGCGCTCCAATTCGCTTACAAAGCGCTTACCAAGTTTGTTGACATAAATGCATCCGCGACCCGGAGCGCTGAAAGCATAAACGGCCGGATTGTCCAGAGTTCCCGATGCTGGCTCCGCAAACGGGTACAGTTGGATGAAATTCATCTGAACCGTATCGGCTCCGATGGCCTGGGCGTAGCGAATCATCTCCCCGGTGGCGCCTTTGTGGTTGGTGCAGTTAAACTCTGCCACCAGCTTCGGATAATGGGCCATCCGCATCTTTACGTCTCTGCTGAAGCCTCCCGATGCAACCACGACGGCTTTGCTGGCCTTGATATTTAAAACCCTTCTGCCCCGCTTGATTTCCAATCCAAGCACCGGGCTTTTCGGGTCCGCATCCTTCCGCCACATCCAGGTCACTTCAGAATTGAGAACAATTTTAGCGCCGTATTTCTCGGCGATTTTTCTGAGGGCTTCCGTGTAGTCGCGCCCCCAACTGGTTTTTGAAAAATGTGCCCGATAGGCGCTATGCCCGCCAGCTCTGTTCACCGCCTGGCGAATCTCAAGGCCGCCCTCATCCATCATCCAGTTCAGGGCATCCGGGGCACCGTTGACAAGAACCTCAACCAGCTCGGGAATGTTGTAGTAATCGCCCCCTTTTAGGGTGTCTTCCAGATGCTGCTTCGGACTGTCATTCCCAAGATTAAGTTTTTCCCGGAGATTCAGCTTATCGTTCCAGGCTGCATATCCGCCGCCATTTATAGTGGAATTGCCGCCATATGTAGGCATTTTCTCGAGAATAACCACCTTGGCCCCTGCCTTCGCCGCCTCCGCCGCTGCGGCCAGCCCGGCAAATCCGGAGCCGATAATCACGACGTCCCATGTCTCGTCCCATTTTTGTGGAAGTTTTCGAGCCATGGCCTCCGCTGTTCCCGGTGTGGCCATGTTGAGAGCCAGGCCGCTTCCCATGGCCGCACCCATGGCAATGGCCCCTTTGAGCACGGAACGCCTACTCATACCACTGCATGACAACGGATCTTTTTCTGTTTTCATGGAGCACCTCCTTAAGATGATCGATAGTGACTAAAGATTTGTCGAAACAAAGACCACATTTCTGGTTCAAACAAAAAGCTCTTCCTGAAAACAAAAAAATCTTGCCCCCTTAATTAGAAGCAACATTTTAATCATCTCTCCAAGGGATGCCTTTTCAAAATAAGATAAAAGGATGATATTCATCAAACGCTTGAAACTATCTAATATGTCTGCAATTTTCTGCCTTTAATTTATTTGAATGTCAAGAAATAATTTATTTGAGGGCCAATACATGCCATCGTCCAACCTGATACAGGTCTTCTGACCTATCCGATGAACCATCATGGGCCTCATGACGGCTCTCATACGCAGTGCCTCTCTCGGCATACTGAAAGAACAGCCGCCTATCCCGCCAGCTCGAAGAACACATTAATCCTCAGGCTGGTCCGGATAGGGTCATTATTATTCCACCATCAGGATTTGGATGATTACCCGTCATGAATAGACCGGATTGTAAGACAAGACATCCTGGTGTATGTTAGTTCCAGGTAATATCTGATTGACAACAGATCGGCCTGTTACTCAAAGATCCGTAAATAGTTTGACCGGATGTCATCAATAAGGATGACTATTTCGGGATCAGCATCGATTTTAACCCTATTTTTTCAATGCTTTAATCGGTGTTCCCGATATGGGTCATGTAATCGCCGAATCGTTCATCTTAACAATAACGTTAAATATTCTTCTGCTTGTAAGAAGGGGGTGAAGCCTCACCAATCAATCCATGGGCACTATTGATCAAAAGGCGGGCAAAACATCTTGAAAGGATCTCATTTACGGCAGCTAAGCTGGGAAGTATCCTTAATAAAGAGGTACCAAAAGTCGAATTTTCTAAATACACCACCAAAGGAGGGCAAGCAGATGAAAAAGCTATTGCTTACAATTACGTTTTCGGTGCTCCTTATTTTCTCTTCACTGACGGCGAATGCTCGTTTGGCCATCTTTGATGATTTATGGGATGTCAGCCAGGGAACTTCCGTGAGCGCAAGCAGCGGCGCCTTGGCAGGAGGATGGTGGTCAGACCCACGGAACATGTTCGGGGGTGCCTATGGCACGAATTCTGATACCAAAAATAACACTATCTTCAAAGACTACCAGCCTCAAGGTTATGTTCATTGGGTGAATTGGCAGACGTCAGCCCCTGTTACCCTGCAGAGCTTCAACTTGGTCGCTATTCATGACTATGGCCTGAACATGGGTGAATACCGAAACATCAATCATCGAGGAATCAGCAGGTTCAAATTATTCTCCAGCACCGAATTGTCGGGACCATGGGCATTACTGTATGACTATACGGTCAATCCCGTGCTGGACTCAAATTGGCAACCCGTGTACGGCGGGGGAACGAATTACTCAGGATTAAATTATCTTGAACTTTTTGCAGATGTGCCGCTGACGACAGCCCAATACTTTAGAGCTGAATTTACTCAATACGGCACAGGTTCGTGGGTATATGGTGACGCTCAGGGACCAAGAATCTATGAACTTGACGGATATGGGCCGACTGTTCCCATCCCGGCCACGTTGCTTCTCTTGGGACCTGGTCTGATAGGGCTTTTGACACTCAAGAAAAAGTTTAACAGATAAACTCCTATTTAATGATGAAGGCAGGATCAAACGGTTCTGCCTTTTTCTTGTTTTGGTGAGACCTGTCGGGATCGAACCGACAACCTACTGATTAAGAGTCAGTTGCTCTACCAGCTGAGCTAAGGGCCCATAATACGAATTGTAACTTAATATTGCGGCATCCGTTCAAGACCGAAGTCGCTTTGAGATGCAGTCATATATAGGCATTTTTTTTTGTTGTCAACTGATTTTAGCAGGAATTGAAGTTGGAGAAAATACTTGATGGCTGTTTTTATAATTGCTAACATGCGACCCCATCAGAAATTAAGGGTGCTTTATGCGGGTTGTCGTTCAGCGAGTCGAGAAGGCCAGCGTGAGAGTAAACCATCGACTTGTTTCTGAAATTTCAAAGGGTCTGCTGTTATTTCTTGGTGTTGAGAAAGGCGACGGCTATCCCGACGCGAACTACCTTGTGGACAAAGTCATTCATTTGAGGATCTTTGAAGATGATGCAGGCAAGATGAACCGTTCTCTTATGGATGTTTCCGGAGAAATGCTCATCGTTTCACAGTTTACGCTCCTGGGAGATTGCCGCAAGGGCAGGAGGCCTGCTTTTACATGTGCTGAGGAACCAGATCGTTCAAATATGCTTTATAATTATTTTATCAGTTCAGCCAAGGAGAAGATTCCTGTCGTCAAGTCCGGAATTTTTCAGGCAATGATGAAGGTCGAGCTTATTAATGACGGGCCGGTTACACTGCTGGTTGACAGCAAAAAGCTTTTTTAAGGCAAGGAGAGGTGCATGACTGAAAATGAAAAATACGAGATTCCCTCCATCGACATCCGGATAGATAAAGAAGGTGTCTGGTATTACGAAGGGAATGAAATGTTCCGCAAGGATATTCTTTCCACGTTCTTTGAGGAACTGGAGAGGGACTCAACGGGAAGATATGTCATTCGGCACAATGAACAGATCTTTGCCATCACGGTTGAAGATGTCCCCTTTGCGGTCAAGTCCATCGAGCCTTCGCAGGATGAGCAGGGCAGGGAAGGGCATTTCAATATTCTGCTGACGGATGACAGTGTGGAAACATTGGATCCTGCGACACTGCGGATGGGAGATGACAATGTCCTGTACTGCGCTGTAAAAGATAAACGCTTTGAAGCCCGATTTACGAGAAATAGTTATTATCAGTTTGCCGAACACATCCAATATGATTCGGACAAAAATATGTATTATATAAAACTCAACGACACCATTTATGAAATTTCACCTAAAGGTTAGTCAGCATTGGCAATTCCTGCATCTTCCGCCATGACATTTTCAGTTAGATACCTAGAAAAGAAGTGATGCCCGCGTCCAGGGCTACTGATTTTAAATAGATTTAAACAGGCTATAACCCGCCTTTTTCAATGTGGAGGTTTGACATGTTGGATGAGTACATCAAGGAATCGTTAACGTTTGATGACGTTCTTCTTCAGCCGGCGGAATCGCATATACTCCCCCGGGATGCGAATGTTTCAACATGGCTTACAAATCGAATATCCCTGAATATTCCCATTGTGGCAGCCGCAATGGATACCGTCACCGAATCCGCCACGGCCATTTGCCTCGCCCGGGAGGGGGGTGTTGGAATCATTCATCGCAATATGAGCATTGAAAGGCAGGTCCTCGAAGTCGACAAGGTTAAAAAATCAGAAAGCGGAATGATCGTGGACCCCATCACGATGGAACCCGAACAGAAGGTCCGCGAAGCCCTTGATTTAATGCACCGGTACAAAATATCCGGCGTCCCGGTGGTCAAGAATAAGAAGCTCGTAGGCATCCTTACCAACAGGGATCTTCGTTTTGAAGAAAACCTGGATCAGCCGGTTTCTCAGGTCATGACAAAGGATAATCTGATCACCGTATCCGCCAACATCACCCTTGAAGAATCCAAAAAACTGCTACACAGGCATCGCATCGAAAAGCTGCTGGTTGTGGATGAATCCTATAATCTCAAGGGCTTGATCACTATCAAGGACATTGAGAAGATCAGAAAATATCCCAACGCCTGCAAGGATTCCCTGGGCCGGTTGCGTGCCGGGGCCGCGGTGGGGATTCTCGATCGGGAAGCCCGGGTGGACGCGCTGCTCAATGCCGGCGCCGATGTCATCGTCATCGATACGTCTCACGGCCATTCAAAAGGGGTTATTGATGCCGTAAGGGATACGAAGAAGAATTTTCCGAATTGCGAGCTGGTGGCGGGAAATGTGGCCACAGCCGAAGGAGCCCAGGCGCTGATCGATGCCGGAGTCGATGCCGTAAAAGTAGGCGTGGGTCCGGGCTCCATCTGTACGACCCGGGTCATCGCCGGTGTCGGAGTCCCGCAGATCACAGCCATAGCCGAGGCTTATAAAATCTGTGCCCGTTATGACATCCCCGTCATTGCCGACGGCGGAATCAAGTATTCAGGCGATATCGTCAAGGCCCTTGCCGCAGGCGCCCACACGGTCATGATCGGTGGCCTTTTTGCGGGAACCGAAGAAAGCCCGGGAGAAACCATCCTGTTCCAGGGCCGAAGCTACAAAGTCTACCGCGGCATGGGTTCGCTGGAAGCCATGAAAATGGGAAGCCGTGACCGTTATTATCAGGACGACATGGAAAGTCACCTGAAACTCGTTCCCGAAGGCATAGAGGGAAGGGTACCCTTTCGCGGCTCCCTGTCGGCGAGCATTCACCAGCTGAAAGGCGGACTTCTCGCCGGCATGGGTTATTTGGGATGTCGTACGATTCAGGAGCTCCGCGAAAAGGCTCGTTTTACGAAAATAACCTCTGCAGGCCTTCGTGAAAGCCACGTTCATGACGTGATCATCACCAAGGAAGCCCCCAATTACTGGCTCGATTAAAGGTATTTCAAATAGCGTATATCCATCATGTCCATTGATCAGTTTGTACACCTTCATGTCCATACCCAGTACAGTCTTCTGGATGGCACCATCCGGATACGTGACCTGATTGCCAAGGCAAAGGAATTCGGCATGCCGGCTGTTGCCATGACAGACCACGGCAACATGTTCGGAACCATCGATTTCTACCAGACGGCCATGAAAGAGGGAATCAAGCCCATCATCGGCTGTGAACTGTATGTGGCCCCGAGCACGCGTTTCGACAAAACGGGCGGCGGAATCAGCGACATCTCCAGGCATCTCCTGGTTCTGGCCAAGGACGAACAGGGTTATGCCAATCTCATGAAGCTGTCCTCGTTGGGATACCTGGAAGGATTTTACTATCGGCCGCGGATTGATAAAGACATTTTACAGAAATATCACGAGGGTCTCATCGGGTTAAGCGCCTGTCTCCACGGAGAGATTGCTGATCTGATCTTAAAAAATCAGATGAACAACGCCATGCAATCAGCCGAGATCTATAGGAATATCTTCGGAGATGGAAACTTCTATCTCGAGATTATGGAGAACGGCTTGCCTGAACAGAAAAAGGCAAACGAGGGTCTTCTGGAGATTTCCAGACAGCTTTCGATCCCCTTGGTCGCAACAAACGACTGCCATTACCTGAATCGCGAGGATGCCGAATCCCATGAAGTCCTGTTGTGCATCCAGACAGGCAAAACGCTTGATGATAAAGACCGGATGCGATTTTCCACCGATGCCTTCTATTTCCGGTCTCCCGGTGAGATGAAGCAATTGTTTAACTATTGCCCTGAGGCGATTGATAATACGATAGATATCGCAAATGAATGCAATCTGTCTTTCCAATTTGGTCAGTTTTACCTGCCCAAATTCGAGATCCGCAGCGATGAAACCCTGGAAGATCGCCTGGAGAGCGTTGCCATCCAGGGGCTTGCGGAGCGTATGCCCCTCATCATCAAAGAGCAGGGAAAGGACGTTCAGGAGATTTACGAAAAACGGCTTGCCGAGGAGCTGAAAATCATCAAATCCATGGGATTTGCCGGCTACTTCCTGATCGTTTCCGATTTTGTGGCCTACGCCAAGAAAAAGAACATCCCTGTCGGACCGGGGCGCGGTTCCGCCGCCGGCAGCTTGGTTGCCTTTGCCCTGACCATCACGGACATCGATCCGATCCGGTATGACCTCTTTTTTGAACGATTTCTCAATCCGGATCGAATCAGTATGCCCGATATCGACATCGATTTCTGCCCCGAAGGCCGAAACGAGATTATCCGCTATGTGACCGAAAAATACGGTGAGGATAAGGTTTCCCAGATCATCACCTTCGGTAAGATGCAGGCCAGGGCTGTGATCCGTGATGTCGGAAGAGCACTGAACATACCCTACGGCGAAGTTGACGCCATCGCGAAGCTGGTTCCCAACATCCTGAACATCTCGCTCGCGGATGCCATGAACATGGAGCCGCGACTCCAGGAAGTCTCGAAACGGGACGAAAAGATCCGCCGGTTGCTCACCCTTTCCAGATCGCTTGAGGGATTGAATCGACATGCCTCCGTGCATGCCGCTGGAGTCGTGATCTCGGACGTGCCTCTCGTAGAGAGAGTGCCACTGTACAAGAGCCCAAAGGATGATGTTACGACCCAGTTTTCCATGAACGACCTTTCCACGGCGGGCTTGACCAAGTTTGATTTTCTCGGGCTGAAAACACTGACCGTCATCAAGAACGCCCTTGAATTCATCAACAACGGCCGAGATGTCCCTCTGGATCTGAAAAGTCTCCCCTTGAACGATGAGGGGACCTACAAGCTTCTCAGCAAGGGCGAAACGGACGGAGTCTTTCAGCTTGAAAGCGAAGGGATGAAGGACATCCTCGTGCGCATGAAGCCGGACTGTATCGAAGACCTCATCGCCCTTATCGCCCTCTATCGCCCCGGACCAATGAAAATGGTTCCGGAATTCATCGATCGAAAACAGGGGAAGACCCCGATCGTATACGAAGTTCAGCAGCTTGCTAAGATTTTGAAGGAAACCTATGGCGTGATCCTCTATCAGGAGCAGGTCATGCAGATTGCCAGCGTCATCGGTCAATATTCCATGTCTGAAGCGGATACGCTTCGGAAGGTGATGAGTAAAAAAGACACCGCGAAAATGGAAAAAGAAAGGCCGAAGTTTCTCGAAGGCGCAAAAAAGAACGGCATTCCGGAACAGAAGGCCGCAAAAATCTGGGAGCAGATGGAAACCTTCGCTGAGTACGGTTTCAACAAGTCGCACAGTACCGCATACGCGATGATTACCTACCAGACGGCCTATCTCAAAGCGCATTATCCAGTGGAGTTTATGGCCGCCCTGCTGACCAGTGAAAAAGACAACAGGGACAAGATCATCAAATACATCCATGTCTGCAAGGAAATGGGGATACCGATTCTTCCCCCGGACATCAATGAATCCCTCCGCGATTTCAGCGTAGCCGGAGACACGATTCGATTCGGTCTGGCCGCCATAAAAAATGTCGGGGTAGGGGCCATCGAAGCCATGATATCGGCCCGGCAGGAGGGGGGGCCTTTCTTCTCCCTTGAGGATTTCTGCAACCGGGCCGACCTCAGGAAGATCAACAAAAGGGTCCTTGAAAGTCTGATCAAATGCGGCGCCTTTGACTCGACGGGACAAACGCGCCGGCAGCTCCTATCGGACTTCGAAACGATCATCGAACGGTCGCAGAAGCGTCTTCGGGATAAGGCAAGCAGGCAGACCAGTTTCTTTGATGACCTTGAAGATCAGGGAGGGGTTGAACAGGATACTTCCCGAAAATCGGCCCGTTCAGATATTGCGGAATGGGATCCCAAAGAGCTGCTGGCCTATGAAAAGGAATTTCTTGGATTTTATATTACCGGCCATCCCCTTGAAGGTTTTGCATCGAAAATCAGCATGGTGACCAGTGGGGATTCCCTTTCCATTCTTGAGAAGGCAGACAAGGAATCGGTGGCCATTGCGGGAATCGTTGCCGGCATCCGCGAGGTTTTCACCAAGAAAAAGGAAATCATGGCCTACGTCAGCCTCGAGGATCTCAAGGGGGCCACGGACGTGATCTTCTTTCCCGAGATTTACAAAAAGGTCCGCGATATCCTCCATGGAGAGGCGCCGGTTTTTGTGAAGGGGGTCCTGGATGTGGCGGAGGAAAACGTTAAGGTCCTGGCTGAAGAGGCCTCTCTGTTGTCGGAAACGGAATACAATCCCTTCTCAAGCGTCCATTTCTCGATTGACGCCCGGAAAAAAGGTTCGGAAAACCTGATCGACGCACTCCATCGATTAGGCGAAACCTATAAGGGGAAGTATGATGCCTACCTCCACATCCTGAATTCATCCTGTGAAACCCTGGTCTATCTCGGCGATCAGGCGAAATTTACCATTTCTCCTGAATTGAAGAGGGAGGCGGATCGAATTCTCGGGGAAGGGGTCATGACGTTCATGTGATGGAGTATGTTCAAAGAACCTACCGCAATCTTGTCCAGGACAATTTCCTGAAGAGCTTTCATGTCTGCGAAGAGCAGACAGACCTCTTCATCCAGGCGGATCACGATTTAACGGGACCGGCCAACTCTTCCGTTCATCTGCACCGGGTTTCCCTTAAAAATTATATTTTAACCCACCCCCGATTCCTGACCTCCCTGAATCCACTCCCCGACGATCCTCTTGCCCCCCCCATTGTTAAAGCGATGCTTCAAGCAAGCCGTCTCGCAGGTGTCGGCCCCATGGCCGCCGTGGCCGGCGCCATGGCCGAGTTTGTGGGAAAGAATTTATTAAAGCATTCCTTGAATGTCATCATTGAAAACGGCGGGGACCTTTATCTCAAGGCAACCCGGGCATTGAACATCGCCGTCTTCGCCGGCAAATCCCCCTTGAGTTACCGCGTCGCCCTGAAAATCCGTCCGGAGGACACCCCGCTTGGCATTTGCACTTCTTCGGCAACGGTGGGGCATTCCCTGAGCCTGGGCATTGCGGATGCGGTGTGTGTCAAGGCAAAGTCAGCCGCTCTTGCGGATGCCGCAGCTACGGCCATCGGCAACACCGTTCAAAATCAGCGTGAAATAAAAAAGGCCCTGGAGGCGGGCAGGAAGATTCAAGGCGTTCTGGGCGTTCTGATCATTGTGGAAAAGTCGATGGGGGTCATTGGGAATATGGAGCTGAATTGAAGACAGGATCGCTTGGTTTACATAATATATCTTATAAGACGTACAGAATCAGATTTCTACAGGCCTTCTTCTGCAAGGGACCGAATTAAGTTCGCCTGAGCCTCTGAAAGTTTCTTGGGAATACTCACCGAAATCTTGACGTACTGATCTCCCTTTGTACCTCCCTTGAGGCCGGGAACGCCATAACCCTTCATTCGAATTCGCGTGTTGTTTTGAGTTCCCGGGGGAACCTTGATCCGCTTGGTAGAACCGTCGATCGTGGCGACTTCAATGGTGGTTCCCAGAACCGCCTGAGTGTAATTGATCGTTTTTTCGATATAGATATCGTTTCCCTCCCGCGCAAAGAGAGGATGCGGCAATACGGTGATGTTCAAATACAGGTCGCCCGGAGGCCCGCCGTCGATTCCTGGATTTCCCTTTCCAGTCACTCGGAGTTTCTTTCCCGTGCTGATTCCTTTGGGAATTTTTATATTGATTTCATCGATTTTATCGGCTTTTTGCAGAGCAATTTTCTTTTCGGTGCCAAAGACCGACTCTTCAAGGCTGATAGAAAGATTGTACTGAAGATCCTGACCCTTTTGAGGGATCTTCGCGTATTGCGATGATCCTCCGAAGAGTTCGGCAAAGGGGTCATATCCTCCCTGCGTGGCATAGGGCCCGGTTCTTCTTCCGGCAGTCGTTCGATAGGTACGGGCACCAGCCGAACGGCCCCCCATACCTCCAAATCCAAATTCACGGAGAATCGAATTCAGGTCCACATTTCTGAAGATGTCTTCCTGCGAATACCGCTGGCTGAAGGTATCGGAGCCGAAGCTGTCGTACTGTTTGCGCTTTTCCGCATCGCTCAGAACGGCGTAAGCCTCGCTTATTTTTTTGAACTGCTCTTCAGCTTCCTTGTTGTTCGGATTTTTGTCCGGATGATATTTCAAGGCGAGCTTTCGGTAAGCTTTTTTGATCTCATCACTGCTTGCAGTTTTTTCCAATCCCAGAATTTTATAATAGTCTTCCGCCATAGGCCCGAATCGTAATCATCCTGCTAACGTATTTCTTTTGAATCAGGGTTAAATACTGTCATTACCCTAAAAATAGAAACGAGATTGCCATTGTCAAGGTTGCAGATAAAAAAGAGTCCCTATGATAAGGCACTTAAGAAAGAAGCGCTATTTTCCGCTTGATGAACATCGTAAATGTCGGATCCGCCGACTGCTCCAGGGCTTTTTGATAACTTTTCAGGGCTTCTTTTGAATTGCCCATCTTTTCGTAGATTCTTCCCATATCCCGATAAACAAAAGTTTCCAGGCTTCTCACAGCTTCGATTTTTTCTGCCTGCTGCAAGGCCTGCAGGGCTTTTTGAAAATCTTTCTTCGCCTCATGGCAGTAAGAGAGCCCGCTGTAGGCAAGCACTTTCAGTTCATTTTGATCTGAAGCGTTCGCCAGAAAGGTCTCGTAGGAAGAAATCGACGCGTCGAGATCGTTCTGATCGAAATAGAGATTTCCCAGCCGATAATAGCTGAGATTGGCAGCCTGGCTGTCGGGGTAATTCGAAATGACACGTTTGTAGTTTTTGATCAGTTCATTCGCCGGGTTGGATGAGGATTCCTTAACGGCTGTTCCTTCAATTTTGACATACTGCTCCCAAGCATGCTTCTGATAATAATGTCGATAGGTGCCCCACGCAACAACAACAGCCAGGAGCCCCATGACCGCACCGGCCATCAACAGAACTTTTTTCCTGTTCAGTGCATAATAGTCAAGAAGCTTATTGAAAAATACTTGAAACTGATCCGGTTTCTTCAGCTCTTCCACGTCTTTTTTACTCATGAATTTCTCCTGGCTCCTTCTTCGGGCGGCGCATGAACCCTCAGTATTTCTAGAATATGCTTCGGGAGTCGAACGATCTTCTTTTCCCGTGTCGTGCAGGCGTGGATCGTGTAGCCTTCAACGAAGGCCTTCTCTCCCTGCTCATCGAGAATACGATAATTAAATCTTAAACTTGCCCTGTTGACATAGGCGATTTCCGTTTCAATGCGGAGGATCTGGTCATAAACGGCGGGCAGAAGATATTGGCAGTACACTTCGGTCAGCGGGAGGTTGAATCCCTCCTCTTCCATTCGAGAATACAGGACACCGATTTCTCGAAGGAATTCAGACCGGCCGATCTCAAACCATTTGATATAGTTCGTGTGATAAACGATCCCCATAGCGTCCGTATCCGCGTACATGACACGAACTTTAGCTATGTTTTTTTTCAACGAAAGCCCCCCAGCTCCTCATGAACAATTCCATCAAGTGATACCCAGGCGAGATCAGCAAGCCGCTTTTTTGGGCCGAAGATTCGCAGAAAGACAGACCCTGGCAAAGATTTTCTTCTTTTTTCGACGAGAAAACGGCAAAGGGGCTTGGATCCGCTGCGTGGGTTCGAAGGCTTATCGGCGTAGGATGATCACTGAGGATCATGACCCGGTAATCATGAAAATCCCGGATCCCCTGGAGGATCGTGCCCAGGACCTTTTCGTCGATATCCTCGATCGCACGAATCTTTCCTGCAACAGAGCCTTCGTGCCCCATTTCATCCGGCGCTTCGACGTGGATAAATACGAAATCCAGTTCCTTTAATGCGGCCAGGGCCTTGCTGGCCTTCCCGAGGTAATTGGTATCTGTGTAGCCAGTGGCGCCTTCAACAGGAATGATTTCAAGGCCGGCGTAGATGCCGATTCCATTGAGCAGGTCAACGGCGGAGATCATGCCGCCCTTTATTGAATACTGGTCCGTGAGCGGAACAATGTTCGGCGCCCTTCCCTGCCCCCACAGCCAGATGGAATTTGCCGGTTTCAAGCCGGACTCCACGCGCCTCCGATTTACAGGATGGCTTTTCAGAACCTGCCGGGAACGCTGCATCAGTTCGAGGATCTTCCCGGCTGCTTCGCCCTCCGGAAGATAGCCTTGAACCGATCTGCCGGTAATATCGTGAGGTGGGGTCAGCTTGACGGCATTCCTGCCTGACCGCCAGATCATCAAATTCCTGTAACCCACACCGGGGAAGAACCGTATGTTCTCACTGCCCAGTTCGCGATTAAGATCGGCGAGAATTTCCTTTGACTCTGCCGAACTGATATGCCCCGAGGTAAAATCCACCATGACCGGGTCTTCCCCCGGTCCGAGAGTCACAAGATTGCAGCGGAAGGCTACATCATCGGGACCCAGAACCAGCCCCATGCTCGCGGCCTCCAGAGGCCCCCTTCCTGAATAGGTCTTTTCCGGATCATAGCCCAGAACGGAGAGATTGGCCACATCGCTTCCCGGCAACAGGCCTTGCGGAATCGTATCGACCAGCCCCAGGGTCCCCTCTGAAGCCATTCGATCCATAAAAGGGGTGACGGCGGCGTCCAGGGGCGTTCTGCCGTCCAGTTCAGCTATGGGATAATCCGCCATTCCATCCCCTAAAATAATGACGTATTTCATGGCAGCCTGTCGTCCTCGATCCGGATCAATACGGTTTGTCCCTGAACAATATCCAGACGGTCAATCTGTTCGAGTGCCCTGCGGACATTCTGTTCAGTGGATTTGTGCGTTGTCATGACAATGGGTACAGCCTGCCCTTTTTTTCTCCCTTTTTGGATGACCGTGGCGATGCTGATGTTTTCCTCGGCAAGAATGCCGGCTATCCGCGAGAGAACCCCAGGTCGATCCAATGCCGAAAAACGGAAATAATAATGGGTCATGATATTCTCAACGGGCATCAGGTTGATATCCTCAATGGTCTCTTCCTGAAAGGATCTTGCCGGTACGCGCCACGAAACGCCCTTCAGGATATCACGGGAAATGTCGATCACATCGCTGATGACGGCGCTGGCCGTCGGCATCATGCCCGCCCCCTGGCCGTAGAGAAAGACGGAGTCCGAAGCATCGCCGATGATGTGAAAGGCGTTGTAATTTCCATTGACATTGGCCAGGAGGTGATGAAAGGGAACCATCGTCGGATGAATCCGCGCCTCAATAAGCTCATCGTGCTGCCTTGCAATAGCCAGCAGCTTGATGTGATACCCCAGCTCCCCGGCGAATTCGACATCCTGCTGACTGATGCCTGAAATTCCCTCCCGGTAGAGATCGTCAAGGGGAACTCTCCTGCCATAGGCCAGCGTCAGAACCAGCGCCAGTTTATGCGCCGCGTCCACTCCCTCGACATCAAAGGTCGGATCCGCTTCAGCAAAACCCAGTTCCTGCGCCTCTTTCAGAACGGTTTCAAAATCCTCCCGATCTGTGGTCATTTTCGTCAGGATGTAATTGGACGTGCCGTTCATGATGCCTAGCACAGACCTGATCCGGTTGGCCACCAGACCTTCCCGGATCGTTTTGATAATCGGTATTGTCCCCCCGACACTGGCCTCAAAGCAGATGTTCCGCTGCTTTTTCGCCGCCAGTTGAAAGAGGTCGTTCCCATAGGTCGCCAGCAGCGCCTTGTTGGCCGTAACCACGTGCTTCCCGTTGTTCAGCGCGTCCGAGATGAATTTCAGAGCCGGTTGATAGCCCCCCACAAGCTCAATGACAATATCGATCTCTGGATCATTGAGGATCGCGTCGGCGTCTGTTGACAGAAGCTGCGGTTCCACGGCAGTCAGACGCGGCGATGCGATATCGATATCCACGATTTTTTTCAGAACAAGCTTTGTTCCCAGGCGTTTTTCCAGGATATCGGCATTGTCTCTCAACAGCTTCACAACACCGGTTCCAATATTCCCGAAGCCGATCAGCCCCAAGTGAATATGTCTCATCTACAAAAGTCTCCTTCTACTTCGAGGATTCCAGGCGGCAGGATGTCAAGCCTCATCGAAAAGGAACCCTTCGAACCAATACGTTTTCACCGATAAAACACGTTGATTCTGCGATATAATTGTAAATCCGGAGAAACGTATTGCTAACAAATATTCAGGATTAGCGCAAGGAAAGATTTGACTTTTGGAACGATGTAAAATAAAGGATGAAGATTACGACGGCTGTTTACAAGATCATTACATTCCGGTCAGGGAGCCTCTATGGACGAAAAGGCATCATATAAAGATGCGGGTGTTGACATCGATCAAGCCAACCTCTTTATAACGAAGATTCTTCCCCTCATTAAACAGACCTCAAGAAAAGAGGTCATGAACAGTATTGGAGGATTTGGCGGACTTTTTCATCTGGATCTGAAAAAAATCAAGGATCCCGTGCTGGTTGCCTCGACCGATGGCGTCGGGACAAAGATCAAAATCGCCCAGATGATGGACAAGCACGATACGGTGGGCATCGACCTCGTCGCCATGTCGGTCAACGACATTGTTGTTCAGGGTGCCGAACCTCTTTTTTTCCTGGATTACATCGCCATTGGCCGGATGGATGTCGAACGCAATGTGAAACTGATTGAAGGGGTCGTGGCAGGCTGCCAGGAAGCCGGCTGCTCCCTGATCGGCGGCGAAACAGCCGAAATGCCGGGAATATACGGTGAGAACGAATACGATCTGGCGGGCTTCTGCGTTGGCGTTGTGGAAAATGGCAGGATTATCGACGGATCGGACATCAGTGTCGGCGATACGGTCATCGGGATCGCCTCAAACGGGATTCACAGCAACGGCTATTCCCTGGTTCGCAACGTGTTATTTGAAAAAGCCGGGCTGACGGTTCAGGACCAGCTGGACGGATTGGAGCAATCTCTTGGAGAAGAACTCCTTCGACCCACTCGAATCTATGTCAAACCCGTCTTAAATTTACTCAAGAATTTCAGCATTAGGGGAATTGTTCACATCACAGGCGGCGGTTTTTTTGACAACATACCCAGGATTGTTCCCCGCCAGTGCTGCACGGTAATCAAGAGAGACAGCTGGCCGGTCCCGGAGATTTTCCGCAGGATTCAGGAAATCGGCCATGTCGACCTGGATGAAATGTTCCGTGTCTTTAACATGGGTATCGGCATGATGCTTGTTGTTTCCGAAAAGGAGGCCGCCGATATTCTGGAACGCCTGAATATCCTGGGAGAAAAGGCCTATATGATCGGTTCAATTGAAAAAGCAGCCTCGGATCAACCTTCCGTTTCCTTTATCTAATCCGTTTAGCTTTAGCTCCCTATGAAAAAAAAACTGCCCATTGGAGTTCTTGTCTCGGGAAGCGGTTCCAATCTTCAAGCCATCATCGATTCGATTGACCGGGGCCGGCTGAATGCAGACATCAAGGCCGTGATCAGCAACGTTCCGGACGCCTACGCCTTGACGCGTGCCCGGAACCACTCCCTTCCGACGTTTGTCATTCCTCACGAGAAGTTTCAGAAGCGTGAAGCCTTTGATGAAGAAGTCGTTCATATCTTAAACGAGAGCGGCGTGGAACTTGTCGTCATGGCCGGCTTCATGCGCATTATTACCGCTGTTCTACTCGACGCCTATCCCGGCAGGATTGTGAACATCCATCCCGCGCTGCTTCCGTCGTTTCGCGGGATGCATGCCCAGCGCCAGGCTGTCGATTACGGCGTGAAATTTTCCGGTTGCACCGTTCATATCGTCGATTCCGGAGTTGACTCCGGTCCCATCATCATCCAAGCCGTGGTTCCTGTTCTAGAGAGCGATACGGAAGAGACTCTTTCTGCCCGGATATTACAAGAGGAACACCGGATATACCCCCAGGCCATCCAGTTTTTCGCCTCAGAAAGAATCCATCTCAAAAACCGTAAAGTGATCATTTCTGAAGGACTCTGTGAGGAGCATTCATCTCTTCACAACCCAAACCTTTCCGGCTTTTAAGTCAGACAGGAGTGCATATTAACGCCCGACTGGCAGGAGGAAACAAAAGGCCATGAATAAGGATTCCGTTACGGATTACACCATACAGACCCTGGGCAGATGCAACATCCAGACTCCCGTATTGGTGAATTACTATACATCGGACAATAAGCGTCTTCTGCTTCAGAATTATCTGGATGATCAGGCCCCGGCAAAGGCAAAAACGACCAGGGGCAGAAGGGAGTGCTCATCTTCAGTGGAGTTGGCAGGGCCTCGGGAAAAACTATTCTTCGATCCCCCCAAGACCAAAGCGGCCATTGTCACCTGCGGAGGCTTATGCCCCGGCATCAATGATGTGATCCGAGCCATTGTGATGGAATCGCATCACCGCTATGGAGTTCGCAATATTATCGGCATCAAGTACGGGTTTCAGGGGCTCATCCCGTCTTTTGGCCATGAGATTGCCGAGCTGACCCCTGAAGTCGTAGAGAACATTCATCGTGAAGGAGGAAGCATTCTATCCTCCTCTCGTGGTCAGCAGAACATCGGGGAAATGGTGGACGCCCTTGTCCGGATGAATGTCTCCATTCTTTTCTGCATCGGCGGTGATGGAACCATGAGGGCGGCCGAACGTATCACGGAGGAGATCACCAGGCGGCAATTGAGCATCAGTGTGGTTGGAATCCCGAAGACGATTGACAATGACCTGAATTTTGTTCAAAAGACGTTCGGTTTTGACACGGCAATCGCTGAATCCGTAAAGGCGATCGCCTGCGCCCATACCGAAGCCAGGGGTGCACCCATGGGAGTCGGCCTCGTGAAGATCATGGGCCGACTGTCCGGACAAATTGCCGTCGGCGCCGCACTGGCACAAAACGACGTCAATTTTGTCCTTGTCCCGGAGGTCCCCTTCTGCCTGGAAGGGGAACATGGCCTGCTCAAGTCTCTGGAAGCCCGGCTGAAAGCAAGGAAACACTGCGTGATTCTTGTTGCGGAAGGCGCAGGCCAGGAATTGATGCGCAACGACAAGATGGTTCAGGAAACCGATGCTTCCGGAAATGTCCGCCTGCTGGATATCGGATTTTTCCTGAAAGTCCGGATTGAAGAATATTTCAAAAAAACCGGCCTTGAGATCAACCTCAAGTACATAGACCCCAGTTACATGATCCGCAGTGTCCCTGCAAACGCAAGCGACTGCATCTATTGCTCCGCCCTGGGACAATACGCCGTTCATGCCGGCATGGCAGGCAAAACCGGAATGTTGGTCGCCCTGATGAAAGATGAATATGTCCACCTGCCCATCAGGGTTGTCACCTCCGGAAAACAGATCGATCCGGAGGGAAATCTTTGGATGCGGGTTCTTGAATCAACGGGGCAGCCCACCACCATGATGGATGATCCATGCTGACGTCAGCCGATGATGGAACGCCTTCCGTTGTACCGATCTTTGTCGTAATTTTTTTCAATATCGACAAGTTTTAATTTACCGATACATTCCTTCAGGGGGGCGCTGGTGATTTCTCCCCTCTGGAGGCTGGCCATCCGTCCGAAATCTTCATTAATGATCATGTCCACGGCGGCAATGCCGTACCATCTCGCCATCAAACGATCGTGGGCTGATGGTGTTCCTCCCCGCTGCAAATGGCTCAGAGTCAAATGGCGGGTTTCAAAGCTTGTTCTGGCTTCAATTTCCTCCGCAACATACTTGGCGATTCCTCCAAGAGCGACATGCCCGAATTCGTCCATCTTGCCACTCTGGATGAATTCGTCCCGGCCCGCCACCTTGGCGCCCTCGGCCACGACGATAATGGCGTAGCGGATCTCCCTGCCTTTCCTCTCCTGCAGCAGATGGGCGACTTCATCCAGATTGAAGGGATATTCGGGAATGAGGATAATGTAAGCGCCACTGCATTCCCCCCCATGGAGAGCCAGCCATCCGGCATGACGTCCCATGGTCTCCACAACGAAGATACGGCTGTGGGAACCTGCCGTTGTCCGCAACCGGTCAATTTCTTCCATGATCACGTTGACGGCCGTATCGAATCCCAGCGAATAATCGGTCCCCATCAGGTCGTTATCAATGGTCTTGGGGATGCCGACCGTTTTAACGCCCAGTTTGTGAAGGCGGTAGGCCGCGCCCAGGGTATCCTCCCCTCCGATGGCCACCACCACATCGACCCCGAGTTTCTTGATGTTGTCAAGCAGGATTTCCGACCGGTCATTTTTCGGATTGAAAGGATTGGTCCGCGAGGTCCCGAGATTCGTTCCGCCGTAGCGGTCCCACGTTCGCACGGTTTCCTCATCCAAGGGCCTTATGTATTTTTCCAGGCTTTTCGGGTCCTCCGGATTCACATCAACAAGACCCCGCCATCCCTCTGTAACCCCTATTACTTCAAAGTTTATGGAGCGCTTTGAACTCAACCATGAGTCCATGGCACTTTTAGTGACCCACTTAACGGCACCATTGAGACCCGGACAGTCACCACCACCCGTCAACACGGCAAGTTTCATCTTCATTTTTCTTCTCCACCCTGGGAAATTTAACGTATCTCTTAGAAATATGATACCATATTCGATAAGCAAATTGTATACATGGTAATGCGCTTTGACATAAATAAAGCTTGCAAAATGATCCGTTCTGGTTTAGTAACCAACGCATTCTTTTGAAGGGAGAAGAGACATGTCTAGAATTTGTGACGTTTGTGGCAAAGGGCCCGTCGTTGGAAACAATGTCAGCCACGCGAACAATAAAACGAAAAAAGTATGGTACCCGAATCTTCAGAAGATCCGGTGCATAGACAGCAAGACGGGCACTGTCAAGAGGGTGAAGGTCTGTACCCGTTGCCTGCGTTCCGGATTTGTGAAGAAGGCCTTATAAAAAGCAGGGAATACTTGAATTTTTTATCGCGCAAAGGGTAGGACTCAGAAACGCGTCAAAATCGTCAACCAGGCGCATCGCCTGAAGCAGAAGCGCCCTGGTTCCTTCCCAAGCGGCATCGTCATCGCGATCCAGGCCGAACCGGTCGATATAAAAGCCGATTCGGCCTTCAATATCCTTGAGGCTCTTGATTCTTTCCAAGGTGCCTGAACTCAATCCTTTCTCAAGTGCCTGCCGAATCACCGCCGCTTCCACACCAAAAAACCAGTCAAGGGTCTCGCAGAGCTCATCCATTTTTTTGTCTACCGTATGATCGACCGCCTCACTGAACAATTCGTACAACCTCACCTCCCCCGCTTCCTGTACAAGCCGCAGATCAAAGGTCAGTTCAATGATGGTGTGGGCCCGATAAGCGGCCGTCCTGCGATCGACGTCCATTCCCATCCTCTGCTGAAATTCCAGAATCGGCTCTATCAGCGATTGGCCGCGCCGGTAGGCATACCCCTGGGAGTTTGGATTAAAGCCGCAGACAGGATCGGTATGAATCTGACCATGGTGGGCCATGTCATCCACCAGGAGATGAAAAAGCACATAGGCGGCCTTCTGATGTTGCGGGGGGTAGAAAAAACGCCGTGGAATTCCATGGGTAAATTCAGCGGTAATGCCCTTTTGGATCGGCAGCAGATCCGGACAGACATTATAAACGTAGAGATCCAGAGACTCTCGGAAATTCGAACCGAGAAACTCTTTAAGGATCCAGGTATGAGTCATCATGAACATTGTTGGGCCTCTGGAAAACGAAAGAAAGATCGCCTTTTTTCTGCGTTCTTAAAGGAGCGCTTTGTCAGTTCCCTGGAAGCAATGGCTCATGAAATTCAATTTCTGTTTTCAGCCGGCAAAGGATCTCCGAGACCGTGTCTTCAAAACCCGGCATCGCCGAGATTTGAAGCAGTGCAATCCGCGGATCTATCGTAGAGACGGAGCAGACGCCTTCATACCCTTCAAGCAGAAATTGAAGACAGGCGATATCCCATCTGTTTATACGGAGGATGATTCTCTTGATCGCCTTATTCCTTCTTGATCATGAGCAGGGGAGTGCCAACCTCGACCTTGTCTCCCGGCCCGACAAAGATTTCTGACACCTGGCCGTTCAGGTCGGAAACGACATTGTTCAGCATCTTCATCGCCTCCAGGATGACGAGAATTTGCCCCGTGGAAACTTCATCTCCTTCCGAGACGGGAATTTCATTCACAGTCCCCGTAATGTGCGAACGAATATCACCGGACAAGGCCAAGGCGTCAATCTCCTTCGGAGTCAACTGCAATTTTCTTTCCTTCGCCGTGCCCTCGATTTCCATTTCCGTCAAAATGGGTTGCGAATGGTGATCGATGAGCATATAGGTCACGGCATCGCCCGTTTTGGTCTTCCGCTGTGTCCCGATTTCGATGATGTGCAGTTTTCCGAAGACATCGAGGATTTCAAACTTTTCTCCCAGGTTGAAGCCGCCCTTTTTAAACCAGATCCGGGGCGGCAGGACCCAGGTTTTTCCAAATTTTGCTTCAAACTTGAAAAAATCCACCGCATCGTTGGGATGCTGCAGATAAAGGACCAGTTCATCCTCCGAAGCTTCGCGCCCCAGGCGATGCTCCAGCACTTTTTTCTCAACGCTCAGATCGATATCGTCCACTTTTTGAATTCCGTATTCCTCATCCACCATCCGTTTCCAATCCGGCCCGAAAACGGACTCGTAGATGTCATCGGAGGGCCGATAGAAGGGAAACTCTCCATAGCGCCCCAGCATGAGATTTTTCAGATCGTCCGTAGCGTCCTTATAGCGCTTCCCTTTCAGGACATTGTTTGCCGCGGTCGTCCAGAGGATCTGCGAACCGGGCGTAACGCTCCACCAGTTTCCCAGTTCGACGTGCACCCGCGGCAGTTCCGTCTGAAGAATTTCCGGCATGCGATGCAGAAAACCGCCTTTCAGGGCCTGTTCGAAGCTTGATCCTGTGGCCCCGCCGGGAAGTTTGTGAGTCTGGACGGTTGGGTCAAAGCCGAGAAACTGCGATTCAAAATCGCGATAGTATTCCCTCTCAGGCCGGAGTTTATTGGAAGTCTCTATCACAGCCTGACGATCGAGCCCCGCTGCGTGGTATCCCAGGTCATCCAGGATGTCGATCACGGAAAGGAGTGGCGGCGGGCCGTAAAAACCGGTGAAGGCGTGATCTCCGGCATTCACGATTTTCGCCCCGTTCTGAACGGCTTCCACAATCCGTCCGATATCCGCCCCATCGGTGTTGTGGCCGTGGTAATGGACAATAAGCTCCGGATGGGCATTCAATATGGCCTTTACCAGCCTTCCGATGCGCCTCGGGGTTCCCAGGCCCCCGTGGTTCTTGATTCCCAGCAAAATTTCCGGGCCGGTCACCTCAAGAATTTCGCCTACCTTCTTCACATAGAAGTCATCGGTATGCTCCGGACCCGTGGAAAAGCAGATGGCCGGTTCCAGGAGGCATCCCGCCTTTTGGACCTCTTCGAAGATGGGCACCATGTTCGGAACGAAATTCAGGAAGTCAAAAACCCGCCATACATGGACATATCGCGCAAAGGACCGAACCGTCAAGCGGATCACATTCTCCGGGTATGGTCTGTAGCCAAAAAGGTTGATTCCCCGGCAAAGGGTCTGAAAAAGCGTATCGGGCATGTTTGCGCTCAACACTTCCAGTTTCTCCAGGGGATTCATCTGCTTGCGCAGCATATCCACATGAATGGAAGCCCCTCCGGTGATCTCGATGGAAAAATAGCCCGCGTCGTTTCTTTCCTTGGCCACAAGAAGCTGGGTGTGGGGCATGACCCGGTTCTTGAAATCGGACTGGGAAAGATCCCGTTCGGTGTTGGTTAGGTAGTAGCCGGCAGTCCGCCGGATCTTCTCAAGGACAAAGGACACCCCCCTTTCCTTCAGATCTCTCGGCGATATTCTCTCTTCAAGCAGTTTTTCGGGTATCTTCATAAGTTGCTTCTTCTTTCAATAAGCATACGGATTGATCTTCTTTGCGTGCGTCTCCGCGATCAACCTGGATAGTTTTGCAATCTCCCGCTCACCTTCCGGATAATTGAAGATCTCTGGATGGGTTTCGAGGTAGCCGGTATCGAAAGTTCCCGCCAGGAAATCCGGTTCGTCACAAATCGCCATATAGAACGGGATCGTACTTTTCGGGCCAACGATGAGAAATCCCTGAAGGGCCCTTTTCAACCGCTGGATTGTCTGCTCCCAGTTAAACCCCCGGATGGTCATCTTCACCATCAGCGAATCGTACTCCGTGGGAATTTTATAACCCTGGTAAACCAGACCATCCAGGCGGACTCCCGGCCCGCCGGGAGACTGGTAAACTTCGAGGCGCTTGCCGCCTTCCGGGAGAAAATTGTTTTTCGGATCTTCCGCATTGATCCGGACCTGAACGGCTTTGCCCAGCAGATGAATCCTTTCCATGGGGATCCTCAGGTGTTCCCCTTCGGCAATTCTGATCTGTTCGCGGACTATGTCCACCCCTGTCAGTTCCTCCGTGACGGTATGTTCCACCTGGAGCCGGGTGTTCATCTCCATAAACCAGAATTCATTGGTCTTTGAATCCACGAGAAATTCCACGGTTCCGGCATTTACATAACCCGCCACACGGGCCGCTTCAATGGCGGCCTGGTACATGGCGTTCATGACCTCCGCAGGCAGGTCGGCAGGGGCAATTTCCAGGAGTTTCTGATGGCGCCGCTGAATGGAACAGTCCCGGGATCCCAGGTGGATAATATGGCCGTATTGATCGGCCAGAATCTGTATTTCGATATGCCGCGGCGCTTCGATGCATTTTTCAACATAGACGCTTTCATCGCCGAAGGCGGAAAGGGCCTCGGCCCGAGCCAGGGGAAGCTGAACCTCAAGATCCGCCTCTCCCGTCACCTTTCGTATGCCCCGGCCGCCTCCACCTGAAGAAGCCTTCAGCATGACGGGGTAGCCGTATTTTCGCCCGAAGGCAATGGCCTCGCGAAGTCCGGCATCACCGCGGTACAGATCCTTCGTTCCCGGTATAAAGGGAATATTGGCCTTCTGCATGATGTCCCGGGCGATAACTTTATTGCCAAGACTCCGGATGACATCCGGCGGCGGGCCAATGAACACAATTCCGGCCCGTTCGCATTCCGCAGAAAATTCGGGAATTTCAGATAAAAATCCGTAACCTGGATGAATGGCATCGGAACCGCTTTTCCGGGCCGCCCAGAGAATTTTTTCGATATCCAGATAATCCTTTCGGGGACCATCACCGATCATGATGGCATCGTCCGCCAGTCGGATGTAATAAGCTTCACTGTCCTGTTTCTCGTAGATCACGACGCTATCCATGGAAAGCTCCTTCACGGTGCGCAGGATGCGCAGCGCGATCTCGCCCCTGTTGGCGATGAGAACCTTCCGGATCTTTTTCTTCTGGTTACCCATGTTTGTTCTTCCTCATTTAGTGTTCAGCTGCCCTGCCTGTGCGGATGGTCAAACCGCCCGCGCGCTGGCCCTTCATCCCTTAGATATTTGGAATATGCGACGGATGTGTGCAACAGGAGGGTATCTATTGAGAGCGTGATGATTCTTCAGAATGAGAATTTATATCGGGTTCCCGGGATGCTGTCAATCAGATTGTGACGTTCCGGAGCCTGCCGGGAATATCTCCGCGGAATCCAGGACAGATTGTTTGTAAGAGCCAAATTTGACTTGACTTTAAAGGAAATAATACGCTAAACAGCCGCTGCATCATAGAGCGTCTTCATGACAGGAATGGATATCTACGGAAAGGAGTTTTCATGGCAAAATACGAATCAAAAAATTTGAGAAATGTCGTAATCGTAGGGCATGGTGGCACCGGAAAAACCACGCTCTGCGAATCCTTTCTCTTTGTCAGCGGAAAAAATGAAAGAGCCGGCCGGGTGGATGAAGGCACTTCCTCTTTCGACTACGAGCCTGAAGAACAGAGGAAGCACATCTCGATTTCTTCTGCGACCAATTTTGTTGACTGGGACAAGCACAAAGTGAATATCGTGGACACTCCCGGGGATTCAAATTTTGCCTATGATACGAGAAGCTGTCTTCGCGCCGCCGATGCAGCGGTGATTCTGGTCGACGCCGTGAGCGGCGTTGAGTTCCAGACGGAGAAAGTCTGGGAATATGCCGACAGATATAAACTTCCCCGTGTGGTATTCATTAATCGAATGGATCGGGAACGGGCTCACTTTTTTAATGCCGTGGAGAGCGTTAAATCCAGGATTAAAAAAATTACGCCGATTTTTCTTCCCATCGGTTCCGAAGACGCCTTCAAGGGCGTGATCGATCTTCTTGCCATGAAGGCCTATGTCTTTGATGACCCCAAAGGCGGATATAAAACCGTCGATGTCCCGGAGGACATGAAAAATGAGGCGGAAGGCATGCGGGAAACGATGATGGAGGACATCGCCGAATCTGACGAGAACCTGATGGAAAAGTACCTGGAGGATGGGGAAATCAGTGCGGAAGACATGAAGGCGGGCTTGCGGGCCGGCGTGATCTCCGGATCCATCGTTCCGGCGATGTGCGGCTCTGCGTTGAAGCACATCGGAATCGGTCCCCTGATGGACGTGATTGTCCGTTACCTCCCATCTCCCCTGGACCGCGGCCCTGCTGTCGGCACTAAGCCGGGCACCGACGAGGTGGAAGAGCGTCTCCCCGATGAAAGCGCCCCTTTCTCAGCCTATGTTTTCAAGACCATTGCGGATCCCTATGCCGGCCGCCTGACTCTCTTCCGCGTCTATTCAGGAACGTTGAAATCCGATACGCTCGTCTACAACCCGTCACACAAATCAAGCGAGCGCTTCGGAAACGTTTTCTACCTGGAAGGCAAGAGTCAGAAGCCTGCCGAACTCCTCGTTCCCGGAGACATCGCCGCCGTCGCCAAACTCAAGGAAGCGGTGACCGGCGACACGTTCTGCGCCGAGAAGTTCCCTATTGCTTTCGAGAAGGTAGAGCCCCCGCCCACGGTCATGTCCTTTGCCATCGAGCCGAAGACGAGGGGCGACGAAGAGAAGATCGTGTCATCCATCCTTCGCCTCAGCGAAGAGGATCCAACCCTCACCTTCAGCCGCAACGAGGAAACCAAAGAGATGATCCTCTCGGGAATGGGACAGGTTCACATTGAAGTCAATGTGGAAAAAATGAAGCGGAAATTCGGCGTGGATGTTCTGCTCAAGCAGCCCAAAGTTCCTTACCGGGAAACTATCAAGAGCAAAACAAACATTCAGGGCCGCTACAAGAAACAGTCCGGCGGTCGGGGGCAGTTCGGTGACTGCTGGATCGATATCGAACCCATGCCTCGTGGGAACGGGTTTGAATTCGCAGACAAGATTGTCGGCGGCGTGATTCCCCAGCAGTATCGGCCCGCGGTGGAAAAGGGCATCGTCGAGGCCATGGCGGACGGCGTCATTGCCGGTTATCCCGTCGTCGACCTCAAGGTTTCTCTTGTTGACGGTTCCTACCACACCGTGGACTCCTCTGAAATGGCCTTTAAAATTGCCGGCTCCATGGCCTTTAAAAAGGGCGTCATGCTCTGCCAGCCGATCCTGCTGGAACCGATCGTCAACATCGAGATCGAGATTCCCGATGAATACATGGGGGACGTCATTGGCGATCTGAACAGTCGCCGCGGAAAGGTCCTGGGTATGGACAGTAAAGGCCATCACCAGATTGTCAAGGCGCAGGTTCCCCTTGCGGAAATCCTAAAGTATGCGCCGGATCTTACTTCCATGACGAGCGGCCGCGGGACATTCACCTATTCGCATTCCCACTATGAAGAGGTGCCGGCCCACCTGGCTGAAAAAATCATTGCGGAATCCAAAAAGGAAGAGGCCTGATAACTGATGGAATTTCGAGCGGGGGTTGTGACCGTCAGCGACAAGGGCTCCCGGGGTGAGCGGGAAGATCTGAGCGGAAAAGAGGTCATTCGAATGCTTCAGGAGCTTTCCATACTGGTCACTGAAAAGGTTATCATCCCCGATGAAAAGGATCGGATCCGCCAGACCCTGACGGATCTTTCCGACGAGAAGGCATTGGATCTGATTGTTACAACGGGCGGAACGGGCGTCACCCCACGGGATCTGACGCCCGACGCCACGCTGGAAGTGATTGACAGGGCCCTCCCGGGAATGGCCGAAGCCATGCGGCAGGAAAGCCTGAAAATCACCCCACATGCCATGATCTCCCGGGCGGTTGCCGGCATTCGAGGCCGGACCTTGATTATCAATCTCCCCGGAAGCCCCAGGGGCGTGCGGGAAAATCTGGCTGTCGTCCTTCCTGCCCTGAAGCATGCCATGGAAAAGATCAAAGGCGACGAAACGGAATGCGCAGTGCCCTGATCCGATTCCGGATGTTTTCGCTGTGCGTTCCCGGCCAGAAGACCCCTCCGCACGCCGGGCAGGTCATGAACCGGGCGTGGTGCTCGAACACATAAGGAGACACCCGATCCTGAACCTCCTGCCTGGAGACCTCTTTCAGCGGGACATTACATCTCAGGCACCGGCTGAAGCACCGGTCCGGCGAGAGCTCCAGGCCAAGTTTTTCGAAGACCTCTTCCACCTGCCTTTCCACCCGATCGTTTTCGATGACGATGAGCATTCCCGGGAACGCCCGCTTTGCCAGATCCCCTTTCCGCGTCAAGATGACCCGGTTTTCTCCCTTTGCCTTCCTTAAAAAGGCGTGATCCGCCCTTCCCCGATACAGAACTGCGTCATAGCCGAGGATTCTCAGCCATTTGGAAAGGCGCCCGAGGTTTATATCGGCCAGAAATGTTGCGTTCTCTTCAATCGTCATCCCAACCGGTTGTGCCTCAGTGCCGTTTCAGGGATGTCCCGGCGGCGGAAGTCATCATCGGGCGATCAGACCGGCCGCTCCGATTCGGTTGTTTTTGTCTCATCGAGAACGACGGGAGGTTCATTCTCCCGCACATCCCTCTTCAAATCCCTCACCATGCGATTCAGGCGATTGATGGTTCGATTCAGCCGATAGCGTTCCACAATGCCCATCAATCCGGCAAAGACCAATCCTATGATGAACACGATAAAGATCAGCATGTAAACAGGCAGCACAACATCCAGCACATCATAGTATACCAGGTGCACAGAAAGGGTATTCTGCAGGGAAAAGGTCACCACGAAGAGAATTAAGGCAACGATAATAACGGTATAAATAATTTTCATTTCATTCCTCCTGCCGGTATTTGCTGAAATATCCCTTGAGTTCTTCGCAGCTTTTCAAGATATCATCTGGAATGACGCGGATGTCTCCCACAACGCTCATGAAATTTGTATCGCCGTTCCATCTCGGGACAACATGAATGTGAAGATGATCATCGATCCCTGCCCCCGCCGCCCTTCCAAGGTTGATTCCGATATTGAAGCCGTCGGGGTTCAGAGCCTCCTTTAAAACCCGGACGGAAAAATCCAGGAGAGAAAAAATCTCCAGTCTCTCCTCCTGATCCAGGTCTTCCAGTCTGCTGAGGTGGCGAAAGGGAATGATCATCAAATGACCGTTCGTATAGGGATAGGCATTCATCATGACAAAGGCCGTTTTTCCATCCAGGAGAACGTAGGATTCATCACGGAGCGATTCCCTGCAGAACACGCATCCCGCCGCTTTCCCGCTTTTTATATAGGCCATGCGCCAAGGGGCATAGATTGATTTCATAACCTTTTGTCCTTTCCCGTCCTGATGAGGATGGCTGCTCATGCTTCTTCCCTCGTGAAGCCTCCATTATCTCTTACGGTATTCATGGCTCTTTTTCAATTTCAATTTTAAGGATCTTCCCTGTGATGGTGTCTCCCACGTCCAGAATTCCAACGGTGGTGTCCGTGGCAAAGCGTTTGTCCAGGGCGGAACCGGGATTGAAAAAGAGCACACCATTCCTTCTCCAATTGGCCGGATAATGCGTATGGCCATAGATGACGCAGTCCACTGGCCCCAGGAGCGCGAGGATTTTCTCTTCAAGATGCCCGGCGCTTCCCCATCCGTGCATCACTCCCAGACGGAATCCCTGGATTTCAAGAATGAAACGATCCGGCAGCATCCTTCTGACGGAGGCCGGATCCATGTTCCCGCATACGGCCTGAAAGGGCTTGCTTCCAAACGCCTCCAGAACGTCGAGATTCACGAGATCCCCCGCATGGACAATCAAGTCCGCATCGAGGAAATATCGGTCAACGATCTTCCTCAACGTTTCATTGCAGGCCGGCAGATGGGTATCCGAAATGACGCCGATGCGCACAGGCGAACCCTCCTTGATTCGTGAAAGCAGCACCCGGCTTATATCCGATATACGTCAGCCAAATACAAGCATTATATGCCGGGAAACGATCAAGGCCGATTCTGAGGGCTTGAAGAAAACAGACGTAGAGACTCTTTAAAATTGACAATCCGTTTCCGTCTGTTTTACATTAAGGACAAAGACGCTTCCTGGAGATTGATCATGCTGGATTCATCACTGGATAAAATAGCGGAAAAAATTCTGAGCCTGGATGAGGCCTCCCTTTCCAGCCTCTGGGAAAAGTACAAATACCGGATGGAGCACTTTGAAACGTCAAAGGAATGGGAAAAATCCGTCATCATTTTCTTTATTATCAACGCCGTCCGGGTGAAGAACCGGATCTTCAACGACCAGATTCTGCTTATGCAGCGCCAGAGCGAGGAACAGGAAAAACCGGTTGCCTCGAAAGGCAGGCCGATGCTCCGCCGGATCAAGTGATGGATGCTGAAACCGCATGGAAGAACATTGAAGACCTGAAAGCCCGGATTGAATACCACAATCGCCGCTATTACCAGCTGGATGATCCCGTCATTTCGGACGCAGAATATGACCTTCTTCTCCGGGAGCTCATCCGCCTGGAAGATCAGTTCCCTCAGTGGCGTACGGGGGATTCTCCCAGTCAGCGAATCGGAGCGGCCCCGCTGAGCAAGTTTGCCCCTGCCGCGCACCGGACGCCCATGCTGAGCCTCGCCAACGCCTTCTCAGAAGGTGAAATTCTGCAATTTCAGGAGCGGTTGAATCGCTTTCTCGGCAACACGGCAAGCCTCTCCTTTGTCGTTGAGCCGAAGATTGACGGCGTCGCCGTCAATCTGACCTACCTCGACGGCTTTCTCACCAGCGGCGCCACCCGCGGTGACGGAGCTACCGGAGAGGATGTCACCCGGAACATCCGCACGATACATTCCATCCCCCTGAGGATCCTGTCGACGCCTGAAAGCACGGCGCCGGAAGAGATCGAGATCCGCGGAGAAATCTACATTGAATCCGAATCGTTTCGCATGTTGAACGAACGCCGCCTTGCCGGGAATGAGGCCCCCTTCGCCAATCCGCGCAATGCCGCCGCCGGATCTCTGAGGCAACTGGACTCCTCAATAACTGCCCAAAGGCCCCTGAAAATGTTCTGTTACGCCGTGGGGCTCGTCAAAGGGCGAATCTTTACCCATCACCACGAAGTGCTTGGCGCCCTGAACCATTGGGGGTTTCCCGTCAATCCCCTGATCCGGCGGGTCGACGGCATTTCAGGCTGCATCGATTTCTATCGGGAACTTCAGGATCGGAGAAAGGACCTTCCCTACGAGATCGACGGGATGGTGATCAAGGTGGACGACCTGGCCCTTCAGGAACGCCTCGGAGCCGTATCACGCAGCCCGCGCTGGGCGCTGGCCTGCAAGTTTGCCGCGACACAGGCAACGACCCGGATTGAAGACATCCTCGTCAACGTAGGAAGAACCGGCGCCCTGACCCCCGTCGCCCTCATGGCCCCCGTTCTGGTCGGCGGCGTCACCGTCAGCCGGGCGACGCTTCACAATCAGGATGAAATCGACAAAAAAGATATCCGCATCGGTGATACGGTTCTCGTTCAGCGCGCGGGCGATGTCATCCCCGAGGTTGTCGTGGTGGTCAAGGAAAAACGGACCGGCAGGGAAAGACTCTTCAAGATGCCAGCCCACTGCCCGGAATGCGGGTCAGAGGTTGTCAGAATCGAAGGCGAGGCCGCCCATCGCTGCATCGGCATTTCCTGCCCGGCCCAGATTCGTGGACACATCATTCATTTCGCCTCCCGTGGTGGAATGGATATCGAAGGCCTTGGAGAAAAGCTTGTTTTGAACCTGGTGGATTCGGGGCTCATCCGCGATCCCGCAGATCTCTATTTCCTTAAGCGTGACAGCTTGCTGAACCTGGAGCGCATGGCGGAAAAGTCCGTAACGAATCTCCTTGCCGCCATTGAGCGGTCCAAATCCCCCCCCCTGGACAAGCTCATTTATGCGCTGGGAATCCGCCATGTCGGGGAGCATCTCTCGAAGATCCTGGCACGGAACTATCAGACTCTTGACGCCTTGATGGATGCCTCGGAAGAGGATCTTCTGTCCATCCCGAACATTGGATCTGAAGTCGGCAGCAGTATTTTTCAGTTTTTCCGCAACGAGTCAAACCGCCGGGTGCTTGAAAAGCTCAAGGACGCCGGGGTGACCCCAGTGGAGAGCCCCTCCGAATCGCCTCTCTCCGCGCCCCTTACGGGAAAAAATTTCGTCTTCACGGGGGCATTGACCCGGATGACACGGATCGAGGCCAAACAGATCGTTGAATCCCTTGGCGGCCAGGCATTGAGTTCCCTTACGAAAAATACCGATTACGTGGTTGCAGGCGCTGCAGCCGGCTCCAAACTCAAAAAGGCTCAGGAATCGGGCATTCCCGTCCTCAGCGAGGAGGAATTCCTGGCCATGGCCGGCAGAGGATAAATCATGAAGCGTGTCCGCGTCTTTGTCAAAGGGAGGGTTCAGGGGGTTTTCTTTCGTGCCCACACCCGAGGGGCAGCCCTCGGATTTCATGTCCATGGCTGGGTTCGCAATCTGCCCAACGGACAGGTCGAGGCGCTCTTCGAGGGAAAGCGGCAGAATGTGGACGCTTTGGTCGACTGGTGCCGCCGCGGCCCTCCCCATGCCGTCGTGGAGGAGCTCAGCGTTCTCGATGAACCCTACACCGGAGAATTCAGCGATTTCAGCATCCGTTACGAATAACCGCCATCCCGAAAGCGGAAGGCGCCGGCGTCAACGGGGCTAGCGTCCTCCGGATTCCATCATCGTTTCCGCAAAGCCCGGCAGGGCGTTGCGGATCGTGGCATCATCAACACAATAGGCGATGCGGAAATAGCCCGGCCCCCCGAATCCGACCCCGGGCGTCGTGAGAATTCCGCGCTTTTGAAGTGCGCGGACATACGCCACATCGTCGTCCACAGGCGATCGGACAAAGAGATAGAAAGTGCCCTCCGGCTTGGCAAAGGAGTAGCCGCAAGATCTTAATCCCTCGCAGAGCAGATCCCTCTTCCGCTGATACTCGCCAACGTTGACCTGCACCCCCTGAATCCGTGAGATAACCCGCTGCATCAGGGCCGGGGCATTGATAAACCCCAGAATCCGGTTGCAGAAGATCATTCCGCCAAGGACATCCTTCAATTCGGCAAGCTCCGGATGAAGGGCGAGGTACCCGATGCGCTCACCCGGCACCGACAGGCATTTGGAATAGGAATAGGCAATGATGCTGTTCCTGCAGAACTCCATGATGCTGGGAAGCTCGACGCCGTCGTAGACGATTTCGTTATAGGGCTCATCGGAAACCAGATAGACGGCCCGGTTGTAAAGCCTCTCCTTTTCCTCGAGAATGGCGGCGAGTCCGCGGATGGTTTCCGCGTCATAGACCCGTCCCGTGGGGTTGTTCGGCGAATTGATCAGCACGGCCCTGGTTCTCTCAGTAAAGGCCGATCGAATCGCCTCCAGGTCCAGGCCGAAATCCTCCTTCGTGGGGACCAGGCGGGCGACTCCCCCGGCATTGTCCACATAAAACCCGTATTCGACAAAATACGGCGTCGGGATAATGACTTCGTCTCCCGGATCGAGAATCGTTTTCATGGTCACATTCAATGCGCCCGCCGCGCCGCAGGTCATGATGATGTGCTCAAAGGTGAGGGGCACCTTGAATTTACGGCCCAGATAGCCGGCGATCGCCTCACGCGTTTCAGGGTAGCCGGCGTTCGGCATGTACCCATGCTGGCCGGGAAGAGTCTGGCCGGCCACGTCCCTCAAGGCGGAATCAAACTCGGTCGGTGGCGGCACGTTGGGATTCCCGAGACTGAAATCGAACACGTTCTCAGGCCCCAGTTTCTGTCTAAGAAGCAGACCCTCCTCAAACATCTTTCGAATCCAAGATGAACGCGAAAGCATTCCCTGAATCTTCTTCGAAACCGGCATATCCCCTTCCCTCCCAAGGCTCTCAGCGATAATTTGTATTTTGAGGAAACATATCTCTACGGCTGACGATGTAGTTAACACAGCCCCTGGATGTCGTCAACAGGACATTCATCGGCCTCCCGAAGGATTGGCCGGATTGTCTTGACAAAGGGACAACAGGTTATTTATAGAATTGAGAAGCATTTTCAGGCGGCCTTTGCGCGGGACGGTGGTGGAAATCCTGACCCGTGTCTTTTTTGTTTCCGGAGGAATTTTTATGCCGATTTATGAATTTCGCTGCAAATCTTGCGGGAAGGACTTCGAAGTCCTCTTTTTCTCCATTTCAGAAAAACGGGAAGTCCTTTGTCCGGACTGCAACTCGGACGAGGTTGAAAAACTCATGTCCGTCTTCGGAGGAACTTCCGGGAGCACCTCCTCCTCCAGCTGCTCCACATGCTCCTCTTCTTCCTGCTCGACGTGATCGACCTGACGGATGCGGCAGGCTGCCGCAGCTTCTCGTGGGCCCTCTTTCAACGGGGGATCATGACCCGGGTCTTTTCATCCCCGGGCGGTCTGCCATCGGAGCGCCCGCCTTCATCCAATCGTGTCCGGCAGCCCCTCAGGGCCGTGATCGCCGGAAATTTCGAGCCCATGAAGAAAATCCTCTTCGTCATCCTTTTTTTTCTTTCGGGATGTTCAATGCCCGTTCAGGAGAACCGTTCCTGGACGCCATTCTGGAATGAGGATTCAACGCTGATGGGATTTAAGGATTCTGAGGGTCGCATAAGAATCGCCCCCAGATATGCGCACTTTTCAACGGCCCGAACATTCGAAAAGATTCTCGCCGTCATGGAGCAGAAAAACGGCGGGTTCGAGACATCCTATCTGACGAAATCCGGAAAAGTCGTCGGACGGGGCAATGTCTATATGATCGACAACGGACCGGACTGCGAAAGTGAAGGCTTTATCCGATTCCGGGATCGCACAACGGGCAAGGCGGGTCTCTATGACAGCCAGGGAAATGTGGCGATCCCCGCGGAATATGACGATCTTACCAATGTCCGGAATGGACTGGTCGCGGCCCTGAAAGGCGCAGAGAAGAAATACTGGGATGGCGACGACATCCGTGGGTGTGGTCACTACAGCTGGGCTGGAGGAAAAGAAATTCTTGTCAATACACATGATCACATCCTGATCGATCCCTTCAACCTTGATCCGCACCTGGACTTTTTCTCATTGAGAATCACAGATCATCCTCTCGAGGACCCCAATCAACGAACCTTCCTTGGTGTGGACGGCCGATATTACTCCTTTCTCGACTACAAGAAGGAATTTTCTTCATGGCTCAACGATTTGATACGAAACGGCCTTTCCAGAAAGGCGCTCCTGGATTGTTCATACGGAACCATTTATTTCTGGAAAGAACCGGATGGCTGGACATCTGAAAGGAGCCCCCAATTTGTCGAAAGAAACTTCGAGCTCATCAGGGGCCGACTTTCGGACATTCTTCGTGAAAAGGCCGATTATTTCATTTCAATGGACGGCCTGAATCCCTTTATTTTTGAAGGGGCTGAATTTGCAGGCTACTTCAACAACTGCGGGGAACCGAAGCCGTGGCGGTATCCGGTGATGAGTGTCGTCATCAATCGCAACAGGGAAGGGAATTTCCGGCAGGACCATTTTGATTTCTTAAGGACGGAAAAGGGGTACAAACTGATCAGCGTGTCGCTGGGAAATGAACAATGACCACGATGCCGGAAAATCGGCATGCCGGAGTCCTTCCCGCCAATCCGGCCCCGTATTCTAACCGATTCCTCTTAAGGTTCCTGTCCGGGAAAGAACTGGACGTCCCCCTACGTCATTACGCACCGCATTGAGGCGGATCATGATTTTATCGTTGCCAAAAGAAATTTTATCCATTATAAGGGGGCAGTTTTCTGACAAATTGCATTTTCACATGAAAGGAGCTTCAGGGGCATGAATATTCTCATTTTTGGACCCAATGGGAGTGGTAAAGGAACGCAGGGCGCGATCGTACAGAAGAAATTTAATGTTCCCCATATTGAAACCGGGGTTATTTTCAGGGAGAACATCTCCAAGGGAACGGACTTGGGAAAAGAGGCCAAGGCCTATATCGACCGCGGGGACCTGGTTCCAGACAGCATCACCATCCCCATGATCCTCAACCGGATCAAACAGGACGACTGCAAGAGCGGCTGGCTGCTTGACGGTTTCCCCCGCAACCTGGCCCAGGCCGAAGCCATGTGGGATGCCATGCAGAAGGAAGGAATCAATCTGGACAATGTCATTGAAATCGTTCTCGACCGGCAGACATCGAAGAACAGGATCATGGGACGAAGGCTCTGCGCCGTTGACAACAACCATCCCAACAACATCTTCATCGACGCCATCAAGCCGGTTGAAAAAGACGGCAAAATGGTCTGCCGGGTCTGCGGCAGCGACAAGTTGACGACCCGCGCCGACGATCAGGACGAGGAAGCCATCGGCAAACGGCATGACATTTATTATGACCCCAAAACGGGCACCCTGGCTGCGGTGAATTTCTTCAAGGAGAGGGTCAAGGTCATCGAAGTTGACGGTCTTCCTGGAGTGAAGGAAGTATCCGAGGATCTGCTCAGTAAACTTTCCTGAGGTTCATCTTCTCTCTTTTTTGCTAAAAAAAAGCCTTCCAGATATTCCGGAAGGCTTTTTTATCTGAAGCCGGCGCAAAAGGGGCTATCGGACAGGATTGTTAAGCGTTATACGTAAATCAACCTTCAAGGACGAATCAGAATTAGAGATGGATTATATACGCAATTTCAGCATCATAGCCCATATCGATCACGGAAAGTCCACGCTGGCAGACCGTTTGATCCAGTTTACCGGCGTCTCCGACGAACGGACCTTCAAGGACCAGATGCTCGACAATATGGACATAGAACGGGAACGGGGAATCACGATCAAGAGCCAGGCCATTACCCTACCCTATAAGGCAAGGGACGGCAGAACCTACAGCCTGAACCTCATTGATACGCCGGGGCATGTGGATTTTTCCTACGAGGTTTCCCGTGCCCTGGCCTCCTGCGAAGGCGTCCTGCTGCTTATTGACGCGGCCCAGGGGGTTCAGGCTCAGACGGTGGCCAATCTCTATCTTGCCATGGAACACGATCTGGAAATCATCCCGGTAATCAACAAGATCGATCTGCCCTCGGCCGATGTGGAGCGGGTGATCGAGCAGATTGACGATGAACTCGGGCTGGATTCCGAAGGGCATCTGAAATGTTCCGCCAAGGCGGGAACCGGCATTGAGGAAATCCTGGAAGCCATCGTTCATCGCATTCCGCCGCCGAAAGGAAATCCTGAAGCCCCCTTGGCGGCTTTGATCTTCGATGCCCATTACGATGCCTTCCGCGGGACGATCATCCACTGCCGGATCATGGACGGCACGGTGAAAAGCGGCGACACCATCCGCTTTATGTCCAACTCGGCCACCTATCGGGTGGAGGAAACGGGTCATTTCCTGCTTCAGAGAGAAAAACGACAGGCCCTGTGCGCCGGTGAAGTGGGATACATCATTGCCGGGGTCAAGACCGTCTCCGATGTTCGCACGGGGGACACGATTACCCTGGATGAAAATCCCTGCTCCCATCCTCTTCCGGGTTTCCGCGAGGTCAAGCCGGTGGTTTTCGCCTCCATCTATCCCATTGCCTCCGACGACTATGAAGATCTCAAGACCGCCCTGGAAAAATACCAGCTGAACGACGCCTCATTCATCTACACGAAGGATTCTTCCGCCGCTCTTGGGCAGGGATTCCGCTGCGGGTTCCTCGGCCTTCTTCATCTCGAAGTGGTCCAGGAAAGGCTGGAACGGGAATACGACCAGTCGATCATTCTTTCCGTCCCCAGTGTCCGCTATCGATTTACCCTGAAGGACGGGTCCGTCTTCTATGTAGACAATCCGGCCCACTATCCGGGAAGCTCTTCCATCGAGCTGTCCGAAGAACCCTATATCCGCGCCACCTTGATGCTGCCGGAACGGTACCTCGGTGCGGTGATGAAATTATGCATGGAAAAACGGGGGACGAACTCGACGCTGAACTATCCAAGCCCCGGCCGGGTCGAACTGATTTACGAACTGCCTCTTGCCGAGGTGATCTACGATTTTTATGACCGCTTCAAATCCGTTACCCAGGGATACGGCTCCTTCGACTATGAAGTGATCGACTACCGGGAAGGCCAACTGGTCCTGCTGGATATCCTGGTCAACGGGGAACGGGTGGATGCCCTGTCGCAGATTGTCCACCGGGACCGCGCCCGCGCCCGCGGTCTGCAGGCCTGCGAACGGCTCAGGGAGGAGATCCCGCGCCAGATGTTCAAGATCGCCATCCAGGGGGCCATCGGGGGGGAAATCATTTCCCGGACCACCATCTCAGCTTTTCGCAAGGACGTCATCGCCAAATGTTACGGGGGAGATATCTCCCGGAAGCGCAAGCTTCTGGAAAAGCAGAAAAAAGGCAAGAAGCGCATGAAGATGATCGGACAGGTCAGCATTCCCCAGAGCGCCTTTCTCTCCGTATTGAAGTCGGACGCCGACTGAGAGCCCATCAGGAAGGTAAACGCACCATGCAGAAACGGGTCCTGAGATCGCCGCCGGTGCAGGCTGGGAAAATCAAGGAGGGAAATGCCCATCGCGGACGCACAGAGGAGCAGCGCCCCGGCCTTTATCTGCACATCCCCTTCTGCACAGCCAAGTGCCGTTACTGCAACTTCTTTTCCGTCACGAAGGTCTCCGAGATCCCCCGCTTCCTGAAGGCGCTGTTCAAAGAAGCCCTCCTCCAGGGGGGGGGGATCGGCTCCTTCGACACCCTTTATATCGGCGGCGGCACCCCCTCCCTTCTTGCCCCCTTCCAGCTGTCCGAACTTTTTTCCCATCTGCGGAAGACCTATGACATCTGTGAAGACGCCGAAGTGACCATGGAAGTCAATCCAGCGGATGTGGGGTTGCCTGTGCTCGCCCAGATGCGCGCCCTGGGAATCAACCGACTGAACATCGGGGTGCAGTCCTTCGACGATACCCTTCTTGCCTTCCTCGGACGAAGGCACGACGGCAACCAGGCGATTCAGTCCATCATGGCGGCCCGGCAGGCCGGGTTCGATCATGTCGGCATCGACCTGATCTATGGAATACCGGGACAGACGCGTCAGGCCTGGAAGAAGGCTTTGGAGTATGCGGCATCCCTGAACATTCCCCATCTTTCCTGCTACCAGCTCACCCTGGAGCAGGACACGCCCCTCGGCAAAAGCTGCGCTCAGGGCCTGTTCAAAATTCCCGATGACGATGAACTCTTTGAATTTTTCATGGACACCTCCGAATTTCTCGAATCATCGGGATACACCCACTATGAGGTTTCCAACTTCGCCCTCGGTGAGTCCTTCGTTTCCCGCCATAATTCAAAATACTGGCGGCACATCCCCTATCTCGGGCTGGGCCCGGCGGCCCACTCCTTTGACGGGTGTAAACGTTGGGAAAATGTCCGCTCCCTGGAATGCTACCTCCAGCGACTGGAGAGAGGCGAGCTTCCCGTTGAAAGCTGCGAGGAGCTGACGAACGAGGAGCTGCAGCTTGAGACCCTTTTTCTGGGCTTTCGAACCAAGGCGGGCATCGACCTTCGAGCCTTTTCCGAGAGGTTCGGGGTTGATCTTCGGGCGAGCAAAAAAGATTTTTTGAAGCCGCTTCTTTCTGCGGGTCATCTTCGAATCGCCGATGGCCGGCTGCAGCCGACTCGGACAGGCATGGCCCTGGCCGATGCCCTTGCACTGCTTTAAACGATACCCCTACCCTGAAAGGCGGGGGGCCTTCATGCGGACACCGAAGAATCGGCAATGCGAAACGGTTTCCTGCCGCTCTTCTTGGCGGTATGCATGGCCTCTTCAGCCCGCTTGATCAGCGCCTCCATTTCGGCGCCGTCATCCGGATACAGGGAGATCCCGATACTGGCGCCTCCGACGATGGTCCTGTTCCTCTTGAAAAGGATTGGCTGGGAGATGAGGGCATGGACTCGCTCAACAATCTTCTCCGCATTCCCGAGGTCATGAATCCCCGAAGCAATAATGAGAAATTCGTCCCCCCCGACGCGGGCCACCGTATCGCTTTCGCGAACACAGGCAAGGAGCCTCTGCCCCGTTCTGATCAGGATGTAATCTCCCGCTTCATGGCCGAGGCTCTCGTTGATGGCCTTGAATCCATCAAGATCTAAAAACATCACCGCAACGGCTGTTTTATTCCGCCGAGCCAGGCTGATGGCCATTCCAAGACGATCCCTGGCCAGCAGGAGTGTCGGAAGATCCGTCAAGGCATCATGGGTCGCCAGGTGCGCTATCTCTTCCTCCGCCCGTTTCCGCTCGATGACCAGCCCCAGGTAATTGGCCGCGATATCGAGCATCTTGACTTCTTCCTGCAGAAAAGGAGCATCGCCGTCTTCCGGGGGTTCCTGCCGGTAATTCACCTCGATGATCCCCGATACGCTGTCCTTCACCTTGATGTCAGCTTCCAGGCGCCATTTGCTCTCCTGATAATCCGCCGTCTCGTAAGGATGACCCTCCAGGAGAATTCGCGCACAGGCCATGGAAGGATACCGGAAAGCGGAAGGCAGGAGTTGAACCGTTTCCTGGAGAATCTCCTCCATGAAAATGCCCGGCGTATCGATCAGGTTACAGATGCCATAGATGCAATTCAATTCTTTTCCAGCCACCTGCGGGTTCCTCCTCCATCCAAACGCTGCGGATTGATTCTTCTTCGAAGAATTCTGTCGTCATTCCATCCCTCATCGGACGGCCTCTTCGGCAGATACGTTTCAACGCCGCTGAAGTGGTCATCCGATCATCGAACTAATTTCCCGGAGCGTCTGGATCGGCAGATCGATACGATATTTTTCCTTCATGCTCCGCCTCAGATGCTCCTCATCGCAGATGCCCCCGGCTTTGAGCTTTTTAATGAGCTCCGTCAGATCTTCCCGGGTATGCCAAGGGAAAATGACCCATCGCCACTTTATGATTTTTCTGAGATAGTAATGGGGAATCACCGTGGAGCAGGTCTTGTGTATCAGGACAGCGGTCCGTATCTCCCGCGGCTGAAGAGCTTCCAGGTGCTGGAGTGATACCCGGAGGGTGTCGCCGGTGTCCGTCACGTCATCGACCAGCAGGACCTTCATGCCCCGAATCTCGGCGCAGAGCGGATACTTGACGAAGGCCTTCTCGTTCATGACCGCAGTTCCCCAATGTTCGACCTTTATCGACGCAAGGTCATGAACGAGAAGGCAGTCGCAGAGAATCCGGGCAGGAACATAGCCGCCTCTGCCGATGGCGACGACGATCTCGGGACAATATCCCGAATCCCTTATGATACGCGAGAGCTTCTGTGAATCCTTGATGATCCTACCCCACGAGAGGAGATCGCATCGAAATTTTTCTTCAGCAGGCAACGGCATCGTTTTCCTCACCGCCTGTATCCCTTTACTTATCCAAAGGGAGCAGGTCATTTTCCGGCGCAAATTCTATGGACGTACCGGAAGAAATATTTTTCCCGTCCAGAGGGACAGTCGGAATGGTGACGGCCTTCTTGGCCAATCAGGGCGAACCGCTGCCTTCACCGACGAACGAAGGGGGCCTGCCGGGACGGGCCTCCTGAGTCACCGACGGCGCCTTGGCGAACTTCCCGCAGCATCTTCCGGATCCGCCAGTATTCCGTCAAGGATTTCACCCACATCCCGGAAATTCTCATAGGCGATGCAGGCCTTCCCCCTCTTCCTGCATTTCTCTGAGAGGATCGGTTTTGCAAAGACCAGGTCGGCCTTCTGGGACGGGCATACATCGGAATAACCGTCGCCTACGTAAATGATCAAATCGTAGGCCTCCCGATGGGCTTCGAGTATCGTGCTCTTGCAGGTCCCGCAAAGATCGCATCCGTTTCGGGGTGACGGAAACTCGATGGACACGGTGGCATCGTCCCGGAAGACAACCCTGTTCGAGTAAAATTCTATCTCCTGCAATCCGTGCTTTTGAAGAATGGAGGAAATATAAAAGTCCAGGCCGTCCGAAAGGATCTTCAGATCGATGCCCTTTTCTCTGCAGGAAGCATAGAAGGACAGAAAATAGGGGTCCAGCTTCTCCTCCCCCAGGGCGTAATCGACCATCTCCCTTTTTGTCCCCTTGAACAGCGGCTGAATCTGCAGGTAGGCAAGCCGTGAACCGATGACATTGGTGTAATAGGACCGGTCAATCTCCCGCCATCCCTCGGCAAAGCGGTTCATGATCGTATTGCCCATGTCATTGCTGCACGTTGTTCCGTCAAAATCACACAAGATCAGGATCCGGTTTCTGTCCATTCCTGAGGCACCGTTCACTCTCTTCCCTTTTATTCCTTTTCCTTTATAAAATGGCTGAACATTTCAATGGGAACCGGGAAAACCGTCGTCGAGTTGTTCTCCGAGGCGATCTGACTCAGGGTCTGAAGATAACGCAGCTGGACGGAGATCGGTTGGGTCCTCATCAGAGCCGCCGCCTCAATGAGCTTCTGGGCCGCCTGAAATTCTCCTTCCGCGGAGATGATCTTTGCCCGCCGCTCCCGTTCCGCTTCAGCCTGCTTGGCCATGGCCCGTTTCATCTCTTCAGGCAGATCGATATGCTTGACCTCCACAAGGGAGACCTTGATTCCCCAGGGGTCCGTGCTGCGGTCCAGAAATTCCTGCAGCTGAAGATTGATCTTTTCCCTCTCCGACAGCAGCTCATCCAGTTCGACCTGTCCGCAGACGCTCCGAAGGGTGGTCTGTGAAAGCTGAGAGGTGGCATAGAGGTAGTTCTCCACCTGAATAACCGCGGAGTTGGCGTCCATCACCCGGAAATAAACGACGGCATTCACCTTGATCGATACATTGTCCCGCGTAATGACGTCCTGCGGCGGCACGTCCATGGTGATGGTCCGCATGTCAACCTTGACCATCCGGTCGATAACGGGAATGAGAATAATAAGCCCCGGACCCTTGACGTTGAGAATCCGCCCAAGCCGGAAGATCACTCCCCGTTCGTATTCATTGAGAACACGAATGGCCGATGCCAGAAACATCACCACCAGAACGACAAGAACGATTGGCACGTACATGATTCACCCTCCCTTTTTTTGGTTATATTTCCCTGACCTGCATCTTCATCCCTTCAATGCCCTCTACCGTGACTTTTTTCCCTTTCGCCACAGGCTTCTCACTCCATGCGTCCCAGTATTCCCCCCTTATAAAGGTCTTGCCGGCATGGTGAATGTCCGTCACAGCAACGCCCTCCGCACCGATCAGTTCTTCGTAACCGGTGTGCTTTTTCCCCATCTGTGCCTTGACAACCAGACTGACAACAAAGACAAAAAAAGCGGAAACAATCACCAGAGTGGGGATCATGACCTTGAAAGATACCCGCAAGGCCGGTTCAGGAGAGTCAAAAAGCAGAAGCGAACCCAGCAGCAGGGAAATGACGCCGCCCACCGACAGGAGCCCGTGACTGATGATCTTGATTTCCGCGATAAAGAGAATCAGGGCAAAAAGGATCAGGGCAATGCCCGCATAATTCACAGGAAGGGTCTGCATGGCGAAAAAAGACATGATCAGGGAGATGCCGCCGATCACGCCAGGAAGAATCGCCCCTGGCTGCGCCAGTTCAAAGTAAAGGCCGGCGACACCGAGAAGAAACAGGAGATAGGCGATATTGGGATCACTGAGGGTCGTGAGGACCTTTTGCCGAAGGTTCATCGGAATTTCCCGGAGCATGGCCCCTTTTGTTTCCAGAACCCGCACATTTTCGCCAACCCGGACTTCTCGGCCGGAAAGCTGCTCGAGCAGCTCGGTCAAATCCTTGGCAACCAGATCAACGACCCGCGCCTGGAGAGCCTGATCGGCTGGAATCGATTCGCTCTTGCGCACCGCCCTTTCCACCCATTCCTCGTTTCTCCCCTTCTGCCTGGCAATGCTGATCGCATAGGCAACGGCATCGTTTTCCACCTTTTCCATCATGACCTTGTCGCCTCCCCCCCCGATGCCGATGCCGACAGGATGCGCCGCGCCGATGTTGGTACCAGGGGCCATGGCCGACACATGGGCCGCCATCGTGATGATCATCCCCGCTGATGCGGCCCTGGCTCCCGAGGGTGAAACATACACAATGACGGGGATCGGCGCCCCCAGAAGGCCTTTTACAATGTCCCGCATCGCGAGGTCCAGTCCGCCGGGAGTATCCAGAAGAACAACCAGTCCATTTGATCCGGATTTTGCCGCCCCGTCGATGCCCTGCAGAATGTAATCGGCAACAGGAGGCGTAATGGCGGAATCGATGCGAATAACGTCATAGACAGGCTGCCTTTCCGCGGCAGACAGGAAACCCGTCCCTCCCAGGATCAGCCACAGGATCAAAAAAAACCGTGCTTTATGTTTCACCTGAGTTCTCCTCTCCGAGGACTTTCATGATCTTTTGCACATCTTCCCACGCCTGCTTTTTGGCCGCCGGATTCCGCAGAAGATAGGCGGGATGGTAGGTCGGCATCAGTGGGATTCCGTGATAATCATGGAAGCGACCACGCAGCACGGTAATGGGCGTGCCTTTCTTTTTCAGCAGTGTCTGGGCCGCGAAGGTTCCCAGGGCACAGATAACCCGGGGGCGGATAGCCTCCAGCTGCTGCACCAGATGGGGCTCACAGGCCGCGATTTCCTCCGGCAGGGGGTTCCGGTTTCCCGGAGGGCGGCATTTCAGGATGTTGCAGATGTAGACGTTTTCCCGCTTCAGCCCCATGGCATCGATAATCCGGGTCAGAAGCTTTCCGGCACGTCCGACAAAGGGCCTTCCCTGCAGATCCTCTTCAGCGCCCGGCGCCTCCCCCACGAAGACCAGCTCCGCGCAGGGACTCCCCTCTCCGAAGACGAGATTCCTTCTTGTTTTTCCCAAAGAACAGAGGGAGCAGTGTTCCACATCCCGGAAAATCTCATCGAGAGATCGACCGTTTTGAGCTGATCCTTCCCCGATGCTCAATGCACCCGGCACTGCAGACGTTTCTTTTTCGGGAACAGGAGGCTCTTTCCCGGGCGGCGTCGTTTTCTCTGCCCCCACGGCCAGCCATGACAGGGGGCGATGCAGATCCCGCTCAAGCTCAAGCTGGCTCCTGAGTGAGCGGACGAGCGTCAACAGCTCCTCTCTTAAACGATCGGTTTCCATCATTAAAATGATCTTATTGAAGCCTGTTTTTCCCGCCGGCGGTCTTCCAGAGAGACAATAAGGACTCCGTCTTCTGTTCGGGTTGACTGCGGCGGCGTTCCCGAATTTCCCGGACTTTGTCCAGGATGACTCCAGCCGCCTCCATCTTATCCATTAGCGGCAGCTCCTGCATCTCCCCATCCCGGTCCAGAATCGTGATGATATTGGTATCTCCCTGAAAGCCGGCCCCCTCTTTCGTGACGTCATTGGCCACGATGAAGTCCATGTTCTTGGCCACCATCTTTCCAATGGCGTGTTCAACAAGATGTTCGGACTCCATGGCAAATCCGACCAGGATCCGGTCCTCCTTCTTTGCTCCGATTTCATGAATGATATCGGGGTTTCGTTCCAGCTTCACGGTCAAGTCTTCATTTTTTTTCTTGATTTTCTGATCCTGCCTGACCGCCGGCCTGTAATCGGCCACCGCTGCGGCCTTGATCACCACCGTCGCTTCCGGAAGGGCAGCCATTACGGCATCCCGCATTTCCCTTGCCGACGAGACGGAGACATGGAAAACTCCGGCAGGAATAGGCAGCTGCACCGGGCCGCTGACGAGGGTCACGGTTGCCCCCCTCCGACGGGCCATTGTGGCGACCGCATAGCCCATTTTTCCGGAAGAGTAGTTGGTAATGAAGCGGACGGGATCAAAAGGTTCCCGGGTAGGCCCTGCCGTGACCAGGACATGCTCATCGACCATATCCTTGACCGTCAACAGAGATTCGATTTCCTCCAGGATTTTCGGAATTTCCGGAAGTCTGCCCTTTCCCGATGTGCCGCAGGCCAATTCGCCTGCCGCGGGCTCCAGGACATGATATCCGTACCCGGCCAGCTTCCGGACCTGCTCCTGGACGATGGCGTTCTCATACATGTTGACATTCATGGCCGGACAGATCAAGACCGGCGACCTTGTGGCCATGACCGTCGTTGTCAGGAGGTCATCGGCGATTCCCGAGGCGATCTTCCCGATCACATTGGCCGTTGCCGGAACGATGACCAAAAGATCCGCATAATCGGCTAGGGCGATGTGCGCAATCTCATAATCTTTAATGGTATCAAACATATCCAGAAACACGGGGCCTCCCGACAGGGTCTGCATCGTGAGCGGAGTGATGAATTCCCGGGCATGGCGGGTCATGACAACCTTGACTTCCGCTCCCCCCTTCACCAGCTGCCTGGTCAGCTCCGCAGCTTTATAGGCTGCGATTCCCCCGGTTATTCCCAGTATGATTTTCCTGTTTTTCAGCATTTTTGTCGATCCCTCTAATAAGTACCCGTAATTACGTATATTTACAGAAATCAGACTATAGCAGTTCTAGGTGGCAAGTTCAAGGAATTATTCGCCTGATCACCGACGCGTCTCGTTCTGTAAAGGGATCCGCCGGTTCAACCAATCCGGATCTCGAACCGCCTTCGTTACGTGAACTCACTCCTGTACCCGATCGGCTTCGATTCGAACCAGAAGGGACATTTTCATCTTGTCCTCAGGCAGTCGGTTATGCTTAAATCACGCCTTATCTTCTTCAAGGGATCTGATGGTCATGGGGTGTTCATCCCGGTCTTCCTGAGTTTCGGAACCGGGGTGCGCCGACATCGGGAATAAGACATGAAACAAAAACCGTCATCTTCTATAACGTTTCCTCCAAAACCGACGTCATGAGAAACGCAAACGTCCTGCTGATCAACCCCTGGATCTATGACTTTGCCGCCTATGACTTCTGGAGCAAGCCGCTGGGTCTCTTGTACCTGGCCGGCATCCTGCGGAAAAATTCCATTTCTGTCCAGCTCATCGACTGCCTGAATCCGCTCCATCCAGGATTGAGTGACGACAGCGGTATCAGGAAACCGAAAAGAAAAGGCTTCGGACAGGGTCAGTATCCCAGGGAGGTCATCGCCAAACCCGACCCCCTGCAGGGCATACCGCGCAACTATCACCGCTATGGCATTTCACCGCGTCTTTTAAGGCAGGAGCTGCATTCCTGCGCCTCTCCCGATCTGATTCTGGTCTCCTCCATGATGACGTACTGGTATCCGGGGGTGTTCGATGTCATCAGGATTGTCAAGGAACTTCTTCCCGGAGTTCCCGTTCTCCTCGGTGGCAACTATGCCACCCTCTGTCCGGAGCATGCGTTGCGTTCGGGTGCCGATCACGTCCTTCCAGGAGAAGGGGAGCAGCATCTTCGATTCATCATTGAGGAACTGCTTCGACAGGAGATCACATTCCTCCCGGATCCGGCCGACCTGGACACGCTGCCCTATCCCGCTTTCGATTTGCTGCCTTACAAAGGCCAGCTTCCCATCATGACATCCCGGGGATGCCCGTTCCGCTGCGTGTATTGCGCCTCCCACATCCTGAACAGCGGCTTCCGGCGGCGCTCCCCCGGACGGGTGGCCGAGGAAATCGCTTTCTGGAACCGTCGATTCGGGATTTCACACTTTTCCTTTTATGACGACGCCTTTCTGATGGATCCTGAGGAAATGGCCGTTCCCCTGATGGAAGAGCTGATCCGAATGGGGCTGTCCTGCCAGTTCCATTGCCCGAACGGCCTTCACCTGCGCAGTATCGATGAGAAAATCGGCAGGTTGATGCTCCGCTCGGGTTTCCGCACCCTCCGCTTCGGCTTCGAAACGTCCGACGCCGGTCAGCAGGTTCGAACCGGGGGGAAAGTATCGAACGCACATCTGGAGAGGGCCGTGTCCTGCCTCAAGCAAGCCGGGTACAAGGCTTCAGAGATCGGGATGTATCTCCTCTGCGGACTGCCGGGGCAGACAGCCCAGGAGGTGGAGGAAAGCATCCGTTTTGTTCTTTCCTACGGTGCGAAGCCCATACTGGCTGAATTCTCGCCGATTCCCGGAACCGGTTTATGGAACCGATCCGTTTCCGCCTCGCCTTACGATCTCGTCAACGAACCCCTCTTTCACAACAACACCCTTCTTCCCTGCCGCCATGAACACTTTACCTATGACGACTACCGAAGGCTGAAATCCATGATTCGGTCCTACGGGAAGACGGTTTCTCCGCCTCTTGCCGCCCTGTGATCCTTCGCTGAAAGGATTGCTCCTGTTTCCCTTCATTTTTCCTGTTGCTCTTGAACAAAATCCCGGATAGTATACGCGATTTATGATATGCGGCAACGAACAACAGGAAGGAGTCCCGCGGAAAAGCATCTCCAAGGGAAAGGGGAGCGTTTACGGGCTATTTTGGAGACAATCGTCCCATGCTGACCTTTTGGCTGAAAACGGTGTGCGTCGGCTGTGCTTCACTGTTTTTTTTCCTCATGGGAATAGACAATCTGATCCATGCCTATTCGTTGACAAATCCGCACATGTTTATTGTATACTTTTTCTCGTCGAACCTGATTATCCTGATCAGCTTCACCGGCCTGCTTTTTTCCGTTTTCCGCATTGTCACCTTCATCAAAAAAAGGGGATCAAACCGTGATGAATAGAATCGCCCGAACCCGTCTTTACAGCTTCCTCTTTTCCGCCGTGGTTTGCTACCCGGCGCTTCTTCTTTGTCTTTCTGATTCTTCCTGCGCCTACGACCTCGAAAAGCAGGTTAAAACATATACCCTGGAAAACGGCCTGAGGATTTTGATGGTGAAAAGGGATTTCAGCCCCACCGTCTCCTTGTACATCCGCCATAAGGTCGGGGCCGCTGACGAGCAGAGCGGAAAGACAGGGACCGCCCATTTCCTGGAGCACATGCTTTTCAAGGGCACCCGCACCATAGGCACGAAGAATTACGGGCGCGAAAAACGCATCCTCGATGAAATCGCCCGGACCGGAGACGCCCTGGACCAGGAGAGAAGAAAGGGAGAAAAGGGGGACCCTTCCAAGATGAACTCTTTTCAGGCCCGACTGGACGAGCTTGAGAATGAGCAGCGGACCCTTGTCCTTTCCAACGAGATAGACCGGCTCTACTCCGAAAACGGCGCTGAGGCGCTTAATGCTTCGACAAGCCAGGACGTCACGACCTACCAGGTAAGTTTACCGGCCAATAAACTGGAGCTCTGGGCCAGGATCGAATCGGAACGGATGATGGCGCCGGTGTTTCGGGAGTTCTACGCCGAGCGGAAGGTCATCATGGAAGAGCGCCGGCAGAGCATCGAGTCCGACCCCGACGGAAAGCTCATGGAGCAGTTTCTCGCAGCAGCCTTTATAGCCCATCCCTATGGGCGTCCGATTCTGGGCTGGCCTTACGACATGAGCTATCTGAGTATCAAAGATCTGGATGGTTTCCTGAAACAATACCATACTCCCAGCAACACCGTCATTGCCGTCGTCGGAAATATTCACCATCAGGATGTCCTGCGGCTGATTACAAACTATTTCGGGCCGATCCCCGCCGGGGAACCACCCGAATCACGGATTACGGAGGAGCCCCCGCAACTGGGGGAACGAAGAATCGCCGTTTCATTTGACGCCAATCCAAGACTGGTCATGGGATTTCACAAACCCACCCTTCCGTCGCATGATGATTATGTCTTCGACGTGATCCAGGCACTTCTGACCGATGGAAGGGTCTCTCGGCTCCACAAGGTCCTGGTGGAGGAAAAGGCTGTGGCGGAAAGTGTCCGTTCGGCAAGCAGCATGCCGGGAACCCGCTATCCGAATCTATTTACACTGTTCGCCACGCCTCGTCATCCCCATTCCCTCGCTGAACTGGAGGAGGCCTTGATGATCGAACTGGAGCGGCTGAAAAAGGAACCGGTTTCAGACCGCGAACTGGAGCGTATTAAAAATTCCCTCAAAGCCTCATTTGTGCGCAGCCTGGATTCGAATGCGGAACTGGCCAGCATGCTCTCCTATTTCGAAACGGTTGCCGGAGACTATCGCTACATTGTTGAGCACCTGAAGATCATAGACAAAATCACACCGGATGACCTGATGAGAGTGGCCAGGCAGTATTTTACGCAGAACAACAAAACCATCGCCTTGCTTTCAAAAACCCCTTAGAATGAAAAACCTTCAGCCATGAAAACACTCTTACTGATCCTGAACATGATATTCGTAATCACCTTTACCTGCCATGGCGTCGCCCCGGCCTCGTCCGCCGAGCCCGACACTCTGATTCCCCCGGAGCGTCTGCACTATGCGCCTCTCAAGTTTCAGATTCCCCGGGCGGAAATAGCGGCGCTGGCCAACGGCATCCCCCTTTACATCGCCGAGGATCATGAGCTGCCTCTCGTAAAACTGACGGCCCTGGTCAGGGCTGGAATCGCTCACGATCCGTCGGGGAAGGAAGGTCTTGCCGATCTCGTGGGCGGTGTGCTGCTGACGGGCGGCACACAGCTTCTCTCCGGGGATGAAATCGATGAAGCGCTTGCCTTTATGGCTGCGGATATTGACTGCGGCGTCTACCTGGAATACACCCTCCTGACCCTCTCCGTCCTGAGGAAGGATTTGGACAGGGCTCTTGAGATCTTTGCATCGATCCTGAGAAATCCCGTTTTTGAGAAAGAAAAGTTTGCAACGGCCAAAAACCTGGACATCGAGGAACTGAGAAGGATACCTGACGATCCTCAGAATCTCGCCTTTCGCACCTATCGCAAGCTCCTGTACAGGGGCGATCCCCGGGGCAGACTTTCAACCCTTCAATCCCTTGAAAGGATTGCCCGAACAGATCTCCTGAACTACCACCGGGCTCATTTCACCCCGGGAAACATCCTGCTGTCTGTTTCCGGCGACATCACCGGAAAGGAAGCCTTGTCCCTGCTGAATCGCTGTTTGGGCGACTGGCAGGAGATCAATCCCGGCATGACGGCCCTTCCCCCGCCTCGAAGGGAGACCGAGGCATCCTTGACGCTCCTTCCCAAGGAGACGCCGCAATCCGTCATTATTTATGGCTCTTTCGCCCCCCCGATATCCTCCCCGGACTGTTATCCCTTTACCGTCCTGGATTTCATTCTGGGAAGCGGCGGCTTTCAATCCCGGATGTTTCAGGAGATTCGAACCAATCGCGGGCTTGCATACAGTTCGGGAAGCTTTTATCAGGCGAGAAGGGATTATGGGATCTTCGAGGCCTATGTCTTCACGAAGGCGGAATCCACCGCTCAAGTCCTGGGTCTGATAAAGGAGATTATACGAGAGTTCCAGGAAAAAGAGGTCGGCACCGGGGAATTGCAATGGGCCAAAAACGCCATTGCCAACAATTTCATTTTTACGTTCAAAACCGCGGATGATGTGGCCCTTCAACAGATGATGCTTGAATACAAAGGTCTTCCCGGCAGTTTTCTGGAGGAATACCCCGACAGGATTGCAGCCGTCGGAGCCGAAGATGTCAGGCGGGTCGCGGCAGCATATCTTGATCCGCAGAAATCGGTGATTCTCGTGCTTGGTCCGGAAAAGGAATTCGATGCCCCCCTTTCCAGGTTCGGAACGGTAAACCGGGAAGACGCCTTTTAGCGAGCGGCTGGTTTCCGACCCGTTACGATGGGCGTTCCTTTTTACCCAGGGGGATATTTATAACACATGAGGGAGATGATGAATAAATGGCAATGATTGATCGGAAGGCGTTCCAGAAATTATGCCGCAGAATTGATTCCTATGAAGAGGCAATGATTGAAATGCAGCGGTCCTTGACGGCCATTCCAGCCCTGTCCCCTGAGAGCGGGGGGCAGGGTGAATACGAGAAGGCAGGTTTTCTGAAATCGATCCTTCAGGAATGGGGCTTCAAGAATACCTCTGAGATAAACGCACCCGATCCAAGAGTGGCTTCGGGCATCCGCTCCAATTTGCTGGTCACGCTCCCGGGCAGGGATACGGAGAAAACAGTCTGGCTTCTGACCCATCTGGACATCGTTCCTCCCGGGGAGTTGAGCTTCTGGAGCCACGACCCCTATCAGGTCGTCGTCACGGACAGGCTCGTCTTCGGAAGGGGCACGGAAGACAATCAGCAGGACCTCATCGCGTCCCTCTTCGCGGCCAGATCCCTGGTGGATGAGGGAATAGAACCGGAGTCTTCCATCGGCCTGGCCTTTGTCGCCGACGAAGAAACGGGAAGCCTTTTCGGCCTGGATTTTATCCTCAAGGATTCTCGGAATCCCTTCCGGAAGACGGACCTCATTGTCGTGCCCGATGCAGGCAACGAGGAAGGGTCATTGATCGAGATCGCGGAGAAGAGCATCCTCTGGCTTCGGGTTAAGACAACGGGAAAGCAATGCCACGGAAGCAAGCCTCATTTGGGAAGAAATGCCTTTCTGGCCGCCTCCCATCTCATTGTGAAACTGACGGAACTGTACAACCTGTTCAGCAGAAGCGACGCGCTCTTTGAGCCGCCGGTAAGCACCTTCGAACCGACACGAAAGGACGCCAACGTCCCGAATGTCAACACCATCCCGGGAGAGGACGTCTTTTTCATGGATTGCCGCGTTCTCCCGGATTACAGCCTTGCCGGCGTCTGGCAACAGATCAGGAAGACAGCCGACTCCATCGAACAGGATTTCGGGGTGAAGATCGACATAACGGCCGTTCAGGAGACTGAAGCCTCTTTGCCCACGCCGGAAAATGCCCCCGTCGTTCAAGCATTGAAGAAGGCCATCTCGGAAATCTATTCCCTGGATGCCTTTCCTCGCGGGATAGGAGGCGGAACCGTGGCGGCTCATTTCCGGCGACAGGGTTACCCTGTCGCCGTGTGGTCAAAAGTGGGGCAAAAAGCCCATCAGCCCAACGAGTGTTGCAGCCTGGACACCATGCTTGGCAATGCAAAAGTCTTTGCCCATCTGTTTTTACAGAAATAAAAGACCCCTACAAAGACGTTGAAAACGTTTTTGTATAGTGTTAGCGTTTTCACCGTTATTTTGATTATTATTTTTTCAAGGAAACCCATGGTATCGAAAACCGCACTTGAATCCGATGTCGTTGAAAAACTGACGTTCACGCATAACGACACATTGAAATATCTCCTCGGTGAGCAGGACAGGAACATTCATCTCATAGAGAAACTGGAGCCCGTCAAGCTGGCCGCAAGGGGAAACACCGTTTCCGTCTCGGGAGACGCGATTTCCGTCGAGCTGGTGAAAACCCTTCTGCTGCAGCTTTACAAACTGATCCAGCGGGGCTATCCCGTCTTTCCCTCAGACATCGATTATGCCCATCGCATCCTGGCCGGGGACAAGTCCCTCTCCCTGGAAAAAATCTTTCTCGACACGGTCTTTATTTCGTCCAAGAAGCGGATCATCACCCCCAAAAGCATCGCCCAGAAAAAATACATCGACGCCATACGGACCCACGACATGACCTTCTGCATCGGTCCTGCAGGGACAGGCAAAACATACCTGGCCATGGCCATGGCCGTATCATTTCTGCTGGACAAGAAAGTGGAGCGGATCGTTCTGGCCCGGCCCGCTGTCGAGGCAGGAGAAAGACTGGGATTCCTTCCGGGCGACCTGGCCGAGAAAGTCAATCCCTACCTGAGACCCCTGTATGACGCATTGTTCGATATGATGGATTTTGACAGGGCAACGGGCCTTATTACCAAGGGGATTATCGAAGTTGCCCCCCTTGCCTTCATGCGGGGAAGAACCCTCAATGATGCCTTTGTGATTCTCGACGAAGCCCAGAATACGACCTCGGAACAGATGAAAATGTTTCTCACCCGATTGGGCTTCGGCTCTAAAGCCGTCATTACGGGTGATATCACGCAGATCGATCTTCCTGCCGACAAAGTCTCCGGCCTTGTTGAGGCCGAACAGATTCTCGGCAGAACACCGGGAATACGCTTCATCCATTTTACGGAGGTGGATGTGGTCCGGCACTCGTTGGTGCAGGAAGTCATCAAGGCCTACGGCCATTTTCAAAGCTCGAAAGTCAAGGGCTCTTCAGCTCACCGGGAATCATGAAGATAATCGATCTGACAAAGGATTATTTCCGCAGTTTGTCCCGGGAACTGGCGGCGAAGATACCGGACATGCCGGCGCTGGCCAAAAACGTGAAGTTCCAGCGGATGGCCGTCCTCGTGATCGTCGCCGTCATTCTTTCCTTTCTGATTACACCGGAATTCTACATCAGCCATCCGCAGTTCAAGATCGGCTCCATCGCTCCCAAGGACATTAAAGCGGACAAGGATTTGCTCGTTGAAGACAGGGCCTCTACCGAGCAGAAGAAGCGGGAAAGCATCCAGGGCACGAAATCCGTTTACGACTATGACAATGCCCTGGCGGAACATCTTGTGTCATCTGTTTCCTCAGCTTTTTCCAAAATGCGGATTTTTCTGAAGGATCCAGCAAACGAGGGCCTGACCGGACTCCCCTCACCTTTCAGCAATAAGGCCTTCCACGGGGCCATTAACCAATTTCAGCAAAGCCTTGGAATCAAGCTCTCCGAACAGGAGTTGAGAATTCTCCTTCAGGAAAATTTTTCCGAGAGCCTCGAAGAGAAGATCGTACAGCTTCTTCGTGCCGTCTATATCAATCGATATTTTGTCAATACCAGATTGCTGGCCCAGGACATGTCCCTGGGAATCACACTTCGAAACGTCCGGACCCAACAGGAACAGAACCTGGCCGACTTGTCAGATCTTCTTTCTCTGGAAAATGCCTACGATCTTTTGATTCAAGAGGCCGGGGCTCTTCTGCAGGGTCAGAAAAAAGAGGTCCGACAGACGGTTCTTTCCTTCACCAAGAGGCTGATCCAGCCGAATGTGACGTTCAACCGAAATGCGACGGAGAAAAAGAAGGCGGAAACCCTGGATACCGTCAAACCCGTCTTTTTCCTTGTTCAGAAAAATGAAATGATCGTCCGTGAGGGCCAGAAAATTTCCGAACTCGACAAGGAAAAGCTGGATGCATTCTACAGCAGAAAGGGACAGGAATCCCTTGCAGATTTTTCTGTTTTGCTTGGGATTTTCTTGACCATTGTCATTCTCTCTCTCGTTCTTTACTTCTGGCGCACAAGGAACTGGCCCAAGAGGCAGGAGCGAAGCATCGTCAACAGCCTATTTCTGTCCACGATCTCTGTTTTTTCAATCCTTATGGTCAAGGCGGGAATTTTTATTTCCGATGCCGTCAACCGGGCATTCCCCACTCTTTCCACCGAGGCCTTCCTCTATGCCATCCCCTTTGCTGCAGGGGCCATGCTCGTCGCCGTGTTGACCAATCGGAATCTGGCTCTCGTGTTGACCATTTTCCTATCGTTTCTCGTTTCCTTCCTGTTTGACTATGACATCAAAATGAGCCTCTTTTGCTTTCTGGGAAGCGTCGCCGCCTCGTACCATGTTGTAAGCTGCCGCCAGCGCTCCGCTTTTTTCAAGGCCGGCCTCTTCCTGGGGTTCTTCAACATGGCCGTGATTATCTGTCTCAGCCTTGTGTTCAAAGCCCCCCTTTCCATTGATCTCATAGCCCGACTGGCCATGGGACTTGCAGGAGGCCTTCTTTCCGGCATCCTGGTCGCCGGTCTGACCCCGCTTTTAGAATCCATTTTCAACTACACGACGGACATCAAACTTCTGGAATTAGCCAATTTGAATTCACCGATATTCCAGCGAATGATGATGGAGGCACCGGGAACCTACAATCACAGCGTCGTTGTTGCCTCCCTTGTCGAAGCGGCCGCCGAAGCCATCGGCGCGAACCCGCTGCTCGCCAAGGTCAGCGCTTATTACCACGATATCGGCAAGCTGAAAAAGCCACTATACTTCATTGAAAACCAGAGAAACGGCGACAACAGGCACGATAAGCTTTCCCCCAGAATGAGCGGCCTGGTGATCATCTCTCATGTTAAAGACGGATGTGAAATCGCGCAGCAGGCAAAACTGGGCAAGGAAATTACCGATATCATCCGAGAACATCACGGCACGGGACTGGTTCGCTTTTTCTATGACAAGGCCAAAAAGGACAAGGACACCTCCATCAGTTCCCTCCCTGAAAGCGATTTCCGTTATCCGGGGCCGAAACCGCAGACCAAGGAGGCTGGGCTTGTCCTCCTGGGAGACGCCATTGAAGCTTCGTCTCGGACTCTGTCCAACCCTACGCCGTCCAGAATCAGCAATCTCGTTCATGACCGGATTGAGAAAATATTCATGGACGGGCAGCTCGATGAATGCGAGCTGACCATGCGCGACCTGAGCAGGATTGCGGAAATTTTTATACGGATCTTAAACGGGATCTTTCATCACCGCGTTAATTACCCCGAACAAACCGACCGGGAAAGCGCTCATCGAAAGGATGCCAATGGCCATATCGATTCAAAACCATCAGAAAAAGGCAAAAATTGATCTGCGGCGATTGCGGCGGGCCCTGAAAAAGCTTCTTCTCCATGTGGATTGTGCGGACAGCGATATCAGCCTTCTTCTGACCGATGACGATGAAATAACCGGGATCAACGAGCGCTACCTGGGCAGGAATTATCCCACCAACGTCATTTCCTTTTCGTTTCTGGAAGGAGAATACTCCGGCATCAATCCCGGCCTTCTGGGCGATGTTGTCATCTCTGTTGAAACGGCTCTCCGGGATGCTGAAAAGGGGGGGATTCCTCTGGAGGATGAACTGGACTTTCTGCTCATTCACGGACTCCTGCATATCCTGGGCTACGATCACGAACATCCGGATCCCGACCGGACACAAGAGATGCAAAAAAAAGAGCAGGAACTCTTCTTCCTGCTCCATGGCTACCCGCTGGATCTTTGACTTTTAACGGGTGGACTGTGATTCCACCTACTGCACGATCAACGTCTGTCCCGGACGAAGCTCGTTTGCATCGTCGATTTCGTTCATTTCCTTGAGCCGGGCCAGATCGATGCTGTTTTTCTGTGCGATCCGGGAAAGGTTGTCACCCCTTTTAACCATATAGGTCTTTCTCTTTTCCGTTTGGCTCATCCGCTTCTTCCCTTTTTTCTTCAGATCCTTTTTCGGCTCGATGACCTCGGAAAGATCGTCCTGATCTCCCCCGTTGCGGCTTATTTTAATGACTTTGCCGAGGACCAGCTTTTTCCCTTTAAGGCCGTTGAGCTTTTTTATTTCCGATTCACTGGTTCCGAATTTTCGCGCAATGGAAGAAATGGAGTCTCCCCGCTTTACCTTATAGCTGATCCTTGTCCCCTTTCTGCTGGAATGATCCGCTTTTGCTGAACGAACAGGCGCCTTATCGAGACTCTCCTCATTGCCGATGGGAATTCGGATACTCTGCCCGGACTTCAAAGACCTTCTCGCAGAAATTGAATTGTAGGACGCCAATCTCCGGGGCGACACCTTATACCGCCTTGCTATCGAGCCGATGGATTCCCCACGCTTGACCCTGTGGCTTACATACTTCACCCGGCTTTTCCTGCTGTCCGAAATACGCTCCGGTTTGTGCGTTTCCCTGCCTGGAGTTGAACTTGAAGACAGGAAGGAAAGGGTGGGCCTTTCCGCTTGTGGAATCGAATCGACAACCTGCGCATACTTCTCAGCGGCTTCCACCGGAAGCTTCAGATCGTATTCCTTGTCCGGTGTTATTCTGTGACGCAATTCCGAATTGAGCCCAATCAATACCTCTTCCGGAACGCCGGTGAAAAAGGCCACATCCTGAAGTTTCATCGGCCGGTAGGATTTTGCCGCTTTGAATTCGCAGGGCTTGAGCTGCGCATCCGCTGTCAAATCGAAGCCATATCTTCCAGGATCACGGATAATGTGGAGTGTGGCCAGGAAACGAGGCACGTAGCGTGCGGTCTCGTTGGGCAGCTGATGGTACAAATCCCAGAAGCGATCCAGATAGTTGATGTGCTGCCGCGAAATGACTCTCATCACCCTGCCTTCACCGCTGTTGTAAGCGGCCAGAACGGTCAGCCAGTCTCCGAACATGCCATGCAGTTCCTTCAAATAACTGATTGCCGCCTGGGTCGACTTGTCGGCATTCATTCGCTCATCGATCCATTCATCGCGATTTAAGCCGTATGCATATCCCGTGGACGGAATGAATTGCCACAGCCCAAGGGCGCGCGCTTTTGATAAGGCCCCTATTTTAAAGCCGCTTTCAACCAGGGGCAGCCATACCAGTTCTTCGGGCAAACCGGCTTTTTTCAGCTCTTTTTGAATGCTCTCCCGATAAATCCCCGAACGCTGATAGGATGAAATGAAAAAGTCCCGCTCGCAGGTCTGAAAAGAGCGGATTTCCCTTTCAACATCGGCGTTCATGACCAGGGGGATCTCGCTACGGCTTCCCTTGGTCCTCGACTGTGTCGACGAGTAAATGGCCAGCAGCCTTTTCGAAATCATCAGCCGCAGGTCATCCTTCTGACGGGCTATTTCGATGTCCCCATCCGTCTCCAGAAGCAGCGTATAGGCCTGATCGAGAAAATCCAGCGCTTTTTCAATGTCACCCTGCTCCCAGAACTTCTGCGATGAATTCAGGTAGGTAAGGGCTTCTTCCATGAGGTCCCGCTCATCTTCCTTCCCCTCCTCGTCATTCCCTTCATTGGAAGACTGACTTGACACCTCCGCATACGAAGACTTCCTGCTTTTGATCTCCTGATCACCTGCATCCTGCACCTTGTTGCCCGAATTCTTCTGATCACCAAAAAACGAAAAGAAGAAGCCTTTTTGGGCCCCTTCATTCCGGCTCTCCTGTTCATTCTTTGATTGGGCGCAAATCGTCTGCGCCAGAAGCAGCGACAGGAAAAGAATAAAGAAAAGGGAGGTCATCGTATTGTGAATTGCCTTTTTCATGCGGGTGAACTCCTTTCTGGAACAGCAGCGATTGAAGTCAACTTTCCAGCTGACCTTTGTTTTCTGACATGACCCGAATCCGTTGGCCGGTGGGATCACTGTTGATGGTGGTGATCCTATACCACATTTTTTCTATTACTTCTAAGCATAATCCGCATCATTACACGGATATTTCACCAAAAAGGTGCCATTTCAATGAAAAAAAAGCCGGGTTACCACCCTACTGGATCAGGTAAGCCTCTATCAAGTCATCGATATCTCCGTCCAGAACCCTTCCCACATTTCCGATCTCGAGATTGGTTCTGTGGTCCTTGACCATTTTGTAAGGCTGAAGGACATAGGAGCGTATCTGACTTCCCCAGGCAATCTCTTTCTTTGTTTTGTTGATCTCCGACATCTTTTCATTCTGCTCCCGGAGCTTCAGCTCATAGAGCCGGGACCTCAGGTATTTCATGGCCATGGCTTTGTTCTTGTGCTGGGATCTCTCATTCTGGCACTGAACGACAATCCCTGTGGGGGCATGAGTAATTCGAACGGCTGAATCCGTTTTGTTGACATGCTGGCCGCCGGCTCCTGTAGACCTGTAAGTGTCGATCCGCAAATCCTTTTCATCGATCTCTACGACAATTTCATCATCAATCTCGGGATAGACAAAAACGGAGGCAAAGGATGTGTGCCTCCGTGCTCCGGCATCAAAGGGCGAAATGCGGACCAGCCGATGGATGCCTACCTCCGCCTTGGCGTAACCGTAGGCGTACTCCCCTTCGAGGGTAAATGAAACACTTTTTATGCCCGCCTCATCGCCGGGAAGATAATCGATGATGGTTGTTTTGAACCTTCGCTTTTCCGCCCAGCGGAGATACATTCTCATCAGCATTTCCGCCCAGTCCTGGGCTTCCGTTCCACCGGCTCCGGCATGGATTGAGATGATGGCATTCATGGGGTCCTGTTCGCTGCCAAGCATCAGCTTCAACTCCGCTTCCCGGACGGATTTTGCCAAGGCCTCCAATTCCCCGGCTATATCTTCCAGCGCGGCCTCATCCTGCTCCTCCAGAGCCATTTCATAGATGACCTGCATCTCGGTAACGGTCTTCCGCTTTGAATTCCAGTCATCCACGGCCGACGCCAGGCTGTTTTTTTCCTTCAGAATCGCAGTGGCCTTCTCATGATCACTCCAGAAATCCTCTTTCTGCGAAACCGCATCAAGCTCCTTGATCCGTTTTTCTTTCTCAGGGATGTCAAAGACACTCCCCTAGATAACGGATTTTTCTATCCATTTCGGCTATGTTTGCTGGCAGACTTTCGAGCATTTTTTCCTCCTTTTTTCCGATATGAAATAAATGGATACCAATAGAAATAAGCAGATATAGACAAACAGATCCCCGTATCTGGAATACAAGGTCGGTATTTTTGCAAATTTAATCTCATCCTGCAGAATCGTTCTCTCAAAAATTCCCGATTGCTTCAATATGTTTCCCGCAGGATCGATAATGGCGGAAATTCCCGTATTGGCGGCCCTCGCGAGAAACAACCGGTTTTCAACGGCGCGGAAAACGGTCATGGACAGATGCTGATAGGGCGCTGACGTTTTTCCGAACCAGGCATCATTGGTAATGTTAACGAGAAGTTCGGCCCCTTGCCGCTTATAGGCTCTGCCTGCCTCGGCCAGAATGCCTTCGTAGCAGATCAGGACCCCGATTTTTCTTCCGCCTGCCTCCATGGGGAAAAAGCCTTCTCCAGACTTGAAGTCCCCGATGCCAGCCGTGAGCTTTTTAATAAAAGGGAAAAAACGCCGCAAGGGAACATATTCCCCGTAGGGCACCAGGTGCACTTTGTCGTATCGAGCGACGGTTTCCCCTTCGGGGGACAGGAGAAATGCGCTGTTCGAAAAGGTTGGGCCGGCCTCACCATCAGCGTAACTGGGGCTACCGAAAAGCAGCCAGCTTCCCGTTTGCAGGGCCAGGGACACGATCCTCAGGTGCATGTCGTCCACATCCTGGAAATAGAAGGGGACGGCGGTCTCCGGCCAGACGAGCATGCCAGGCGCGGAACCGTTTTTAGCGGCCAGAGACAGAGCGCGGTAAATCTCCATCGTTTCTTTCTGATACAGCGGGCTCCATTTCACGCTCTGATCGACATTTCCCTGTATCAGTGAGACCTGCGTTGCGGGAGACATTGTGACAGCTTCGTGAACCTGCCTTTCCCGCAGGATCCCGTAGAGGCATACGGAAGCCATCAGCACCACGCCCATCCCCACTTCAATGAGAACTTTCTTTCGTTCCCTTCGTAAGGTCAAGAGATCATAGACGATGGCATTGATAAGAACGATCAAGAACGAAATTCCGTATCCGCCTGTCAGATCGGCGATCTGAATGAGCCGGGAATGCAGATATTGGGAATGGCCGAGGTTTTCCCAGGGGAACCCGACAAGAAGATTCGATTTTACGAATTCGAGAACGACCCACAGGAGCGGAGCGGAAAGAATCAGGGGGATATCTCTGCTTTTCAGATAAATGACGCCTGCCGCGAACAAGGCAAAATAAAGGCTCAGATAAGCTGACAGCAGGAGCATCAGTGCGATGCCGACAAAGTAGGGAAGATTTCCATAAACGACAATGACGTAGGCGATCCAATAGATGAGGCCGACATAAAAGATCATCCCGACGGAAAAGCCTGTTTTTGCTCCCTGGGCAACGGTTTTTCCGCGCAGGGAATAAAAAAACGGAACCAGGGCAATCCATGCCAGAAGGCCGTTACCGAATTTTGGGAAGGACAGCAGGAGGAGCAGACTTGACAGCAGGGCGGCCGGAATGGATGGTCTTGAAAGCAACTCGTTTAAAAACTTCACGTCTAATTTCTACCTCGGCGTCTCTGTGCCACGCTCAACGGCATTGCATTCTCTCCATTCGAAAGCCGGGAATCCCTGCGGTCGAAAGACCGCAGGATGCCCTCGTCCTCTGGAACGGCCCGTTGAGTTCCCGGGCTCATTATTGGCGCCTTCGCAAAGTGAACACGTTACAGGGCGCGCAAATGTTCGGATCGCAGCATACTGCGCTGTCCCCTCTGAATGACGTCGGCAAGAAGGCGCAGCGTCTTTTCCCTGTCTTCAGGCAGGTTGGCTTTTACCGGGTAATAATTGGATGCGTGATTTGATGCAAAGAAACATTTCGTAAAGCTGGATTGATCGATCATGAGCTCGATCTCCTTCAGGCATCCGAACTCGTCGGGGAGGACGAATCTTCCCTGAAGATAGTCCTCATACAAGGGTGTGCCGGGGACGATCATAACCGTTAACGCACTGGCATAATCAGGATCGATGTCCGTCAAGATCCGGGCGGTGTCGACTGCGTGCTCCGTACTTTTTTCCACGCCTCCAATGCCCAGTAGAACCGTTACGGAAAGCTGGATGCCAGCATCCTTGATTTTGCGCCCCGCCTCAACAAGCTGAGCATAGGTCACACCCTTTCGGATATCCCTCAATATCTCCTCGTTTCCAGTCTCGACGCCCAGATAAACGATCTGCAATCCGAGACTTTTGAGCTTCTTCAATTCGTTGGATGTTTTTCGCAGAATGCTCTTGGCGTTCCCATACAGCCCGATCCGCTCCACACCCCTGAGGCGGCTGTTGATGGCTTCAAAAATAGGAACGAGCTTTTTCTGCGGTATGATCAAGGCATCGCCATCGCAGAGGAATACCTTTCCGACGGAAGAATAGCGGCTGGCCTCGACAATATCCTCTTCGATTTCACCATAACTCTTGATTCGAAATTTCTTGTCCTTGAAACAGGGACAGAATGTGCACCTGTTATGTGAACAGCCCGTAGAGACTTGAATCAATAAGCTGTAAGCTTCGCTTGGTGGACGATAAATGGATCCTTCATATTTCATGGCATCACCTTTTTTATTGAATTCCTTGTTCCCCATGATGAACGGGGCGTTACCTTCCTCGATTCCTGTTGCGGAAAAATGACGGCAGCAGGCATCGTATTATTTCACATAAAATCACGGAGGGAGGATACTGGATCGATAATTTCCATTGAATGAAACAAGAAAGGGGCCAACTTTTCATTGGCCCCTTTCTCTATGATCTGGCGGGGCCGAAGGGACTCGAACCCTCGCCCTCCGGCGTGACAGGCCGGCGTTATAACCAACTTAACTACGACCCCGCTATTTTATACAACTCGCCTGCTCTTTCGTTGCATTCCCACCATGCTTCATGGTAGGCGGAACAGGACTCGAACCTGTGACATCCACGGTGTAAGCGTGGCGCTCTCCCAGCTGAGCTACCCGCCCTTGCTCTTGCCTATCGCAGGGTTGGATTTCTAACAGCAAAGCCCGGCAATGTCAAGCGATAAATAGGCTCACAAAAAGTTATTCTTCCCGAGATCCCTTTCTCAAGCGCTGGAGCCGTCAGCTCGCCAGCTGCGGCGGATTAACGGTCGACATCTTGGACGTGTCAAAGCAGGGGGGCTCTCCGGAAAATTCCGGAGCCGAGCCTTTTTCCTCCTTGAGCAAAGCAACCTTCAGGACCTCATCCACGTGATCGACCCGTATAACCTCCAGCGACTTTAAGATATTCGCCGGCACTTCATCGAGATCCTTTTCATTGTCCTTTGGAATGACGACGGTCTTGATGTTTGCCCGATGGGCGGCGAGCAGCTTTTCCTTCAATCCTCCGATGGGAAGGACACGGCCACGCAGGGTGATCTCTCCGGTCATCGCCAGATCACCGCGAACCTTTCTCCTGGCGAAGGCCGACGTCATGGACGTCACCATGGCAATTCCGGCGGATGGTCCGTCTTTCGGTATGGCTCCCTCAGGGACATGAACATGGATGTCCACGTCCTTGTAAAAGTCTTCGGCCAATCCAAAGACGTCAGCCCGGGAGCGGACGTAGGTCAAAGCGGCCTGTGCGGATTCCTGCATGACCTCGCCCAGTTTGCCCGTCATGATAAGCTTGCCGGTCCCCTTGACAATGGAAGCCTCCACCACAAGGAGCTCTCCTCCCACCTCTGTCCAGGCGAGACCTACCGTAATCCCGATTTCATCCTTCCCCTCCGCTTCGCCATGTCGATGCTTTGGAACCCCCAGATACTTGGTAACGACCTTCGAGGTGATCCGAATCTTTCCCTTTCCGCCGTTCGTTACGATTTCACGGGCGACTTTTCTGCAGATCGAGGCGATTTCCCTCTCAAGGTTTCTGACCCCGGCTTCCCGTGTGTATTGGCGAATAATGCTCTGGAGGGCGCCATCGGTAAATTCGATCTGTTCGGAATTCAGTCCGTTCGCCTCCATTTCCTTGCTGACCAGGAATCTCTTGGCAATGTTCATCTTTTCCGGTTCCGTGTACCCCGCAATCCGAATCACCTCCATCCGGTCCTGCAGAGGAGCCGGTATGGTCTGCAGCACATTGGCCGTGGTGATGAACATCACATCGGAGAGATCGTAGTCGACCTCCAGGTAATTGTCGTTGAAGGCATAGTTCTGTTCGGGATCAAGAACTTCCAGCAGGGCGGAGGATGGATCTCCTCGAAAATCCGAGCTCAACTTGTCCACTTCATCCAGACAGAAAACAGGGTTGTTTGATCCGGCTTTCTTCAGAAGCTGGATGATCTTGCCCGGCAGTGCGCCGATATAGGTTCTCCGGTGGCCGCGGATTTCCGCTTCGTCTCGGACTCCCCCGAGAGAAAGTCGAACGAACTTCCTGTTCGTAGCCCTTGCCACGGACTTGGCGATGGATGTTTTGCCAACACCGGGAGGCCCGACGAGACAGAGGATGGAACCCTTGTTTTTTCGGACCAGGGTCTGAACGGCCAGGTATTCAAGGATCCGCTCCTTCACCTTTTCGAGTCCATAATGATCCTCTTCGAGGATGGCCTCCGACTGCTTCAGGGTATAGGCGTTCTCCGTCCGTTCCGCCCATGGCATATCCAGGATCCAGTCGATGTAATTTCGAACGACGGTGGCTTCGGCTGACATCGGCGCCATCATCTGCAGCTTCTTGATTTCCTGGCGCACCTTCTTGGCCGCTTCCTCAGATAACTTCTTTTGTTTCAGACGCTTTTCCAACTCGGCGATTTCATTCTTAAACTCATCTTTTTCGCCCATTTCCTTCTGGATGGCCCGCATCTGCTCATTGAGATAATAATCCTTCTGAGTTTTCTCCATCTGCTTTTTGACGCGTCTCTTGATTTTTTCTTCGACTTCAAGGATTTCAATCTCAGAAAGGATCATCGCGTAGATGGCCTCTAAACGCTCGTTAATGTCAAATATTTCCAGGATTTTCTGCTTTTCCTCAAGCTTCAGGTTGATGTGGGAGGCAACCACATCGGCCAGCTTTGAAGGGTCATCAATGGCGGCAATCGTACCCACCATTTCGACATGCACCTTCTTGCTCAGCTTCACATAATTCTCAAATGCCGTATTGATGCTTCTCACCAGGGCTTCCGTCCTGACGACATCCTGATTTTCAGATTCATCAATCTCTTCGACATGCACATAGAAGTATTCCTCATTCGGCATGTACTCCTTAACGAGCGCCCGTTTTTTGCCTTCCACCAATACCTTGACCGTACCGTCGGGAAGTCTCAATAACTGGATGATGATTCCTACCGTTCCGATCCTGTAGATATCTTCTTCAACAGGATCATCCTTCTTGGCATTTTTCTGGGCTACCATGAAAATGCCCTTCTCCTCCTTCATGGCGGATTCGAGTGCCGCGATGGATTTCTCCCGCCCGACAAAAAGAGGAACGATGCTGTGCGGAAACACCACCACATCCCTCAGGGGCAGAAGAGGAAGGAAAATGACATTATTTTTTTCCTTGTTCTTTATAAAATCAAACATTTTAGTCTTTCTCGCCTTTTATTCTTATCTTTATTGTTTCAAAACGGCTCAGGCCGATTCCGATTTCTTTTCAAAAAGCAGGATGGGCTGTGCCCTGTTCAGCACGACATCGTCATTGATGACGCATTCACGCACCTCCTGCTGAGATGGGATGTCGTACATGACATCCAGCATGGCGTTTTCCAGAATGGCCCGCAGCCCTCTGGCCCCGGATTTTCTTTCCACGGCCAATTTGGCCACGGTGCGAAGGGCGCTGTCCGTAAATCGGAGCTTCACATTTTCACGCTCAAAAGCCTTTGTGTACTGCTTGATGATGGCATCCTTGGGTTCCACCAGAATCCGGATCAATTCATCCTCATCCAGTTCGTTCAGCGGTGCAATGACCGGCAATCGCCCCACGAACTCGGGGATGAGGCCGCACTTGAGCAGATCCTCGGGCTGGACTTCTGAAAGCAGTTCTCCGACCTTCCGATCCCTTTTGCCTTTGATGTCCGCCCCGAATCCCATGGCATTGACCCCGATGCGCTTTGCGATGATATCGGGAAGGTCGTTGAAAGCGCCCCCGCAGATGAAAAGGATGCCCGTTGTATCAACCTGTATGAATTCCTGCTGAGGGTGTTTTCTTCCCCCTTTTGGCGGGATGTTGGCCATTGTCCCTTCGATGATTTTCAGCAGGGCCTGCTGAACACCCTCGCCCGACACGTCTCTTGTGATGGAGGGATTTCCCGATTTTTTGGCGATCTTGTCAATTTCATCAATATAGACGATGCCCTTCGACGCCTTTTCCACATCATAATCAGCATTCTGCAGGAGGCTGAGAATGATGTTTTCCACATCTTCCCCGACGTATCCGGCTTCGGTCAGCGTCGTCGCATCGGCAATCGTAAAGGGAACATTCAACAGCTTCGCCAGGGTCTTTGCCAGGAGGGTTTTCCCTGATCCGGTGGGGCCGATCAACAGGACATTGCTTTTTTGAATCTCCACCCCGTCATTGTCGCTTGGCGAGGCAAGCCGCTTGTAGTGATTGTACACGGCAACGGAAAGAACCTTCTTGGGCCTCTCCTGGCCGACGACATACTGATCCAGAAACTCCTTGATCATCCGTGGTTGGGGTATGCTTTTCGAAATGTCCAGCCCTAAATCCGTCGTGCGCTCCTCTTCAACGATGCAGCGGCAAAGCTCGATGCATTCATCGCAAATGTAAGCCGTCGGGCCGGCAACGAGCTTTTTGACTTCACTTTGCGTTTTCCCGCAGAAGGAACAAAAAAGCATCTCCTGTCCCTTGGAATAACCGTCTGTTTTTCTACCCATTACGTCTTCCTCGTTGGATTAAGTCCTCTTCAGGATAATTTCATCAATGATTCCATATTCCTTAGCCTGCCGGCTCGTCATATAATAATCCCGCTCCGTATCGGTCTTGATCCTCTCCAGAGGCTGCCCCGTCAAATCCGAGAGAATGATGCTCAGTTCGTCCTTCAATCGAAGAATCTCCTTCGCCTGAATGTCGATATCGGTTGCCTGGCCCTGAAACCCGCCAAGGGGCTGGTGGATCAGGATTCTTGAGTGCGGCAGTGCGGATCGCTTTCCCCTCTCTCCTGCCGCCAGCAGCAGAGCTCCCATACTGGCCGCCTGACCGACACAGACCGTGGCGACAGGAGGCTTGATGTATTGCATCGTATCATAGATCGCCATTCCGGAACTGATGTGGCCGCCGGGGGTATTCAGATAAAAAAAGATTTCCTTGTCCGGATCTTCAGACTCGAGAAAGAGCAGCTGAGCAATAATGAGGTTCGCCACTTCGTCATCGATCGGAGTTCCGAGAAAGATAATCCGATCCTTTAAAAGCCGTGAGTAGATATCGTATGCCCGTTCGCCTCGACCATCCTGCTGGACTACCATTGGAATGAGATTCATTATTTTTCCTCCTCTGTTGAGGAATCCCTCTTCTGAACCATTTTTATATCGGCTTTCTGTTCGATATACTCAAAGATTTTCTTGTTGAGGATGTCACTTTTGACGTTTTCTTTCATGTTGTCGTCAAAAGACTCGACCACTTTTTCATAGTCCTGCGAATACTGCTGGGCGATTTCTCTCAGGCGCGCTTCCAGTTCCTCATCCGTTGCCTCCAGTGCCTCTTTTTTGGCGATATTCTTCAGCAGGAGGGAGGATTTTACAATCCTCTCGGCTTCTTCCCGGTATTTGTCGCGCCATGAAGAACTCACCTGGGCGATCATCTGTGGATCCATCCCTGTGGAGATGAGCCGTTTCTGCGCCTCCATGATCATGAAATAGATCTGCTGCTCGACATAGGCTGCCGGCACGTCAAAGGCATTCTGCGCGAGCAGTTTGTCCACGATCTGCTTGGCCAGGTCATCATTGATCTTTTTCCCCTGCTCCTCGAAGATGGACTTTCTCACGTCTGCTTTCAGAGCATCCAGTGATTCATATTTCTCAAAATTCTTGACAAAGTTTTCATCGAGTTCCGGGAGCTTTTTCTCCTTGAGGGTTTTGATCGTGACGGTAAATTCCGCCTCTTTTCCGGCGACATTCCGGACTTGGTAATCTTCAGGGAATACAATTTTTATTCCTTTTGTAGTTCCGACCTTCTCTCCGATGAGTTGATCTTCGAATCCGGGAACCATTGTTTTAGAGCCGATTTCCAGGAAATAGTCGTTCCTTTTCATCTCTTCGGGAGTTTCACCCTCGACGGAGCCTTCAAAATCGATCGTGACGAAATCTCCGGTCTGTATTTCCCTGTCAACGGTTACCTCCTCCAGCGTACCGAACATTTTTCTGATCTCGTCAAGACGGCTGTCCACCTCCTGGTCTGTGACGACGAGCTCTTCTTTCTCGAGATTCATGTTCAGGTAACCCTGAGGGTCGATATCCGGCTCCACTTCGAAGGTCGCGGAAAAAGAAAAGCCCTTCTCTTCTTCAATCCCCTTCTCATCGATCTCCGGCTGACCGACCGCCTTGATCTCGTGCTCCTTGAGAGCATTTTCGGTGAATTTATTGACAAGATTCGAGATCGTTTCTTCCTCTACATAGTCTTTATAATGAACTTCAAGAATCTTCCTCGGGATTTTCCCCTGCCGAAAGCCCTTGATCTTTACTTTTCTGCTGTAATTACGGTATACGGCGTCCCTTTCCTTTTTGACATCCGTCCAGGGTACATCGATGGTCAGCTTCTTCTTTACAGGACTGATTTCTTCAACCTTCACCGCAGCGCTCAGTTCACTCACAATATTGACTCCTTAATCAAGATATTTAAAAACAGGCCATGCGCTCTTTCATATGGTGCGAGAGAGGGGACTTGAACCCCTATCCGCCGGGCGGGCTGGATCCTAAGTCCAGTGCGTCTGCCAATTCCGCCACTCTCGCTGATAATCTAAGGCAGTATATATTAACTAGATGTTGAATTGTCAACGGCTATTGTATTGAACAGACGGTACAGCGAACTCCGCACCGGAGGCGATTTCTGCCAAACCGCTCCGGAGGACTCCCCTGCGTTCCCCACTCCTTTTCCGGTGGCGACCTGCGTTCCTGTCCTGGAAAAGGTGCCCCTCTTTCAAAGCCCCTTTACTTTCAGCCCCGCTTACGAGGGGCATGTGGGAGCCACCTGAACGACAAATCATTCCAATGCGAAGGGGATTGGAGTTGGCGCATTCAGGCGTTCGGGCACATTTCTTGTTTACGATTTCGATACTGCAGGAATGAAAAAGATGGCCGCCATCATGTTGAACACGCAAGAGACATGACCTTTTTTATCGCGGGCGGCTTGGAGTTCCGCCCATTAGGAATCTTTAAATCGTGAAAACCATTCCCGTTAGGAAAGGCGGTCATGGCCTCCGTGAAGAAGATTGCCGCAACTCAAAAAGTGCCTGATGAGAGATTCGGATGCGTTTTCATCCGTACAATTCATAATAAAAAGGGTTAGAGAAACCGACTTCACTTTCTCTAACCCCTCAGTATTCATGGTCGGGGCGAGAGGATTTGAACCTCCGACCCTCTGAACCCCATTCAGATACGCTACCAAGCTGCGCTACGCCCCGACTTGAATTCCATTCCGATAAACAGGTGAGGTCATTATCACTATAGAATATTGATGTCAAGGATAATTCCTGTCAAAAAAACTTGTATTCGAAATCACATTCACGTATGAATCAGTAACATGAGCGAGATGCACTTCAATTCTTTACCAAGAGGTTTCCGACAGTTCCCTTCACCGCGCCTTCCGCGGAGGGGATATTTCGTTCTGCTCTTTACCATCCTCCTCCTCGTCCCGGCCAACGGGTATCCCGACATTTATAAATATGTCGACAAAAGCGGTGTCATTCATTTGACCAATGCACCCGTTCAGACGAATGTCAAATACGATCTGGTGATGAGGGAACAGAGGATTATCTTCTCCGTTTCATCCCGCGACATCACCCGGTACGATGATCTCATCCAGAAAGCCTCGGCAAAGTACAACATCGACTCGGCGCTGATCAAAGCCGTCATCAAAGCGGAATCCAATTTCAATCACCGGGCGGTTTCGCCGGTGGGAGCCAAAGGCTTGATGCAGCTGATGCCGTCAACGGCGGCCGACCTGCAGGTTCAGGATGCATTCCATCCGGAGAACAATATTGATGGGGGCGTTCGTTATCTGCGTTACCTGCTGCGGTTGTTTAAAGGGAATCTTTCCCTGGCCCTTGCCGCGTACAATGCCGGTGAAGGCGCCGTTGCCCGCTACAACAACACCATCCCGCCCTATCGAGAGACGCAGAATTACGTTCAGCGCGTTCTGCATTATCTCAATCAATACCGGAACAGCGGTGGATGATCACTTTTCAATATGGCGGGCATCCGGATGCACTTTTCAGCGGATGGGGTCAATTCCTTTGCAGGCTGAAGCAGGTTTTTTTGACCTTGTTAACTAAACACCTTCCACATAAAGGTACGTCTTCAATCGTGCCAGCCTTTTGCGTTTTATCCCCTTGATTTTCATGAGATCCTCCAGACGGCGGAACCCTCCCGATCTGTTTCTCGCCGCGATGATTTTCAGGGCTGTCTTCTCTCCTATGCCGGGAACTAGGATCAATTCTTCAAGAGAAGCACGATTCACATCAATGGGCCTGCTCAGGGCAAGCCTCTTTGAAGCCGCCATTCTTTCTACGGCGATCGAAGACCTCTGGCTGTTTCCCGTCGTGACATGGATCCTGATCCCGTCATCCAGCGGCATGGAGAGATCGGGACTCGAAGCGTCGCGCGCCCGGGAAGACCTGCCGATGCCCAGCATGCTTAACAGGTCGGAAAGCCTCTGTCCCCTGCGGATGAAATAGATCCCCTTCTGTTCAACGTCGCCGTCCACTTCAACGGCAAGACAGCCCTCAGCCGGCAGTCCAGAGAGGATGACCGGCGCCGGGCGGATATGTTCCTGATAAAAATGGATCAGCGCAGGAATGACGAGTGCGGACAAGGCAACAAGAACAGCCCCATGCCATTGGCTATCTCCAAGATTGTTCCTGATGCCTCGCTTCATGACGACCGGGATGGATTTTTTTGAGTCCGGGCGGTTTTCAGGGCGTCTTTTCCAGACCAAAGGCGTCATGCAAAACCATTACCGCCAGTTCCGTATACTTCGATTGAATGACACAGGACACCTTGATCTCGGAGGTACTGATCATCATGATGTTGATCCCCTCCTGTGCCAGGGCGGAGAACATCTTTGCAGCAACGCCTGAATGGCTGATCATTCCCACGCCGATGATGGACACCTTGGCTACCTGATCGTCCACTTCCACACTGGCGGCGCCGACCTCCCTGGCCGCCTCTTCGATCAGGCGCTTCGTTTCCTTGACATCTTTTCTCGATACCGTAAAGGTGAGATCCGTGTATCCTTCCAGGCTCGCATTCTGAATGATCATATCGACAACAATATTGTGCTCGCTAAGGGGTGTAAACAGCCGCGACGCGACACCCGCCTTGTCGGGAACGCGGATAACCGTGATCTTCGCCTGATCCCGGTCATACGTTACCCCCGATACGACTTCCCTCTCCATCTCCTTATCCTCCTTTGTCACCAGTGTTCCCACATCATCCTTGAACGAAGATTTAACATACACAGGCACATCATACTTCTTTGCCAACTCCACCGACCGCGGCTGCAGCACCTTGGCCCCTGCCCTTGCCATCTCCAGCATCTCGTCATAGGAGATCCTCGTCAGCAGTCTCGCATTGCTGCAGATGCCTGGGTCCGTTGTGTATACCCCGTCGACATCCGTGTAGATTTCACACACATCGGCTTGAAGGGCCGCCGCAAGCGCCACGGCGCTCGTGTCGGATCCGCCTCGTCCCAGTGTCGTGATGTTATTGTCCTTATCGACGCCTTGAAATCCCGCTACGACGGCAATGACCCCTTTCTCCAGCTCACGGCGCAATGCGGCGTCTTCGACGCTGAGGATTCTCGCCTGAGTGTGAGCCTGATCCGTCATGATCCTGACCTGAAATCCCAGGAAGGATCGGGCGGGATAGCCCATCCCCTTTAAAACCATGGCCAGCAGGGAAACCGTCACCTGCTCCCCCGTGGAGATCAGGGTGTCGTACTCCCGGATGTCATAATCTTCCGCAGCCTGCTGAGCCAGTTCGATCAAACGGTTCGTTTCGCCGGCCATGGCCGAAAGGACAACGACGACCTGGTTGCCTGCCTGCCGTTCCTTAATGACCCTTCTGGCCACGTTTTCAATCTTCTCCAGGTTGGCAACAGAGGTACCGCCATATTTCTGAACAACGAGCGCCATAAATTAAAATCCTCCCCCAGTCAGAGCTGATGCAATTTCCGCCAAGCGCTTTTCCGGTGCGGAAATTTCTATTCTGCGCAAATGCTCATCCACAAATGCGAAACAAATTGTGATTGCGGTTTCCGGAACAATATCCGCTATTTTTTCCGCCCACTCGATCACGGACACTCCCTTTCCATAAAAATAATCCTCATAGCCCATCTCTTCCAGGTCCTTTGACCCTGAAAGACGGTAGACATCGAGATGATACAGGACGTGGCGTCCCGGATATTCATTGATGAGGGTAAACGTTGGGCTTGCAACGGCATAGGATTTCGGCACACCCAAGCCCCGGGCGATACCCTGTGTAAGGCACGTCTTTCCGGCTCCCAGGTCCCCGATCAGGGCCACAATATCTCCCGATACGAGGCATCGGCCGATGATTTCTCCGATCAGGAGCGTTTCCTCATTGCTGCGAGAAAGGATGCACTTCTTCATGACCGCTCCTCGATACTCCCCCCGGTGATCCGGCGATTCCTTTTCATTGCCATTCCGGTAGCTCATTTCTCCAGGATGACAATGGCACAGGCCTGCATGCGGCCATGCGAAAGGCTGACATGGGTGGTCGTGACGCCGCGTTCACTGAGGATGGCCCTTGCCGCTCCGTAAAGATTCATAACAGGCCTTCCCTGGCTGTCGTTCTGCACCTCGATGTCCTTCAACCTGATTCCCATGCCCAGGCCGAGGCCCAGAGATTTCAGAAAGCTTTCCTTTGCCGCAAACCGGGCTGCAAAATGAACGGCCGGCACGGCCCTTTTCATGCAGTAGCTTATTTCCTGTGGAGAATAAACCTTTTCCAGAAATCGTCTGTCCCATTTCTCGATGATCGTTTTCAGCCGATCAATATCGACCAGATCAATTCCCGTTCCATGAATCATCCTGAAGGCCTTTCTTGTCTCCTTAGAAAATACCGGGGGTTGAAATGCTACGCAGAGAGCAGGGCATCCGTCATGGCGGCCACTTTTTTCATCGCAGGGACATCATGCACCCGGACGATGTGGGCCCCGTTCATAATGGCTGCGGCTACGGCGGCAGCCGTTCCCTCAAGCCGCTGCTGCGGATCGGAAAGGAACTCCGGGCCGCCTGACCCAAGGGCAACAAAGCGCTTTTTTGAGGGCCCGACGAGAATCGGCCGCCCCAGGGCTCGGAACTCACGCAGGTGCTTTAGAAGCTTGAGAGAATCCGCAGGGGTTTTTCCAAATCCCAATCCCGGATCAATGATCATCTGCTCTTTTCTGAGCCCTTCGGAAACCGCCTGGTCAATGCGCTCCTCCAGGTAGGCGAAAACATCTCCCTGTACGGAACGGTATGTCAGGTCGCCGAGCTGCATATCCTTCGGCTTCCCACGCATGTGCATAAGGACGATGGCCGCCCCCGAATCCCTCACCGCTTCACTCATGGCTTCATCAAACGTCATTGCGCTGATGTCGTTGATGATTTCCGCTCCCGCCGCCAGGGCTTCCCGGGCGATTTCGGATTTCGTTGTGTCAATGGATATGGGGATGTCGATTTCCTGCGCCAGTTTTTTGATTACCGGCAGAATCCGCTCCGCCTCTTCCTTCAGCGAAATCGCCTCCGCACCCGGTCTCGACGATTCCCCTCCGATATCCAGGATGTCCGCCCCCGCCTCTGCCAGTTGAACCCCATGCGCGACAGCCAGATCATGGGGAAGGTATTTTCCCCCATCGGAAAATGAATCGGGGGTCACGTTGAGAATACCCATGATGTGGGTCTTTCCACCGAAAACCAGTTCCCGTTTTGCCGTTTTCAGGGAAATCCACTCCAGGGCCTCCCGGGCCAGAAGATCCTTCAGGCGCCCGGATATCGCCCGCAGTCCGAAAGGCTGGCAGGAGATCTTCTCCGCAAGGCGTCTCAGCTGCTTTTCCGTTCCCATGAGGATGGCATCGGTCCGTTCAACGGCACAGGATACGGACTGTCGCGACACGGCCGCATCTCCGCCTACGGAAAGCATCTCCTGCTTGAGAATATTGGCAACCTTGCACTCCAGCCCCTCAATGAGGATATTGAGATGCCTCATTTTAGGAAGCATGGCGTCGATCCCGTAGGGATCGACGCCCATGCTCTGCATAAGCGCTGCAAGCTCTGACGGCGAGAAGCCGGAAAGGGATCTCAGGGGATGGCGGAACCGTTTTGCTTCTTGAGCTTTGCCCATTTAGCTTACCCTTGAAACGCCGACTGGAGAGATGAAATGCGGAGGGAACACTGCGACTCAGGCTTCCCCATCGGCAGGATTGCCCTGTTCTCCTTCCTTCTCGACCCCCGCCGTCGGAATTCCGATGATGGCATCCAACTCGGCGGTGTTCAGAACTTCCTTTTCCAGCAGCTCACTGGCAAGCCGATTGAGCGTATCCTTGTTATCCAGAAGAATTTTTTTGGCATTTTCATAGCAGCCTGTCACGATGGCGGATATCTCCTCATCGATCCGCCGTGCTGTTTCTTCGCTGTAATCCTTGTGGGTGGCAAACTCCCGGCCGAGAAAAATCTGCTCTTCTTTTCCCCCGTAACTGAGCGGCCCGAGGACATCGCTCATGCCCCATTCGCATACCATTTTTCGGGCTATGTGGGTGGCCCGTTCGATGTCGTTGCCGGCACCCGTGGTAAAGTCATTGAGGGTGAGCTCCTCTGCAGCCCGGCCTGCCAGGAGAATCGTAATGTTCGTCAGGAGAAACTTTTTTGGATAGGTGTGCTTTTCATCGACGGGCAGCTGCTGCGTCAGACCCAGGGCTCTTCCCCTGGGGATGATGGTCACCTTGTGGATGGGGTCGCTTCCCGGCAGCAATCGGGCGACCAGGGCGTGACCCGCCTCGTGATAGGCGGTGTTCCGTTTTTCTTCATCGCTGATGACCATGCTTTTCCGCTCGGCGCCCATAAGGATTTTATCCCTTGCGAAATCGAAGTCCGCAAGCTCCACGTTATCCTTTCCCAGGCGTGAGGCATGAATAATCGCTTCATTCACCAGGTTTTCTATATCCGCTCCCGACGCCCCCGGCGTTCCCCTGGCGAGAATCGAAAATTCCACGTCATCCGCCAGGGTTGTTTTACGGGAATGCACCTGAAAAATCATTTCCCTCCCCTTGACATCGGGAAGGGGGACAACCACCTGCCGGTCGAACCGACCCGGCCGGAGCAGCGCCGGATCGAGCACGTCGGGACGGTTGGTCGCGGAAACGAGGATGACGCCTTCATTGGATTCAAAGCCGTCCATTTCCACGAGGAGCTGATTGAGCGTCTGTTCCCGCTCGTCGTGGCCTCCCCCGAGACCGGCACCCCGGTGCCGACCCACAGCATCGATTTCATCAATGAAGATAATGCACGGGGCATTCTTTTTGGCCTGGGTGAAGAGATCCCTCACCCGCGAGGCGCCAACCCCGACAAACATCTCGACAAAATCGGACCCGCTGATGCTCAGGAAAGGCACATCGGCTTCACCGGCGATCGCCTTGGCAAGCAGCGTTTTTCCTGTACCCGGAGGGCCTACCAGAAGCAGACCCTTGGGAATCCGCCCGCCCAGGCGGGTGAATTTTTTGGGATCCTTGAGAAATTCGATGACCTCCTCCAGTTCCGCCTTGGCTTCATCGATCCCTGCGACATCGGAAAAGGTCACTTTCTTTGTCTTGTCTGTCATCAGTCGCGCCCGGCTTTTGCCAAAGGCCATGGCCTTTCCGCCACCGGCCTGCATCTGCCGCATAAAGAAGATCCAAACGCCGATGAGCAGGAGCATGGGAAACCATGACACGAGAACCGTCACAAACCACGGGGATTCATCCTCCGGCTTGGCCGTGATACGCACCCCCTTGGATTTCAGCAGTGGAATGAGACTCGGATCATTGGGGGCGTAACTCTTGAATTTTTTTCCGCTTGTCATCTTTCCGGTGATGTTGTCCCCCTGCATGGTCACTTCTGTAATCTGACCTTTGTCGACATAGGAGATAAAATCGCTGAAAACGATCGTTTCCTCCTGGCCTTTTGGCTGGCTGAAAAGATGGTACACAAGCACAAAGACGAGGCTGATGATCAGCCAGAGTGCAATATTTTTCTGCAAAGAATTCAATAAAGATGCTCCTTTTTATTTCCCAGTGGCTACGTTAGGTTCTTTCCATCAAGCAGATTGTCCAAGAAATCAAGTTTCCGGCCACAATTACATTAATCCTTTTACAATTTCAAATAATTTCTATTTTTGCGATATGCTTCGTATTTTTATCTACCGAAACACGCTCACTGAGTCGATGCCCCGCAATCCAGACCACGGACTGGCGATCCGCCAGCAGCGGTATGGAATCCCGTCGCCGGCGCGGGATCTTTTCGTCGATGAAATAGTTCTTCAATTTCTTTGTTCCCTTCATGCCGGATGGCTGAAAGCGATCCCCCTCCCGTCGATTCCGGATGGTCAGGGGCATCTGCACCCTGTCGAAATCCAGGCAGACGGCAAGGCTTCCTTCCCCTGCAGCTTCCCGGTGAGCCTTTTCTACAAAGGCGGTTCTGACGATTCTGCCAAGCTCCTTGATCTCGACACAACCTGGAAATTCAATGGGATAACAGAATTGGCCGGGGATCCTCCCCCCCGTGCCCGCCGTCTCTGCCGGCGGGGTGTCTTCCCTTCCGCGCGACAGGATCAGCCGCCCGTATTCCCTCCTCACCACGGCCTGTCCAGGCAGGTGGACATCGCCGGCTGGCTTCTCCCCCCTGCAGAGATCGATGACCGCCCCGATATGCCGTGAGGTTATCCGGAACGAGCCGGAGAGCAAATGTTCAAGCAGGCCTTTTACCACTCTGTGCTGAAGCGCTTCGGGTATCCCCGTCAGCCGGGAAATATCGAGCGCTGCCCCCTCCCCCGCCATTGAATCGGGAATCTGCCAGGTGTCAAGAATCCGGCGAGCCGTCGTCTCCAGGCAGTCATCCTCGCGGCGGACGATCGAGGCTGTCCGGTTCAGGGCATCGACGATCCGGGGATTGTAGTGCGCCTGCAAGAGGGGAATCAGCTGGTGACGGATCCTGTTTCGAAGGAAGACATCCCGGGTGTTGGAGCTGTCCTCGGAAAAGGGAATACCCTGTGTCAGGAGAAACGTCAGAATCTCTTCCCGGCTGACTTCGATGAGCGGGCGGATAAAAATCCCGTCCCTAACGGGCAGGATGCCTTTCAACCCCTCCAGGCCGCTGCCCCGGATTAGATTCATCAGGACGGTCTCTGCCTGATCCTCCCGATGATGCCCCAGGGCAATCCGGGAAGCGCCGACCCTTTCCCCCAGCGCCGAAAAGAAGGAATAGCGCTCCTCCCTCCCAAGATCCTCCAGGGAGCGCCTCCGGCGCCCCCTTTGTCGAAGCTCCGTGAGGTTTACCCTTTTGACGGCGCAGGAAATCCCCCTTTCCCCACATAACCGGCAGACCAGCCTCTCTTCGGCATCCGATTCCGCCCCCCTCAGTCCATGGTTGAGATGGGCTGCAGTCAACGTCAGGCCGTACTCTGGTGCAAGAAGCGCAAGAACCTGCAGAAGCGAAACGGAATCCGGCCCTCCCGAAACGGCGACGACCACGTGCTCACCACCCTGCAGCATTCCGAACTTTTGCACGCTGTGCCGGATCTTGTTCAGCATCGCCCTCTGCCCCTCCTCAACAGAAGAACGAAATCATCTCAAGCAGGCCTTCACAGACAAAATCGGGCTGCAGGGACAGGAGTTCCTCCCGGTTTCCCAGGCCATTCAAGAAAGCGCAACTGATCAGGCCGGCGTTTTTGGCCAGAAGAACATCATTGATCCCGTCACCGACAACGACGGCTTTTTCCCGAGGGATACCATAGAGATCGAGAAGAGGATCGACGAGACGCCTGTCCGGTTTACAATAAGGCCTGCTGTCCGCCCCGATGATCTCGTCGAAATATTCGGTCAGATGGAGGGCGTCCGTGAGTTCCACGGTAAAATGATGCCGCTTGTTGGTCATGATGACCTTTTTTTTGTCGGAAAAGTGAGTGAGGACAGCCTCCACTCCCGGATAGGTTGCCGTATGGTCCAGCAGGTGTTCCGTGTAGTAAAGGTCGAAGATTTTCATCGCCTCATCGAAGTATTCCGGGAAAAAGCGCCCCAGAGAGCGCTCCAGAAGCTTATGAACTCCATCCCCAACAAAGCTGATGATTTTCCCGCCGGGAAGTTCGGGCAGCGAAAGTCTCTTCAGCGTGTAATTGACCGCATTCACCAGATCGGTGCCGGAATTGACCAGCGTGCCGTCAAAATCGAAAATCATCAGCTCTACGGCTTTCATGTTCGTCTAAATCCTTCCTGTTGCAGATGGTTCGAACTATATCCAAATTGCTGCGGAATGACAAGGCATGATCCGCCTCTGCCTGACTGCCTGCAGAAACGTCATTTCGGTTGATTTTTTTCTACCCTGTGTTAGAAATACATTCGTTTGGATCCACAACGGAATGGACTGAGACGAAAGGGGTTGAATGCATGAAAACTCGGATGGCCAAAAACCCATCGATCGGTCTTGCAGATCCTTTTCCGGGGTTTTTTATGGCGAACATTTTCTGATTCCTTCAAATTCATGAACGGTTCCATTGAGCAAATAGCGATTATCGGAGCAGGAAAGGTCGGTACGGCCATGGCCTATCTCCTTCAGAAGGCCGGTTACGGCGTTGCTGCCGTTTCGGATCGGAATCCCTCCGCCCTGGTGGACATTCTCTCCTACACGTCGGCTCAGCCTTGTTCCAGCCCTGAAGAAGCAGCCCGAAAGGCCGATGTCATCCTGATCACGACCCCTGATGACGAAATTGCCGGAACATGCCGGACCCTGAGCGATTCCGGGGCCATTTTGCCGGGGAATAAGGTTGTGCACATGAGCGGCGCCGGGGGGCTCGATCTCTTGGAGTCGGCCCGCCGTTCAGGCGCGCTGGTCGCCAGCATTCATCCAATCCAGTCTTTTGCAGATATCCGGGGAGCTATTGAGAACCTGCCGGGCAGCGCGTTCGGCGTTACGGCCCAGGAAGAGCTCGTCGGCTGGGCCGAAAAACTGGTAAGGGATCTTGGAGGGAAGCCCTTCCTGGTCCGTGAGGCGGACAAGCCCCTGTATCATGCCGCCGCCTGCATGGCGTCCAACTATCTGACGACGCTGCTGCACACCGTGGAAACCATTTATGCCTCTTTCGGATTGACCCGTGAACAATCCATCGAGGCCTTTTGGCCCCTGGTCCTGGGAACGATCAGGAACATCGAGCGCCAGGGCACCGTCTCGGCTCTGACCGGTCCCATCGCCCGCGGCGATACGGGTACGGTCCAGAAGCATCTGGACGCCTTTTACCTCAAGCTGCCCCACTTTCTACGCATTTACCAGGAGATGGGCGTTCTAACCGTAGAGTTGGGTGTGGAGAAAGGGAGTCTTTCGACTGAACGCGCCGAAGCCCTTAAGAATCTGCTGCGGGGGGTAGACACCGATCAGATGTAGAGAGAAGGCGCTAAAATCACCTCATGGGCGATCCGCGGATTGTTCTCGAAACGAAAAGGGGCCTCTCATCCAGGAACAGATGAGAGGCCCCCTGCATTTCTCTGTCTATCTGTCTGCGTGCCTCAGGAGAGATAGGACACGATCTTTGCTTTTTCCTTGAGGCTCCTGATCATGTTCTTGAAAACATCCTGCTGTTTCTGCTGCTGAAGATAAGCCGAAATCATCGCCTTGGTCTTTTCGTCAAAGGCGATGGTCTTTGGCGGCCGCACACCCAGGGCCTGCACTACATGGAATCCATATTCCGTCTCCACAACCGGACCGATCTGATTCTTTTTCAATGCGAAAACCGCGTCTTCAAAGGGCTTTACCATCTGTCCCCGGGTGACATTACCCAGGTCTCCCCCCTTGCTTTTGCTTGGGCAGTCTGAATGACTCCTGGCCAGCTCGGCAAAGTCGGCTCCTGCCGAAATCTGCTTTCTCAGGCCTTCCGCTTTTGCCTTTTTCTGGGCAAGAAGCGCAGCACTGTCTCCGGGGGCCTTGGCGATCAGAATATGTCTTGCGTGTACGGCCTCAGGCACCTTGAAGCGATTCTGGTTGTTCTTGTAGAAATCGGAGATTTCCTTCTCCGTTGGCACGGGCAGATTCTTGATCTGCGGGGAAATGAGCTTGTTGATGCGGATTCCAAGCTGAATCTCTTCCCGCATTTTTTCCCTGGTCAGATGGTTCTTCTTCATAAGGTCTTCCAGGGTCATATTGGCGGGGAGGGTTGATTTCAGTTTTTCAATCGCCGAATCGATTTCCTCGTTCGTCGCGGTGATTTTCAGGCGGTTTACCTCATTGTTCAGCAGGGTTTTGACAACAAAATCCTCAACAAGTCCCTTCTGAATGTTGGCTTTGACCTGGTCGAGCTTTTCAGCCGGTATTTTGTCCTGAATCTCCGACAGTTTGCTGTTCACTTCCGCATCCAGCTGCGCCTTGGTCATTTTCGCCCCATCCACCTCAATGACGGCCCCACCGGGTCCAAGGGCGACCGATGTATCCTTCGCAGGTTTCGATGGATCGGATGCGTTGGACTTTCCGGTTGTTTCGTTAAGAGCGGTCTCTTTTTCCCCCTGTTTCTGGCAGGCCGTCAATCCGAAGGCCAGTAAAAAGCTCAGGCAAAGTATTGCTGTTGAAAAAATGGCTCGTACTCCCTTGTCCTTTGGTGATGACATATGATCTCCTTTGAATGTTCATGCATTAATGCTGATAAGACAGATTTTTCAATTAAGTGGGCGAAGTATAGGGAAAGTGCCTGTAAAGGTCAAGAGGTGATTCGAATAAATTTCCGAAGATTATTTTTCGCCCTGAAACTCATAATGCCTCAGATTCTTTAGCATTTCGATCTGCACGTCCAGCCCGGGATCGCTCCCGTCTCGTTTTGCCCGCCAGACTTCCTCGAGAGGATGCTCCATCCACTCCAGCAGCAGCGGTAAAGCCCGTCCCATCGTACACGCTGGATAGGCGGTGTCCGAGAGGTGGTGGAGGAATTTCATGGTTCTGAACCCGTCAAACCACTCCGAAAAATGCTCGAGACGTTTTTCCGGACTCCTGTGCGTCCTGCAGATCTTCGTCCAGACATGGGGGAACTGATTCCGTTCCAGGAAAGAGGGAAGAAGGGGTGAGATCTCCTCTGCCATCCGCAGGGTAAAATCCCCACCGTTACCGATGCATGTTGTCATCCCCTTCAGCCAGGACTTCAGAACCCGGAAGGCCCGGGGATCATAAAAGATGTCCTCCCGGTCCGTTCCCTCCAGGGAACTGTTCATCCGCTGTCCCGTGCCGAAGGGAACCCTCCGGGAAACCCTGGGAGACGGGTACACCTGTGTGCCTGAAATGGTTCCCACGGGAGAATGCTTCGCCAGCTTGTTCAGAAAATAGAAATCCTCCCCCGCCTCGCGGCGGTTCATCCCCCGGACGGCAGCATAGCTGCGGACGCTGCAGCTCATGGTGGAACCGATGGTGTGGAAGGCGTAAGGGGATCCTGCAAATTTCAGCCCGAGGACATAATAGCGGAGGTAGAGCTCATACCGGACAATGGCGGCAAGCAGCTTCGGGTTTGCGGGAAGGGGATGGGCATAGGGCACGACGGCAGCTCCCGGTTTCCGGCCTTCATAAAAGCGGCGTACGGCGGACAGATAATTTCGATCCACGGGGGAATCCGCATCGAGGCACAGGAGCAGACCAGGATCGGAACCGGTAAAATCCATGACGCAAAGCGCCGCATCGAGACCGATCTTTCTCGCAAGACCGACCCCACCCTGTTTCAGGGGCAGCTCCCTTCCCGGTGAAGAGGCATCCACATAGGCCAGGCGCAGCCTTCCCTGGAGAATCCGCCGGCAGTCTTCGATGAGGAAGCCTCCGCCCTCTTCGAAAGGGGGAAGTCGCCCTCTTCCCAGTTCCCGAAGAATCTCCAGGGTCCGTTGATTGTTTTCAATCGCCTCCGCGCTTGTGTAGGGACAGGGGCGGTTGTTGACGACGCAGATGACCAGCGTCCGCTCCAGCTTGTCGGGGGCGTTGCCGGCCAGGCTGGCCAGTGTCGAAAAAAGATGGCCCCTTTCAGCCAAAACGGGAATGACCACGGCCTGCAGAATGCCCTGAAGACAATCTTCACCGGGGCTCAAGGTGTGTGAGGACTCGTAGCGACACTTTGTCAGGTAGTCGAAAACGAAGCCGGGCTGAGTCATGCGGTCAGAATCCCGCGGGTCAGTTTTTCCAAGGATTCGTAATCGCTTCCCTCAACCCAGAAAATTTTGATGCCGTGCCGTTCCATTCGGCGAAACCATGTGCCCTGTCTTTTTGAGAACTGGAAAATGCGGTTCGTAAGGGTTCGCACCATTTCTGTACAGGACATTTTCCTCTGAAGATAAAGCGCGACATACCGGTATTCGAGGCCCAGGGAATGAAGCCTCTCCCAGGAGATCCCGGACCGGTTGAGCTCTTTCACCTCATCGATCAGACCCATGGCCAGCCGCTCATTCAGCCGGAGGGTGATCCGTCTGCGGAGCGACTCCCGATCCCAGTGGATACCGATCACCAGGGGATCGATGGCTGGTCGTTCCCCTGTGGAGCCTGCCTCCCTGTTCCGCGGGAATTCAGCGATTTCAAGGGCGCGAAGAATGCGGGAGCGATCGAGCAGATCCGTTGTATTGTGCAAGGTCGGATTGAGCGCCAGCAGTCGCTGCCGAAGTTCCTCGATCGATTTCTCCTTCAGGGATTCCCTCAACTCGATGTTTTCCGGAACGGCATCCATTCGATAGTCTTCGAGAACGGCGGAGAGGTATAATCCGGTACCGCCCACGAGGATGGGGATCATCCCCCGGGACGAGATCTCCGCAAAACAACGGTAAAAGCGGGCCTGATACTCAAACATGCTGAAATCGTAATCAGGATCCACGATATCGATCAGGTGGCAGGGGATGTTTCTTCCGTCGATCCGGTAATCCCCAAGATCCTTGCCCGTTCCGATATCCATTCCCCGATAGACCTGCCGTGAATCCGCGGAAATGATTTCCGTATTCAGGTCAAGGGCGAGGCGGACCGCCAGCCCTGTTTTTCCCGATGCCGTAGGGCCCAAGATGACGATGAGATTTTTGCTCATGTCAATAAATGATCTTGATCTTTTGGAGTATTCAATGTTAGCAGGTACCTTTCTCCGGGCAAGAGAAGAAAGAAATTACGGCCGAATGTCCCGTCGTGCGATTCCTCCCCTTGCTTCCTTTGTCTTGAACAGATTCTGCCTATAAATCAAAGCGCCATGAATGACAAGATCCTTGATCTGGGAAAAGGTCCCATTGTGCCTCTGCTGCTCAGAATGAGCGGACCGTCCATTGCCGCCATGCTCATCATGGCGTTTTTCAACCTCATTGAAGCCTTCTGGCTGGCCCGTTTAAGCTCTAAAGCCATGGCGGCTTTAACCATCTGCTTTCCCATCCTGCTGGTTTTTGGCGGCATCGGAGTAGGAACGGGGATAGGCGCCGGTTCCTACGCCGCCCGGATGTTCGGAGCGGAGGAATTTCTCAAGGCCCGCCAGACGGCGGGGCAGGTCTTTTTTCTTTCAGCCGCTCTGGGCGTTCTGCTTGCCGGGGTGATTCTAGCCGCTCCGGCTCCGATTCTGAAACTCTTCGGCGCCACGGACGAAATCCTCCCCCTTTCACGCCTCTATCTCGTCACGGTCATGCCTGGCGTCCCTTTTCTTTTTCTGATCATGATGATCAACAATCTCCTCCGGGCGGAAGGCAGGCCCAATGCCTCGATGCTTTCCGTTTTTTTTATTGCCGCGGTCAGCGCCATCCTTGAACCCCTGCTCATCTTCGGGCTGGGGCCTTTCCCCCGCCTGGAAATACAGGGGGCCGCCCTGGCCACGGTGATCTCCCAGATCTCGGGCGCTCTGCTGTCCTTTTATTACCTCCAGCAGAAAAGCTCAAAGTATCGGCTGAAATGGAAACATCTACGCCCGAATCTCCCCATCATTTACTCCATTTATTCGACAGGATTTCCCTCTATCGTCATCAATCTGGTGGTCAGCCTGGGCATGCTGCTGCACAATTCCATCCTCGCCGGGTACAGCGACCTGGCCGTCGCCACTCTCGGCATTATCTTCCGGACAAATGGTCTGATCATGATGATGCTCTACGGCTTCGGGCAGGGTCTGATGCCGCTGGTGGGCTTCAGTGAAGGGGCCAGCCTCTATTCCAGGCTTTTGGAGACCGTCAAGGTCGCCGTCAGAATCTCCGTCGGCATCGCCGTGCTGAGTTGCCTGGCTGTAGAAGTCTTCGCACATTCGATTGCAACGTTTTTCTCTCCCGACCCGCAGTTGCAGGCCCTGACGGAAACGGCCCTTCGCATCAACTTTTTAATGCTTTTGACCGCCGCCCCCAGCCTGATGTGGATCAACATGTTCATCGGCCTCGGGCGTGGAATCACGGCCATGCTTCTCCTGGTTGCCCGCGACACCCTGGTCCTGTTTCCCCTTCTGTTCGGCCTGCCTCACCTTTTCGGCATCACCGGCGTGTGGATGACCCAGCCCCTCGCCAATGCCCTGGCCTTTCTTTTTATCCTTTTCTGGACCAAACGCCAGTATCGTGTTTTCGAATCCCGGATGGTCGACTGAACATTGCGGTTCAAATCCCCGGCAGGCTCAGATATCCCCATCATGGCGACGGTACAGGCCCACAGGTTGGCCCGGCGCACAGGATCTCTCCGCAACGAATTCCGACGTGCACTAACGCGTCAACGCACGAACAAATGCTTCCGGCTGCTCCGGTGTGATCAACCACGGACGCTTGCCGGAACGCTCGATCCACACGTAACCATCGGTGCGCGAGACATACATCTGAACGACACCCCGGCGCCTCGTCCACAGCCAACCGAATCCTCCCCAGAGTCCGCCTGATCCGACCCGCACGCACCAGCCGGTTTCCGTCTTCAGTTCCTCCCCGTCGATCAGCCGCACATTCGAGATGTCCCTTCGCGGAATCCCTCTGCGTTTGAGGGGCCAGCACACCTCGATTCCACTGCGATGGACGACAAACCGGCTCGGCCGGAACCGAAGCCAGATCCAAGCGTATACGGCGATGATGACCAGGGCGGGTTCGGCAGGCACCCTTTCCCCGAAGAGCGGCGCGGCAAGCAGTACAGCCGGCAGCGCCAGAAGAAGAAGCGTAACGGTCCGAATCATTGCGGACATCGGTGCCAGCCGGAAGCTCTCGGCGTTCGTCTCATCGCTCATGAGTCGCTCCAACGCGGGGCACCCGTCGATGTCGCTATCGTACAAGATAGGACAGGACGCCGCTCATCAGATCATTGACCGATTGATAACGGCTCGGGCTTACTGACAGGATTTCTTCCGCCGTTTGAACATATCGTGATGGAACGATCTCTTCGCGACAATGGAAGACAAGATCTTGCGCCAAATTCGGGGTTGTTTCGAGGTGGAACTGCAGGCCGATCACCTGCTTACCGAGTTGAAAGGCCTGGTTCCCGCACCCTTCACTCCTGGCGAGGCGTATCGCACGCGCAGGCAAATCAAAGGTTTCCCCGTGCCAGTGAAAAACGGTTTCCGAAGGCGGAAAACGGAAGGCGTCGTCATCGACTGGGGTAACGGCATGGATAGGAAACCAGCCGATTTCCTTTTCTGGGTTGGCAGTGACCTGCGCCCCCATGGCGTTTGCAATGAGCTGAGCGCCAAGGCATATTCCCAGGACAGGTTTCCCAGACTCGATCATTTCACGGACAAAGTTCTTTTCCAGAGACAGCCATGGGAATCTTCCTTCATCATTCACACTCATAGGGCCGCCCATGATCACAAGCAAATCGATTTCTTTGCGATCCGGTAAATCTGCTGCTTCAAAAAACCGTGTTCCGGTCAGATCGTACCCCTTGGAACCCAGCCAGGGTTCGATACTTCCAAGCCCTTCAAAAGGGACATGCTGAAAATAGTGCGCCCGCATTTTCTCTCCAGTGATGGCCGACGACGCGTTTCAGCCGCGCTGATTTTCCGCGCCGGGCAATGGACAGTGTTCATAACGGCAGGCAGGCCATGATTCCGGTCCGCTCGGTCCAGGGATTGACATGCCGTATCCAATTTCCATAGGGATCTACCGTGAAGCAGGAGGCATGCCCGGCATTCATGCCTTCCCCATGGCCTTGAAGAATGTGTAGCAAAAGGTACCGTCCAGCCCGGTTGTCCGATATAAAGCCTGGATTCCCCTGTCGAAGGTGGCGGGGTCTATGATGCCTTCCTCGATGGCCGACTGACGCACCCCCTCGATCATGGCCGTGAATGTTTTTTTCGTAAATCCGTCGACGATTTCCGGCCTGCTGGAGTCGGCATAGACCATTCTGGGTGAGACCCGAACTTCTTTGAACCCGGCAGTGACCAGCAACGGATAGAGGGACCTTCCGATTCGCGCGTTTCCGCCGGCGCGGGACTGCAGTTCGACCTGGCAGGAAATCGCGGCATGGGCTTCATTGCTGTCAGGATAAAAAAATGCGGAACCATGGTCGCCTTCAATCACCGTCATTGTTCCTCCTGGCCGCAGACACGCCTTCAGCCTTTGCAGGGCAAGGCCCGGATCGCTCAGATGTTCCAGAACAAAGCAGACAAAGACGTGATCAAAGGATGCTGCAGCAAAGGGCAAATGGTAGAGGTCCCCCTGCTGGAACCGGACATTGGCCAGCCCTGCCGCGCGGATCTTCTCTTCAGCCTGCAGGATCGAATCTGCAGAGATGTCCATGGATACGATCGAAGCTCCAGGGCTGTTCCGCGCCAGCGTCAGCGTTTGTGCACCGACTCCGCAGCCGGCTTCCAGGACGAGGCTTCCCGCTGGGTATGCCGTGTCGGAATGCAGCAGATCGATCAGGGTGTCGGCCTGATCCTGTAAACGGATGTTTTCCTGCAGATCGTACCCGTGTACATAGGCTTTTGTCATGGAGTTACTCTCCTTGCCGTACATCTGCCGAGCCCTGAGGGCGGCTTGTCCACCCGGGTCGGCTCGATGCGTCATGTCCTTACAATATCGTCCGTCCTGAAAAATCCCGTCCCCGTTTTCTGCCCCGACGGCATGGTGTTGTCAGCAGGTCATAACACCATCTCTTTCCCCTTGTACAGCCTATGCCGTTTCCGCATTCTTAACGTCGGGTACTTAAGATTCCCCGGCATCCGGACATGAAACCCTTCGCTCAGATCGGACACATCCAAGAGTTGGTATATCGGCGAGACGCATCGCGGTCTCTTTTCACGCAGTCCTTCGGTGTGTTTCCGGATTCTGTCATACGAATGGAGGATCTGTTCTTTTCTCTTTTTTGCATAACGGGGAATGTGAACCGCCCGGGGTGAGACGTAATAAGGCCGCTTCAGCGGAGCCGGTCTCAAGCCGCACAATAAGCTCAAAATGAGACGCGCAAGCCCGCTAGGTCGACTGCGGCATTCTTTGGGGCGCTGCCGCGGGTGTCATCGTCAGGATCTTCACGGCATCACCGCCAGATGGAAGCGCTTCCAGTGACCTGGATAGCGTTCACCGTCCCATCTTTCCCCCAATGCATAGTGGGGACCCAATTCCCATGTCCCAGCCGTATCAAGCGTCCTTTCTCCTGAGGTTGTAATTTTTTCCAGGGGCATCATGGTCCTGTTGATTTTCAGGTAGGCAAAATCTTTCTGCTTTCCAGATGGGTCGTAGGCCGTAACCCATATCCCCAGTAGATCAACAGGCTTGTCGCCGGCATTCTGCATCGTAAATTCAACACGGATTCGGTCATTTACCTTGGGCGGGTTGTGGACGCTTTTTGCCGTTAACTCCAGAAAGCGTATCCCGTGACTGTTTGTATCCGGCACATTGTCTTCATAGACGGTGACAGATCCTGGAGGAAACAATGGAAAGAGCCCGACCGCAATCAGGATCAGTCCAAACAGTCCCAGAACCACCTGACGGACACGCGAACTCAGAAGCGGAATTTCAATTCCAAAAGCTTTGAGGCCTCCTCCCACAATGGCAGCGATCAAACAGGTGAGACCCGTAATGAGGAGTGTCTGCTGCATGGCATTCTCTCTTGTTAATGGTTATTGATGGAGCATCCCCGCTTGACACGAAACGAACCCGGAGTGCCGGAGGAGGGCATGATCGCCTTCAGCACCCGGCCGGCGTCTTCTCATCGTCGTTTCTCCATGAAGACAAGGCGGACATCCAACGACAGATCCTCTTCGCGATACGCTTCATACCCGAGCCTTTCGTAAAGGCGGATATTGTTCATGCTCTTGTTGCCGGTAAAGAGCTCAACCGATCCGCTTCAGAAAACGCCTTCTCCAGGCTCTTCATAAGCGTAGTGCCGATTCCCGTTCCCTGGTAATGCAGGTGAACGACCAGTCTGCCAATCAGGCACGTACCCGAACGAAGTGAATCTCTCACGGAGCCCACGATTCTTCACTCGAGAATGGCCTTAAGGAATATCCTGGTTTCAAATTCCGCCCCTCACACTCTCTGTCGCAGCGATACCTATCGCACAGAACAGACCTGTTGTCAATGATTTCTCCATCATATTAGCTACTTCAGCGGCATAATCGCCAAGGGATTCTCGGGGTAAAGGACCGGGGGCCTTCCCTTTCCAGCTGGCCAAAACGAATAAGCCGGCCTAAATGTTCCCAATGCGCTCGTTATCCGACATAAGCATGCGTTGGATCATCCCCGGGATCATCAACTGGGGGAACGTATTGTAATGGCTCTCACCCGGGCTTGCAAATGTCCGCCAACGGTAATGGGGAAGTCGGTGAAAAGGCCGAATTCGATGAAAAAGTCGGTTGCCATCCTTTCGGACACAGTCATGCGATGCACATTCCGGAGATACTCCAACGATCTTTTCAGTTTTTATGAATTTAGAAACTCAATATCCTTATATTCCAGAATCGAAAGTTCCCATTCTGCAAAAGCCGGATACATCTAATGGAGATAAAATTCATGCTCGATAATGAGATGGGGAGAGAACAGGTCTCTGCAATTCTGGATGAGACGATCTACTTTTACTCAGAATAAAGCGGGGCCGAGCTGCAAGCCCTGCCCCGCTTGAGTGCCTTTCAGGTTTTTTCTTTCAAATCCCTCTCTATTTCAAATACCTCTTTCTCATTGCGCCAAGAGCAACGAGACCCGGTGCAAAAAGAAGAACGGCCGGGGGAAGCGGTACGGCACTGGAGGTATAGGCAAACGTGTAAAGCTGACCAGTACCAGATCCCACATTATCGACCCCGCTGGCGTTGAAGTTTATGTAGAGAGTGTCCGCCGTGAAGGACAGTATCGGATCAACGGGCGGCGGGTATCCTCCGATTGAGACAAGGTTCAGAGATGTGAAGAGCGTGGCACCCGTAAGGTTTTTGAAGACAAATCCATTCCACCCGGAACCGCCACTCCATCCCATGGTCACGTTCTCTATCGTTATTTCGCCAGCCTTGACATCGATACTTCCAACTCCGGAACCTGCATACCACTCGCTTCCGGGATCGACAACCGTGCCCGTCCAAGACGAATAGACACTTCCAGCTGACGGATACCACCATTCAATTTGTAACGTCTCACCTACGACTGAACCATAAGCAGGTGCCACAAAAAAAGCAAATAGAACCAAGACCAAACCAAACCGTTTCATGGGGTTTACTCCTTTCATGAATGCATTTCAGAATTAAGGAAAAGTATCTTTTCGGCTTCCTCGTCCTTTATTGAGCGTCATGCCTGGTCTAATGACTCAGCTTACATGTTTTTACTCAAAGCTGACCAACCAGAATCAAACGCCAGTTCAGCCAGGGATGCTCCGCTTGGACGCTGTTGGCTATGTTTTGGACCTATGGTACGCTGTCGTCGGAAATGAGGGGGAGAGGGCGTTTCAGATATCTTCTCTGATGAGTAGATTCCGGATGGTCACTCTCTATGGAATCGGGTTTTCCCCCTGTTTCAGTTGTTCTTCACCCCCTTTCCACGTACTCAGATCCAAAATCCCGCATATCGAGGCAATAACATGAAAGGTGTGAGATGAATGACCGTTATTCACGTCCTGAGTTTGCTTATCCCTTTGCAGAACCACTAAAGTTGCTTCCTGGAACAATAAAACATAAATCGTCCCTTGACAATCGGGGATATCCCGTTATTTTTTGCACTTAACGCTTACACCAAGCTCGCAACATTTTATCTTCCATAGGGTTTTTTACTTAAGAAATGGTCGGAATCACGGGATACTTTTGCTAAACCTGCCAGATATCCGTAACCCGTTAATCGAGAAACCAATGGCTCGTGCTCAATTCTTTGGTAGACGTTGACCCGAACGATTTAAATAAGGTTGAAGGGACCATCGGCAAAAGAAAATAAATTCATCAGCAGGATTCATCTCCACCTGGTTCAAGTGTAATATCAAGGATGGCGGAAATGATCCGGTTCGTATGCCGCCATCCCCACGGCATGGCACCTTATTTTCATTGACACACCTTGATGAATTCCCTATATTCCCGCATCGATAGTACAAGTATTTACGATACTTCATCTTCGATTTCCGGAACGTCCTCCCGCCATCCGCAGATATCATGCCGGATGGCGGAACTCCAGGCGGGCCTCGAATATGGGAACGGAAGGCTCAGACCACCAAACCCGGGACGAACGGCTCCGGACGGAATCGCCCGGCGGAGGGCGTTCTTTCCGGACGCCACCCGTAAAATCCCGCGCGAGCTGGGCCGGATCATCACCTGCAGGAGGATCATGCTCCTTGCCCTGGCAGGGTGTGCCGCGCTCTCCTCGACGCCCAGCTGACGGCTCTGCTCTTCGTGGAAGGGAAGCTCCTTTCTACCTGCTGCACTCTCATGAAGATCTACCTGTTCGTCAACGTTAACGGATTGCTCACAGATTCGACATTGCCTCCTGTGGTTCGTCATCGTCTCCTGCATCTTCCTGCTGGGCGTCGAGGCGGTCCACAACCTGGGAAAGAAGGGTGGCTACAAATGATATATCAGGATCTTCCAACAAGCATAGCCGATCGCGTCCACCGCTGGGTGGTCATTGCTCTCCAGGTGGTCATGGCCATCGAGCTCGTTGTGCTGCTTTTCGAGGGCCAGTGGATGACGGCCTTCACCGTGAGTCTCATCATGGCGATCACTGCGGCACCCGTTGTTTTCAGGAAAAGCCTCCCGGTAAACATATCCCCCGAGTTCCAGCTGCTGGCCATCGTGTTCATGTTCGCCGCCCTTTTCCTGGGGGAGGTCAGGAACTTCTACGAGCGGTTCTGGTGGTGGGATATCACTCTGCACACCACATCGGGCCTGCTCCTGGGCATCCTGGGCTTCCTCCTCATATACGTGCTCAACGAGGCTGACCGCATCGACGTCCACATGCTCCCGCGGTTCGTGGCGTTCTTCGCATTCACCTTCGCCGTGGCCATGGGTGCGCTCTGGGAGATCTTCGAGTTTGCCATGGACCGAGTCTTCGGCATGAACATGCAGAAGCCCATGGCGGGCGACCCGTCGGGCCTGACGGACACCATGTGGGATCTCATCGTGGATGCCCTGGGGGCACTGGCCGTCAGCCTGCTCGGCTGGTGGTACATGGTCCGCGAGCGGCAGTCCTTCATCGAGCTCTGGATACGGCGATTCATCATGCGAAACCCCCGTCTTTTCCGGGAGGGCGTGCATGAGTGACAATAGCAAAGTGATGACTGAAATCCTGGCACTGCTCGGCCGGAAGGACTGGGCCGGCGTGAGGGTGTTGCTCCGCGACGTCCCCCCGCCTGATGTCGCGGATGTCCTCCTTGCGCTGGGCAAGCAGGAACGCGTCCTGCTCTTCCGCCTGCTGCCCAGGTCGCTGGCTTCCGATGCCTTCTCGTACCTGGAACCGTTCAAAAAGGATGAGCTGCTCAAGGACCTCTCTGATGAGGAAGCGCGGGAGCTTCTGGCCGACCTCTATCCCGACGATCTGGCCGAGTTTCTCGAGGAAATGCCGGGCATGGCCACCCAGCGCCTCCTGAACCTCCTGGACCCGGTCGATCGCAAAGACGCCCTGCATCTCCTCGGGTACCCGGAGAAAAGCGTAGGCAGACTCATGACCCCTTATTACGTTGCGGTCCGGCCTGAGTGGACGGTGGCGCAGGCCCTGGATCACATCCGGGAGAGGGGCCGGGACAGCGAGACCATCCATGTCATTCATGTGGTGGACGCACGGTGGAGGCTCCTGGACACACTGAGCTTGAGGCGCTTCATCCTTGCCGGCCCCGATGACACGGTCGAGCGGATCATGGACCGTTCCTTCGTCAGCATCACCGCTTCCGAGGACCGCCAGGAGGCGGTCAGGCTGATTCAGCACTACGACCTCGTCACCCTGCCCGTGGTGGATTCCGGTGGGGTGCTCCTGGGCATCGTCACCGTGGACGACGTCCTCGACGTCGCCCAGAAGGAGGCCACCGAGGACATCCAGCTGTCGGCCGCTGTCAGCCCCCTGAAGATCAGCTACCGGGACTCCGGCTTGTGGACCCTGTTCAGCAGGAGGGTCGGGTGGCTGGCCGCCCTGGTGCTGGTGAACATGGCCTCCGGTGGTGTGATCGCCTACCACGAAGACCTGCTCACGTCCTCCATCGCCCTGACCTTTTTCATTCCCCTGCTCATTGCCACCGGGGGCAATGCCGGATCCCAGTCCGCCACGCTCATGGTCCGGGCCATGGCCACGGGCGAAGTCAAGCCGGCCCAGTACACCTGGGCCGTTGGCAGGGAACTCGTGGTGGGCCTCATCCTGGGGCTCGCCCTGGGGCTGCTCAGCTGGATGCTCGGGTTCTACCGGGGCGGTGTCCAGATGGCCCTGGTCCTCTTCCTGGCTATGGCTTCCATCGTCGTGGTGACGAATATCATCGGCGCGGGTCTCCCCTTCATCCTCTATAGGCTGGGCATGGACCCCGCCGTGGCCAGCAGCCCCCTGGTCACGTCCGTGGCGGACGTGGTGGGTCTGATCATCTACTTCTTCATCGCATCGAACCTTATGGGAATTCCCGGTTGAACGCCTGCTGCGTCGTGCACCTTCGGGACGGATTTATCCCTTTATGCACACAATCACGGCCTTTCCTCCCTTTTCAGCCGCATCTTCGCGTGTGCATGGCCCCTTTTCTTGCCGATGTGCTCCCCGTTCTTTTTATCCGTGATCGTCGGCCAAATGCGGTTTTGTGTTTTCCAATCGCAGACGGCCGACAGATAATTTGAAAGGAAACCAGTTGAAGGAAAGAAAAAAATTGGTTAGATTAACTTTTTTACAGGAAATTTCCACAGGAGAACTCATTAAGGTGCAGAATTCGACGCAACAGGAAGACCTCAGCCGTCTGACTCTCCTCGGCCGGGAGGCAAAACCGTCCAAAAGCCTTGAAACCTTCCCCAACCGCCATCCAGATCGGGACTATGTCGTTACCATGGAAACGGACGAATTTACCTGCGTCTGCCCCATGACGGGCCAGCCGGACTTTGCCCACCTCCAGATCCGGTATATCCCCGATGCCTCCATTCTGGAATCAAAATCCCTGAAGCTCTATCTCTGGTCGTACCGCAATGAAGGCATTTTTCACGAGCACGTCACCAATGTCATCCTGGAGGATCTGATTGCCGTGCTTTCGCCCCGATGGTGTAAAGTCACGGCACATTTCGGAGTGCGCGGCGGGATTTCCATAACCGTGGAAGCTGAATACACCAAGCCGGGGACTGCTCAACCATGATCGACGCCGAGCCCTCCACCCTGATTCCGGATTTCGATATCCCGATCGACCGCCGGGGGACCTCCTCGGAAAAATGGGACAGATACGAGGGACGGGATATTCTCCCCCTCTGGGTTGCCGACATGGATTTCCGCTCTCCCGAACCCGTCATAAAAGCCCTTCACCAGCGTGTTGACCACGGCGTGTTCGGCTATACCGACCCTCCCCGTGAACTCCTTGAAGTGGTCTGCACCATGCTTTTGGATCTTTACTCCTGGTCGGTCGAGCCGGACTGGATCGTCTGGCTGCCGGGCCTTGTCTCGGGACTCAACATCGCATGCCGGGCCGCCGGTCAAGAGGGTGATGAGATTCTCACGGCCGTTCCCGTTTACCCCCCCTTCCTTACGGCCCCGGGCCATGCAAACCGCCGGCTCGGGACGATCCCCATGATCTCGGATGGAAGCCGCTGGATCATGGATCTCGATGCCCTCCGGGACAGGCTGACTCCCAGAACGTCGCTTTTTCTGCTCTGCAACCCTCACAATCCCTGCGGGAGGGCTTTTGAACCGGCGGAACTCTTTGAGCTGGCGGAGCGGTTTGCAGGGAACGACCGGATCATCTGCTCCGATGAGATTCACTGCGGCCTTTTGCTGGATTCGAGCATACGTCATGTGCCGATTGCCGCTCTGAGCACGGAAATTGCGGAGCGGACCATCACCCTGATGGCGCCGAGCAAGACCTTCAATATCCCCGGCCTGGGCTGCTCATTTGCGGTGATTTCCGATCCTCTGTTGAGGAAGCGCTTTCGCCGGGCCATGGCCGGCATCGTTCCACCCGTCAATCTTTTCGGATATGCCGCGGCTCTGGCCGCTTACCGGGACAGTTCGGTGTGGCACGCCGCTCTGCTGAAGTACCTCCGGACAAACAGCTCCCTGGTGGAGGAGACGATTTCCCGCCTTCCAGGCCTGTCCATGTCTTCCGTGGAGGCCACCTATCTGGCCTGGATAGATACCCGGAGCGCCGGGTTGAAGAATCCCGCCTCATTTTTCGAGAACGCCGGCGTGGGTCTTTCGTGTGGCAAATACTTCGGAGCCCCTGGATTCGTCCGGCTGAACTTCGGCTGCCCCCGAAGCATCCTCGGGGAAGCCCTGCGGCGAATGTCACAGGCAATGGAAGGCCTTAACGTTTGAACCGGACCCATAGATAGGGATTTCAAACCCGCCGCAGGCCCATCACATTTTGAAAGGGAGAGAGACATGGCCTTACCAATCAGAATCTACACCCTCAGCACCTGCAGCCACTGCAAGGCCGCCAAGAATTTTCTCAATGAATGCGGCGTCTCTTACGACTGCATTGAAATGGACCTGCTGACCGGGGATGACCGGATAGACCGCCTCAATGAAGTGTTCAAGTACAACCCCGCCCTGTCTTTCCCGACCATTCTCATTGGAGACGACATCATTGTCGGATTTCAGGAACAGCGGTTAAGGGAGGCCCTTGGATTGTGATGGACAGCCGCACTCTTTATGATACATTGAAGAAGATCAATGAACCGAAGGGATATTTTTTCAACAAGGATGAGCGGTGGGTTTTCGACCTGCTGGACAGTCTGCTGATCAACAAGGAACGCTACGGCTACATGTCCTGCCCCTGCCGCCTGGCGGCAAACGACCGTCAGAAGGATTCGGATATCATCTGCCCCTGCGCCTACCGGGAACAGGACATCGCGGAATACGGAAGCTGCTACTGCAATCTTTACGTTTCCGGAAGCTGGAACGAATCCGATGAACACCATCCTGTCGTACCGGAGAGAAGACCCCCGGAAAGGATGTTCTGACCTTGTCACGATGGAAATCAGGAAGCCGGATACAGAAGGAAAATTCATGAATGGCGCTGAGGTCCTTGTTCAGACCGCGGTCCGGGCAGGGGTGGACGTCTGTTTCGCCAACGCGGGCACGACGGAAATTCATGTTGTCAAAGCCATGGAGAAGATCCCCGGGATCCGTCCAAGGCTCTGCCTTTTTGAAGGCGGGTGCAGCGGCGCTGCCGACGGTTACGCCCGGATGACGGGGAAGCCCGCCATGACTCTGCTTCACCTGGGGCCGGGATTCGCCAACGCCGTCGCCAATTTTCACAACGCCCGCCGCGCGGGAACGCCCATATTCAATGTGATCGGGGACCATGCGACCTGGCACCGTCCCTCGGATCCGCTCCTCAACATGGACCTGGAGAGCCTGGTGGGCACCGTCTCCGGATGGACGAGAACCTGCGACTCCGTCTTCAGGATCTCTTCCGATGCGGCTGCAGGCATTTCTGCGGCCCTCTCCGGTCGGATCGCCACTCTGATCCTTCCCAGTGATTGTTCGTGGACTGAGGTCATGTCTCCACAGATTGCCACCGCCGGCTTCAGCTTCGATCCCGTCGAAAAGACATCCATTGACGAGGCGGCTCAGCTTCTGCTCTCGTCGTTCCGTACGGCCCTTTTTCTGGGGGGTAGGGCGCTTCAAAAAGCGGGGCTTCAAGCTGCCGTCCGCGTTGCCGACTCTGCCGGCTGTGACCTCCTCACCGATGTGTTTCCGCCCAGGATGGAACGGGGGGCCGGTTACCCTGTCGTTAAAAAGATTCCCTATTTCCCGGAAGCGGCCTCGGAGCTGCTGTCCGGCTATGACGCCCTGGTCTTTGCGGGAGCCAGGGAACCCGTGGCCTTTTTCGGCTACCAGGACATGCCCGGCTGCCTGCTTTCTCCCGGCCAGAGGCGGGTTCACATCGGCACCGGGAACCAGGATGAAGTCGAAGCGCTCGAATGCCTTGCAGATGCCCTGAATGCCCAGCCTTATCCGGTTCCGGATTCTCCGCTCATCGCTTCTTACAGCCGTCCGCCCCTTCCAGGAGGGCGCCTGACGGCAGAAACGGTCTGCCAGGCCCTGGCCGCCCTGCAACCGGAAAACGCCATTGTCGTCGATGAATCTCTGACCTCCGGGTTCGTTTACTATGCCATGTCCGCAGGTGTGGCGCCTTTCACCCTTCTCACCCTGACCGGCGGTGCCATCGGCCAGGGAATCCCCAGCGCCACCGGAGCCGCCATTGCCTGCCCGGAGCGCCCCGTCATCGATTTTCAGGCAGACGGCAGCGCCCTGTATACCCTTCAGTCCCTCTGGAACCAGGCAAGGGAAAATCTCAATGTCACAACGCTGATCTGCTCCAACCGGAGCTACAACATCATCCGGGCGGAAATGAAGCGGGCCGGCTTTTCTCCTACCGGCCCGGTTTCGGATTGCCTGGTGAATCTCGATCATCCCGAGATCGACTGGGTCCGCCTCGGGCAGGGATTCGGCGTCCCTTCCATGTCGGCCTTTACCGTGGAAGAGCTTGCCGACGGCTTCTCCCGCGCCCTTGAAGAGCCGGGTCCGCACCTGATCGAACTTGTTTTACAGGCCTGACCTTCAGGGTTTTTTTCACTGAGAAAGCCGCATTACGATAGGAGGAATTTTAAAGGACATAGATGATCCATGAATGAGAGAATCTTCGTACACCCCATTTACTCCAAGCCGAACGTCGAGTATCCCTGCCGTTGGATCTACAAGGTCATCGGAAGGGATCGTGAACAGATCGTCCTGGCCATTGAGGAAGTCATGCAGCAGCGTCCCTGCGAGATACGCTATTCCAGAAGTAGTTCAAAAGGAAAGTACCACAGCTTCTCCCTGGAAATAACCCTTCAGAGCGACGACCAGCGCCTGTCCATTTATGAATCGCTGATGAAGCACCCTGCCGTCAGGATTGTCCTGTAATCTCAATGGTCCCTGAAAAACATATCCTTACCAGAGAACTGCAGTCCAGCCAGAACGGAACGGCTATCCAGGCGGCACTTCAGGCGCAGACCCGGAAGCTCCGGTCGGAAGGCGAACTCGCCGTTCCGGTGCTTGCCGTCAATTCCCTTCTGGCCCAGGCGCTGAAAGCGGCGGAAAAGCGCGGTCATCTTCGCATCGGCCTTCAAGCCGCCGGGGAAAAGCTTGCCAGGGAACGGAAAGGCCTGCTGAAAATGGTGCGGGAGCAGGGCCTTGCCGTGGGAGAGCGTATTTCCCGATTGATCCTCGTTTCCAATGACGGAACGGAGCGGTTTTACCGGAGTGTTGAGTGGCTGGCCAAAGATCACCGATCGCGGCTGCTGGTTTGCCTGCTGGACGTACCCAGTCTTGAAATCGGCAATATCCTTTTCGGGGAGGAAAGAAACATCAAACTCCTCCTGATCGATCACAAGGATAGCGTGTCGCTTTTTTTTCACACCTTGATTTCTGAAAGACAAACAGGAGAATAAGATGCCCTATACGATCAATACAACGGCAGAGTATCACCGTGGGAAGCTTGAAACCCTCGGCTGGGAACTCACGGTGAGCAATGCCCTTCATCCTGAGAACAGCCCCTGCAGAACGATTCTCAAAGCCCCCTCTTCCTATGGGCGGCATCTTTATACGTATCTCCAGTCGGTGCTTCCAAATCCGGATTTCGTTTCTGTTCTTGAGATTGGAGGGGGCTACGGCTATCTCATGCGGGATTTTCTTGACTGCAAGCCGGATCTTAAGCCCCTCATGCTGGACATCTCTCCCGTGCTGCTGCAGAAGCAGAGGGACACGCTGAAGGATTTTGATGTGATCTACCGGCTGGGCGATTTCCTGGAGACCGACGATGCTCTCCTCAAGGGCGTTGAATTGGTCCTGATGAATGAAATCCTGGGAGATTTTCCGACCGCGGTGGATGTGCCCCGAGACATTCTCCAACACGATCTTTCCCCTCAGGCGCTGGACAACGCCCTGAAGCGGATTCGACGGCTCTTTGATTCCTACTCCCTTGGGACTCCCCAAACCGTGACGTTTCACTTCAATCTCGGCGCCATCGAGGCCGTGGAAAAACTGTGCAGAGCCGGAGTTCCAGCTATTTTTCTCGGGGAGCACAGCTGCGAGGCCTCCATCCCGGAGCATTTCGCCCGCTTCATCCGTGTCGAAGCATCAGACAGCCCGCAGCGGATCGCCCTCAAAGGACACGATGAATACACGATCAAAATGTCTCACCTCCAGAAAGTGGCGGAATCCTATCATTACCGGATCCTTCGCGGCCCTTTCGCCGACTTTCTGGACGTCAGCTATTCCGACTCCCTGCTGGCCCTTTTGACAAATCAGGAGGAAGCCGATGACCGAGACGAGATCCTGATACATTTCCTCGGGGATCTGTTCCAGTATGAATACCTGATCCTTTTGCGGTAGAAAAGGCACGACGGTTCTCTGTTCCGCAATCTTCGAACCCGGGAGGGGATGGAGAGGATGAATCGCACCATGAATCGGATCTGGCGCCTTTGCTGGAAGGACCTGCCACTCATCAATTTTCTGTTTCTGGCGGTGTCTGTATCATCGGCGGTACGCCTCAATCTGTCGCCGCCACGGGATGATCTCTATTGGACATTTGTTTTTCCCCTGGCGGTTACTGCTGCCCTCTGCCTGGCTCGTTTCCGGAACGTCGATCATCTCGAACGGGCCTTCAACCTGACGATTCTTCTTGGGACCTCGTTCATCCTCGCCGCTATGTACTTCGCAGCCAAACCCAAACCAATGACGACCGACGAGTTGCTCTGCCGCTATGAGTTCAGCGCCCTTGCCAATGCCGCTTTGATCGGAGTGCACGCCTGGCGGCGAAGCGGCAGACTGGCGGCCCTTTTCTTCGGGCCGGTCGCCGCATACGGAGCCGTTCTCGAAAATGGAGGCATTTTGCTCGGGTATTTTACCGAAGTGGGCTACTCGATGTATCTCCGGCCCTTTCCGGCGCCGCTGGCCACCATGGCCGGCTGGATCACGGTATTCTATCTGGTGATGTCCCTTACGTGGGAATTTCGTCTCTGCATCCCATGGCTGGCCCGCTCGGCCATCGGCTCGGCTCTCGTGGCTACAGCCTGCGCACTCTGCATGGATTTCCAGCTCGATCCCCTGGCAACAGCGGCCGGATTCTGGCAATGGAACCACCTTTTGACGCTCCGCCTGCTCGGCGTGCCTTTGCTCAATTTTGTCGCCTGGGCAAGCGCCGTCTTTCCCTTTTCGCTCATGATCCTCAGTCTGCAGACGCGGCAATCCATCGAGCCGGAAGTTTTGGGGTGCGCCGAAAACCTGAAGAGGGTCTGGCGGCGTATTCCGCTCGCCCTGGCGGCTTCTGCGGTTCTCTTCTTCGCCTCAATGGCCGTTTTCGAGGGCGGATTCTCCGGACCAACCTTTGCCGTCCTGGAGAACACGCTGCGAAACTACGGATGCGCACTTAATTAGGATATTGACAAAACATTGGAATCAGTATATCAGCCTACTTCTGTGTTGTTTGCGTGCCGCAAACGGACTTCGAGGCGCGGGCCCATAGCTCAATTGGAAGAGCCACCGGCTCATAACCGGTAGGTCCCTGGTTCGAACCCAGGTGGGCCCACCATTTCAAAACGCAGGAAGTGGATCCGGAGTTCGCATTTCATTGTTCTAAGAAGAGATACGATGGGAAAGATGATCTTCAGTTCAAGAGTCCATTCATCATTATGCCAGTCACAAGGATCGTCATCTTGGACTATCAGCCCGGATTAAGGAAAATGCACCGTTAAATGGTGCATTTTTTATTTCTGCTGTTTCAAAAAGGGGGATATTTTTTTAATTGAACAAGCATTTGTCATCGCTTATTGCTTTGCAGAACATGGATGCTGAGGCGGGAAAGCTGAAAAAACAGAAGAATGACCTTCCGTTGCGCCTTAAACAACTGGATGAGGCAAACGAGAGATACAATCTTGAGTTTGAAGAAAACAAGAAACGATACGAGGACGTTTTAGCACAGCACAAGGAACTGGAATCCAGGCTAAAAAAAGGTTCGGACTCTTTGAGCAAAGCAAAGGATCGACTTGGCGAAGTCAAGACAAACAAGGAATACCAGGCGATACTCAAGGAAATAGAAAGCATTGAGACGAAAAACAGTGAAGTTGAAACGGAGATCATCTGTCTGCTGGAAGAAATAGATACCCGCAAAGGGATTTTTCAGGAGAAGGAAAAGGCAAAAGAGCAGCATAACCGTCAATATGAGGTTGAAAGACAGAATATCGCCAGGGAGATTGATTCTCTGGATGAAAAGATTCTGATGTGCTCCCAGGAGCTCAAAAAGATCCTGGAAAGCATCCCCAAAGATCTTACCAAGCGCTATGATATGATCAAAGCGGTGAATCATGGAACAGCCGTTGTCTCCGTATGGAAAGGCGTCTGCGGAGGCTGCTTCATGAATATCCCCCCCCAGCTTTACAATGAACTCCAGAAAACCGATGATCTGATCTCCTGCCCGAACTGCAGCAGAATTATTTATTGGCAGAACAAGGAATAAGAGACCAACGCCGCCCAGTGGCGCTTTGACATAGAGTAAATCTGTCGAACTTGATTCGGATGCTGTGCCGCAGATCGAGATACGGATTTTTCCTTCCCGATCAGTCCTTTCTTGAAGCTTCTCTCCCCCTTTTTTTCCAGGGATATTTTTTCCGGATGTGTGCAAATCGATGGACTATTCTCCGAATCGGACGGGCAATCGCCCCTTAGCCCGATTGAAGGCCGTAAGGAAAAGATTTGAAAAGAATGTCCAGTGCCGTTAAAATGCAATCTTAAACGGGTGTTGGAGTAGATCAGATGATCGCTGGCCTGCATGTCAGGCGAGAGGAAAGTCCGGGCTCCGCAGGGCAGGATGGTCGCTAACGGCGACTGGAGGCGACTCTAAGGAAAGTGCCACAGAAAAAATACCGCCCGATGTGATCGGGTAAGGGTGAAAAGGCGAGGTAAGAGCTCACCGTTTTCCGGGTGACCGGAAAAGCTTGGTAAACCCCATCCGGAGCAAGACCGAATAGGAGAACATTGTAGAGCGGCCCGCTCGACGTTCTCGGGTAGTGTCGCTGGAGACAGCAGGCAACGGCTGTCCTAGATGAATGATCATCGCCATATTCCGGGAGACCGGGATGTGGAACAGAACCCGGCTTACGGTCTGCTCCGACCCCGTTTTCAACACTTGACCGGAATCCCCTCGGCTCTGCCTTTCCCTCTTTTCCGGACAAATGCCGACACCCCGGGAAGAAGCAATCCCGAGAATCAGGTAGAGTCGCACAACGGGCTCTATCACCACCTCTGAAATAAGATACGGCCATAGTGCAGGCAGATGCTACATCCTGTCCTGCACTATGGCCGTAAACGTTTTCGGCCCGGATTATCCGGCAACCATCATGGCTCGGTATCCTGCCTGCGGGTTATCTAGGATATGCCGAGAGTTTTTTCCATCTCCAGAAGATCGATGGTCGTTTTAATGACCGTATCGGCATTGAGTGAGATGCTGTTGATTCCGCATTCCACCAGGAAGCGGGCGAATTCCGGATAATCACTGGGAGCCTGACCGCAGATTCCGATCTTCTTTCCCATCGCCTTTGCCTTTGCAATCGCCGTCCGGATCAGTTCCTGCACGGCGGCATTTCTCTCATCAAAAATGTGGGAAATTTCGGCGGAGTCTCTGTCCAGCCCAAGGGTCAGCTGGGTCAAGTCGTTGGAACCGATGGAGAAGCCATCGAAGATCTTGCCGAATTCTTCGATCAGAATGACGTTGCTGGGAATCTCCACCATCATGTAAACTTCCAGGCCATTTTCCTTCTGGACCAGCCCTTTTCCCGCCAGCACGCCGAGGACCTTTTTCCCCTCATCAACCGTTCGGCAGAACGGAATCATGAGCTTTACATTCGTGAGTCCCATTTCATTCCGAACTTTTTTCATGGCTTCGCATTCCAGGGCAAAGGCATCGCGATACTTGTCGTCATAATATCTCGAGGCCCCCCGGAATCCGATCATGGGGTTTTCCTCTTTTGGTTCAAAGTAAGAGCCGCCCATCAGGTTCGCATATTCATTGCTCTTGAAATCGCTCATGCGCACAATGACATCGTTGGGGTAGAAGGCGGCACCGATTTTTGCGACGCCCTGTGCCAGGACATCGACGAAGAAGTCGCTCTTCTTCTCGTAGCCCTTTGTCCTCCTCTCGATTTCCTTGCGGGTCGCTTCATCGTTCACCCGGTCGAAATGAATCAGCGCAAGCGGATGGATGCTGATGAAGTTGTTGATGATAAATTCCAGCCGCGCCAGTCCGACGCCGTCGTTGGGAATGGCCGCCAGCGAAAAGGCATTGTCCGGACTCCCCACATTCAGCATGATCTTGGTCTTCGGACGCTCCATATTCTGAACGTTGACCGTCTGCACTTCATATTTCAGCAGGCCCTCGTAGACATTTCCCACTTCACCTTCCGCACAGGACACCGTTGCCTGGGTAACGCCCACCAATTTTTCCGTGGCATCTGCACTGCCGACGATGCAGGGAACTCCAAGCTCGCGGCTTACGATTGCGGCGTGACAGGTTCTTCCTCCCTTGTTGGTGACAATGGCTGCCGCGATTTTCATAACGGGTTCCCAGTCAGGATCCGTCATATCGGTCACCAGGACTTCTCCCTTCTTGAAATTGCGGATATCCGTGACGGATTCGATGATGTTGACCGGTCCCGAACCGATCTTCGATCCGACGCTCGTGCCCGTGACCAGCGGGGTGCCCTGCTCAAGAAGCACATAACTCTCCAGGATGCTGGCATCCTTCTGTGATTCCACCGTTTCCGGCCGTGCCTGAAGAATGAAGAGCTCACCGGTTACACCGTCCCTGCCCCATTCGATGTCCATGGGCTTGAAGTATCCCGCCTGCTGGGAATAATGGTCCTCGATGATGGCTGTCCAGCGGGCCAGGGTGAGAACTTCCTCTTCCGTTACGCAGAAGCGCTCCCGCTCCTCCGGAGAAGTCGGAACGATCTCGGTGGGTTTGTCGCCGCCAGTGGCATAAATCATCTTTATTTCCTTGGACCCGAGCTTTTTCTGAAGAATGGGTTTAAACCCCTGCTTCAGGGTCGGCTTGAAGACGTAATACTCATCAGGATTGACGATCCCTTGAACAACCGTCTCTCCCAGTCCGTGGGCCGCCGTCACCAGGATGGCATCCTTGAAGCCCGATTCCGTATCGATGGAAAAAATGACGCCCGAGGCGCCCACGTCGGAGCGGACCATTTTCTGTACGCCGATTGACAGCGAAACGGACATGTGGTCAAAGCCTTTGTCGACACGGTAGGAAATGGCACGATCGGTAAACAGCGAGGCAAAACATTTTCGGCACGCATCGATCAGCGCTTCATTTCCCCGGATGTTGAGATAGGTTTCCTGCTGTCCCGCAAAGCTGGCATCCGGCAGGTCTTCGGCTGTAGCCGAACTGCGGACGGCCACGTCCGTATTCTCGCCATACTCCTGGCAGAGCTTCTGGTAACTGTCGATAACCTCCTTTTTGAGGTCTTCCGGAAATTCAATATTATAAATCAGCGAACGGATCTGCTTTCCCTTGGAGCTGAGATTCTGCAGATCATGTGTATCCAGATCGGAAAGAATCTTGTGGATCTGATCACTCACCCCGGCTGATTTCAGAAGATACTGATAGGCGTGCGCCGTAACGGCATACCCGTCAGGAATATTAACCCCCTTGGGGCGGAGTTCACGTCTCATCTCTCCAAGAGAAGCGTTCTTTCCTCCGACTTGGGGTATATCTTTCAACTCTAGATCATCAAACCATATCACAAGTTTATCTTCCATTTTACCCCCTTCTCCCTAAGGACACTGATGTTTGATCTGCCATTATATCCTCCTAATGCTGTTGTTTATTGTGCGTCTTGCGTGGAATGTACTTGATGGGATGTGTATGAACATACATCTTTTCTTATATACCAGCCATAGACGATAAAGTCAATTAAAATATTGATTAATAACATAATTTTACTGCATTTAATATGATTACAACATAGCTATAATGAGAGCGCTGAAATGAATATAAACCTCATGTCATGAATATTAAGATAAAAAAAGCCGGTCAAATAACCGGCTTTTTTCATTTCCCTAGAATCTGCTGAAGAACCTCGTCTCAGCTTTTTTCTCCGTGAAGAATTTTTTTGATACATTCTTCAGCCCAGTGCAACACCGCACCAAAACAACGTCAGCAGAGATTGAATTCCTCTCGCGTCAAGCCCTCTCTTCCGGTTGCCGGCTGTTTTTAGTGGCTTCGAAAAGCCCTCGTTAAACAACCCGTGACCGGCAGCACGCCTTAACCGGCGATGAAGTACTTCATGTAGGGGTTCGCATACAGAAGAACCAGCGAAACGACCAGAGCGTAAATGGCGACTGATTCAGCCATGGCCATACCGACCAGCATGGTCATCATTACTTTGCCCTGGACACCGGGATTTCTTCCGACAGCCTGGCAGGCGCCGCTTGCGGCATTACCGATACCGGCACCGGCTCCGATGGCTCCGCCGCCGATCGCGATTCCAGCACCAACCATGGCGCCGACTGCAAAGATAACCTTAATGTAGGACTCACTGCCGGGCGCAGCAGCTTCAGCGGCGCAGACTACCGACGCCGTCAAGAGCACGGCCGCCATTGTTAAGCATGTAACCATTGTTTTCCGAATCTTCGTGATCATCTTCTTTCTCCTTTTCTCCTTAAATAGTTCTTATTCCTTTGCTCCCCCTCATCAAAATACATGATACCGGGAGACTGAGGAACCATCTAGGCGGCTATGCATAGCAAAACACGCACCATTCTTTGTCATGCGGGTTATATATTTGTTAATCACTCGTTAATACGTGCTGTTTTGAAAATTTTCACTCTCGTCAGCTTCACCGGGGATGGCTGCCAATAACACATTTCATTGAATGTAACATTAAAAATGAATGGGCGGATTGAACGAAAATTGAAACACAACAGAGCGCATGACGGCCCTTCCAGAAGCCCTGTGAGGAAATCGTCACGGGTCTGTTACTCATTGATAGTACAAGGCAATCATCATTTCCAATCCTGTTCGGAAATCAGCCTTTTTGTCTTGACAGTCATGCATTGTTCATGTTAAAGCCACGCCACTTCGATTAAGGAAGGAGATTGAGAGCATTGACTAAGATTTTGGAGAAAGTGGATTTATCTGAGAATGTGGTCAAGATGGTACTTGACGCCCCCGCAATAGCCAAAAAACGAAAGGCGGGTCAGTTTATAGTCCTCAAGATCGACGAAAAGGGGGAAAGAATTCCCCTGACGACCGTGGACGCGGACCCCGAAAAGGGGACCCTGACCATCATATTCCAGGTCGTAGGAAAAACGACGGCCAAGCTGGCAACAATGAAAGCGGGCGATGAATTGATGGATCTGCAGGGGCCGATGGGGAGGCCCACCCATCTTGAAGGCGTCAAGAATGCCGTCTGCGTTGGTGGAGGAGTCGGTGTGGGAGTTGTTTATCCCATCGGAGCCGCCCTGAAAAAGCAGGGGGCGAAGGTTACATCCATCATTGGTGCTCGAAACAAGGAGTTGCTTATCCTGGAAGAGGAAATGAAGGGCATCAGCGACAATCTGATCGTGACAACCGATGATGGAAGTTATGGCATTCATGGGTTTGTCAGCGATGCTTTGAAGACGTTGATTGAATCCGGTGAAAAGATCGATGAAGTCTTCGCAATCGGCCCGGTGCCCATGATGAAGGCCGTGGCGGCAGTAACAAAGAATTATGGCATCAAGACCACGGTCAGCCTGAATTCCATCATGGTGGATGCGACAGGCATGTGCGGTGCCTGCCGTGTGGCGGTTGGCGGAGAAACTAAGTTCGCCTGTGTCGATGGCCCTGAATTTGATGGCCATGCCGTTGATTTCGATCTGCTGGCGAGCCGTTTGAGAATGTATATGACCCAGGAAAAAGAATCGATGGACAATTACAGGTGTGAATGCCATGGAAAATAACGAAAAGAAAGAAAAAAAAGAAAAAGTACCGCGGCATAAGATGCCGGAGCAGGATCCCAAGGTAAGGATCCACAACTATAACGAAGTCCCTATCGGCTATTCGGAAGAAACGGCCATGAAGGAGGCGGAACGCTGCATTCAGTGCAAGAAACCGGGTTGCCGCACCGGCTGTCCGGTAGGCGTTGACATCCCCGCCTTTGTAAAACTGATTGCCGAGGGGAAATTTATCGAAGCCGCCTGGAAGCTGAAGGAAGACAGTGCGCTTCCTGCAGTGTGCGGCCGTGTCTGTCCGCAGGAGAGTCAGTGCGAGAAATTCTGCATCCTTGGTAAAAAGGATGAGCCTGTGGCCATCGGTCGTTTGGAACGGTTCGCCGCAGACTTCGAGCGGAACAGCGGTCAGGTAAAGATTCCTGAAATTACTGCCAAGAACGGCAAGAAGGTGGCTGTTGTCGGAGCAGGTCCTGCAGGACTTACCGTTGCCGGCGACCTGATCAAACTGGGGTACGAGGTGACGATTTATGAAGCCCTTCATAAACCGGGAGGAGTGCTCGTTTACGGCATCCCCGAGTTCCGTCTCCCCAAAAGCATCGTTGAAGCGGAGATCAACTATCTCGAGAAACTGGGAGTCAAGGTTGTGTGCAATGCGGTGATCGGCCGGCTGGAGACCATCGATGAGCTTTTTGCGGAAGGCTACGATGCCGTCTTCCTGGGTGTGGGCGCCGGAGCCCCCGTTTTCATGGGTATACCGGGAGAAAACCTCAGCGGCATCTACTCGGCCAACGAGTACCTGACCCGCTCCAACCTGATGAAGGCCTATCTGTTCCCCGAATATGACACGCCCATTGTCCGCGGAAAGAATGTCGCTGTCATCGGTGGCGGCAACGTGGCCATGGACTCCGTGAGAACCGCCCTTCGTCTCGGCGCGGACAATGCCTACATTATTTACCGGCGCAGTGAAGTCGAACTTCCCGCAAGAGCAGAAGAAGTTCATCACGCAAAGGAAGAAGGCGTCCAGTTCAAACTGTTGACCAATCCTGTCGAATACATCGGAGATGCGAACGGCTGGGTTACGGGAATTAAGTGCGTCGAAATGGAACTTGGCGAACCCGATGAATCCGGTCGCCGGAGACCCGTCGAAAAGAAGGGGTCTGAATTCGTCATCGATGTGGACACGGTCGTTGTTTCCGTGGGAACCAACGCCAACCCGATCATCCCCATGACAACGCCCGGTCTTGAAACGAACAAGTGGGGCTACATCGTGGCCGACGAGGAAACTGGAAAAACGAGCCGCGAGGGCGTTTACGCTGGCGGTGATATCGTCACCGGATCAGCAACCGTCATCCTGGCCATGGGTGCCGGGAAGAAGGCCGCTGCATCAATCCACGAATATCTTTCCAATAAATAGAATCAGGAAAAACGAGGAGAGATCCTCAGCCTTTTAAAACAAAACCCTTCCCTCAGCGTTCTTTGGGGGGAAGGGTTTTTTCTATCGTTATCGCCACACGTCGCACAGACACAGAGGCCTCATCAATCAAAGCCCAAATAGGGCATCGGAGGCAAATAGCCACTGTTCTCCCACATCCTCGCCGCTTCCGAGATGGAGATCCCCTCTGGTTGGCAACGCTCACCGTCATGCTCTCGCGGCCGCAGCATACGGCATCCATAGGGGCGTTCCTGCCAGGACAGTTCGCAACCGTTATCATTGTGGAAGATGCAACCAGCCATCCGGTCACGATATTTGTAATGCGGACGAATCACCCGAGCCCTTATGTCTGAATCCAAGAGCAGGATTACACCGTACTTGCCGCTGTTCAATGCCTCCATGACCGCCTCCGCGGACCCAAACTCCGAAGGCAGACAGTGTCCGGGCTGTATCTGACAGCATTTACCTCTGCAGCGCACGCACATCTCGGTCTCCCGGTATCCTTCTTTCATTTCCCCGGCACTTACCGGATTCCCTGATAAAAATGAATGATCTTCGGCCATGGTATGTTTGTCCTTTGCTGACAACAGCTTCTGAAATCGTGAGAACTCTTTTAAAGAAAAGAGGAGCCATGTAATACTTTATTAGGATCATCTGGTTGCTGAATTTTTTCCTTGATTATGTTGAATCCGTTTTTCAATGACTTTATCTACCAAAGCGACGAAAAAATTGATCATTCACTTGATTTCTTAATGTTCGAGAATAGCTGTCATATTCAGTGAACAGCCCGATGTGGACCCTCATGCCGGTGGGTGTGGAAGGGGTTTGGAAGGCTGAAGAAGAGCCCCCCCGCCCACTCGATTAGCCATCATTCATTCGTTGGCTAACATCAAATAGCCTCGCATACCTTAGTGAGAATCTCTTGCCGACTCTGCTCGTCTTGTTTTTGGAAAAATTCACGAATTTGCCTTTTTACGTCTTCCTTGTCAACCAGATCACACAAGGCCTCAATTGCTTCCTCTCCACCCCCCCCAAAAAACTGACCCCTCGGGTAACGCATGGTTTGGTGTGTCAATTCCAAAACCACCTTCAATGCACCATATTGTTTCTCTGCCTTTATCATACGCGCCACAGGCGGAATGAAACGATCGAGCACGTAAGGTAAATAACCCAAGCCCATGAAAAAGCCGATTTCATGGAGTTTCTCATCGATGAGTTTATAATGCGCCGCATCATCAGATGGTGACGTTTCTTCAAGTATCAATCTTGCTATGCCGAAAGTATTGATAATCTCAGTGAGCACTGCCTCGCGTCCAAGCATATTATCGGGAGTGACATGCCTATCCCAACATGGCGCATAGGGAAAGGACACGGGAATAGGAGGCTTGTCTAACGGTGGGTAAACTAGTTCCTTATCCTGATCGGTAGTCATTTCTTTGTATGGAATGCGAATCCTGGTATAGTATCGCGCATTCGTCTCTGACGACATTTGGACACATACATCCTCGGCGCCTTCCGCATGAGCGCCGTAGCGACGGAATGGTTCATTGTTAAGCTGCAAAAGTGGATAATGAAATGTATTAGGGGACAGCCTGACTTTAAGCCGAAGGAAAATAGGAGGTGCCGCTGGTGCGGTGTAATCGATTTTCGTTTCTGGTTCACACTTTTCAACAATCAAATTCATCTCAGGAACTTTTACGGCTCCACCACCTATATTCATCAGACAAAAGTTCAGTTCATTATCAGATACCGGATATTTGGGATTATATTCAGGCTCACTGATTATAAGCTTAGGTACAGTCAATGCGCTTTTCGTCTCTTCGACCAATTTTACAACAGAGCCAATAAGAGCATTCAGACGGTCTACATCCTCGCCTAATGCAGTCAGCCCATGAAGAAAATCATCGTCAGAACGTTGCATATCCTGTAGAAGTTCCAAAACATCCCCTATGCCCGGTCCGCCTGCAGCTCTTGACTTTAGTGCTTGTTTGACCGCTTTCGAAAGAATCGTGCCCACCAGGGGCACCGGTATTTTTTTTAGTTCCTCGCTGAGCAATTCAACTGCTGTTTCTTTGGCGGCTTCAGCCAAATCACGTGGAAATTTGGATAGTATTCCGTCGACTTGCTTTCGTGCTTCTGTGAGCCATTCCATTTTCAGCCTCCTTGATAGGCATTTTGGGAATCTTGGTGCAAGAGATGGCTAATAATTAATATCCGAACTTCGCTTTTTTCCGATTTATTGTTACCATAATTAGGAATTTAAATTTTTTAAAATAAGTTTTATGTCTTATATTTTCATACATATAGCAATCTACGGAACTTCGAATATCATGGAAATAAGGACTAAAAGCGATCTTCTTAATTTATGGAAATTTTGTCAAAGATTGTCGTTCGAAATCAAGTAATTTTATCCATAGCGACGCGTAACTGACTAGAGGTGGTCTGGGTGGTCAATTTTGGGTTATCACAACCACCAGACAAACTGTTTAAACTGTCTATCTGGATTCCATGGATCCCAATCCCACTATTGCCATAACTCCCAATCGAATTAACGCCAAAGAAATGAGTCAAAGAAATGATTTCTATCCAATGTCAAAATTGATAAGCAACTATTTTTAGTTTTCTCTTTACGGCAATGAAATTGAATTCTGTAAGGAACACGATAGGCATCCGGAAAAATCTTTCAAGGGTTCCTTCAACATCCGTCTCACCTCAGAACTTCATCAAATACTTGTGTAGCACGCCTTGTCGGAAGGGTTGACACTGAATAATTTTGTATGATCGTCTGCATCGTTAAGTCCGCTCACCATGGGTTCGATTCCCATGCACTCCCGCCATTTATTCAATAATTTCAAAATATATTCTGGGCATGAAAAGAACACGGAACGAACATGCTTTGCTGTGATTGGCCGAATTCGTCCTACGGCATAAAAAAAAGAGAGTACGAATAATCCGTATCCTCTTTTTTATTGGTCGGGGCTGCTGGATTTGAACCTGAATAACGTTGCAATATAATCTATCAATTTAAATATAAGTATGTAAAAAAAGATTTAGTGGCTATCTAGAGGCTTTCTAAGAACATATGAGCCTCAATGGATCAAATACGCTCCTGAGACGTTAGTTCAAAAAACCCCGACGGATTTCTCCATTGGGGGTTTTTTGATAATGCAAGTTCAGACTATTGGTTAATTATTTCTTTGATTATTTGTTCACATCCAGCCATGATTTCATCAAATACTACCGGGGGGACATCGAGTCCCAATTCTTCAAAATGCTTTTCGCCTTGAGTCTTAATTTCTTTCAACGTTGCCAGGGGGTCTTCGGTTGCCAAACATTCTCCGATAACATCGTTGAATGCCAGTATCATCTGCTTCTTCTGTTCTTTTTTCTTTTGCCTTTTATTCATATGAAGTATCTCCTTTGCCTTCTTATTAACATATCGTCTCCAAGGGACGAAATAAATTAAGCTGTTTGTTCATATATTTTCCCCGATTTGATTACAAAATAAAAAAAGGGCTATGGCATACCCATAACCTCTTGATAATATTGGTCGGGGCGGCAGGATTTGAACCTGCGACATCCTGCTCCCAAAGCAGGCGCGCTACCAAGCTGCGCTACGCCCCGTATTTATATGTGCTTATGATTCTTTTTTGGCCGGATATGACCGTTTTCTTAAATGATCCTTCAGTGCTTGAAGGGCTTTCGCCCGATGGCTGCTTCTGTTCTTTTCCTCGGATGTCAACTGCGCCACGGTTCTGCCGGATTCCGGAAGCAGGAAGACCGGATCATAACCGAAACCGCCGGTTCCTGCAACCATTTCGCTGATGAATCCATCCCATCTTCCGTCAAACGATTCGTAGTTCCCATCCGGATGATAAAGAACCAGCACACAGCGAAAGGCAGCCGACCGGTCCTTCGCTGGGACCCCATTCAACAGCTCCATCAGTCTCTGGTTGTTCTGATTGTCATCCGCACCCTCACCGGCAAAGCGGGCAGAATAAATTCCCGGTTGGCCGTTGAGTGCATCGACTTCCAATCCTGAATCGTCAGCCAGGGCGATTTCACCCGTGAATTCAGATATGACTCTGGCCTTTTTCAAGGCATTTTCGAAAAATGAGCTTCCGTCCTCGACAACGTCAGGGGCATTCGGATATGCCTCCAGGGATTCCAGGTTGACGTCCAGTTCCTCGAGAATCGCCCGGACCTCCCGGACCTTTCCTTTATTTTTAGAGGCAAAAACGATCTTGATCAGAACTGGCCTCCCAGTGTCTGCTTCTGAATTTCAGTCAGTGCCTGGATTCCCCTTCCGGCCAGCTCGATCATTTCCGTCAATCGGTCCCGGGAAAAGGGGACTTTCTCTGCGGTTCCCTGCACCTCGATAAATTTCCCCATGCCCGTCATGACCACATTCATATCGACGTCCGCCTGCGAATCCTCGACATACTCCAGGTCGAGCATAAGCGTGTCGTTAATAATCCCGACGCTGACGGCACTGACGTAATCCAGCAGCGGCATGGAGCCGCACCTTCCCTCTTCCTTCATCTTGCGGAAAAGGTCTGCAAGGGCGACGAAACTTCCCGTAATGGACGCCGTGCGTGTACCGCCGTCAGCCTGGATGACGTCACAATCGATATATACGGTGTTTTCCCCGAAACTCTCCAGGTCGGTAACAGCACGCAGGGAGCGCCCTATCAACCTCTGTATTTCATGAGTCCGCCCTCCGATTCGACCCTGCGCGGCCTCTCTTTTGTTTCTCTCCTGAGTCGCCATGGGAAGCATGGCGTATTCAGCCGTCAGCCAACCCTTTCCCGAATTCTTCAAGAAAGGCGGAACTCTCTCTTCCAGCGTGGCCGTGCAGATGACCTTCGTGTCCCCCATCTCAATCAGGACGGAACCCTGTGGATGTTTCAAGTAATTCCGCGTGATTTTCACGTCCCGGATTTCATCGTGTCTGCGGTCGTTTTTCCTCAAACTTAGAAGGCTCCCCGAATAGATATGACTGCTGCAAAGGAATGCGGACTGTTCAGTAAAGTTCTTTGATGCTCTTGCTGATGGCCCTGGCAACGGCGAGCTGGATTTCCTTTTCCAGCATCTGCTTCTTGTCCTCCGGGTTTGAAACAAAACCAAGCTCAACAACGACGGCCGGCTTGACGATGCCCTCCAGAACGGGAACCGCTGCCTCTCGAAGCCCGCGGCCTTTCCTGGGAAATACCTGCTCCAGGTTCTTTTGCAGGATATAGGCGAACCGCACGCTGTCATTGAGATGTTTGTTTCTCGCCATGTCCGTCAGGATCACAGACGAATCCTCATTCTCACCTTGCGTGTTCCGCTTGAACCCCGGGAAATAAATTTCGAATCCCGATGCCTTTTTTCCGAACCCGGCGTTTACGTGCAGGCTGAGAAAAAGATCCGGGGCTGCATTGCGTGCGAATTGTTCCCTCTCGCGAAGGCTGAGCGTCCGATCCGAATCACGGGTCAGCTGCACGCGTATGTTCTGAGACGTCATCAATTCTTTCTGAACGCTGCGGGCAATGGCCAAGGTCACGTCCTTTTCATAAACGTCGTCCGAAAACCGCACCCCTTTTTCTGAACCGCCGTGGGCCGGGTCAAGGACGACCAGCATCCCCTCCCGCGCTGCCAATGCCGAAAGGGGCAGCACATACATGGCCAGAAGCAGCAGAATCAGCCATGAAAAAACGTTATTGAGACGAACATACGGAAACGCCTGTCGCACCATCTTTCCTGTACTCTTCAACATAAATTGAGCCTCTCATACAGCAAACAACAAATCTCTGTCAACACATATATGGGAAACATCAGCCGGATAGGCGTGGATGCTCCTTTACCTTGTGCACCCTTTCCACTGAAAGGACTTCCTTGATCTGCTGAATCGCCGAGGTCAGTGTTTGCAGCTGCCTCAGCCCAGTGACATCAAGCCGGAAAAAGCAATTCACCCGCATGTCCCTGCTGGTATCCACTCTGGCGGTGCTGATGTTTACGTCAAGGGAAGAAATCACCGAGCTGATTTCCGCCAGGATGCCTTTCTTATCCTTGCATGTGACGACCATATTCACGGAATAGGTCTGCGATGCCTTCGCACTCCAGGCCACGTCCACAAACCTTTCGGAATCCAGCTCCGAAAGACGTTCACAATCGGCCGTATGAATCGTAACGCCCCGCCCCCTTGTTATGTAACCGACGATCTCATCTCCGGGGATAGGGTCGCAGCAGTGGGCAAACCGCACCATGATGTCCTCAATGCCGGTAATCAATATCCCCTGGGAGTCCTCTTTTTTGGTCCTTTTCGCTGCCCTGTCGGCAGGCACCCTTTCAGGGGCGCTGATTTCATCATGGATAAAATGATGGACAACCCTTTTCGGGGAGACTCGTCCGTAGCCCACAAGGGCGAACAGATCGTCCGGGGTGTTAATCGATAATTCCGTGAAAAGATCGCGGATTTCATCCGATTTAACCGCCGAGCTCAACTTGAGGGAGTTCTTGCGGAACTCCTTCTCCAGCAGTTCCCTGCCGAGGGTGATGCTCTTTTTGCTTTCCTCTGCCTTGACCCAGCCCTTGATCTTTGACCGCGCCCTTGATGTGACGGCGTACTTCAGCCAGTCCTTGCTGGGATGGTGTCCGGCCTGCGTGATGATCTCAACGGCGTCACCGTTTTTAAGCTCATATTTCAGGGGGACGATGCTCCGATTGACCTTGGCCCCGACACAGGTATGCCCCACGTCGGTATGGATGCTGTAGGCGAAATCAATCGGTGTGGCCCCCTTCGGAAAAGACCGGACATCGCCGTCGGGCGTGAACACATAAACCTCATCGGGAAACAGGGCCAGCTTCAGGTTCGTCATGAACTCGCGGGGGTTTTTCAAGTCCTGCTGTATTTCCAGCAACTCCCGCAGCTTTCGGATCTGCTCCTCGTCGGCGCCTGGAAGCATCCGTTTTTCCTTGTACCGCCAGTGTGCGGCAATCCCCTCTTCCGCCCATTCATGCATCTCTTTCGTCCGGATCTGGATTTCCACCCGCTGGCCGGACGGACCGATGACGGTCGTGTGGAGGGAGCGGTAGTTGTTCGCCTTGGGCATGGCGATATAATCCTTGAACCTTCTTGGAACCGGTATCCACAGGGCATGCACGATACTGAGGGCTTCATAGCAGTCTTTTTCCTTGTCGGAATCCAGGATGATGCGGAAGGCCGTCAGATCATAAACCTCGTCGAAATCAATTTTCTGTTCGTGCATTTTCTTGTGGATGCTCCAGAAATGCTTTGCCCTGCCCTCGACTACGCCTTTAAGGCCGTACTCGTCGATCTTTTCCTGGATCATCCTCTTGACTTCCCTGGTATATTGATCCCTCTTTTCCCGCGTTGAGTCTATCCGCTTTGTCAGATTGGAATAGGCGTCGTAATCCAGGTAGCGGAAGGCCATGTCCTCCAGTTCAACCTGCATCCGGTAAATGCCCAGCCGATTGGCCAGGGGCGCATAGAGTTCCATGGTTTCCTTCGCAATATACCGTTGCCTGTCCGGTGTGTGGAACTCAAGAGTTCTCATGTTGTGAGTGCGGTCCGCCAATCTCACCAGGAGAATCCGGGTATCCGCGGACATGGCCAGAATCATCTTGCGGAAATTCTCCGCCTGCCGCTCCTCCTGACTTCTGAAGGTGATCTTGCTGATCTTTGTCAACCCGTCGACCAGGAAGGCGACATCTTTTCCAAAGAGCTCTTCTATCTGTTCAAGGGTCGTCAGCGTATCCTCAACGGTGTCATGGAGGAGTCCCGTCGCTATGGACGCGGCATCAAGCTCCATGTCGGCGAGGATTCCGGCAACTTCCATGGGATGGGTCATGTAGGGCTCACCGGATAGGCGCACCTGCCCCTGGTGAACAGAGGCCGAAAAGATGTAGGCCTTTTCGATCAGCTCCTGTTCTCCCGGAGTGAGATATTCCTGTGTTTTGTCAAGGATATCGATGATCCGCAGCATGACGTCTCTTTAATTCCAGCCCTTCATGTTCCCGGCTACCTGACCTGGTCCCATTTTCTTTAACGTGCAACCCGCGGCCTGGCCGATGGCCCCCGACAAAGAGCGCATTGATCGCAAAGTGGTCTGTAAATCCAGGCAGAAAGGGTTTCCGGCTATTCGCTGCCCGCTGAACCGCTGTTTTCCAGGTTCATTTTCCCGCTGATCAGTTTCCGGATATAATTCTCAACCTCTTCCAGGGGGACGGCGGTCACCTCGCCGGTGTCCCTCAACCGGATTTCAACCTTTCCCTCGGCCAGTTTCTTGGGACCGATCGTCACCCGGATCGGGATGCCGATCAGGTCCGCATCCTTGAATTTAACGCCGGCGCGCTCATCGCGGTCATCGAGCAGCACCTCGAATCCGCCGGCGGCGAATGAGCCATAAAGTCGCTCCGCAGCCTCGGCAAGGGCGGAGTCGTTCATATTCACAGGCGTGATGATGACATGGAAGGGCGCAATCGGCATGGGCCATACAATTCCATTTTCATCATTGTTCTGTTCGATGCATGCCGCGACGGTTCTTCCGGTTCCTATCCCATAGCAGCCCATAATCATCGTCTGCTCTTTACCGTTCCGATCGAGAAAAACGGCCTCCATGGCCTTGCTGTATTTTGTTCCCAGTTTGAAGACGTGCCCGACCTCGATGCCCCTGGCGAAGGACAGCGCCTTCCCGCAGCGGGGACAGTCGTCCGTTTCCCTGGCGATCTTCAGATCCGCGAAAGCCTCAATCTGGAAATCACGGCCGGGATTGGCATTGCGCAGATGATAGTCCTCCTTGTTTGCACCCATGACCACGTTCCTCATGTTGATCAGCGTGTTGTCCGCAATGATCCGGCCCCGAAGCCCGACGGCCCCGGCAAATCCGCGGGGGGCGCCCGTAATTGCTTCAATCATGTCATCCATGGCCAGTTCGAGCTCGTCACAGCCCAGGTAATTCCTGACCTTGATCTCGTTGACCTCTTCATCTCCACGAACCAGCACGGCCACAGGCTTCCCGTCGGCGCTGAAGATCATGGTTTTCACGATCTCCCGGGGGGACACCCCGAGAAAGGCGCAGACCTCTTCGATGGTTCGGATGTCCGGGGTGTGTACTTCCGTCAGGGGCAGCTCTTCCACTGCATCCAGGTTTTCTTTCTCCGGCGGATGCACCTCCGCCTTTTCCAGGTTGGCCGCATAGGAACATGAGCTGCAGAACACCAACCCGTCCTCCCCTGAATCGGCCATCACCATGAACTCATGGGAAAAGCTTCCGCCGATCGTCCCGGAATCGGCCTCGACGGGGCGGAATTTCAGTCCGCACCGGGAAAAAATCCTTTTGTATGCTTCAAACATCTTCGAATAACTGATCTCGGCCCCTTCCTCATCGGCATCGAAGCTGTAGGCGTCCTTCATCCCGAATTCCCGGCTCCGCATGACTCCGAAGCGGGGGCGGATCTCATCCCGGAACTTGGTCTGGATCTGGTAGAGATTTTTCGGAAGCTGCCGATAGGTTTTGAGCTCATGGCGGACCAGGTCTGTAATGACCTCTTCGTGAGTCGGCCCCAGGCAGTATTCCCGGTCATGTCGGTCCCGGAAGCGCAGAAGCTCTTTGCCATAATGCTCCCAGCGCCCGGACTCCTGCCACAGTTCCGCCGGCTGGACCATGGGAAGAAAAACCTCTTGGGCACCGGCCCGGTTCATTTCTTCACGGATGATCTGCTCAACCTTTCTGATGACCCGGTAACCCAGGGGGAGATAGCAGTAAACCCCGGCAGACAGTTTTCTGATCATCCCCGCTCGGAGCATGAGCTGATGACTGATGACTTCGGCATCTGAAGGGACTTCTCTTTCTGTGGGCAGGAACATTTCCGAATAGCGCATTTAACCTCCTTGTCCTTGCATAGGCGATAGAATGAACGGAGTTAAAGAAAAATCAGGGCCACCACCGGTCCCGTTTATTTCTCTTCGATATTCCTTTTGTTTCTTGTTATTTCCGAAATTTCTTCAAGCAGTACTTCAAGAAATTCCTCCTCCTTGATCTTGCGGATGACGTTTCCCTTTCTGAACAGGAGACCCGCCCCCCGGCCGCCGGCGATTCCAACATCCGCCTCAGCCGCTTCTCCCGGTCCATTCACGACGCAGCCCATGAGGGCGATCTTCAGGTCGTCCTTCATCCCGACCAATGCCTTCTCGACCCTTTCAACCAGGGAGAACAGGTCGATTTCACAGCGTCCACACGTGGGGCAGGAGATGATATCCGGTCCGACCCTGCGAATGTCCAGTGCCCGGAGAATGCCGTAGGCCAACCCGACCTCGGAAACGGGGTTGCCTGTGACAGAGACGCGGATCGTGTCGCCGATTCCCTCGTAAAGGAGCACCCCCATGCCGATGGAGGATTTGATGGCTGAATTTACCAGCGTCCCTGCCTCGGTCACCCCCAGGTGCAGCGGGCAGTCCGTTTTGGCCGCAACGATCCGGTAGGCGTCGATCATGGTGGGGACGTGGGAGGATTTAAGGGAAAGCTTGATGCGATCGAATCCCAGATCTTCCAGAAGGGCGAGATTATTGAGGGCGCTTTCCGCCAGGGCTTCAGCGGTAGGCCCGCCATACTTTTCCAGTATGGGCTTCTCCAGCGAGCCGGCATTGATGCCGACCCGGATGGCCGTGTTGTAATCCCTGGCGGCGCGCACAACGTCGGCAATGTTCTCTTTTCCCATGTTGCCTGGATTGATGCGGATGCCGTCCATATGCTGCTCGATGGCCATGAGGGCATAACGGGCATTGAAATGGATGTCGGCGATGATTGGGATGTGGATGGCCTTTTTGATCTCACCCAGAACCGATGCCGCTGCCTCATCGGGCACCGCCACGCGGACGATTTCACAGCCGGCGTTTTCAAGGGCTTCGATCTGGGCTACCGTTTCAGGGACATTTCGTGTATCCGTACACGTCATGGACTGAACGGCAACGGGTGCATCTCCTCCAATCTGAACATTTCCCACCCAAAGGGCCTTTGTTTTTCTTCTCCGGAACGGGCGATTCAATGTAAATCCTTATATTTTTCGATTGGTTTTTTGTATAGCACAAAGATGCGAATGCCTTCAACGGGGAATATCTTTCCGAGCATTGAAGGATAGTGACTTCGGGATGTCTGTTCTTCTGATTGAATTGAGGAGCTCTTGGAGGTGCGTTTTCTTTTCCGGTATTTCAGCAAAAAATCGTGAGGAATCGGATTTTCCCGTCAACGAACCTTCCGGATCCTTCGCCCTCGGTAAGCCCGATCCTCCGCCTTTTCGCGGCAGACCTGATCAGAGGTCACCCCCCCGCCAGCAGTGGAGGCAAAGCTGATCTTCCGGAAGGCCGATCGCCTCGATCATGGCTTCAATATTCAAGAATTTCAAAGTCGTCACGTTGAGGTCCCTGCGGATCCACTCGACCATTCTTGAATATTCCTTCGAGCGGCAATCCAGATAGGGGGTGATATCGGAGGGCTCCTTTCCCTCGATGGCCAGGATCGCCCTCCGGGCAGCCAGTTCCGATGTAGAGCGCGTTGAAGATCCGTAAAGGCAGGTAAACATGAGCGGGGGGCAGGCCGGCCGAACATGAATTTCCCGGGCACCATTCTCCCACAGCTTCTTCACTGTGTAATTCTTTAACTGTGTTCCGCGGACGATGGAATCATCACAGACAATCATCCGGTTGCCGTTGATGACGTCATGGACCGCGCTGAGTTTCATGGTGGCGACGAGGTCCCGGATATCCTGTGACGGCGGGGTATAGCTCCTGCCGTACCCGGGGGTGTATTTGACCAGGGGACGGCGATAGGGGATTTTTGATTCGGCGGCGTACCCCAAAGCGTGCCCGACACCTGAGTCGGGAATGCCGCAGACAAGATCCGCGGAAATGTCATCCTGCCTGGCCATCGCCCGGCCGCAGCGCTCACGGGTATTCTCCACGGAAATTCCCTCGTAGGAGGAGGAGGGATAACCGGTATAGATCCAGAGAAAGGCGCAAACTTTCCGCTGGTTGTTTGCAGGGCGCAGAACCTTGTATCCGTCGGCGGTCAACAGGACAATTTCTCCCGGGCCGATCACCTTGTCCAGCTCATAGTTCAGGTTGGGGAAGGAACTGGATTCCGTTGCCACGGCAAATCCCTGCCCCGCCCGCTCCCTGCCGATTGCCAGAGGAAACCGTCCATATTTGTCCCGTGCGGCATAAAGGCCCTCCTCCGTCAGGATCAGAGTGCAGATGGACCCCTCGATGGCCTCCTGCATCCGCACAATGCCTTCGACAAGGCTTGTCCCTCTGCTGATCAGCTTGGCCACGAGTTCCACGGTGTTCACGACGCCGTTTTTTATCTCACTGAACGAGGTCCCCTCCCGAAGCAGCTCCGCCGTCAAACGATCCTTGTTCGTTATCAGGCCTGATGCCGCGATGGCAAAAGTCCCGAATCTGGAGCGGATGATCAGCGGCTGCGGCGAATCGTCGTCAATGGCCCCAATTCCCGCTGTCCCTCTCATCTGCCGGTAGTGATCGACGAACTTGGATTTGAATTGCGCCTGACTGATGCTGTGAATGGCCTTCTTGAAATTGTTTTCCCCGAATACGGCCAGACCGCCATTTTCCGTTCCCAGATGGGAGTGGTAATCCGTTCCGTAAAAAAGGGTCTTTATGCAGCTTTCTCTCGCTACGACTCCAAATAAACCGCCCATGAAATAAACGCCCGCCCCTATTGATGTGTTGACATTACAAAATTCCGCTGATGGTTCTCATTTCAAACGCATCAGCGCATTCCCGATCCGCTCCAGTCCCTTTTCAATCAGCTCCATCGATGTTGCGTAGGAAATCCTGATGTAGCGGTCATCTCCGAAGGCAGCTCCGGGCACGACGGCCACCTCGGCCTCCTCGAGGAGATATTCCGCCATTGCAGCGGAATCGTTGATCTTCCGATCCCCACAGCTCAATCCATACAATGTGGAGACATTGGGAAAGACGTAGAAAGCCCCTTGGGGTTTCAGGCAGGAAACGCCATTAAAGGAATTCAGGACGGAAACGATGTAATCCCTCCGCCTCTGGAACTCCTTGACCATTTCCGAAATGACCTGCTGATCCCCGGTCAGAGCCTCAACAGCAGCCTTCTGGGAGATGGAAGCCGGATTGGAGGTGCTCTGGCTTTGAATCTTTCCCATGGCCGCGATGACGGCCTCCGGCCCCGCGGCATAGCCGATCCTCCAGCCCGTCATGGCATAGGCCTTGGAGACACCGTTGACAACGATGGTCCGGTCCTTCAGAGCGGGAGCAACGGCCGCAATATTCCAGAAATCCAGCCCGTCGAAGAGGATCTTTTCATAAATATCGTCAGAAATGATCATCATCGAATGGCGGAGCACCACCTCGGCCAGCGCGGCAAGCTCCTCCCTCGTATAGGCGGATCCTGTGGGGTTTGACGGGCTGTTGATGATGAGCGCCCTGGTTCTTTCCGTGATGGCGCGTTCCAACCCTTCCGGGGTTAATTTAAAGCCGTCCTGTTCCCGGGTGTTGACAATGACAGGTTGCGCCCCGGTATAAAGCACGAGGTCCGGATAGGAAACCCAGTAGGGTCCTGGAATAACGACCTCATCCCCCTCCTCGAACAGGACCTGGGCAAGATTGAAAAGCGTGTGCTTGGCCCCGCAGGAGACGACGATCTCCGAACGCCTGTAGGAAAGGTGGTTATCCTTTTGAAGCTTCCGGATAATGGCATCCTTCAGTTCATCGATGCCTCCGACCGCCGTATAGCGCGTAAAATTTGATTCCACCGCCTGGATGGCTGCGGCCTTGATGTGTTCCGGGGTGTAGAAGTCCGGCTCTCCCGCCCCGAAATCGACGATGTCCCGGCCCTCCGCGCGCAAAGCGGCCGCTTTGGCGGTAATGACCAGAGTTGGAGACGGTTTGATTAGCGATACTCTCGATGCTAGCTTCATAATACTCTCTAAATTTTGATCATTTTGGGAAACTTTTCCTGCATTCTCCGATAAACAACCTCTGGAACAAGCCCTTTCGGAGAGCCGCCGAGACGGGCAACTTCCTTGATGATCGTAGAGCTTGTATAAAACCATTTGTAGCCGGTCATAAAGAAAACCGTTTCCACATTGCGGTTGAGGCGACGGTTCATCAGGGCGAGCTGAAACTCATACTCAAATTCCGACATGGCTCTCAAACCGCGGAGAATGATGTTTGCTCCGGCATTTCGGACATAATCGACCAGCAGACCGTCATGACTGTCCACCAGGACCCGTTTCCGGTCACGAAGAGCCTCTTGGATCATCTCTATCCGCTCCTCCACGGTAAACAGGGACGTCTTACTGGCATTGTAGGCAACAAGGACGATGATTTCATCGAACATGGACAGGCCTCTTTTGATTATATCAAGATGGCCGTTGGTTATGGGATCAAAAGAACCGGGATATACAGCAACCTTTTTCATATCATCCTCTTTAATTTTCTGAATGCCTCATGAACGACAACAGGGTATCTCCATATTTTCTCTCATCGACCAGCGTCATTCCCTGGTCTCCTTCGATCACCAGGGGCTCTTCCCGGGCGCGTTGGAGAATGGCCACCCCTCCGGGGGCCAGCAGGGACACATGAAAATTCAGCAGATCGACCGTCCGGGCTATCTGCCCTTTTCTGTACGGCGGATCAGCGAAAATCACGTCAAATTGAAGCCCTTTCTCAACCATGCGACTGAAGGCCGGCCCTATGTCCGAGGCAATAATCTCATATCCTCCGGAAAAGCCGAAGACCTCCAGGTTCCGCTTGAGGGCTGCAACCAGGGAAGGAATCCTTTCAACGAAAACCACCTGCCGGGCTCCCCGGCTGAGGGCCTCCAGGCCCACGCTTCCCGTCCCCGCGTAGAGATCGAGAAAGGTCTGACCTTCCAGGGGCCCCAGGATATTGAACAGGGCCTCCTTGATTCGGTCTGAAGTCGGACGGACGGTATAACCGGGCGGTACGGCGATGCGCCTACCCTTTGCCCGCCCTCCGATGATCCTCATAGATAATCCCGGATCAGCACCTCGGCGATCTGAACGGCATTGGACGCCGCGCCCTTGCGGATGTTATCCGCCACGACCCACAGGTTGATCCCGTTGGGAATGGATTCATCCTCCCGAATCCTGCCGACAAAGGTGTCATCCTTTCCTGCCGCATGGATCGCCAGGGGATAGGCGTTTTCTTTCGGATTGTCAATCAGCGTTACTCCGGGAGCCGTTGACAGGAGCTTTTTGACCTCTTCCGCCGATATCTTCTTCTCCGTTTCGATATTCACCGATTCCGAATGTCCATAAAAGACGGGAACCCGGACTGTCGTGGCCGTCACCCCGATCGACGGATCATCGAAGATCTTTTTTGTCTCGTTGACCATTTTCATCTCTTCCTTGGTATAGCCGTTATCGAGGAAGACGTCGATATGGGGCAGACAATTGAAGGCAATCTGATGGGGATAGACCTTCACTTTGACCTCCTGGCAGCTCATCAGCGCCCGGGTCTGTTCAGCCAGTTCGGTAATGGCCTTTTTCCCTGTTCCTGATACCGCCTGATACGTGGATACAACGACCCGCCGGATACGAACGGCATCGTGAATCGGCTTGAGGGCTACGACCATCTGGATGGTGGAGCAGTTGGGGTTGGCTATGATCCCCTTCTTTTTGTACTGCCCGATGGCCTGGGGATTGACTTCGGGAACGACCAGGGGAACCTCCGGATCCATCCGGAAGGCACTGGTGTTGTCGATGACCACGCATCCCGCCGCCGCGGCGATGGGGGCATACCGTTCGCTGACGCTTCCTCCCGCCGAGAACAGCCCGATCTCGATTCCCTTGAAGGAATTCTCATCGAGGACCTTCACCGGTATGGGTTTACCGCGGAAATCAATTTCAACGCCTAGTGAACGCTCAGATGCCAGAAGGGTCAGCTCCCGGACAGGAAAATCGCGTTCCTCCAAAACCCGGATCATTTCATTGCCTACCGCGCCGGTCGCACCGACTACGGCTACGTTATATGAATCCATCTATCCACTTCTCCTTATTTCGCAGGTCTGATCTTAAAAGCTTTTCATCGGTCCGGCAGGCCATTCTGCTGCCGAAGCGACGGGATAAGCCGGGCCCCGGCTATTGCACCTCCCGTGTCTTCCGCACCCCGGTGGACCCGTCTCTAGGTCCCTTGAGCTTCCGTCGCCGGCCGGCGATGGCGCTTCACCAATCTCAGAAGAAACCAGGCAGGTCCCGAAAGGGCATACCCCGTCATCACCGTGAACAGCATGACCTGAGGCTCAGCAACAACAATCAGCAAAGCCAGGACAATCACTAAAAAAGACATGAAGGGCTTGCGGGCAAAATAATTCAGGTTCTTGAAGCTGTAATATTTCACATTGCTGACCATCAGCAGCGACAGGATGACGACAGCGGCAAGAACAAGAATGTGAGGATAGGGTCCCTTACCCACCTTGTCTTCATAGAGCAGAATTCCCGTCACGATGACCGCGGCCGCTGCCGGTATCGCCAGACCCTTGAAGACCTTGCTTTCAACAATGCCGATCTGGATATTGAACCGGGCAAGGCGCAGAGCCCCGCACAGGACGAAAAGGCAGGCCGTCACCGATCCCCATTTTCCAAAGGATGAAAGAGACCACAGGTAAATGAGCACGGCAGGCGCCACGCCGAAAGCCACCAGGTCGGACAACGAATCGTATTCGATTCCGAATTTGCTCACCGAATTGGTCATTCTGGCAATCCGGCCGTCCAGGCTGTCCAGGACAATGGAAATCAGGACAAAAAAAGAGGCCTCGACAACGGCTCCGCGGATGGAATAAAGAATGGAATAAAAGCCGAAAATGAGGTTCGCCGATGTAAAAAGGTTTGGTAAAATATACACCCCTTTTTTCATGTGGCTTTTGCCCAGTTTCCCTTCCTTTTTCATCAAAACGTCCCTATCGGCGTCTGCCCTGCCTGCACCTTGTCCCCTCTGGCTACACAGAGTTTTGCCTCCATCGGCAGAAACACCTCCAGACGGGAGCCGAAACGGATCAACCCGAAGCGCTCGCCCCGTGTGAGACCATCGCCCTCTTCCACCCAGCAGACGATTCGGCGGGCGATCAACCCCGCGATCTGAATGGTCAGAATTTCCTTGCCGTCGTCCGTCAGGATCAGAACGGAATTTCTTTCATTCTGCTCCGACGCCTTGTCCAGGTTTGCAGAAAGAAAGCGTCCCGGATGGTAGACGATTCGGGATACCTTCCCGGAGTAGGGAATCCGGTTCACATGAACATTGAAAATATTCATGAAAATGCTGACCTTCCTGCACGGCCCGGAAAGGAGTTCGTGATGGACACCCTCGTCGATTCGGATGACTTGACCATCGGCGGGCGATACAATCATCCTCTCATCTCCGGGAACCCGCCTCTCGGGATTGCGGAAAAACCAGGCTGAAAAGAGCGTAGGGGCAAGAAAAACGGCTGCAATTCCGTATGATTTTAACAAGACGACCGCCAGGATGGTCGCAGCGCCGAAAAGAGCGATAAAAGGTATTCCCTCAGGAGCAATCAGGCTGTCATGCTTCATCTCGAAACAATCCTAAATAAATTCATGATTCTTCACGAGGGTCCCATCAGAATGAATATGAACAATTCGTCACTGTTGATAACGTGTATGTAACAACTTTCCTGGTTTTTTCTTCCAAGCCAGAGTGACTTATCTTAATTAAAAAAGCTTGTCAATCATTCTTGTCGGACGGCGGAAGCGCACTGCCGGAACGGCAGAATCCCTGATTCGCCGGGCCTTTCAACCCTGCTGATCCTGCTGCAGGCGCTTCACTTCCGCTTCAGAAAGGCGCAGGTAACGGGGCGTAAAGGTTAACAGATCGAGAATCTCGCCCCGGCGGTGGCTCTCTCTGCCCAGGAGGCCGACAGCACAGGCCCGGACGGCATGAAGATGAGGGGCGGCAAAACAGGCCCGATCAGGCAGGCATTCCACAATCCGCTGCTGGTTTTTCAAGGCCCCGTCACCCAGGAAGAGGGCCTTTTCCGTAATCCGGGGCAAAAAGGCCTCCAGGTCGGCCAGCCTCTCTTCTCCGATTCTTCTCAGGGAGAAATCGCTTTCGGCGGTGTACAGGGCTGTGTAAACCTGGTTTCTCTGTGCGTCCATCATGGGGCAGATCACCCTAGAGGAATGGATGCCGTTAAACGCCAGGGCCTCGAGGGTGGAAACTCCGGCAATGGGCCGTCCCGTGGCCAGTGCCAGCCCTTTCAGGGTGCCGAGCCCGATTCTCAAGCCGGTGAACGAACCGGGCCCCGTGGTGCAGGCCCACAGGTCGACATGTTCCGCGTCCATTCCCGCCTTCTGGAAGACATCCCTGATGGCCGGCAGCAGCAGAATGGAAGAATTGACCCCCAGATTAAAAAAGCTTTCCACAAGAGTCTCGTCGTCCTCCAGGAGCGCAATCCCGACGGTCTTTGACGATGAGTCCAGAGCCAGAGTTATCATGAGTGTTCTTTCACCTGCCGATCATTTTAAGAAAATCATTGACAAAACCGAGATTCAAGCGGTCAATGTCCATGGCGAAGGCGAACGCCATCAGGAGAATCAGGATGATGAGCCCTACCTGCTGCGCCCGCTCTCTCCAGCGGACACTGACTTCCCGGCCTATGACCGCCTCGATCATGAAGAACAGGAGGTGGCCTCCATCGAGAACGGGGATTGGCAGAAGATTGAGAATGGCCAGATTGATGCTGAGAAGCCCCATGAACATCACAAAGGGGGTAATCCCCTCCTTCACCTGGGCACCGGCGATCTGTGCGATCAGGATCGGGCCTCCGATGTTTTTCGGAGAAATGACCCCTTCGATCATCTTGACGATTCCCACCATGGTCAGCTTGGATATCAGCCAGGTCTGCTTCAGACTCATCCAGAAGGCGTCTATGGGACCTTTTCTCGCAACCAGGATATAGGAAGAGGCACTGATTCCGATCCGGTACTTCTCCACTTCCTCCTCGAAGATATTCTTCGCTTTCATCAGCTTCGGAACGAGGGTCACGTCCCGGGTGGCGCGGTCCCGCTCGATCCGCAGCGTCAGAGGCTTTCCCCCGCTTCTACTGATCTCTTCGGCCATCTCATCCCATTGGGAGACGGCTTTTCCGTTGACGGCAAGAATGGTGTCATCCTTAAGAATCCCCGCCTGGTGGGCCGCGCTCCCCTCTTCGACCCCCCCCACCTTGGCCGAAAGAACGGGTACACCGGTCATATAAATGATCGTAAACACAAAAATGGCAAAAAAGACGTTGAAGAGCGGTCCGGCCGCCACGATCATGATCCGCTTCCAGACATTCTGTTTCAGAAAGGACCGCTGATTCTCTTCAGGTGGAAGCTCATCATCGGGAGATTCACCCAGAAGCTTGACATAGCCTCCGAGAGGTATAAGAGACAGGAGATATTCCGTCTCCCCCACTTTCCGTCCAATGAGCTTCGGTCCAAATCCCAGCGAAAATTTCAGAACGCCGACACCGGCATATTTCGCCGCCAGAAAATGCCCCAGTTCATGCACGAAGATGAGAACGCCCAGCAGGACGACAACGGATAGAATGCTGATTCCGATCATTCTCTTTAATCCCTCATGTTCTTAAGAAGTTTCTGCGCTTCCCGCCGCGCCCAGGCATCCGCTTCGAGAATGTCCCCCAGATCCGGAAGTCCCTTGATTCCATGGGAATCCATGACCCTTTCAACAAGCCGGGGTATTTTCATGAACGGCAGGCGTTCCGCAAGAAAGGCCTCAACGGCCACTTCATTGGCCGCGTTCAGCACGGCCGGCATGGTTCCTCCCTCCCTCGCCGCCTTGTAAGCCAGTCCAAGGCACGGGAACATTTCGATATCCGGAGGAAAAAATTCCAGGGTGCCGATCTTGAAAAGATCGAGGGACAGCTCCGGACAGTCCATCCGCTCCGGAAAGGAAAGGGCGTAGGCGATGGGGATTTTCATGTCGGGAATGCCGAGCTGCGCCAGCACCGAACCATCCGTAAATTCCACCATGGAATGGACGATGCTCTGCGGATGGATGCAGACCAGGATCTGATCGACCTCGACGCCGAAAAGCCATTTTGCCTCGATCACCTCGAGGCCTTTGTTCATCATTGTCGCGGAATCAATGGTGATTTTGTCTCCCATGAGCCAGTTCGGGTGCTTCAAGGCGTCCTTCGGCCCCACCGTTTCCAGGCGTTCTCTTGAGCAGCGGAAAAAGGGGCCTCCCGATGCCGTCAGGTGAATATTCCGGATCCGCTGAGATCCCTGGCCTGACAGACATTGGAAAATGGCGCTGTGCTCGCTGTCCACGGGCAGAAGATTGACCCCTCTGCTTTTTGCCAGTTCAAGAACGAGGCTGCCCGCCATGACGAGGGTTTCCTTGTTGGCCAGAGCAATATCCCTGCCGGCCTCAATGGCCGCCAGGGTCGGCAGAAGACCTGCAGCCCCCACCATGGCCGAGATGACCAGATCGGCATCGGGCAGCGAGGCAACCTGGCGATAGCCTTCAGATCCGTAGAGAACCTCCAGGCCCGCCAGCGAGGGCAGTTGCCTTTTCAGCTCGAGGGCGTGGTGCTCATCGATAACGGAAACGGCCGATGGCTGAAATTCCTCGATCTGCCGCTTCAGTTCGGAAAGATTCCGCCCTGCGGCAAGGGCGATGATTTTGAACCTGTCCGGGTTTCTGCGAATCACATCCAGGGAACTTCGGCCGATAGACCCGGTAGAACCCAGAAGGGATATTTGTTTTATGGAATGCATAACATACGATAATAATATACGAAAGGCACAAGAAATATCAGGCAATCCAGCCGGTCCAGCATCCCGCCATGCCCGGGCAGAATCGTTCCGGAATCCTTGACGCCGGCAGCCCTCTTGATCATGGATTCAAAAAGATCCCCCAGTTGGCTGATGCCGTTGCCGATCACGGCCAGGACCGCGGCATGAAGGAGAGGCAGGGAAGTCAACACGAAGGAGGAATACACCATGACCGCCAGAACGCTGCCCACCATTGAGCCGATAGAGCCTTCAACGGTCTTCCCCGGACTGATCCTCGGATAGAGCTTATGCTTTCCCAGGGTCCTCCCGAAATAAAAAGCGGCGATATCGCCCGATATCGGCAGCAACAGTACGAAGAAAATCCACAAAACCCCGTTTTCCGTCTTCCGGAGAAGGATAAAATAGGAAAGCATCAAGGGGAGGTACGCAAGGCCGAACAGGACTTTGCCCACGGGTTCGAGCGATATTCCGCCCTCTTTGACGCGAAACAGGGAGGCCAGGAATACCGCCACGGTCAGCAGGGCCAAAATGGCCAGCAGAAGCTTTTCCCCGCCGAGGAAGGCTCCAAGAGGCAGAAGCAGAGCCCCGCAGAGGACTTCCCCTTTTTCCCAGGAAAACCCCTTCCCGAAACTCAGAGCATTGTACTCCAAAGCGGCCACCAGGACGATCGCCGTCAATACGCCCGAAAAAAGCGCCTCGGAGCCGAAGAAAACCAGGGCAAAGACGATGGGGACTGCAACGATGGCCGTTATCCATCTCTTAAGGTGTGGTGTCATGCTCGTTCTTCCCGGGGTTCAGGGTGGATCCTCCGTCTTCTGCAAAGGGGCGGCGATTCCGCGAAAGCCATGGAACTAGGAGGTTCCGCCGTTTGTCCGGACCTGTTCACTCGTCATCCCGAAGCGCCTTTCCCGCGATTGGTAATCAGCGATGGCGCTCACAAGATCCTCGCGGCTGAAATCCGGCCACAATACTTCGGTGAAATGAAACTCGGTATAGGCCATCTGCCAGAGGCAGAAGTTGCTGATGCGCTGTTCACCGCTGGTCCTGATGAGAAGATCCGGGTCCGGCATGCCGGCGGTATAAAGATAGCGGGCGAAGAGCTCCCGATCGAGATCCTCCGGCGTCAGTTTCCCGTCCATGCAGTCCCGGACGATCTTTCGAAGGGCGGAAACGATCTCTTCCCGTCCTCCATAACTGAGGGCCAGAGTCAACGTCATCCCCTTGTTCCGAGCGGTTTTTTCCATGACCTCATGGAGAATCTCCTTCACGGAATCCCTCAACTGTTCGATTTCGCCCATGGTTTTCAGACGGATCCCGTTTTTCATCATCTCCCCGAGCTGGTTGCGGAGATACTCTTCCAGGAGATCCATGAGCGCATGAATTTCGCTTCGAGGACGGGACCAGTTTTCCGAGGAAAAGGCGTACAGAGTCAGATACTCGACTCCCAGCTCCCGACAGGTCCGGACTGCGATGTTTACCGCCTCGGCTCCCCGTTTGTGTCCAAAGATCCGTCCAAGGGCATGCCTTTTCGCCCATCGGCCATTGCCGTCCATGATGATCGCAATATGGCGCGGCATTTTTTTCGGGTCAAGATTCATTCGATGTGATTCCCATCTTTGAACAAAATGGGGAGCCTCAGGGCTCCCCTCATGTCATTCCCAACGAATAGAGACCTCAAGAAACCGATCAGATCTCCATGATCTCCTTTTCCTTCTGCCCCAGAATCCCCTCGGCCTTGGCGATGTAGCTATCCGTTATTTTCTGGACCTGTTCCTGGTAGTCATGCATCTGATCCTCGGAGATGTCATTCCCCTTTTTCAGGGATTTGAATTCCTCGTTGGCATCCCGCCGGTCATTCCTCAGTTTGACCTTGCATTCCTCCGCCATCTTCCGCACAACCTTGACCAGTTCCTTTCTCCTGGCTTCCGTCAGCGGGGGGATCGAAATGCGGATGACTTTGCCGTCATTGTTCGGCACCAGCCCGAGGTCCGCTTTCTGGATCGCCTTTTCGACGGCATTCAAAGCGCTCGTGTCCCAGGGGGAAATCAGGATCAGCCGGCTTTCCGGAACGGAAAGCGTGGCCACCTGGTTAAGCGGCGTCGGGGTGCCGTAATAATCCACTTTGATCCCGTCAAGCAGCGATAGCGAAGCCCTGCCCGTACGGACCTTGTTGAAGGACTTTTCCAGGGCCTGCAGTCCCTTTTCCATATTCTGTTTCAGTTCTTCAAAGATAATATCCTTCATAATCTCAATCTCCAACAAGAGTTCCTACGCGACTTCCGGAAACCCCCCGGACGATATTGCCTGACTTCTGCAGATTGAAGACCAGAACCGGCAACCCGTTGTCCCGGCACAGAGAGATCGCTGTTGCATCCATCACTTTAAGATTCTTTGCCAAGACATCGTTATAACTGATTTTCTGGTACATGACGGCATCGGGATGCTTTACGGGATCCTTGTCATAAACCCCATCCACCTTGGTGGCCTTCATGATGACGTCGGCCTTGATTTCCATCGCCCGCAGCACGGCGGCCGTATCGGTGGTAAAATAGGGATTCCCCGTCCCCGCGGCAAAGATCACGACCCTCCCCTTATCCAGATGCCTCATCGCCCTTTTCTGGATAAAGGGTTCCGCGATTTCCCTCATGGCAATGGCCGTCTGTACCCGGGTCTCGATACCTGCCCCTTCGAAGGCGCTCTGCAGCGCCAGGCTGTTGATCACCGTGGCCAGCATGCCCATGTAATCCGCCGAGGTCCGATCCATCCCCTTGGAGCTGGCTTCCACCCCGCGAAAGATGTTTCCGCCGCCGATCACGACACCGAGCGAAACGCCCAGGCGGACAACCTCCCGGATCTCACCGGCAATGGCCTCGACCACCGCCGGATCGATGATGCTGCTTCCCCGGGATTCGCCCATCAGGGCTTCACCGCTCAGTTTCAACAGAACCCTTTTGTACGCCATTGGTTCCAAGGATTATATTCCGCTCCCCTTCATGTATGGCCGTCGGTTCAGCACTCCCGTGAAATCCTTATTTCTTGATTTCCTCTCCGAGCTGAAATCTTGCGAACCGGCGGACAAGGATATTTTCACCCGTTTTTGCGATCAGGTTGTTGATCAGCGTTTCGACGGTCACATCGGTATTCTTGATGAATTTCTGCTTGGTCAGGCAGACTTCCTCGTAATATTTGTTCAGCTTTCCCTCTATGATCTTGTCCCAGATCTTCTCCGGCTTCTTCTCGGCCAGGGCCTGGCTGCGATAGATCTCCTTTTCCCTTTCCAGTACATCTTCCGGGACATCGGCAGGACCTACGTACGTTGGATTGGAGGCGGCCACGTGCATGGCGAGGTCCCTGGCGATCGTCTGGAACTCTTCGGTCTTTGCGACAAAGTCGGTCTCGCAGTTGAGCTCGACCATCACCCCGATCTTGCCCCCCATATGAATGTACGAGGCAACGGTTCCGTCCTTGGCCGCTTTGGAGGAGCGCTTCGTTGCCGCGGACATCCCCTTCTTGCGCAGAAAATCAATCGCCTTATCAAAATCCCCGTTTGATGCGTTCAGGGCTTCCTTACAGTCCATCATCCCCGCACCGGTTTTTGTTCTCAGTTCCTTAACCATTTCTGATGTAATAGCCACTTTTATTCCTCCTCTACATTTGACTGCCCGGTGACTTCCCGATCCGAACTTGCCGCAGCGGAAACGCCTTCCTTGGTCTCGACGCTCTCGGGAACATCCGACTCCGAATTATCTGCCGCTTGCAGCGCCGCAGGTTCCGTATCCTTGTCCGTTTCCGCCTGAAGTTTTTCTTCGTAGCGCCGCTTGCCTTCGAGCACCGCGTCCGCAAATTTCGAAGAAAAGAGCTTGATCGCCCGGATGGCGTCGTCATTTCCGGGGATGATGTAATCGATGGCGTCAGGGTCACAGTTGGTGTCGACAATGGCTACGATGGGGATGTTCAGTTTTCTGGCTTCATTGACGGCAATGGTTTCCCGCTTCGGATCGACGACGAACATCGCCGACGGCAGTCTCTTCATCTTCGAAATGCCCCCGATGACCTTCGACAGCTTTTCCTTTTCCTTCTGAAGCCCCATGATTTCCTTTTTGGGGAAAGCCCGGACGCTGTCGTCCTCGAACATCTGATCCAGAGAGTTCAAACGGTCAATCCGTTTCTTGATGGTGACGAAATTGGTCAACATGCCGCCCAGCCACCGCTGGTTGACATAGGGCATACCGCATCGCGATGCCTCGTCGCGGATGGAATCCTGAGACTGCTTTTTTGTGCCTATGAACAAGAGCTCACCGCCCCCGCTGACGGTGTCGATGACAAAATTGTAGGCCGTCTGAAAAAGGCCCACCGTCTGCTGAAGATCGATGATGTAGATATTGTTCCTCGCCCCGAAAATATAGGGCTTCATCTTCGGGTTCCATTTGTTGGTCTGATGTCCGAAATGAACACCCGCCTCGAGTAACGACTTCATGGAAATGATCGCCATAAAAATCTCCTTTTCTGTTTTTTGTTTTCCTCTACCCTCTTCATCCCGAGCGGAAACTCTTGTTTTTTCAAAAGCAACGTCCTCTCGGTCCAAGGATGTGTGAAGTTGGCAGGCGAATAGCACAAAGATGGATAATACGCAAGATAAAACAAAAAATGATCACCCTGATGAAATGCACCGTTTAGAACATGTTGTCAGAGTTCCTTAAATCGGCATGAGAGGAGGCTCAAACAGATCGCCGATAAACGACCATTCCGTATCGCCGTCGGACGATATCCTTTCGATCCGCCTTTCAAAATCGTCCCACAGGGCCTCCGTGCTCAGTTCATAGCTGTGCCCCCAGAAGAAAAAGCCCCCCCCCGTCTTTTTCGCACCTTCGTATTTCCGCCAGAATTCCGGGTCGAGGACGCGGCAGGTGGGGGAAAACTCCAGGGGATCTACCGGCGGGAAACGGTGCAGCCCCTCCCTTTTGCCCCGGCCCCAGCGATAGCCGGCCGAGCGGACGGCGGAAAGCACCGGGTCGTTGTAGGCATTGAAGGGATAACAGAATCCCGTAACGGGTCTTGAAAAGAGCTGCTCCAGGAGATCCCGGCTGGCCCTGATTTCCCAGTCCAGCCGGCTGCCGTCGAGATCCGTCAAATACGGATGGGTCATGGAGTGGCTGCAGATCTCAAATCCCTGGTAAACCGCCGGAAGTTCCTGAAGGCCGAGCCTCCAGATCTCCCGGCCTTCCGAAAGCCATCCGAAGGATCGATTGTTCTGATACAGCCCGGGATTCAGGCTGAATGTCGCCTTTGCCCCATGGCGCCGTAGAAGATCGACGAGGCGGGCATCGCTGACCACGCCGTCATCCCAGCATTGAAGTATTTTCATACAAAATCAGGAATTCACGAAATCTGCGCCGCTTCCCTCTCCCGGGTAACGCAGTACACGCCGTCGCCCTTAAAGCCGGGCGCAAAACAGAGATTGTCGGAGGTGCATTCCGCCCGGCGGCGATCCCCTGCCTTCCAGCGGCTGATCAGGTCGGGCTCCCGGATAAAGGGCCGGCTCATGGCGATGTAGTCGGCTTCCCCGTACTCCAGGAGCTCTTCGGCAACCTCGAGAGAGCGTATTCCGCCAACGAGGATCAGGGGAATGTTCAATTCCCTTTTAAAGAGCCGCGCATCCTCCCGGAAATAGACCTCCTTCTGCACGGTGTCAATCCGCGGCCGGCTTGGGGATGTCTTGATGCTCTTGAGCAATCCTCCGCTCAGTTCCAGGGCGTCGAGGCCCGCTTCTTCCAGGAGCTTGGCCATCTGGACGGACTCTTCCCGCACAAGCCCGTCTCTGCTGTAATCCTGTCCGTTCATTTTCATGAGAACGGGATAGTCACTACCCACGCTCTCCCGGACAGCCGAGAGGATTTCAAGGCCGATCCGGGCCCGATTTGATGTGCTTCCGCCGTAGGCATCCTTCCTCCGGTTATACAGGGGCGAGAAAAACTGGCTCAGGAGATAGCCGTGAGCGGCATGAAGCTCCACGCCGTCAAAGCCTGCCGCTTTCGCCCTGCGGGCGCCGTCCGCGAAGGCGGCAACAAGCTCCGTGATATCCTGCAGGGAAATTTCCCTTCGGGGAGACTCGGCCAGGCCCTCGTAATTCGACACGGCCAGGGGCGGATGGTCCCTGAGGGATTCGACGGCAAAGGCGCCGGCATGAGCCAGCTGCAGGACGATCCGTCCGCCGCATTCGTGAACGGCCTCAGCCATTTTTTTCAGGCCGGGGATCAGTTCGTCCTTGTAGATGCCCAGCTGCCAGGGTGTCGCCTGACCTTCAGGACTCACGTAAGTGTGGCTGCTGACGATCAGTCCGACCCCCCCCCTGGCGAGTCGGGTCATTGTTTCAATCAGCCTCGGCGTCACCTCGCCCTCGGCGGTCGCCATTCCCTCCCAGGTCGCCGAACGGACAAAGCGGTTGGGTAGCTCCATCCCGTTAATCCGGCTGGCCTCGAATAATGTTTTCATGGAAGTTCCCCTCTGATGCCTGAAATCGAGACGTCTGGAACTGAAGGGCGAACATTGGGGATCCTGTCGCCCCGAAAGCCGCTGCTGAATCAGGTATGATAATGGGCGTTGATTTTTACGTACTCGAAGGAAAGATCGGAGGCATAGATCCTGAAGCTCCCGGTTCCCATCCCCAGTTCGAGCCGGACCCGGATCGTCTCCTGGGCCATGATGGCGGCCACCCGGTCGGTTGGAAAGGCCGTCCCCTGCCCGGCCTCAAACAGGCAGACCTCTTCAAAAAAGAGCCGCACGGACTGTGTTGGAAGGGGGATGCCGATGGAACCGGCCGCGGAGATGATCCGCCCCCAGTTGGGGTCGCCCCCGTAAAAGGCCGTTTTCACCAGGTTGGAATTGGCCACGGCGTAGGCCACACGACGGGCCTCTCCCCGGGTGCGCGCACCGTCAACCACCAGTTCGATGAGCTTCGTCGCCCCCTCGCCGTCGCGCACCATTCCCCGGCAGAGGTCGTCCAGAACGGTGGAAAGCATCTCCCGGAAAGGGGCATACTCCCGGGAGCGGCGGCGAATCTGCCGGTTTCCGGCCCTGCCGTTGGCCAGGATCAGGGCCGTGTCATTGGTGCTCATGCAGCCGTCCACGGTGATGGCATTAAAGCTCTGCGCAATTCCTTCCGAAAATACAGCGTGCAGCGCTTCGCCGTCAATGTCGGCATCCGTCATCAGGTAGGCCAGCATGGTGGCCATGTTGGGCTGGATCATGCCCGCCCCCTTGGCGATGCCGCAGAGGGTCACTTCCCTTGAGCCGATCATACCTTTCCGGCAGGACATCTTGGGAAACCGGTCCGTGGTCATCATCGCCGCCTCGGCATCGGGAATCCCGTCCCTGCGCAATCCGGCAACCAGGGGCTCCATTCCCCGTTCAATGATCTCCAGCGGCAGGGAATGGCCGATCACGCCGGTGGAGGCCACCAGAACGAGATCTTCGGAAATCTTCAGCTCCTTCGAAGCGGCGCGGGACATGGCCAGGGCGTCCCGGTATCCCCGTTCTCCCGTCGCGGCGTTGGCATTGCCGCTGTTGGTCACGATGGCCTGTGCCGCTCCCGCGGACATGCGCTCCATGTCCACCAAAACGGGGGCCGCCTTGAAACAGTTCGTTGTGAAGACGCCGGCAGCCCTCGCCGGAACTTCCGAAAAAATCAGGGCGAGGTCCTTTCGCCCCTGCTCCTTGATTCCGGCGGATATTCCGTTGGCCAGAAATCCGGGAACAGCATATTCGTCACAATTCACGGTGCACCCTGCCTTTCCATCGTTATTCTCCGGAAGAACCCCGGGGGTTTCTTCGCGTTGGCCCTTATGCCCCACAGCACTTTTTGTACTTCTTCCCGCTTCCGCAGGGACAGAGATCGTTTCGGCCCACCTTCTGGGTCTTGCGGCGGACCGTTGAGGTAGCAGGGGTATCCTCACCCCGGTTCATGATGTAATCCTGCCGTTGCTGCTCCCTCATCTCCTCCACCTCTTCTTCCCGCTGAATCTGGACAAGGCAGAGCTTTCGGACCGTGTCTTCCTTGATCCGCTGAATCATGTCCATGAAGAGGTCATATCCCTCCTTCTGGTACTCCCGGACCGGATCCTTCTGGCCGTACCCGCGCAGGCCGATGCCTTCCTTCAGATGATCCATGCCCAGCAGATGATCCTTCCAGTGGATATCGATGGACTGCAGGCTGATCATGCGGACAAGATAATCCATCAGAGGGGTCCCGAACTCCGCCTCTTTCCTCTTCAAGAGATCGTTGACGGCGGCAACGATCCTCTCTTCGATATCCTGGCCGCTTCCCAGGTCGTCGCCTCCCAAATCCATCTTCAGCGCAAACTGGGCGTAGACCCTTTCCTCCAGACCCTTGAGGTTCCATTCGTCGGGGTGCTTCTGTCATCCACATACTCAGGAACGAGATCCTCAACCGTCTCCTCAATGATGTCCTGAAGATCCGCCCTCAGATTGTCCCCCTTCAGAACGCTCTTCCGCTGTTCGTAGATGACCTGGCGCTGCCGGTTCATGACGTCGTCATATTCCAGCAGATGCTTGCGGATGTCGAAGTTCTGTCCTTCAACCCGCTTCTGGGCATTTTCAATGGCCCGGGAAATGAGCTTGTGCTCAATGGGCTCGTTTTCCTCGATGCCGATTTTATCCATGATGGAGGAAATCTTTTCGGCTCCGAAGATCCGCAGCAGATCGTCTTCCAGGGAGAGGTAAAACCGCGAAGAGCCCTGGTCCCCCTGCCGGCCGGAACGTCCCCGGAGCTGGTTGTCGATGCGGCGGCTTTCATGCCGCTCCGTACCCAGGATGTGCAGGCCGCCCAGTTCCGCGACGTCTTCACCCAGCTTGATGTCCGTTCCGCGTCCGGCCATGTTGGTGGAAATGGTCACCTGGCCGCGCTGGCCGGCCTGGGATACGATCTCGGCTTCCCGTTCATGGTTCTTCGCATTGAGAACATGGTGCTGAATTCCGGTCTGGTTGAGATACTTGCTGAGAAGCTCCGACTTTTCAATGGAAATGGTGCCCACCAGGACCGGCCGCCCGGCCTTGTTCAGCTCCCTGATTTCCTCGATGACCGCCGCGAACTTTTCCTTTTCCGTTTTATAGATCACATCGGTATGATCCACCCGGATCATGGGCATGTTGGTGGGAATCACCACGACATCGAGGTTGTAAATCTTCTTGAATTCGGCGGCTTCGGTATCGGCGGTTCCCGTCATCCCCGCCAGCTTGGAATACATCCGGAAGAAATTCTGGAAAGTGATGGAAGCCAGAGTCTGGTTTTCCTGCTCGATCTTGACTTTTTCCTTGGCCTCCAGGGCCTGGTGCAACCCATCGCTGTAGCGTCTGCCGGGCATGATGCGCCCGGTGAATTCATCCACGATGATCACCTGCCCGTCCTTCACCAGGTAATCCACATCCCGCTTGAAGAGCGTATGGGCCTTCAGGGCCTGGTTGACATGATGCAGCGTGTCGATGTTACGGGGTTCGTACAGATTCGAAACCTTGAGATGGGACTCCACCCGGGCCACGCCCTCCTCCGTCAGGACGACCGTCCGGCTCTTTTCATCGATGCTGTAATCCGTGTCCCTCCGGAGCCGGGGGATCACCTGGTTGATCCGGTAGTATTTGTCCGTGGATTCTTCAGAGGGGCCGGAAATGATCAGCGGGGTTCTGGCCTCGTCGATGAGAATGCTGTCCACCTCGTCCACGATGGCGTAATGAAAGTCCCGCTGGACATAATCCTCGATGGCGAACTTCATGTTGTCGCGCAGGTAATCAAATCCGAACTCGTTGTTCGTGCCGTAGGTGATGTCGCAGCCATAGTTCTCCCGCCGTTCGTCATCATCCAGACCGTGGACGATCACACCGACGGAAAGGCCGAGAAACTTGTAAATCGGGCCCATCCACTCGGCATCGCGACGGGCCAGATAATCGTTGACGGTGACCAGGTGGGCGCCCCTCCCCTCCAGGGCATTGAGATACAGTGGCATCGTGGCCGCCAGCGTCTTTCCTTCACCCGTCTTCATTTCGGCGATTCTGCCTTCATGAAGGACCAGGCCGCCGATGACCTGGACATCAAAGGGGCGCATTTTCACCGTCCTGCTGGCTACTTCGCGGACGACGGCGAAGGCTTCGGGAAGGATCGTGCTCAGGGAGGCGCCATTGTCCAGCTTCTCCTTGAAATAAGGCGTCTTCGCCTGAAGTTCTTCATCGCTCAATCTTGAAATGGAAGATTCCAGATCGTTGACTTCACGGAGGATTGCCGAAAGTTTCTTTATTTCTCGGTCATTTTTTGTACCGACAATCTTTTTCAGTACGGATGCAAACATAGGTCAACCTTTTTCTGCTGGGAAATACTGACTCGATTGGTCAGTTTATAGTTTACCGGCTTTTCATACACCATTTTGCTAGGATGTCAACCGTTCATCAGATAGTCCACGCCCCCCGATCCTCACCCACCGAGCGTCAAGCGAGCAGAATACGCCTCGTATTTATTCGCTTTTCACCGATTCCGGACCTTGGCGGACAACATATTGACAGCCATCATACAAGTCATGTGCCATGCACCCTTAAGTCCTCTGCTTCCGTCGAGCCGGGATGCGCCTCATAGCTGATTTCCAACCCTTGCGCCTCCTGCTCCCCGGTCCGGCGGATAAAAAATTCGACAAACAGAAGGGAATGTGAGAAAAATAGGCACATCGTTCAATGCGGGAGGAATGCCGTTCCATGGGTGACCCTTTTACCTGGGCGTCTTGACGGGATGATACCGGAGAGGAGATGAAAAGAATGTTTCAGAAGATTCTATATCCTACGGATTTTTCAGACACTTCCAAAAAGGCCCTGGAATATCTCCTCCGCCTCAGAGAGGCCGGGGCAAGGGAAGTCGTCATCGTTCATGTCGTTGACACGAGAAGCCTCCACATTCCCGAGGTCTACTCCCTCCTGGACCTTTCCCGGCTGGGAGAAAAGCAGGAAATCTCCGCACGGGAGGAGGCGGACAGAATAGCGGCACGACTCAACGAAAGGGGAATCGGCAGCCGTGTCAGGATCGAAAAAGGCATCCCCTTCAGGGAGATCCTTCGAGCGGAGGCGGAAGAGGATGTATCGATGATCGTCATCGGCTCCCACGGCATGAGCAACGTCAAGGAAATGCTCATGGGATCCGTCTCCGAGCAGGTCATCCGCAAGGCCAGAAAGCCGGTCCTCGTTGTCAAGCGTTGACAGCCCTGAACAGGATGCGCAGCGCTCAAGCGGCGCGCCTCCTGCGTCCGCTCCATCCGGGGCAACCTTTTCCTTGACATCGGAAAAAACCTGACTATCATTTGACAGTTTATATTGTGGTCTTCCCGATAACCCTTCTCTTTTCCAATTTAGCCGATCATGTTTAGAAACTGTTTACCGACAACAAACTGGATTATGCCGGACGGCAATGAGGAAGAGCGGAATCTTCTTGTCAGAGAACTCGGAATTCACTGGATTATCTCATCCATCCTGACCGGACGGCACATTCTCACCCCCGACGAGGCCCGAAAATACCTGTATCCTTCCCTCCACGACCTGCATAACCCTTTTCTCATGAAGGACATGCTCCCCGGAGTCGACCGGATGATTTCGGCTGTCTACAGGAAAGAAAAGGTGGTCGTTTACGGCGATTACGATGCCGACGGGATTACCTCCGTCGCCGTGCTGGTCAAGTTTCTCCGGGAGATCCAGGCCGACGCCGGCTATTACATACCCGATCGGATCGAGGAGGGATATGGCCTGAACCGGAAGGCGATCGACAGGATCAAGGACGGCGGTGCTTCACTGATCGTCACCGTCGATTGCGGCATTTCCGACCGCGACGAGGTTCTCTATGCCGCTTCCCTGGGGCTGGATACCATTATCCTGGACCATCACGAGGTTTCCGGGCCTCTGCCCAATGCCGTCGCCTCGATCAACCCCAAAAGGCCCGATGACACGTTTCCCCTGAAGCACCTTGCCGCCGTGGGCATCGTTTTTAATTTCCTCATCGCCCTTCGCGGGAGCCTCCGGAAGAACGGCTTCTGGCACGACAAGCCCTACCCGAATCTGAAGGAGTACCTCGATCTCGTCGCCCTGGGAACAATCGGCGACATCTGCCCCATGGTTGATGAGAATCGAATCTTTTCCCGTGTGGGCCTTGAGCTCCTTACAGAGGGCAAACGAACCGGGATCCGCGCGCTGAAAGAAATCAGCGGAATTGACGATTCGACGGTCGATTCCGAAAAGGCCTCCTTTTGCCTGATCCCCCGGATCAATGCCGCCGGCAGGGTCGGATTGCCTGGAGAGGCCGTTGAGCTGCTCTTGAGCGACTCGGTAACCGAGGCAAGGGAACTGGCCTTGAAGCTGGAAAGCTACAACCGGAAGCGGAGGGCCCTGGAGAAGGTCATCCTGGACGAAATTGTCGAACACATCGACAGCACCATCGATTCCAGCAACAGAACGTCCTTCGTCATGGCATCGGACAAATGGCACCCCGGCGTCATCGGAATTGTGGCGTCAAAAATCGCCGACCGTTACGACCGTCCGGCGATTTTGATCAGCCTGAGGGACGGCGTCGGCAAAGGATCAGGACGAAGCATCGCCAATTTCAACATTTTTCAGGGATTAAAGGAATGTGAAGACTACCTGATCTCCTACGGCGGCCACCGCTATGCGGCGGGCATTTCCATTCTTGAAGAGGATATTGCGCAATTCTCCGATCTTCTCGATGAAATCGTCCGGGAAAATGTGCAGAAGTCGGATTTCGTCTCCGCAACGTTCATTGACGCTCAATGCCACTTGAACGACATCACCCATGAACTGTTGTCCCAGATGGAGCTGCTGGCCCCCTTCGGAAGTCGGAACCCGGAGCCGGTCCTCTGCGTGAGGAATGTCAACGCCTTGTCCCCGGCCATCGTGGGCAAGAATCATCTCCGGATGCGTGTGTCCCAATCCGGTGTGTCCCGAAACTCGATCTGGTTCAGCCAGGGCCATTTTATCCGCGATCTTCACGATTCCTTCTTCGACATCGCCTTTACACCGCAGATCAACTACTGGAACGGCTCCTCGGATATTCAGTTGAAGATGAAGGATATCAAGGTCAGAGAAAACTGACGTTCACATCCCCAGCTTTTCGATGCGGTAACGCAGCGAATCGAAACTCACCTGCAGGAGCTCCGCCGCCCTTGTTTTTGAGCCGTTGGACTTTTCCAGGGCTCTCTCGATCATGTCCCGTTCGAATCGTGCCATCTCCGCACCCAGGTTGATTCCCTGATCCGGAAACGGCCCCGGGTTACTGCAGCCGTCGCCCTGATCCGCCGAGTGGCTTCCGGAAATCACCAGGTTTTCAGGGAGGATGATGTTGGACTGCTCCAGGGCCACGCTTCTTTCAATGATATTCTCCAGCTCCCGGACATTGCCCGGGAAGGAATAGTCCATGAGGAGTTCGAGTCCATAATTGGAAATATTCCGGATGCCCTTCCCGAATTCCCTGGCATATTTTTCAATGAAATACCGCGTGAGGATCGCGATGTCCTCCTTTCGTTCCCGAAGGGCCGGAATTCGCACCGGGATCACGTTGAGGCGGTAATAGAGGTCCTCCCGGAATTCTCCCTTCCGGATCATCTCTTCCAGGTTTCGGTTCGTTGCCGAAATAATCCGGACATCCACCCGGATGCTTTCCGTTCCGCCTATTCTCAGAAACGTCTTCTCCTGAACCACCCGCAGGAGCTTGACCTGCAGAACGGGGGGCAACTCTCCCACTTCATCGAGAAAGACCGTCCCTCCCCTGGCAATCTCGAAAAGGCCGGCCTTTTCCGCATAGGCGCCGGTGAAGGAACCCTTCATGTAGCCGAACAGTTCACTCTCCAGCAGGGTTTCCGGTATACCGCCGCAATTGATCGCGATAAAGGGCTTATCCTTCCGCGGACTGTGCGCATGAATAGCCTTGGCAACAAGCTCTTTGCCCGTTCCGCTTTCTCCGAGAACGAGGACATTGGCCGTCGTCTCGGCCACCTTCTTGATCAGGGTATATACCTTGCGCATCTCCCTGCTCTTGCCGATCATCTCCCCAAAGGAAGCGGCGTTTTCCATATCCCTGATAAACTTGGCGTCATCGCGCATCCGGCCATTGGATTCCAGGGCGTTGCGGATGGTCGACGTGAATTCTTCAATGTTGAAATTCTTTTCGATATAGTCATAGGCGCCTTCTTTCATCGCCCGGACGGCGGTTTCACCGGAGGCATAGGCCGTAATCAGGATGACCAGAGATTCCGGGGATATCTCCTTGACCGCCTTGAGAAACTCCAGGCCGTCCATCCTGGGCATCTTCAGATCTGTCAGGATCAGGTCATAGGAGCGCTTTCTGCACGAGGTCAGCGCTTCCGCGGCATTTGACGCACATCGGACGTCGTATCCCTCACGGGTCAGCATGATGTCGAGAAACTCCCGCATTCCCTTGTCATCATCCACCACAAGAATGGTAGCCATGTTCCCTCCCTTTGAAATATCAGGCAGCCCGGCTGTTTTCCAGAAGGTGCAGGGGGGCGTTCTGAACTTCCCGGTTCCTCGGCAGGCAGACGCGGAAAATGGCGCCCTTCCCTTTTTCGCTTTCCACCGCCAGAGTTCCCGAGCCGTTTTCAATAATCCTGCCCACAATCGCCAACCCCAGACCCGTCCCCCTTTCCTTCGTGGTAAAGAAAGGTTGAAAGATCTTCTCCATGATCTCCTTCGGGATGCCCTCTCCGCTGTCCCCGATCCGCACCTCCACGGATTCCTCCCCCGTATCGGCAGTCGCCGTGCCCGTCCCGACAGACAGGCGGCCTCCGCAGGGCATGGCCTGCAGGGCGTTGACAATCAGGTTCCACAGCACATGCTGCATTTCGGTCCTGTTTGCGCAAAGCGTGGCGCTTCCGGACAGGTTCTTCTCGACCGTGATTTTCTCCGTCCAGTCCGGAAGATAAACGAGAGATTCCAGAATCTCCTCGATCAGGTCATCCAGGTTTATCCATTCCCTGTTTCCCGCTGCCGGCCGGGCCAGGAGGAGAAAGTCCTTCATGACATTTTCGAGCTGATCTTTGCCGCGCAGCACGATCTTCATCAGCCGCTCATCCATGGGATCCAGCTTCAAATCCTTTTTCAGCATCTGGATCGAGCCGCTGATGGCGGCAAGGGGATTGCGAATTTCATGCGCAAGGGCCGCAGCCATCTCGCCGACGAAGGCGAGACGCCTGCTCTTTTCGTAGGCCGCCTCGATTTTTTTGATGTCCGTCAGATCCTGGAATATCAGGATGTGCCCGAGGTGTTCTCCCCGGCTGCCCTTGAGCACCGAGAGAGAACAGCCAAGAATCTGCTCCTCCCTTTCCCCTTTCCTGATCCTCATCTCCATCCGCCTCTCCGATCCGTTGGCCGCCGGAATCCTGGAAGAGCGCTCCTTCAGAGCATTGAACTCGGGAAATACGGATTGAACATCCCGGTTTAGAACGCTCTCCACAGACAGCCCGGATATCCTGGCCGCCGCCTGGTTGAACGATTGGATCCGCCCCTCCAGGTTGACGGTGAGGATGCCGGTGTCAATCGATTCAATGATGCTCCGATGGAGCATGCCAAGCTTGTCCAGGGCGCTCTCCTTTTCAGCCAGGAGGGTTCGGGTCGCTTTTTCCTGCTCGATGACAAAGCTGGCCAGGAAGGCGATGATGTAGAAGGAAAGGGCATGGATGCTGATCCTTGAGTACATGTAGCCGGAATTCCATGGGGTTTCCATCATCAGCTCTGAAGGGGTGCGCTCCAGAAAACCGTTGAATTCCAGGAGCAGCAGGGATCCATAGAAAAGGCTGCAGGCGGTGGCTGCGAGAAAGCCGCCCCGGCGATCGGAAAAAATCACCGTATAAATAATGACCATGGGATAAAGAACGGAATAGACGCTTCCGGCCCCGCCGGTCAGGTGAACAAGGACGGTGATCAGCAGGACGTCGCATGCCACCTGAAGACAGGCGGACACCAACCAGGATTTGACGATTTTTACGAGAAAGACATAGACAAAGGAAAGGAGATAGGTGACGAGGATCAGGCTGTAGAACGGCTGAAAACGGATTCCCGGGTGGGATGAAGTTTGCTTGAGATCAAAGAATACAAATATTCCCAGGAGAATCGTGGCGACAACGATCCGGGATAGAATCAGCCAGTGTAATCTGTGGAGAATATTTTTCTTCTGCAAGGCCGGTTTCTCTGCAGGATTCAATAAAAAGCGGCTCCTCTCTTCTCAAGGGAAAATACCGCTTCAGGATTTACTTATTCGAAGATCCCGTCGGGGAATTCTATCGTCATTGACAGTGCCAAGATCCGATAAATTCAACCGATTGGGCAGACAACCCTGACACATGCAAAGGCCTTTCCTTTTCCTTCTGGCAGCTCTGATTTCCGGCATTCTCGCCGGAGAGTTTTTTTCTCCCCCGGCATTCCACCTCCTGATCTGCCTGGTTCTCCTTCTCGCCCTTCTTCTTGCCGGCGTCCGCCTGAAAAAACCCTTTTTGATCCTTCTGGCTGTACCGGCCATCCTTTTTCTTCAGGGGAGCCTCAACATTCTGCGCTTCGAGCCCTCCTCCCCCTCTTCCGCGATCCTTTCCCTGCAGGAACGGGGAAAGAGCACGATCCTGGAGGGAATCATCTGCGAATCACCGGAATTCGCCCCGGACAAAACCAGGCTTGTCCTGCAGGCAACGGGCATCTCAGCGGGCGGCATCCACAAGCCCGTATCGGACAGGGTTCTGTTGACCGTCAAGGGACAGCAGGCGTTGAAATACGGAGACGTCATCCGCTGTGGCACCCGCCTGCACAAACCGCATAACTTCAACAATCCCGGTGGTTTTGATTATGAAAGGCGCCTGCGCTTTGAAAAGATCTCCTCTGCCGGCTTCGTCAACGACGCATCCCGGGTGATTGTGCTGCGGCATGGCCAGGGAAATCCGATACGATACTCGCTCGAAATATTCCGGGGTTACATACGCGACCTAGTTAACAGGCATGCCCCCTATCCGGAGCGGACGATTCTTGCCGCGATGATTCTCGGCAGTTCGAGGGAAATCCCGCCGCCCATCCTGGAAAAGTTCAATCTGACCGGAACGTCCCACATCCTTGCCGTTTCCGGTTTCAATGTCGGGCTGATCGCCTTGTGGACAATCATGGTGATGCGCTGGATTCTCAAGAGATCGGAATATCTTCTTCTTCGCTTTAACGTCATCAAGCTGTCCCTTGTGTCAGCATTCCTGCCGGTCCTGTTGTACGCCTTTGTCGCCGGCGCCGGCATGTCCGTTCTGCGGGCGACCCTCATGGCCATGGTGTTCATGATCGCCGTGCTCCTGGACCGTCGGCAGGACATGATCAATACCCTGTCCGCTGCGGCTGTGCTGATCCTGACGGTCTCCCCCGAAGCCCTCTTCGATCTCTCCTTCCAGCTCTCCTTCGCCGCCGTTGCCGCCATCATCCTGATGGTCCCCCTTTTCTCCGGGCATCGCCACGAGGTCCAGTCGTTGCCGCGCTCATCACCGGCGGCGCTCCGGATCAACAAAATTCAGGGCCAGGTCTGGCTGTTTCTGATCACCACGATAAGCGCCACCCTGGGAACATTGCCCATCCTGGCCTACTACTTCAACCGGGTCTCCCTTCTCGTTATTCCCGCCAATGCGGTCCTGGTTCCGATCCTCGGTCTGCTGGCCCTTCCGCTGAGCATGCTGGTCATCGCCGTCAGCCCCTTTTCAGAGCTCCTGGCTGGCCTCTTGATTTCGAGCTCCGCCTGGCTGGTCAAGGTCTCCCTTTTCCTCGTCGACTTCTTCGCCTCCCTTCCCGGGGCCTCCTTTTACGTCTGCACCCCTTCCCTCTGGCAGTTGGGGTTGTTCTATCTCCTTCTTCTCTGCGCCGTCGCGCTGATCTCTATGGACAGGAGGCAGGGCGTTCCCGGTCAGGACGAGAGAAAGCGACGGCTCCGGATTCTCTTCGTCCTCATACTGATTTCCCTTTCGGCTTCCTTGGCCTGGAAGTATCTCCGGCCTTTTCAGGACCGGGGGCTCACGGTAACCGCCATCGATGTCCATCAGGGCAATTCCGCCCTCGTCCGCTTTCCCGGCGGAAAGACGATGCTCCTGGATGGTGGTGGAGTCCCAGGTGACGGATTTGACGTCGGCCGTTCCGTGGTCGCCCCCTTTCTCTGGCACGAGGGAATTCGAAAGATCGACATCGTTGTGCTCAGCCACGCCCATGTCGATCATCTCGGTGGCCTCCCCTTTATCCTGGAACATTTTTCCGTTTCAGAAGTGTGGTCCAGCGGGGAAGGCGACGATTCGGAAGCGTATCGCCGTTTTGTGGAAATCATCCGGCGCAGGAACATCCGCCATCGGATTATAAGGGACCGGGAAACCTTCCTGAAGGTCGGAAAGGTCGGGATTGAACTTTTCAATCCGGGAATAAGGAGCCCCTCCGGTGGAAATCTCAACGAAAAGTCCCTGGTCATGAGGCTGACCTATGGAACAGTGCACCTGCTGTTCACCGGCGACATATCGGCTGACGAGGAGAAGCATCTTCTCAGCCGCTCATCGGATCTCCGCAGCGCGGTCCTGTTTGTCCCACATCACGGGAGCCGCTCATCGAGCAGTCTTCCTTTCCTGAACGCCGTACAGCCGCAGATTGCCGTGATCAGCTGCGGTCCTGACAATGTCTTCGGCTTTCCCCATGGGGAAGTTCTGGCGAGATACCGGAGTGCCGGGGCCAGGATCTTCCGCACGGATAAGCAGGGGGCGGTCACCGTGTCGACGGACGGAAAAAAACTGCTGGTGAAAGGGTTCAGGAAGGAGTAGAAAACCACCGTTGTTCATGAGGCAAAATGACATAATTTCATTGTCATCCAATACGTTCTATGTTAAGCATCTTGGCCTTAAAATAAGGCTGGGTAGAGTTTATAAAAATGGAAATCATTACGGCAGTTAAAGGGTTTAAGGATATTCTGCCCGAGGAAACGGAAAAGTGGCGCTTCGTGGAGAACGTCGCCAGGGAAGTTTTTTCCCGTTTCGGGTTCAGGGAAATCCGCCTGCCCGTCCTGGAAAAAACCGACCTTTTCAAGAGGGGAATCGGCGAATCCACGGACATCGTTGAAAAGGAAATGTACACCTTCCTGGACCGTGGGGACGAGTACCTGACCCTGCGGCCGGAGGCAACGGCCTCCGTTATCCGGGCCTACCTGGAGCACTCGCTCCACAATGCCCAGGCGGTAACGCGGCTTTTTACCATCGGCCCCATGTTCCGCCGCGAACGGCCTCAGAAAGGCCGGTTCCGGCAGTTTCACCAGATCGATGCGGAACTGCTGGGCCTCGATGATCCCCGGGCCGATGCGGAAATCATCCTCATGCTCATGCACTTTCTCGACCGAGTCGGCCTGAAGAGGGTCAGCCTGGAGCTGAATTCCCTGGGGTGTTCATCCTGCCGTCCCGCGTTCAGGAACGTCATTACGGAATTTCTTCAGGGAAAGGAGGCGGGACTCTGCGACGACTGCAAGCGACGCCTGGGCACCAACCCCCTCCGGGTTTTCGACTGCAAGTCGAAAGAGTGCCAGGAGATCATTCGCGGCGCGCCTCACCTCGGCGACTTTCTCTGCGGAGACTGCCGGGAGCATTTCGGAAAGGTGACTTCCGCCCTGGAGGAATTCGCCATACCCTACACGGTGAATCCCGGAATGGTCAGGGGGCTGGATTACTACACGAAGACGACCTTCGAAGTCACAACGGAGCATCTGGGCTCCCAGAATGCCGTGGTCGGCGGCGGCCGCTATGACCGCCTTGTCCAGGAACTGGGCGGCCCGGATATCCCCGGCATTGGATTTGCCGTCGGGTTTGAACGGCTGCTTGCCCTTTTGGAGGTGCCGGAGTCCGCTTCTGAGCGCCCACCGGACATCTTTCTGGCCTCCCTGGGGGAACAGGCCCGGAATTTGGCCTTTACCCTGTGCAATCAATGGAGATTGAAAGGGATTTACGCAGAGCAGGAATTTTCGTCTAAAAGCCTTAAAAGCCAGATGAAAAAGGCGGGTCGGTTGAACTGCTCCTATACGCTGATACTTGGGGACAGGGAAATCGAAGAACGGAAGGTCGAGCTGCGGGACATGAAAACCGGAACTCAGCAGACCGTTTCCCTTGATGATCTGGATCAGCACATTCTGAATCTTATAAAAGAGAGGTAACGACCTTTGTCGGATTTTCTAACGACCATGAAGAGAACGCATTACTGTGGACATCTGGGCACCAATCAACTCGATTCGGAAGTCATTCTCATGGGTTGGGTGCACCGCCGCAGGGACCACGGCGGGGTCATTTTTGTGGATTTTCGAGACCGTGAAGGCCTTGTTCAGATCGTCTTCAACCCGGAATTCAGCCCCGATGCCCACCGCGAGGCCCACAAGATCCGCAGCGAATATGTCCTGGCCGTCCGGGGAACGGTTCGCGGTCGTCCTGAAGGAATGATCAATCCCGACATGAAGACGGGAGCCATCGAGGTGATGATCGAGGAACTGGAAATCCTCAACGAATCGCAGACCCCACCTTTCAGCCTCGAGACGGACAGCGACATCTCGGAGAACGTCCGGCTCAAGTACCGTTACCTGGATCTGCGCCGACCGCATCTGCAGAAAAACATCATGCTTCGGAGTCGGGTGGCGGCGGAAGCGCGCCAATATTTCCAGGAAGAGGGCTTTATTGAAATCGAGACCCCCTTTCTCACCAAAAGCACCCCGGAAGGCGCCCGGGACTATCTGGTCCCCAGCCGGATCAACAAGGGGAGCTTCTACGCCCTTCCCCAGTCGCCGCAGATCTTCAAACAGCTGCTCATGGTGTCCGGCTTTGACCGGTATTACCAGATCGTCAAATGCTTTCGTGACGAAGACCTCAGGGCGGATCGCCAGCCGGAATTTACGCAGATCGACGTGGAAATGTCCTTCATTACGGAGAACGACATCATCGAAATCATGGAAGGCCTGATGGCGCACCTCTTCTCGCGCTGCCTGAACCGGCAGGTCTCCCTCCCCTTCCCCCGCCTTTCCTATGCGGAAGCCATCAGCCGCTTCGGCAAGGACAACCCGGATGTCCGGTTCGGTCTTGAACTCCGGGACCTCACCGATATCCTGGCCAATACGGGATTTACGGCATTCCGTGATGTGGTCGCCGCCGGCGGCGTCATCAAGTCCATCCGCATCCCCGACGGGAAGCGCCTCTCACGGAAAGATCTTGATGATCTCCAGAATGTTGTCGCCATCTACGGGGCCAGGGGGTTGGCCTGGGCCCGGATCACCGCCGAGGGATGGACGTCACCGATCTTCAAATACCTGACGGCGGAAGAAGTTTCCAAGATCAATTCGAAAATGGAGGCCGCTGAAGGCGACGCCCTGGTTTTTGTCGCCGATACGCCTGCCGTGGTGACCGATTCCCTCGGGAACCTGCGGGCTCATCTCGCCAGGAAGCTCAATTTGATCGACCCCGGCGAGTTTGCCTTCGTCTGGATCACCGAGTTTCCCCTCATGGAATTCAGCGATACGGAAAAGCGCTACGTCTCAACCCACCACCCCTTCACGTCCCCGGTCCCGGAGGATGTTCCGCAGCTTCGGGAGAACCCGGGCAGAGTGCGGGCCCGGGCTTACGATCTCGTCCTCAATGGCTCCGAGGTTGGTGGAGGAAGCATCCGGATCCACAGAAAAGAGATCCAGTCTCTCATCTTTGAGGCCCTGGGCCTCCAGAGCGAAGAGGTCCGCACCAAATTCGGATTTCTCCTCGATGCCCTGGAATATGGAACGCCGCCCCACGGGGGGATCGCCTTCGGGCTGGACCGGCTGATCATGATGATGACGGGTGCGGAATCCATTCGCGATGTGATCGCCTTTCCCAAGACCCAGAAGGCTACCTGCCTGATGACGGACGCTCCTTCCAAGGTAAGCATCGAACAGCTGATGGAATTGTCCCTCAAAATTGTCTAGAATTATTACGATTGACATCCAATAATAACCTCTTATATTTTAGAATATAAGTGCAGGGAGAACTGTCTCTGCAGAGAGACTTTTATGATTTGGAGTTTAAGACATGGCAAAATGGAATCCCGAAAAAAGAGTCCTGAATCACCAGCATACCCGGTTCTGGCGCTTCGAGCTGCGGGATGTGGACGAACCGAATCTGCAGAAGGAAGTCTTTCCCTATGAAGAGGTCAGCCGGATCGACTTCGACCATCGGATTATTCCCATTCAACCGGCCGAAGAAATTTTCATTACCGATACGACCTTCCGGGATGGGCAGCAGGCTCGGCCGCCTTACACCGTCCAGCAGATCGTCGACCTCTATTCGCTGATGAACCGGCTGGGCGGAGAGAACGGGATCATCCGCCAGACGGAATTTTTTCTCTACAGCAGGAAGGATAAGGAAGGCGTCGCCCGATGCCAGGACCTTGGACTCCGCTACCCGGAGATCACCGGCTGGATCCGGGCGGCCAAGGAGGACATCCCCCTGGTCAAAGAGGCCGGCTTGAAGGAAACGGGGATTCTGACCTCCGTTTCCGATTATCATATCTTCCTGAAATTGAACAAGAAGCGCAGTGAAGCCCTCAACGATTACCTTGACATCGTCAGAGCAATTCTCGACACAGGGATTGTTCCCCGCTGCCACTTTGAGGACATCACCCGGGCCGATATCTACGGCTTCTGCATCCCCTTCGCCCTCGAGCTGATGAAGCTCCGGGAGGAAAGCGGCATCGACATCAAGATCCGCCTCTGCGACACCATGGGATACGGGGTGACCTATCCGGGGGCCTCGCTGCCCCGCAGCGTTGACAAGCTGGTCCGGGCCTTCATTGACGATGCAGGCGTCCCCGGGCATCTCCTGGAATGGCATGGCCACAATGATTTCCACAAGGCTCTGATCAACGCGACCACCGCCTGGCTCTACGGCTGCAGCGCCGCCAACTCCACCCTCCTCGGGCTTGGTGAGCGGACGGGCAATCCGCCCATCGAAGGGCTGATCATGGAATACATCGGCCTCATGGGAGGGACCAACGGGATCGATACGACGGTCATTACCGACATTGCTCAGTATTTCCGGAATAAGATCGATTTCAAGATTCCGGCCAATTTCCCCTTCGTCGGTTCGGATTTCAATGTGACCCGGGCGGGCGTTCATGCCGACGGCCTCATCAAGAACGAGGAGATCTACAACATCTTTGACACGACCAAGATCCTGAAGCGTCCCATCGTCCCGATGGTGACCGACAAGTCCGGAAAAGCGGGCATCGCCTACTGGATTAATTCGCACTTCGGCCTGACCGGCGACAGCGCCATCGACAAGCGGCATCCGGGAATTTCCAAGATCAACAAGTGGATCAACGAGGAATACGAAGACGGGCGCATGACAACGATCTCTTCCGAGGAGCTGGAAGCGAAGGTCCGCAAATATCTGCCGGAACTCTTCATGTCCGATCTCGAACGGATCAAATTCCAGGCTGCGGAGGCCGCCATTGCCGTCCTTCGCAAAATCATCGACGATCCGGCTATGAAGACCATGAAGCCCGAGCTTCAGGAGCCCGTGATGCAGCGGTTTATCGAAGAGTATCCTTCGATCCAGTTCGCCTATGTCGTCGACATGAACGGAAAGAAAACCACTAAGAACATCACGAATTTCGTCGATCGGGCCAAATATGAGAATTACGGAGTCGGCACGGACCAGTCCGACCGCGAGTGGTTTATCGAACCGATGCGTAAAGGAAAACTGCACGTCACGGATTTCTACATCTCCAAGATGACCGGCGCCCTTTGCTTCACCGTTTCCGAACCTATTACGGACGACAACGACGAGATGGTGGGGATTTTCGGCGTGGACATCAAGGTGGAAGACCTCGTCAAGGAACCGGAGTATATCGCCGAAGCGACCCAGATCGCCCTGAAGGCGGAGTATGACGCAAAGTACAAGTCCGATCGCTGGATGTAGCTTAAATTCAACAGCGGCGGCCGGATCGATTCTTTTCGCGTCCCCTCACTTCTCCAGGGTAAGCTTGACGAGATGCCAGCGGCCTTTTTCCGGTTCATAGCGAAGGACGCATTCATAATTCTTCCGCTGAATGGCTCCTTCCCAGGTTCTGGCTTCTACATAGGAGTTTACGGTGTATTGGTCGTTTTCTCCCTTGGTCACCCTTGTTTGAGCAGGTGATGGAAATTGTGCCGTCCATGGCGCTTTCAACTTTCTCATGATGAATTTCTGGGACACCTGAACGGCTTCTGTTTCCCGATCCTGTTTGGAGGATGTTGCGGCAAATTTTCCACTGTGAATGATCGAAAAGACAATGACAAACAAGACGATCCCGATGGCGGAAAAGGCAATCCCCCGCAGGTACCTGGATATCCCCCCTGAAGAAGGCCTGATAGGGCTTCCGCATTGGGGACAGGCCGTGGATCCGCTGTCTGTTTCTTTTCCGCATTGACTGCACGTACGAATGGACATCTGCCCCCCGCTATGAACACCCGCGTTTTTCAGAGTTCCTCTTCCCCCACGCTTTCCTTTGCCGTTGCGGGAAAACGAATCAACAGATACGCGGTTTCTTACAAGCACCTTGCAGCTTCTGTGAACGGTGCCCTGACGATCTTCAAATAGCACGGGAGCTCTGGAAAGGCAACGATTTGACAGAAGATTACCAGTGCTCCTCGTTGAGGATGGTTTTTTTGAGCAAAAAACATCTTTCATCCAGATTTTTAAGGGCAACGAGGTATTTTATTTTTGTATATGGCGGATTAAGCCCCATGATTGAATGTGATGTCGCTATCGTCGGCGCAGGTCCGGCAGGATGTTCGGCTGCCCGCGAATGCACCCGAAGGGGATTGAAAGCAGTCATTCTGGAGAAGAAAAGAATCCCACGCCACAAGGCATGCTCGGGTATCCTCGTGCCGGATTCAATCAGAACTCTTTCGGAACATTTTGGCGACATGGCACAGGATGTCTTCGCCTCCCCATCTCACGTCCATGCCATGCGGATGCATTTTCCGAGCGGCAACGCGGGAGATATACCAATCCAGGGATTGATGATTTGGCGGGATCGTCTCGATGCATGGTTGTGCAAGTCTTCACAGGCAGTAGTTCTTGATGAAACAAAGATGCTCTCCTTTAAAGAGGGCATTGATGGCGTCGATCTCCTCTGCATCAAATCGAATGGAGAGCTTCTTGAAGTTCACAGTCGAATACTGATTGCCGCTGATGGCGGTGCGTCACGCACTGTGAAGCAAATTGATCCGTCATTAACGGCGAAATTGACCTGGTATGTTGCCCTGCAGGAAACCTATGCCTGCGAGTGTCATCTTGAGCCCGGTTTATTCCATTTTTTTGCCTTTCCTGGAATTTCTTTGTACCCATCCGCTTATGTCAAAGACGGCCTGCTGGTGATGGAAGTTGTCGCCCAGCCGAAAGACAAGGCCACCTCGGCCATGGCCAGATTTAAGGAACATCTTTGGAGGCGAATCGGCATCCAACAGGCGTGTTTGATTAGGCGGCTCGGGTGCAGGGTCACTTATGCAGCGCCAAAGGGATTGTTTTGTTTCGGTTCAGAGCGCATCCTCGTTTCCGGAGAGGCAAGCGGGCTTTTGAATTTCTTCGGCGAAGGTATTTCATCTGCCTTGGCATCGGGCAGGATAGCTGGGAGTGTTTCCTTCGAGAGCATTCGTCAAGGGGTATCCCCGGGGCGGCTTTATCGACAGGAAATTGAGACAGAAAAAAGAAAGACGGTGAGCACGTTCAATTACAAGACGCTTCTTTTCCAAGAGGGCAACGCTTTCAACTTCAAAAAGGGTTTGCAGGTGCTGAATTGGAGGGAACGTGTCAGATTATCAAAGAATCTGTTGAAGTGGTTTCTGGCGGTAAAGGGATAAAAGCCCTTCGTTACTTTGGATCTCGACTGCCTAGAGGCAAAAGCTGGCCGATGCCCATGACGATGATCCGGGCCGGATCGGTGTCGCTGAATTGCGCGGCCTTGGAAAGCGCAGAAGGCGCCTGCCCGACCGGTTCGTCTCCCAGCCGGAAGGTACCCCATTGGGTCGGGATGAAGTAACGTGCTTCCAGGTCGCGGAATGCATCGAGGGCCTCCCGGGCATCCATATGGGCATAATACATGAACCAGCGTGGGTGATAGGCGTTGACGGGCAACAGGGCGTAATCAATGCCGGGATAGCGGCGTCCGATTTCCCGATAGCCGATAAAGTATCCGCTGTCGCCGCCGTAATAGATTTTCCTGTCGGAACTCACCAGCAGAAAACTCGCCCATAGGGTGGTATTAGTGTTTTGCGTGATCCTTCTCGACCAGTGCTGGGCGGGAAGGCAGACGACCTGGCAGCGGTCGCCGCAGGAAACCGTTTGCCACCAGTCCATTTCCACCACGTCCTGTTTTCCTAGGCCATTCATCAGAGCCTTGAGTCCCAGGGGGACATAGATCCGAGTGTCGGCGGGGAGACGTCGGATGCTTTCGGAATCGAGATGATCGTAATGGCTGTGGGAAATCAGCACGTTTTTCTTTCCGGGCAGGGCCGCAAACACATCAAGGGAAAGACCGGGCGGGGTTTTCCGTTTCGGCAGCAGTGCCCGCTCCGAAAAGATCGGATCGGTAATCCAGTATGCCCCATCGATTCTGATCAGAAACGAGGAATGACCGATCCAGGCGATAAAATCGCCCGGTGTTGACCGGATCCGATCAGAGAGGTCCAATAAAACATCGAGAAGCTCCTTTTCCTCCTCCGGAGCATAGAGGGTCCTTTCGGAGAGCTGCCAGCGTAGGAAATCACGGAAACCCTTCTCCATGGGCATCCAGGGATTGAAATAGCGTCCGTCTTCCCGATGCGGGGCATAGAGAAGCGCCGGGTCTGCAGACTCCACTTGCGCCCACCACCTCTGTTCATCGAAGGGCCTGACAGGCAGCAAGCAGGAAGCCAGCAGCAGGGCCTGCAAAAGGATCGCAGCCGCAGAGACCGTTTTTCGATTAGAAACGTTCATGCGCTCAGATGGGCTGATTCGATGTGGTTTCCCTGCCCCATTTCTTCTTTTCCTCCTTCCTAAAGGATCCCGAAACAGGTCGTTTGGCTTAGCGGTGATCAACGGGCCTCCTGACTTCCGATCAGCGGCAAGACGTTCTCGGCGCTGAAATAAACGACCAGACGGTCCTTGACGTTTTAACGGGAATAATCGCACTACCATCAGATCTCCGGAATGAGCTCCTCCTTCTGCTCTTGTTTCAGTTTTTTCAGATAAATCTTCTTGCCGGACCATCCCCCTCCCGCCTCCATGAAAAGGAAGCGACCTGTTCGTTTGATTTGAGGTTCTCGAATGTTGACTCTTCAGATCAAGGACCTTATATTTGAAGCAAATCTATGTCAATTCAGCCGGCAAAGGTTATTTGACCTCACTTCAAAGAAAGGATGGTTATGCCGATGTTATCCTATGTAAAACTTTATGTCATCAGCCTATTTATTTTCATCGTTGTTGATCTCATCTGGATTGCAGGGATCATGAAGAATTTTTACCGGCTGCAATTGGGACCCTTGTCCAGGATGACGGGAGGAAGCATGAGCCCGAACATCCCCGCCAGCATCCTTGTTTGGATGCTCATTGTTCTTGGTTTGATCCTTTTCGTTCTGCCGAGGATTCCAAGAACAGGAACCGGTATTGAGGGTGTCCTCTGGGGGGGCCTTTTTGGTCTTGTTGTATATGGAGTTTATGATCTCACAAATTACGCTCTCTTGAAAGATTGGCGCCTTTCCATGACGATTGTAGATATGCTTTGGGGCATGGCCGCCTGCGGAATCTCCGGCTTTGTTGTCGGGCATCTGGCGCGAAGGCTTCTATGATTGGATATTGGATCAGATTTGAATAAATTTGAAACAGGCATTGGCAAATGTTCCGGAAATGACCAGTAAGTTGATTCAATCTTTGATCGAACGCTTTTTTAAGAACCTTACGCCAATTGATGGGGTGCGTTGGCTACTTGACCGACGATATGGCACCATTTCTTGTTAATGAACAAATAGTTAAGAGCATTTAAGCTTGTGCGAAGGTTGATAAACCATGCTTTAAAACCCAACGAAAAGGCCAGATACCCTTTGCCCCCAGAGCGGGGAACGAGCGGTGGGGTGCAGCGACAGCCGTACCTACTGGTTCGACAACGCTATTCTTCCGGCGGTTCGTCCATCATCCACCAAGGGGTATTGATTAACCTGGCTCCGTCGTCCTTCTCGTAGAAGGTATGCATGGCGTCATTCGTGAAGTAGCGCCAGAACCCCGCCTCGTACTGCTTGTCGATGATCTGGAATGCACCCTTCTTCTCCTGTTCCTTCAGAAAATCCCGATATGCGTCCAGTGGCTCGACACCAGCCTGCTGAAAGATGACTCGTCCCCCGTACTTTTCGTACAAGGCCTTGTTGATCATCCACAACTTGACGATCTGCTGTGCTATTTCGCGCTTCATGGGGCGCATCTCTTCTTCCATCCCCTTGGTCCGCTCATTCATCTCTTGCATCGCCTTCAGGTTGCTTTCAATTGACTCCAGATGGGAGGCCTTCTGCTCACGCTCTCGATCTGACAGGGATGAGCTTTTGAGTTCCTCAATCAGCTTCTTCCTGTCCGCATCCATCTTGATCTGGTGCTGCCTCTCCTTCTCCTCGATCTTCAGAATAAAGGCGTCCAGTTCTTCCTCTGTCGGCTCGATCTTATTCTCCGTGGCGAACTGCTGCAAGAGTGAGTCAAATATGAGTTCGTTGAGTTTGTCCTTTTCCGCTGCGGTGATCTTCTTCCCGAGGACAACTGCGACAACATTTGTATCCGTCGCACCCGCCTTGGTGCTATCGGTCTGCGCGAAACACGACACTGCCAGAACGAACGTCACAACCGCTGCGATCACATGCTTCACATCTCTCCCCTTTCTCTCTCGAACGACTCCGCTCACCGGTGTGGCGCTAAGTATTGTCTATTCCAGATGATACACTCCACCCCACTGCCGCTAACACCATGTTGAACAGTTCCTGCGGACTATCGGTCGCACCCAAGGCTCCGTGGCGTTTCACATCCGCTACATACTGAGGGGCTCGCGAACCTGCATAGATGATAAAAGGAACTTCATATTTCGCCGCGCGAAGTTTATCAAGAAGCCCAAATCCGAACCTGAAGTTAATGGCCCAAGTCTGTGAAGTCCTCAGATATCACCACTATGCATATCGCACAGAGCAGACCTCTTGTTAACGGATTCTTCGTTATATCCATTACTTCGGCGATAAAACCCATCCGCGTTGCAGAAAGCCGTCAAACGGGCTGCAGAGTAAGTCGGGATTGTCAAAAAAGTGGGATGTCACGCGCTGCGCATCAGTTTTGCCGCACACATAGTGGAAAACGGCGTCACGATCCGCTTCATCAGGAACTCCTCGGCCACGCGGATGTCAAGACCACGGAGATATGTCCCCATGTGATCTCCCACGATATCCGCGGTCTGTATATTCCACTGGATAAACTCAGACCGGTGCCTACGATTGAGGTCCTGGCTGAAACCGTCCCACGCTCATGGCAGGAGGAAGAAAGAGATTAAAAGTTCATTAGCTGGATGAACCGTCTTTATTCGGGATTTGAATAAGCGGAGAGGAGGTTACCAGTGCTCCTCGACAATCCAGTGTTCAAAGGGGAGTTCCTTCTTCCGTGAAGACGGGATCAGTTCCCTGATGAACCGCGAAGGGCTGAGGTTGGAAAACCCGGTCCACCCCGATGAGGCGGTCTGGGGATAACAGAGATAGAGATAATCCTTGGCCCTTGTGGCGGCCACGTAGAACAGCCTCCGCTCTTCCGCTTCGCCGCCCTCCTCCCGCAGCGCCCGATCCAGCGGAATCATGCCCTCGGCGCATCCCACCAGCAGAACCACCGACCATTCCAGTCCCTTGGCCTGGTGAATGGTGCTCAGAACGACCTTGTTCTCCGCTGCCTCCCCGCTGTCCGTTTCCTCCCGCCCGTCGGCATCCATGTTGGTCAGGAGGGACAGTTCGCTCAGGAAATCCCCGAGAGAAGAAAATTTGCCGGCAAACTCCGCCAGCTGTTCCAGATCGTCCTCGCGTGAAGCTCCGTCGCTGTACGTTTCCTGCAGATACTTCCGATAGCCCCTGTCCAGAATTCGATCAACCAGGCCCGGAAGAAACGACGCATCCCCATTCTCGCCCCCGAGATCCGCCATTAATTGCTGAAAACGCACCAATCCGTCCCTGGCCGATTTCGAAGCGGCCTTCAGAAACCCTTCCGTTAAAGCAGCCTCCAGCGGTTTGTCCGATGCGGCGAGAAAGTTCCAGATTTTTTCGGCCGTTTTTTTCCCGATCTTCGGGTAAAGGCCCAAAAGCCGTTTCCAGGCCAGTTCATCCCGGGGGTTTTCCAGGATCCGCAGATAGGAGACGACATCCTTGATATGGGCCTGCTCGAAGAAGCGGACGCCGGAGCGGATTTCGTAGGGGATTCCCCGGCGGGTCAGCTCCATCTGAACATCCATGGCATGGAAATGGGCCCGGTAAAGGACGGCCATTTCCGAAAGGGGAACGCCGTCCCTATGAAGCTCGAGGATCCGTTGGGCGACGAATTCGGCCTGCTGCAGGGCATTCCGGGAGGGGACGACCACAGGCCGCACACCGGCTTCGCGGACGGCGCGCAGGGATTTGGCAAATTGATTTTCGTTGTTGACGATGCAGAGGTTCGCTAAGTGGAGAATTTCCGGGGTGCTGCGATAATTGGTCTCCAGCTTGAAAATCCGGCAGTCCGGATACTTTTCCGGGAAGGACATGATATTGGCGTAATTGGCTCCCCGGAAGGCGTAGATGCTCTGGGAGTCGTCTCCCACCACCATGATGTTGCGGTGCCGGGAAGCCAGCAGATCCATGATCTCCGCCTGGAGAAGATTGGTGTCCTGGTATTCGTCCACCAGGAGATGCTCAAACCGTTCGCTGTAACGCTCCAGGACGTCGGGACATTCCAGCAGCAGTCGGCGCCAGTTGAGGAGGAGATCGTCGAAATCCATGAAAGAGGACTGGCGTTTGCGCAGATCGTAGAGAGCGGCCACCTTCCCGATCTCTTCCCTCCGGTGACTGAAAAAGGGATAGCGCTCCTCTAGAATCGTGGCAAGATCAAGCGCCGTATTGGCGGACAGACTCAACATCCCGTAAAGGACATTGGCCTTGGGGAAACTCGTCCCCTTCGTTTCGATGCCCGCCTCGACGATGCAGGTGGAAATCAGCTGCCGAACATCCTCCGTATCCAGAATGGAAAAATTCCGCGAATAGCCCAGCCGTTCGGCATGGGCCCGCAGCATGACGTGGCCGTTGTGATGAAAGGTTCCGCCGAGCAGACGGCTGAGATCGACGGGAACGAGTTCCCGCACCCGGTTGAGCATGGAGCGGGCGGCCTTGTTCGTAAACGTGGCGAGGAGAATCCGCTCGGGTTTTATCCCGGTTTCGATCAGCCGGGCCACCCGGTAGGTCAGTGTCCGGGTTTTCCCGCTCCCGGCCCCGGCAATCACCAGCATGGGGCCTCCCGGTTCCAATACAACCCGGCACTGTTCTTCGTTCAGTTCTTTCTTGTAGTCGATCATGGCGGAACATTCCGTAAAAAACTCAGAGGGCCTTTTTAACCGCTTCCACCGTTTCGGCGCTGTTGACGGATGCAAAGGTCTTGAGCAGTCCTTCTTTCTCGTAGAATCCGATCAGGGGGGCTGTCTTTAAATTGTAGGTCTCCAGGCGGTTGAGAATGGCCTCCTCCGTTTCATCGTCCCGCTGGATCGTCATGCTTCCGCATTTTTTGCACGTGCCGTCGGGCAGAGGGGGGTTGCTCTTGATGTTGTAGATTTCCTGGCAATCCGGATTGGAGCAGGTCCTCCGGGTCGTCAGACGGTCCAGGATCACGTCCCGCGGGACTTCCAGGTTGACGACGAAATCCAGACGGATGTGAAGCTTCTCAAGAAGCGACTTCAGGGCCTCGGCCTGGGGTATCGTCCGGGGAAAACCATCCAGGATGAACCCTTTTTCGCAGTCCGGCTGCTGAAGGCGGACCTCCATCATCTGCATGATGAGCCCATCGGGAACCAGATCGCCCCGGTCCATGTACCCTTTCGCTTCCCGTCCCAGATCGGTGCCTTCCTTGACGGCTGCACGCAGGATATCCCCGGTGGAAATCTGAACGGATCCGTCATAATCGGTCAACAGTTTGGCCACCGTTCCCTTGCCGGCCCCCGGCGCTCCCAAAAGAATGATCTTCATGTCGAAATAACCTCCTTCGTGTTTTAATGACGACCGTTAAGGTCGATCGCAGGGTTGGGACTATAGGAAAAAACCCGCGCAGGGTCAAGGAAATAGAGGTCCGCGGAGGCATTAATTCTTGACTTACCCGGCGGACCTTTTCTATAGTTGACGGACTATGGCTGAAAGGAACAGGCTGAATTCCCCGAATTCGCCTTAGCCCGGCTCTCATGATTCGATATTCCTTCGTTGAAAATGCTGAAGCGGAGCTTTTAGATCAGGTCCTCGACCTGTACCGGATCGCCGGCTGGTGGCCCGAAGAGCCGAACCGGCTCCTGGCAGCCCGCATGATCTCGGGAAGCCATTTCTTTCTTGCCGCCATGGACGGTCAGCGCCTGGTGGGAATGGGCCGGGCTATCAGTGACCGCGCCAACGATGCCTACATTCAGGACCTGACGGTGCATCCCGATTATCGTCATCGCAGGATCGGCACCTGCCTGGTCAAAATGCTCCTGGCCCGCCTTCAGGCAGAGGGCCTCTCCTGGATCGGGCTGATCGCCGAACGGAATTCGTCTTCTTTTTATACCCCCTTCGGCTTTGAACCCATACCGGACTCAACCCCCATGCTATTCAAAAAATCATGATGTCATCGAAATCGTTCAAGCTGCTTTCCCTGGCGGATTTTCCTCGTCTGAAGCCGTTTTTTGAGTCCCTGAGGTTTCCCCTGGCGATTTATTCCCTGCCCTCCTTGATCGCCTGGAACAGCGAGGCCAATCCAACCCATTACCTCCTGGAGGAGGATCTTCTCCTCTTGAAAATGGGGGGGATGCTTCTCAGGGAGCCGGAACGCGATTGCCTGCTGCTGCCCCTTTCCCCCGCCCGGGACGTGACGCCGCCTGAACTGGAGGATATCGCCCGGCGCCATTGCATTCCCACGCTTTGCTTCGTTCCTGAAAATTATGTGGATCATTTCGGCGCTTCCACCGTGTTCGATCGGTTTTCCCTGACAGAACAGCCGGATTACAGCGATTACGTCTACAGGACAACGGATCTTGTCGAGCTCAGGGGGAACCGTTACCGGTCAAAGCGGAACCATATCTCGAAATTCCGCAAGATGTACGTGGAAACGGGCCGGGCAGCCGTCGAAGCCCTCTCGGCCGCCAATATTCCCGATGCCCTCATTTTTCTGGAGCGCTGGTGCGCGGAGAACAATCGCTGCCATCCGGAAGAGAACCCCAATCTCGCCCTGGAAAGCCAAGCCAGCCGCATTCTGTTGGAGTACCTGGAATTCCTGGAGGCCCAGGGGATCGCCGTCCGGATTGACGGAGAGATCCTCGCCTTTGGAATCGCCACGACCCTGACCGGTTCGATGAAGATTCTCAACGTTGAAAAGGCCGATGCGCACGTCAGGGGGCTTTACCAGTTTCTCGATCAGGAATGCGCCCGACATCTTTTTGGAGGGGTTGAGTTCATCAACAAGGAAAGTGACATGGGGGTCCCGGGACTTGCTTCCTCTAAAAAATCCTATGATCCGGTGAAACTGATCCGGTCCTACGAAATGTCGCTGCGGAACAGAGCAGGAATCTGACTCGAACGGGCGGGTCTTAGGGGAGGAGCTCATGAAACCTATCGGAACACGTCTTCTAAGGGGCGTCGAGTTTATCCGGCGCGATATTTGGAGAATACGAAGAATCCACCTTCCCCCGGGAAAATCCTTCTTTCTGAATCTCCTGAGGGTCCTGCTGCTCTCCGTTCGAGAATTTCTGGAGGACAAGTGCTACCTCCATGCGTCGGCCCTGACCTTTTATTCCCTGATCTCCATCGTCCCTGTTGCGGCCATGGCCTTCGGAATCGCCAAGGGGTTCGGATTCGAGAAGGTGCTGGAGGCTCAATTGCGGGAAAGACTGGCCGGCCATGAGGAAGTCCTCGCCAACGTCATTCAGTTTTCTCATTCTCTTCTGGAAAACACAAAGGGGGGATTGATCGCCGGGGTCGGCCTGCTTGTTCTCTTCTGGGCCGTCATCAAGATGCTCAAGCAGATTGAAGACTCCTTTAACGACATCTGGGGCATAAAAGAACGGCGGTCCATCAGCCGGATGTTCACCGATTATCTGGCCATCATGCTGATCGGCCCTGTCTTCGTTATCCTTTCCAGCAGCATGACCCTGTTTATCACGACCCAGGTAATCCTGATTCTGGAGACGTTCCCGTTCCCCGGATTTTTAAGCCCCCTGGTCTTCGTGCTGCTGAAGCTTCTGCCCTTCGGTCTTCTGTGGAGCTTTTTCACCTTTCTCTACATCTTCATGCCGAACACAAAGGTCCGCTTTTCTTCAGGCCTGCCGGCAGGCATTTTGGCGGGCACACTGTTTCAAATGCTCCAGTGGGTCTATTTCTCCTTTCAGATCGGCGTCGTTCAATACAATGCCATTTACGGAAGCTTTGCCGTTTTTCCCCTCTTCCTGATCTGGCTTCAGCTCAGCTGGCTGATTGTCCTTTACGGGGCGGAACTATCCTTTGCCTGCCAGAATGTGGATACCTACGAATTCGAGTCCGACGCCCTTCAGGCAAGCCACCGTGTCAAAACCCTTCTCGCTCTTCTGATCGCCTCTTCCCTGGTAAAAAACTTTGCCGCGGGGGGGCCCCCTTTGACGGCGCCGGAGATCTCGCGACGGCTCGAAATTCCAATTCGCTTTGTTCACGGCATCCTTTTTGAACTGGCTCAGGGCCATATCGTCGTTTCCGTATCGGGGGGCGATGCAGACGGGGAGGAGGCTTATCAGCCGGCTCTTGACATCAGAAGGCTGACGGTCCTATATGTCCTGGAGGCACTGGACCGCAGGGGTCTCAATACGCTCCCCTTCATCCATTCACCCGAATTTATGCGGTTGTCGGAAACCATGGAGCTCTTCGGTCAGACCCTTGAAAAGCTTCCGACCAACAGGCTATTGAAAGATGTATGATTTTCCGATCTCGTACCGAGGATTCCAGAAATGATGGGACATTTGGATTGCCCGCTTTCCAGGGTCGGCCGTCGCCTTTCCCGGCGCGGGGCCCTTGAAAGCAGCCTTTGTAGTGCGTTTTCTCAGCTTGATCTATGGGCTGATCCTGGCCGCCATCTCTTTTCTGAACTGGAAAGGTCCGGACTTCTTCTGGCTTGGCGCCTTGAATCTGTATCTTCCCCAGGTCTTCTGGACAGTGCCGGGAATCCTGCTGACCCTGTTGAGCTTGAAGGTCGACCGCTCATGGAGATGGATTCCGATCCTGTGCATCCTCTGGGTCCTTGGCCCCATCATGGGGTTCTGCTGGTCGCCGGACCGCCCCGAGCCGGCACCGGGGGACGCGACGTTGAGGATCATGACCTGGAACATCAAGTACAAGGCTCCAAAGAGCACCATTCTTCTTGACGAGATTACCCGCTGCAGCCCGGATGTCGTCCTCTTTCAGGACGCGTACCGTTCTCTGCGGGGGCCGCTGGGGAACTACTTCCGCAAATGGCACGTTTATACCTCGGAACAGTACGTTATTGCCAGCAGGCATCCCCTGTCCCACCTGGAGGTGATCGAGCTTCCCCTTGCCGGAAGGGGAAAGCAGCAGTTCCTTCGCTGCCGCGTTTATCTCGGCCCCCGGGTTGTATCCCTGTACAACATCCATTTTGTGACGCCCAGGCAGAGTCTCAATGCCATCAAGGCAACGAGGAAACGAATAGGAGACCTGCCCGAAGCCGGTTCAACCCTGGTCCGCAACGCAAAGATCCGCACCGCCCAGGCCGAAGCGGTGGCAAAATACCTCCGGGACGAACCGGGACCGGTCATCCTGGCCGGCGACCTGAACGCGCCTGATCCGTCCCGCGTCTGCGCGACGCTCCGGGAAGCCGGCCTGCACGATGCCTTTGCCGAAGGGGGAAAGGGTTACGGCTATACCTACGGACACTTCCTGCTGAAGGACAGATACCCCTGGCTTCGCGTCTCATGGATGCGGATCGATCACATCATGGCCAGTTCCGGTTTCACAGCGCGGCGCTGCTGGACCGGAACCGGAAGGGCATCCGACCATCGTCCGGTTATCGCCGATCTGATCTTGAAAAGCCTCTGATTCGTTTCAGGAATGTGCCCCCTTTCAATACCCGTCTGCCCTTGCCCGCCGGGGATCGAAGGCTCTGCGTCTCCTTTTGAGCCTCAGCCGGAAACCGACGGCTTCCCACCAAAAACCCTCTGGAAAATGAAGTCCACATGCTTCAGGAAGTTTTCAATACGGAAGACATCCTTCAATTCCCCTTCCGAAAGGTACGAACGGACCTCATCGTCCTGCATCAGCAGCTGCTGAAAGGAAATCCCTTCCTGCCAGGCCTTCATCGCGTTCTTCTGGACGAGGGCGTAGCCCTGTTCACGGCTCATTCCTTTATCAATGAGGGAAAGAAGGACCATCTGGGAAAAAATCACGCCATGGGTCCTGTTCAGGTTGTCAAGCATCCGTTCCGGATAGACGACCAGCTTATCCACCAGACCCGTAAAGCGTCCCAGCATGAAGTCCATCAGGATGGTGGCATCGGGGCCGATCACCCTCTCCACGGAGGAATGGCTGATGTCACGTTCATGCCACAGAGGGATATCTTCAAGGGCCGCCAGCGAATAGGAGCGCATCAGACGCGCCAGACCGGAGAGATTCTCCGAAAGGACGGGATTACGCTTATGGGGCATCGCCGAGGAGCCTTTTTGACCCGGCGAAAAATACTCTTCGGCCTCCCGCACCTCTGTCCTCTGAAGCAAACGAATCTCCTGGGAATATTTGTCTATGGAGGAGGCAATGATGGCCAGGACCGCGAAGAATTCGGCATGCCGGTCGCGCTGCACAATCTGTGAAGAGATGGGAGCCGGTGTCAGCCCGAGGCGACGGCATACATAAGCCTCCACCTCGGGATCGATAAAAGAGAAGGTTCCTACGGCCCCGGATATCTTGCCGGCACTGACCGCTTCCCTGGCTCGAACAAGACGTTCCCGGTTGCGGATCATTTCCGCATACCAGAGCGCCATTTTGAGGCCGAAGGTAATCGGCTCGGCGTGTATGCCGTGCGAACGGCCGATCATGACGGTGTCCTTATGCTGGAAGGCCTTCCTCTTGAGAGTCTCCAGGAGCTGATCCATATCTTCGATCAGGATATCCGAGGCCTGCTTCAGCAAAACGGCAAAAGAGGTGTCCAGGACGTCGGACGAGGTCATTCCCATGTGAATAAACCGGCCATCCTCCCCGACTTTTTCCGTCACGGAGGTCAAAAAGGCGATCACGTCATGCTTCGTTGTTTTCTCGATCTCGTCAATTCTGTCACTATCAAAAGCGGCCCTGCTCTTGATATGTTCAAGAGAGTCCGGGGGGATCAGGCCCAGTTGAGACATGGCTTCGCAGGCGAGAATTTCAATATCCAGCCAGGTCTGGTACCTGTTTTCCGGTGTCCAGATGGCAGTCATTCGATCTCTGGAATATCGCGGGATCAATATGCTTCTCCTTGTCTTTATTTTTTTATGTTAACAAAATTTCGGTCCCTCTCATAAACTAAAATAATCCAAAAAGGAATTAAAAAACTATCCATCCCCAAATAAATATATTATAGGAACGGCTCTTTGCGAATAATAAATGACGGGGTTTGCACTTTACAATCCGCCCGTTCGTCTCTAAGGACATGACCGTTAACAACATCGGCTTCCTCTCGATCTGATGGACAAAACGCTTCTAAAAAAATTTCTCCGGCATTCCCTGGGATGGTCCTTTATCCTGCTTGGAATTCTGGGTTGCTTTCTTCCGATTCTGCAGGGGGTCCTCTTTCTCTTTGTCGGCTCGCTCATCCTTGCGCCCGAAGTCCCTTTTTTCCATCGACAGCTCGGCAGATTCCGCACCCGCCATCCACAGATTTTTTTTAACGCCCGTCTGCTCATTCGCCGCGTTAAACGGTTCTTTCACCGGCGCCGCCCGCCACTGTAGCCATGTGACACTGAAGGATCCCGGCTGGAAATGAGCCCTGTGTCGGGGCAGTGGATGGGCATTCAAAATCCCTCAGCCTTTGTGAGAACTTGGAATAAGGGTTGAATTTTGTTGCATCTGCCGGATGAAGATGTTAGGAGCGTGGTGTATGTTGAATAGCAATGCGATGACCATCTGGTGGAGGTTCCTTCCATGAAAAAGATTTTGCAGCTGCTGGTACTTGTTTTCTTGACAGCCATGGCCTTGCCGCTGGGGGCGAAGGATAGAGCAACGGTGGCCGTCGTGCCCTTTACCGTCCACAGTGCCGATAACATCGACTATGTAAGGCAGGGCATCTCGGATATGCTGGCGTCCCGCATCGCTGCCGATGGGAAAATCACCGTACTCGGCAAAGAGCTGATCCATGAAGCCATCAAGGACAAAGCCGGGAAGGACCTGACCTTGACAGATGTGACCGCCCTGGGGAAAAAATTGAACGCCGATTATGTCGTCTCGGGAAGCATCACAAAAATTGGAAACAGTCTGAGCATCGACGGAAAGCTCGTTGATACCGCCACCTCCAAATCCTCCGTCGGTATCTTCGCCCAGACCCAGGGCATGGATGAAGTCATTCCCAGGATTAACGATTTCGCCCAGCGCATTGTGCAGCAGATTTCAGGGGCCGCGCCTTCAGGCTCCTCCCCTCCAGCCGTTGCGGCCCCTGCGCCGCCGACCTCACCTGCCGCCCCTGCCAGGCAGCTCCGCGGCGACCGTGAGTCCGGGATTGTCAGCGGCATGAAAAGCAGCAGGAAGGGAACGTTCACCTCCATTATCAACCCCGATTTCATCGAAGGTGCCCAACCTCTGGATCGAAAGGGATTCTGGATCAGCCAGAAGTACCCCGTTGAATTTCGAGGAATCTCCATTGGAGACGTAAACGGTGATAAACTGCAGGAGGTCGCCGTCGTTGATCGCAGCAACCTGTATATCTACCAGAAGAAAGACAAGGATTTCAATCTTCTCCATAAGATTCCAGGATCCATCCAGGACAGCTACATCGCGGTGGACGTGGCGGACATCAATCAGAACGGCGTTGCGGAAATTTTTGTGACCAGCGTCAAGGAAAAGCAGCTCAACAGCTTTGTCGTTGAATGGAAAGAGGGCAAATATCAAGTCATAGCCAAAAATCTGAGGCTGTTTTTAAGGGTGATCGAGCCTTCCGTCTCCTCCCCTCAACTCCTCGGTCAAGCCTGGGGTCTGGATGGAACGTTCAATACGCCCATACATGATATTATCTGGGACGGGACTCAGTACAAACCGGGAAACAGGATGAAAATTCCCCAGGGCTTATCGGTGTATGGATTGACCCTGGATGATATGGGGATGGGTGGGGGTGAAAAGATCATTGCCCTTGACGACTACGACTATATCCGGATCTATCAGCAAACGGACAAGCCGCTGTCAAAACTCAACGTTTTCGGAGGAAGCGACGAGCTGCTTTGGAAGAGCGACGATGTCTTCGGTGGAAGCAATACCTACGTCGAGGACATCAACAACCCGAATCCCCTGGATGACGTGAAACGGACCTACATCAACCTGCGGATCCTGACCTACGACATCAACAAGGATGGGAAAAAGGAGATTATCCTGGTCAAAAATCTCTCTTCGGTCGGCCGGGTTTTGCAAAACATGAAGCTTTTCACCTCCAGTGAAGTCTACAACCTGGAATGGGACGGTCTCGGTCTTCTTGAAAACTGGAGAACGAGAAAGATCAACGGGTATGTGTGTGACTACGCCTTCAAGGATATCGACAATGACGGCCAGAACGAGATTGTTCTAGCCATGGTTTTATCCACGGGGGTTTCCGTTCAAAATCGAAGCGCCCTGGTCGCCTATAAATTATCAACCCCGCAATAAGGGGGTTGACAACGGCAAACAGGTAGTATATGGAGGTTCTTCCCAAAGTATAACGGCACAATACAGTCGAGAGATCATTTTTTTGAGAGGATATCCGCAGAGTATTTTATAAGCGGTTCCTTAAGAGAGTACGAGGCGGTGTAGCTCAGGTGGTCAGAGCATGCGGCTCATATCCGCAGTGTCCGGGGTCCGAATCCCTGCACCGCCACCAAAACAAAAAAACCCGGTCGGAAAACCGGGTTTTTTTATGATCCATATCCTTTCCGGATCATCGACGCTCAACAAGACAAGACAGGACCGCCGCAGTCGTCAACAGCCCTGCATCGCCGGGGGCGTGCAGGTCGTCTGCCGGACAGAGCGCCTTTTTCAAGATCCCCCGCATCACGGAAACAACATGAATGCTGTCAGAAATGAAATCGCTCCCGCTCTTTTGCAGCAGCGGGCTTCCCTTCGTTGCCGCATCGAAGAGAAGCTGGGAAATGCCCCCCTGGATTACGCAGATCAATTTTCATATATCAAGAAGACCTGGAAGGAGCACAAGAAGCATCTCGCCGCCGGCGTGTTTCTCCTCCTCGAGTACCGGGGCGGGCCCGAACGGGCAGAGGATGCGGAACCCCTCATCGTTCTGATCAAACGTTCTTCAACGGTGTCGCAATCGGGAGATATCAGCTGTCCCGGAGGAATGTTGAACCCCCTGTTCGATTCCCTGGTCAGCTGTTTTCTCACAGTGGGAGTTCCTCCTATGCTAAGGGGAGAGGCTTTGAAGTTCGCTCGCCGGAGAGACAAGCGCACATTTCGTGCGATACGCCTGTTTCTGGCCAATGCGGCCAGGGAGTCCTGGGAGGAGATCGGTTTGAGCCCTTTCAATGTCTCCTTTCTGGGTGCGTTGCCGACCTATTCCCTGCGTCTTTTCCGAAGGACCATTTTCCCCGTGGTCGGACTTATAAAACATTCCTGGCAATACAAATCCAACTCCGAAGTTGAAAAGATCATAGAAATACCGTTAAATGCCTTCTTCAATCCAGGCAATTACGGCCGTTTTTACTTCCAGTCCGATCGTTCATGGCAGAAAAGCGATGAATATCCAGACTATTTTCCCTGCCTGATCCTCAGGCAGGAGGATGATACGGAAGAAATTCTATGGGGAGCCACCTTCAATATCGTTACGAACTTTTTGCGTATCGTGTTCGAGTCACCCCTGCCCATGTTCCATGAAAACACCAGGTACGTCAGCAAAATCTTTCCGCCTAACTACCTGAAGGGGAATACCAGGGAATAGCGGAGGGGCGTTCATCCCGACCAGGGGAAACGGGGTCTTTTTTTTGCAGAAGGGAATTTCTCTGCAATTTCCAGAGGAACACAAAGAAGATGAACATGTTTAAAGCCTTTGTTTTCGATTTTGACGGGACGCTTGCCGAGCTGAACATCGACTTTACGTTCATGAAAGAAAGCATCATTTCCCTTGCAAAGGGGTACGGAGTCGCACATGAATCCCTGGGGAACCTGCTGATCCTGGAGTTGATCGATGCGGTCCGGGAAGAGATTTCCAGGGAAGCCCCGTCCAGGTCCGCGGTCTTTTACCGGGAGGCGCATCACCTGATCGAGGAGATTGAACTGGAGGCCGCCCGCAGAAGCGTTTTACTGAGCGGAACGCTGTCTCTTCTGTCTACATTGAAAAAACAGGGCCGTTCAATCGGAATCATCACCAGAAACTGCCATGCCGCCCTGACCCTCGTTTTCCCGCAGATTGAAGACTATTGCGATGTTCTTCTCAGCAGGGACCACACCGAAAAGGTCAAGCCTCACCCGGATCATCTTCTGAGAACCCTTCGCCTTCTGGATACGGCACCGGACCGGGCGGTCATGGTCGGGGATCATCCCCTGGACATAGGCCTGGGCCGCAGGGTGGGGACCTACACGATCGGCGTTCTGACGGGAAACTCGTCCGCCGACGCTCTGGCCGCGTCCGGCGCCCACCGGGTTCTCAACTGTGCCGTCGACATTCTTGACTTCATAAGCTGAACTTTCAGCCGCTAAAATTATCTATTGACAAACATTTTGAAACTCAGTAATAAAAATCTCATAGAAAAGAAAATGATGTTCAGAAGACAGAATGGACGAAGGCTTTTAGAAATGACAATCCTCACCCCCAATATCCGCATCGCCATAATTATCGGCATAATTAGACCCGATCGTGATCGGGGCCTGATAGGGGGGTAGTCTTTTTCTGTATAGAATCGAAAAATCCGTTATCAGGTCGAACTGATAACGGATTTTTTTTTGCCGGAACTCAAGGAGAGCAAAAAAGATGACACAGCCAACAGACGTATTAATCTACGACACCACCCTCAGGGACGGAACGCAGGGGGAACGCGTCAATTTCTCCGCAGAAGAGAAGCTTCGGATCGCCCAGAAACTCGACGAGCTGGGATTCCACTATATCGAAGGAGGATGGCCTGGCTCCAACCCCAAGGACATGAGGTTTTTTGATCTTGCAAAGCGAATCCCTTTCAAGAACACCCGCTTGACGGCTTTTGGCAGCACCAGACGGCCCAATATCCGCGTCGAAGACTGTGAAAATATCCGGACTCTTCTTGCGGCGGAGACGCCCGCCGTTACGATCTTCGGAAAATCCTGGGATCTTCATGTCACCGATGTACTGGTCATTCCTCTGGAGGAAAACCTTTCAATGATCCGGGATTCGGTCGCGTATCTGAAGGCGAACGGCAAGGAAGTCATTTATGATGCGGAACACTTCTTCGACGGCTACAAAAAAAACAGGGACTACGCCCTCTTGAGCCTCGACACGGCCTGGAAGGCGGGAGCCGACTTTCTCGTCCTCTGCGACACCAACGGCGGCACCCTTCCCCATGAACTGACTGAAATCGTGGCTCACATCCGGAAGATCCTGCCTGAGGCTCCCCTGGGGATCCATGTCCACAACGATGGAGATCTCGCGGTAGCAAACTCCATTGCCGCCGTTCATGCCGGAGCGACCATGGTTCAGGGCACCATAAACGGCTACGGTGAGAGGTGCGGCAACGCCGACCTGATTCCCATCATTGCCAATGTCCAGATTAAAATGAACCGGCGGTGCCTGCCTGACTCCTCGGTCCGGCAGCTGACGAACCTGTCTCATTACATCAGCGACGTGGCCAACATTCCGCCGCAGAATTCAAGGCCCTTCGTCGGCCGCAGCGCCTTCACCCACAAGGGAGGCGTCCATGTAAGCGCCATTCTGAAGAATTCTGCAGCGTATGAACACATCAAACCGGAGCTGGTGGGCAACCAGCAGCGCGTCCTCGTCTCCGACCTCTCCGGTAAGAGCAACATCGAGTACAAAGCCAGGGAGCTCGGGATCAGCCTGGGAACCAAGGACGCCATCAGCACAAAGATCGTCAAGAAGATCAAGATCATGGAAGATGAAGGCTATCAATTCGACGCTGCGGACGGATCGTTGTCTCTGCTGATGAAAAAGATCACCGGCGAATTCAAGGAGCCCTTCGTGCTGGAATGCTTCAATGTCATCAACTCCAAAACGGAAAACAATCCTTCCTTGACGCAGGCCACCATAAAGATCGTCGTGGGCGATGAGGTGGAGTTGACCGCCGCCGAGGGCAACGGGCCGGTCAATGCCCTGGACAACGCCCTGCGCAAGGCCCTGGTCAAATTCTATCCCCAGATCAGCGAAGTTCACCTGGTGGATTTCAAGGTCCGGACCCTCGAAGGCGCCGACGGAACCGCGGCCAAGGTCAGAGTTCTCCTTGATTCAAGGGACGACGAGGAGGTCTGGAGCACCATCGGAGTTTCCACCAACGTCATTGAAGCAAGTTGGCACGCCCTTGTGGACAGCATTCAGTACAAACTCTGCAAGGATAACGTCAACAAGCACCATACAAAGGAATGAGGCCGCATCAAAACGGCTTCTTCCCCGCCAGGCACCTGCCCCGAGGCGGCACCAGCACCCCTTGTCTTTCCTGAAATTCTGCAGGGTGACAAGGGGTTGTTTTATTTCACCCTGCCACGCGACCGATCCACAAAGTTTTATTTCAACAGCACTCCGTAATATTGATATATTCATTATTTTATGTTATTAATCCAAGTTAATGAAATTATATCCGTGACACTGAAAGCACCTTCTCTATGCTGTTATCAATAAACAGTCAGAACCCCCAGGCCCGACTGATCAAGAAAGCTTCCGAAATCCTGCAGAACGGAGGGCTTGTCATTTATCCAACGGATACGGTTTACGGTCTCGGATGCAGTCTCTTCAATAAAAGAGGGATTGAAAAGATATACGAAATAAAAAAAAGAAGCAAAAAGCAGCAGCTCAGTTTCATCTGCTCCAACCTCAAGGACATCAGCCAATACGCCCAGGTGACCGATTTCGCTTATAAAACCATGAAGCGTTATCTCCCCGGGCCCTACACCTTCATTCTCAAGGCTTCAAGGCTCGTTCCGAAAATCATTCTGCCAAAGAAACAAACAACGGGAATTCGAATACCGGACAATCGGATCTGCATGGCCCTGGTGGCTGAGCTGGGGCAACCCATCATCAGCACGAGCGTCAAAGCGGATGACGATTCCTATCTGAATGATCCTGAAGAAATTGAAAAGATGTTCAAAAACCGAGTGGACATTACGATTCATGGGGGCATCATCTCGCCTGAACCCTCCACGGTCATCAGCCTGATCGACGATACCGTGGAAGTTCTGAGAGAGGGCAAGGGAGATGTTTCCGAATTTACCTATTGACATTCCCACAGGCCGAACCAAGGCGGCCAGGAATAATAAAAGACGCCGGAAGGAAAGCCCGGGAACAAAAGTCCGGGCTGCAGTCCGCAGGAGCGGATGCCTGACGCAATAAAAGGAATCTTATGAAACATATCATGTTGATCAACGCTGTTCATCAGGAACAGAAACGCATGGCCATCGTTGAAGACGGCAAACTTGTGGAATTTAACATCCAGATGTCCCTGCGGGAACCCATTACAGGAAATATTTACAAGGCCATCGTCCTGAAGGTTGAGCGTGGCCTGCAGGCCGCCTTCGTCAATTTCGGCGTCGGCAAGGACGGGTTTCTCCCCCTGCGCGATGTCAGTCCGGAATACTTTACCGAAAAGAAAGATAATGGCCGGGACGGTTCCGGTTCCCGGAGCGCATTAAAAACCGGGCAGGAAGTCATCGTCCAGGTGGCCCGCGAAGTCAGCGGGCGGAAGGGAGCTCTGCTCACTACGTACCTGTCCCTTCCGGGACGCTATCTTGTCCTTCTGCCCAACAAGCACAGCAGCGGAATCTCCCGGAAAATCGAGGACGAAGAAGACCGGAAACAGTTAAAGACCCTTGTGGAGCAGATTAAAATCGATGAGGGAATGGGCTTTATCGTTCGCACCGCAGGGATCAGCCGGACCAAGCAGGAGCTGTCCCGCGATTATCAGCACCTGCTGAGACTCTGGAAGGAAATCAAGAAACGGGCGGAAACAGAGCCGGCACCGTCACTGATCTATCAGGAAAGCGATTTCGGTGTGCGCAGTCTCAGGGATTACTTCACTTCAGAAATTGAAGAAATCCAGGTGGACGATATCGACACCTATCGCAAGATGAGGGCCTACTGCAAGACCGTCGTCCCCCGGAATCTCAGGATGATCAAGCAGTACAAGGAAAGGTTGCCCATTTTCGGCCGCTACAACCTCGAGGAGCAGATCCGGGAAATCTACCAGGAACGGGTGGAGCTCAAATCCGGCGGATCCATCGTCATCTGTCCGACGGAAGCGATGATCACCATCGACGTCAATTCCGGAAGGGCCTCCAACAAAAAGAATGTGGAAGACACGGCCTTCAAGACCAACCTTGAAGCCGCCGAGGAAATCGCCCGGCAGCTTCGGCTGAGGGATCTTGGAGGGTTGATTGCCATCGATTTCATTGACATGATGGACAGGAAACACGAGGCTGAGGTGGAAAAAACCTTCAAGAAGGCCCTCACCCTTGACCGCGCCCGCATTCAGCTGTCCCGAATTTCGAAATTCGGGATTCTTGAACTTTCACGTCAGAAGAAGCATTCCACAATCCAGGAAATCAGCTACACCTCCTGCCCTTTCTGCAGCGGTCGAGGCGCGCGCCCCTCTCTCGAATACACGGCTCTAAGCGCCTTCCGAAAGATTGAAACGGACGCGGCCAAGGAAAAAGCCAGCGCCCTGAAGATATGCGTTCCCCACGAAATCGCCGACTACCTGCTCAACCAGAAGCGCAGCGACATTCAGAGGATCGAAGGCATGTACGATCTCTCCATTCACGTATCGGGAAAAGCGGACATGGTCTGGGACCACGCGATCATTACATCTGTTCCCCGAGAAGCGGTCACAGATTTGTCCGATCTGAACGGAGAGGGCAAGATGGTCCTGTCGTCTGAAATGCCTTTCGCCAGGGAAAGCGACCTTGCCGCTCTTGAAATCCCTGAAGAACAGCCACAGAGCGCCCCGGAAGCCGACACTTCGGAGGAGCGCTCCGCTGCCGCCGAACCGGCCAAGAAGAAGAGCCGGCGTCGTCCGCGCCGTCGACGTAGAAAACCGGAAGAGAAGACCGAGATCGCCCTGTCGGGTTCCCAACAGGGCAACCCGGATGAGGTTCTTACGGAAGAGGGGGCAGACATCAAAGAAGGCATCGGCATTCCTCCCCAGCCCATCGCCGAGCCCATCGAAACCGGCCCTTCGGATCCGCCGCGCGCGCGGGAGAGCGAGAGCGAACATCACGATGTTGCCGAAAAGGAACCGTCCGCTTAATTGCGGCATCCTTTTCCATACGGGTGCAGGGGCGTTTCGCCCGGACAGTGGACCTGCCGAAGCTTCCGGGAAAGACGACGCCTTTCTTCCATTAACGGTGTGACCCGTTGAATGGAAGGCGACTGCGCCTCACCAGTTCCTTACTCGTCCCCGGCCAGGGCTCTGGATCGAAGGGCAGCCTTTTCAACAGCCGACATCAGCGTTGCTCTCACTCGGCCTTCTTCCAGGGCCTTTAACCCGGCGATGGTCGTTCCGCCCGGAGAGGTGACCATATCCTTGAGCTCTCCCGGATGTCGACCGGTTTCGAGACAGAGCTTTGCCGACCCGAGAAGGGTCTGCGCTGCCAGTTTTAGAGCGATGTCCCGCGGCAGCCCCAGAAACACGCCGGCATCGGCCAATGCTTCCAGCATGACGAACACATAACCTGGACCGCTGCCGCTGAGACCCGTGACGGCATCCATATGATTTTCAGAAATGGTCACGGTCAACCCCACAGACTGAAAGACCCGGTCAGCCGTTTCAAGGTCCTTCTCCGTGGCGTGAGAACCCGCAGCGAGGGCCGTCATTCCTTCCCCGACCAGAGCCGGCGTATTGGGCATGGCCCGCACGACCCGCACCGGCCCGGAGAGTCGTTTTTCAATCGCCCTCGTGGAGACGCCCGCGGCAATTGAAATAATCAATTGACCCGGATGGGCGTCGCTTGAAATCTCGTCCAGAAGAGCCGGCAGATTCTGGGGCTTAACCGCCAGGACCAGGATATCCACCTCCCGGACAAGCTCGCGGTTTGCCGCCGGAACGACCAGGGGATAGGCCTTGGATATTTCCTCAAGACGCTCCTTGACGGTATCCGCAACACGAATCTGCGCTGAAGACACCGGATAGCGACCGAGAATTCCTTTCAGCAGAATCGTTCCCATCTTTCCGCAACCGATCATCCCGATTTTCTTATCTTCCAACATGCCTCTGATCTTCCTCCTTCCTCTCCTTTCACCGCCTATCCCGCATGGCGGCGCTCGTCCCGGCACCCCGGCTGGGGCAAGAGCACCGCACGTCAACAGGCGGTGCGGATTCGCAATCTCCGCCACGCCGCAGGCACTTCAACGTCCTGTCGGCGGGCATTCCCGTGGCCGTTTCCCGGCGGGTTCGACGATGGCCTATTTTCCCGAAGCTGTCAACCATGAAATCGCTTCGAGGCAAGAAAACGTTTCCTTTGCACTCTGACCGTCTTTATGGTAGCAACAACTCTTTATTATTTATATCAGCTCCCAAAGGAGTCGCTATGTTTATCGCTGAAAACCTTCTTATGGCCATAGCAAAAATTCTGGATATCGCACTGACGCGCTATATGTGGGTCCTGATCGCTCGGGCTGTCATTTCATGGGTCAATCCCGATCCTTACAATCCCATCGTCATGTTCCTTTATCGGGCCACCGAACCCGTTCTGGCTCCGGTCCGGCGGTGGCTTCCCTTCCGGAACCTGGGCATTGATCTCTCCCCCTTGATCGTCATTCTAGCCATTATTTTTCTGCAGACCTTTCTGATCGGAAGCATGAAGCAGATGGCCATGCTCTTCCGCTGAAGCTCGAAAAAGTCGAAACCCTCAAAGGCTCTTCGTGGTCGATATCCAGGAAAGAAAAAACGCCCTCTCCTTCTCCGTTCAGGTGCTGCCTCGCTCCCATAAATGCGCCCTGGTTGGAATCCAGGAAGGATCTCTCCGGCTTAAACTCACCGCGCCGCCGGTCGACGGCAGAGCCAACGAAGAATGCCTGGAATTCCTCGCCGAACAGCTGGGGTTGAAAAAAGGGCAGTTGGACATTATTCACGGACACAAGTCCAGGAAGAAAGTGGTCCAGATCGAAGGATTGACGCGGGAGCAGCTTGAAGCCCGCCTCTCCCTTCTCATGAAGGCTGAATTTCCCAATGAGCAGACAGCCCCGGAAGTCGCACGGATCAGCAAACGAAGATGACGCATCGCGGCGAAAATGAAAATGTAGCCCGGGCTGCCGGCATCGTGGGAATGGCCACGATGTTGAGCCGAATTTTCGGATTTATCCGGGACATGGTGGTGGCCGCCTTCTTCGGCGCAGGCATCGCCACGGACGCCTTCTTCGTCGCCTTCCGGATCCCCAATCTGCTGCGGAGACTTCTTGGGGAGGGTTCCCTCACCGTCGCCTTCATTCCCGTGTTTACGGAATATCTGAAAACGAAGTCCAGGGAAAGCGCCCTGGAGCTGGCAAGCATCGCCCTGACCTTCCTTTCGATCGTCCTGGTGCTGGTCTCCATGGCCGGCGTGCTTTTGTCGCCTCTCGTCGTTTCCCTCATGGCTCCCGGATTTCTCAAAAACCCGGAGCAGTTCGACCTGGCGGTTTTTCTCACCCGGATCATGTTCCCGTACATCTTCTTCATCTCCCTGGTAGCTCTTTGCATGGGGATCCTCAATTCACTGCGTCATTTCGCGGCCCCCGCCCTGGCGCCTGTTGTTCTGAACATTTCCATGATCTTGACCACGCTGCTTCTCCACCGGTCTTTTGAGCAGCCGATCACCGCTCTCGCGGTCGGGGTCATGCTGGGCGGAGCCCTGCAGCTGGCGATGCAATGGCCTGTTATGATCCGGATGGGTGCCATCCTGAAGCCGAATTTTCATTTTCGACATCCCGGCATGAAGAGGATTGGACGCCTGTTGATTCCCACCCTGGTCGGTTCGGGCATCTATCAGATCAACATTTTTATCGGCACCATCCTGGCTTCCATCCTGCCCAAGGGCAGCGTTTCCTTCCTTTACTATGCCGACCGGGTCGTCGAACTCCCGCTGGGCGTATTTGCCATTGCCGTGGGCACGGCAAGTCTTCCCAGCCTTTCCGCCCAGGTCGCAAAAGGGCTTTTCGAAGATTTTAAAAAAACCATTTCCTTTTCCCTGCGCCTTATTCTCTTTATTACGATCCCAGCCACGATAGCCCTCATTGCTCTGCGTGAACCGATCGTTTCCGTTCTCTTTCAACGAGGCGCCTTTGATGCCTATTCAACCCGGATGACCGCCCAGGCGCTTCTTTTTTATACCGTCGGCCTGTGGGCCTTTTCCGTAATCCGCGTGATCGATTCAGCTTTTTTCTCTCTTCAGGACAGGAAATCGCCGCTGAAGGCCGCTGCCGTGTCTCTGATTGTCAATGTCGGGCTGAGCGTTCTTCTCATGTTCCCCTTAAAGCATGGGGGGCTTGCCCTGGCAACCTCTGCGGCCTCGGCTGTGAACGTTTTGATGCTTTCCTACATTCTCTGGAAGAAAATCGGCACCTTCCTGGATACGCAATTCTACTCCTCCGTGGCCAAGGCCTGCGTTGCCTCTGTCGTAATGGCCGTCAGCTTCTATCTCGTTACTCTTTTCTTCCCCTGGAATATTGAAGCCCCCTTTGATGCACGGGTGCTCTTTCTCTCGACCTCCATCGCCGCAGGAATCCTGACCTTTTTCGGAACGTCCTTCCTCCTGAAAAGTGACGAAATGGTGGCCCTTCTCAACGTGATCCGCCGGAAGCTCAAATCGTGAGTGTGCTGAAATCCCGTTGCAGGCGGATAAAATGATTGACTTCAAAATTCCAAAATGTTAGGAACAACGTCTCTTGCAGAATGAAATCCTTCTAAGGCATTCCCATGCTTGACATCAAATTTCTGAGACAGAACCTCGATTTTGTTAGGACCAGAATCGCGGAGCGAGGGCAGGACATCGATCTGGATGCCTTTGTTCGCCTGGATGGCAAGCGGCGGGATATTCTTCAGGAAGTCGAGGCACTGCGCAACGAACGAAATGCCGTGTCCAAACAGGTCGGCGAAAAGAAGAAGCGAAAGGAAGATTCCCAGGATCTGATCTCCAGGATGGGGGAGGTTTCCGCCCGTATCCGGGAGCTTGAGGACGCGCTCAAGGGAACGGAAGAGCATCTGCAGAACCTGCTGATGACGATTCCCAACATCCCCCACGAATCCGTTGTCTGCGGAACGAACTCCGAGGACAATCCCGTTATCCGGGTCTGGGGTGAAAAGCCGAAATTCGAGTCTGCTCCAAAGCCCCATTGGGAAATCGGGGAAAATCTCAATATCCTTGACTTCGCCCGGGGCGCAAAAATTGCGGGTGCCCGCTTTACCCTCTACCGGGGGGCAGGTGCTATGCTGGAACGGGCCATCGTCAATTTCATGCTGGATCTCCATATAACGGAGCACCGATACACGGAAATCCTGCCTCCCTTCATGGCCAACAGGGAAAGCATGACAGGAACGGGCCAGTTGCCGAAATTTGCAGAAGATCTTTTTAAAATTGAAAACCAGGAGTATTATCTTATTCCTACAGCGGAAGTTCCCGTGACCAACATTCACCGCGATGAAATTCTGGATGAGAAGATTCTCCCTGTCTATTATGTGGCCTATTCGCCCTGTTTCAGGGCTGAAGCAGGGTCCTACGGGAAAGACACCCGCGGCCTGATCCGCCAGCACCAGTTCAACAAGGTGGAGATGGTCAAATTCACTACCCCGGAAACGTCTTATGACGAATTGGAGATGCTGACGCTTAACGCGGAAGAGGTTCTGAAGCGCCTCAATATCCCCTACCGGACGGTCAGTCTCTGCACCGGCGACCTGGGCTTCAGTTCAGCCAAAACATATGATGTAGAGGCATGGCTTCCGGGGCAGGAAACATACCGGGAAATTTCTTCGTGCAGCAATTTCGAGGATTTCCAGGCCAGGAGGGCTTCTATTCGCTTTCGCCGGACGTCAACGGGGAAACTGGAATTTGTCCATACCCTCAACGGCTCCGGACTGGCGGCCGGCAGGACGCTGGTGGCCGTTCTGGAGAATTACCAGCAGGCAGACGGCAGCGTCGTAATTCCCGACGCCCTGCGTCCCTACATGAGAGGAATGGATAAAATTCCCGCAGCGTAAATCGGGAATGCAAAGAAATAATGATTCGGAGGGATGGCCGAGTGGTCTATGGCGGCGGTCTTGAAAACCGTTGACCGAAAGGTTCGCGGGTTCGAATCCTGCTCCCTCCGCCAGAAAAACAAGAAAAACTTGGCAGGATGCGGTCTATCCGGCCTTGTCGCTCTTTATGGCTTTTGTTCCAACTTAAAGTTTGCGGAGAGATGGCTGAGTGGCCGAAAGCGATCGCCTGCTAAGCGATTGTACGCCCTATAAGGTGTACCGCGGGTTCGAATCCCGCTCTCTCCGCCAGCTACTTCTTTCAAATGTGCAGCAGAATCATCGCACCCAATAGATGCGCCCATGGCTCAGCTGGATAGAGCGTCGGACTACGAATCCGGATGTCGCAGGTTCGAATCCTGCTGGGCGCACCATTTAAAAAAAGGACTTAGCCATATCTGGCTAAGTCCTTTTTATTTAAAGCCATTTTATGCCACTCAAAATCGGCTTTCCTGTTCGATCAGTTCCGGAAACCGTGTCAGTTCAAATCGGAATCGGTGTCCAGTATCCTCCCCATTGTGCAATATCAGACAAATCCACTAGAAGGACAAAGCGGCCGCACATTTTTTCTCTTTTTTTACTTCCTTTTGCTGAACACATCTATTGCCAGGGGGATTGTGCTTATCACCCCTATGAGAAACATCGCCCATCCAAGTTTCTTTCGCCGTTTCGTATCCAGCTTGTCTGCCAGCAAAAGGGCGACCCCGGCTCCACAGATTAAACGGGTTCCAGCAATAATTCCGATTTCGGGAATCGTCAGGGCCGATGTTTTCATGACAACCTCCTTGAATGCTATGTAAAGGTTAATACAGAGGGAATTTATTCATGTAAAAAGAAAGGCCACTTCAGAGCGTATCCCGTGATGACATGGCAACGTGCACTCTTTCGTGGTCTGTGAAGAAAAGAGAAAAACCACCCTGGAAGTTTGAAGGCCAGGAAGCTGAAGCCGCTTGAACCTCCACGGCAGAGTTCATGAAGGAAAGGATAAATCCCTGGCCCCCCTTCAATGGGGGAAGCGTTCTGCTGTTTCCCGTTTCAGCATCCAGCGCCAATAGGCACGCGCCATATGTGAACGTAGCCAGGGTATTTTCACCAAAGGGAATCAACCGCCAACTTCAAGGCAACTGGTACGCTCCAAAAAGAATTTACCAGATACACGGCTTTTTCCCCTTGGGACCTGTTGAAAAGAACTTTTAAAAGAGAGCCGCTGCGCCGTTTGCCGTTGACTGGAGTCGTGTCCTAAAAGACTTGGTCTATTTGGGGTGACAATCACCACGAAGACCCTTTGCCTTCTTATCTCATTCAAACCCAGTACTATGACTCATCCCGTGCGCCGCAGCATCTCTTTTCTTTCACCTATAATTTATTCCTCTTCTCCTAATTTGTCAAGAGAATCGACGTGTTAATTCCTCAGAGCCGACCCTTCCCGCTCGCCTGCGAGGCTCTATTGGACTCTTCTTGACAGTAGAACATTTGTTCTATAATATAAGGCCATGAACGATATGATTTTCAGCCATCATTCCTGGCCGCGGGCCATTGTCCATATCGACGGGGATGCTTTCTTCACCTCCTGCGAAGAGGTCATCCATCCGGAGCTTAAGGGAAAGCCCATGATTACAGGCGGAGAGCGTGGAATTGTGGCCTGTGCCAGCTATCCGGCTAAAAAGATGGGAATCACCCGGGGCGTCCCTCTGCACCAGGCGAAAAACATCTGTCCAAATCTTATCATCCTGCCCTCCGACTATGAAACCTACAGCCTGTTTTCCCGGCGGATGTTCAACATTATGCGGCGCTTTACCCCGGATGTGGAAGAGTATTCCATTGATGAGGCCTTCTGCGACATCACGGGAATGCGCCGGGCCTTGCGCTCTTCCTATACTGGAATTGCCGAACAGATGAAACGGGCCATCGAAAGGGAACTGGGGCTCGGGGTTTCCGTGGGGATCAGCCTGACCAAGGTGCTTGCCAAGGTGGGTTCCAAACATCAGAAACCAAGTGGCTTAACGGTCATTGCCGGCCGCTCCATCGCCCGGTACCTGGAGCATCTTCCCGTGGGAAAGATCTGGGGAATCGGCCCGGCCACAACCAGCTATCTGGCGAAGATTGGCGTTAAAACCGCCTTGGAGTTTGCCAGAATGCCGGAAGCTGCTGTGCGAAAACGCCTTACCAAACCCGGCGTCGAAATCTGGAGGGAGCTGAGGGGAGATTCCGTCTATCCCGTGATCTCCGAGGAGAAAAGCGTTTACGCATCCATCAGCAAGATGAAGACCTTTGCTCCTCCAACATCCGATCGGGAATACCTTTTTGCACACCTGCTGCGGAATCTGGAATCAGCCTGCATCAAAGCCAGGCGTTACGGGTTGGCCCCCAGGAAGATCATATCCCTTCTCAGGACCCGGCAGTTCGGGGATGTGGGCAGCGAGGCAACACTTGTTCGTCCCTCGGCCCTTCCGCTGGAACTGTCCGGTCTTCTGCGGGAGCTGTTTGATTCACTCTACCGGGAAAAAGAGCTCTATCGATCAACAGGCGTCATCCTTCTGGAACTGACGCATGATGTCACTATTCAGTACTCCCTTTTTGAAAGCCCGATGAAAGCGGAGAAGATTCGGGAACTTTATGAAGCCATGGACAGCTTAAGTGGAAAATATGGAAAACATTCCCTGCATCTGGGCGCTTCTCATCCCCTGGAACAACTTGGCAAGGGAAAACGGGGAACGCCAACGGTCCGGGAAGAGACGAAGTTCTTCGGTGAGACCAAACGCCGTCATCTCGGCCTGCCGATTCTCCATGTGAAGTAGACAGATTCTGCCGGGCATCAGGGGCTTACGCCGACTTTGACGGAAATGGGGTGCAGCACGCGGATCAGCTCGGACGGCGGCATTTCCGCCAGAAGCCCCCGGCTGCCGGCGTTGATCAGGATGCGGGGCAGTGCGGCAATGGTTTCTTCCATATAGATGGGCATGGTCTTTTTCGTACCGAAGGGCGACGTCCCTCCAACCTTGTAGCCGGTGTACTTCTCCGCGATTTTGGGATCACAGGGATGAACCGTTTTTACCCCGAGAAACCTTGCCAGGTTCTTCGTAGAGACCTCCCGATCGCCGTGCATCAGGATAATAAGAGGGGCCTTCCGTTCGTCCTCCATGACCAGCGTTTTGATCACTTCATGTTCATCAACCCCCAGCGCCTTTGCCCCCACGCGGGTCCCGCCATGTTCCACATACTTGTAGGTTCGAGGCACGAAAACCACCTGGTTTTTCTTCAGGGCCAGCAACGCAGGCGTAAGGGGGATTTTTTCCCGTGACATACCCGGAATCCCTCTGTTGATCTCCTGTTCTTATCGTTCTTCTTTATCGCCCTTCCCTTCTTTGAGGTCTCTTATCTTGAGCTTCCAGAACATTGCTTTCGGCAATGCGCATTGAAAGCTTCGATTTGAGCATCGTGTTCTCCCGGATGAGAACCGCCATTTGCTCTTTAACAAAAGCGACATGATCTTTCAATTTGGATGACGCTCCATGTTCATTCAGAAAATTCTCTATCTCATCAAAAATGGTCATGTTGGAACTCCTCCGAAAACTGCTGAATGACGGCATCGAATTAGCATACAACGGAATCAACTTTTTCCCTGAGAAGTTTGCTCTTTGAATTGTATTTCGATTTGTTCAAGAAGCTTGGCCTTATGAAGATTGTAGGTTGCTTGAAACATGACGCTTTGATCATCTTCCCTCTTTAAAGACCGAAGCCCGTCCAGGAGCGCCTGACGGTCGATGCACGGCTGCTGCGCCAAAAGGCAAAATGCGTCCTGAAGCAGTGCAGCCATGGCAGTAGAAGACTTCAAGCACGTTTCAGTCACGCGTTTGACGGCGTCATTTATTTCTTCATCAGTCAATGTTCATTCCCCCGGTAGGATGTGAAACGATCGAACGTCTTGCTGAACCGCCGTTTCCGATTCATAGACGGTGGTGACTCACCACCATGACCTTACCCATAGAGACGAAACAGCCTGCCGCACGGCAGCCGCTCATCCCCAGCAATCTTCCTCGCGTGTCCCGTAAGAAATCCAGGATGAATTTTCCGGAGCGGAAGGAGAATCGGGATGCTTAACCGCATATTCCCTCTTCGCCTTTTCTACAGCTTCCTTGTCGCACTGGGCATAAACAACCACGTGGAACAGTTCTTTCTGCGCTCCGGTCCCGGACACGTCAAGAAGCTCAACTCTGAATCGCATAGTGGCTATTTGCTTTCGATGCCGCCCTTATCCGAAAAGGGCGACCCTCATGAATCATGAAATAACGGAACATGGAGAAACCATTAATGACACCCGTCGGAATATTCCGAAAAATCCGAGTGCAGCTCTTCGAGCAGTGTCATGACATGCTGCCGTTCGGATTCAAGCAGGGCAAGGGCTTTTCTTCGATCTTCTATCGTGATCGGAGTTTTGGCGATTTCCTCTTGGCTCGCGCCCTCTAATTCCATTTGCTGTTGTCTGTTTCTTCTCATGGCCTGCGCAATTTCAAGAACAATTTCCGTAAAGATATATTCATTGAGAAGCTCGGTTTTCATATGATTCCCTTTCAAAACGTAATGATCAAAGTCATTACCATAGGTATCCAAGGGAAACAAGGTAAGATTCAGATAAATTCAGGCTGTTAGCTTCGTCTATTTTCTGGGCGGCCAGGAGCGAATTGCCAATGATATCAGATTTGAGAATGTTCAACTGACCCCCTTCGCCACAAACCATGAGGCCGGTGGTTCATTTTCTTTTATACCAGTATTGTGCAAGTATTTTTTCCGTAATTAATGTGGGTTTCATTATTTTAACGGTTTGTCCATAATGAAAATTGAAAGATTGCTAAATTACACGCTGAGGAGGGATTCATTGTGAAGAGGAAAATGAAGGCGGATGAATTACAGAAACTGGGCATCGTTGCAAAAAAAAGAGGCAATGACTGGGAAATATTTCTCAATGGCCACTTGGCCATGATAGGACTGTCCGATAAGGATGTTGAGCTTTTTCAACAAAAGTCTCCAAAAGAAATGGTCAACATTCTTTCAATGATATGAAGCCCTCTTATCATGGCCGTTATCCCGATTCTGTTCGAGTTTTCTTTTCTGGATTCGAAAGGCGCAAACGTTCCTCTGCATCGCTCAGAAAATAGGCCGGATTTTCCCTGGAATAAAGCCCCCTTTCAAGATGCCTGATCTCTTTGAGTGACACTCGAAATGAAACGTTACTTCATCAGGATGGCAACCCACAACTGGTTCTGAACCACTCACCGGAGAGTCTTTTTATTTTTTAACCCATTGATTCTGAACCGGTTTTTTGCCGGGAGGCCATTGGGGCTGATATCTCTGTATCATGTAAGGTCTCTATGAACCGTGTCTCCATCCGCCAGGCATGGGACGACGTCATGCATCCCTTCCCCAGCGGAATGGCCATATGCCCCTTGACAGCGAATCCTCGGGGATGGTATTAGGTACACCGTGCCGAAGTTGCCCGAAGGCTGTTTTAAGACGGGTCGAAGGAAACCTCGAAGAGATACCGGGCATGGAAGCTGCCGGAAACAGCCGCCAAAGTATTCCTGGAGTCACTCAGCTGTGGGAAGATGCCATCCCAATTCAGACTTACAATAAGGATTGCCTTATCTGTCTGGTTGCCTGACTTGAAAACGCAGGCGTAAAACAGTGATCTCAGCTCTCTAAAAAGACATGCTCCGAGGCACACGTGCGGGAGTGGATTCAGAAAACATGGATCCTTCATTCTGCCTTCGACCTGTCCCGCCCAACGATACTGTTATTCAGGAGGTTCAATGCAATATTACTGGCTTAAAATATCCGAAGAAGAAGAAGGCGAAGTTCAACGCCACCACTATATCGTATCTGCCGAAGACGCCACCGAGGCACGTAAAATCGCCCGCGAATTCATGAGGAATTTCTGTGAGGATGATGAAAATCCCGAACCGATCAAGGACGGATTTTCTTTTTACAACAACGCGGTTCAGGTGAGACTGACGGATGTGAAGGAGACCACCAAGGAGGAATTCACCCAGTTTATTTTCAAACTGCACTCAATTGCATGGCGCTGAGAGGATCCTCATTGAAGGCAAATAGTCCAAGGCCGGCGCACATCCCGGGTCCCCTTGATCCAGCCCGCCCGGTTGAACGCCCGGGGGGGCTCCTGCCGATGGGTCTCCATTGTCGTGATGAGAACTTGCCAACCAGGCACCAAAGGAGCTTACGCTTCTTTTTCCTGGAGGCGCTGACAGGGGAGCTGCGTCACAGCCCGCAAAGATTTTCCGGAAATCAGTCCATCTGAAAGAGATTATTTTTCTGGATATAGTGCCTGACCGGATCCGGCGTCAGGTACGTAATCGATTTTCCATGCCTGACCCTTGACCGGATGTCCGAAGATGAGATATCCAGGAAGGTCACCTTGCGGAAATAAATATGATGGCCTGTGGGCCCCCGATACCCGGAGGTTTTCTCATCATAGGTGAACTGAGCAGAAAATTCTTCCGGCAGCGCCCCGGACAGACCCATATTTTCGTATCCCGGCCGTGTGAGAACGGCAAAATTGCACAAAAGCAGAAGCTTCTGCCACTCCTTCCACGTCTGGATGGCCTGAAAGGCATCCTGACCGAGGATGAAATAGATTTCAATCGACTTCAGATATTTGTTCAAAAAATACTCCACCGTTTCAATGGAGTAAGATTTTCCAGCCCGCTGATGCTCGACATCGGAAAAAGAAAAGGAGGGATTTCCTTCAATGGCGAGCCGAACCATCTGCGCCCGGTGATAGAAAGAGGTAATCTCCGCATCCAGCTTGTGGGGCGACTTCGACGCCGGAATAAAAACAATCCGGTTCAATTCAAAGATCTCCCTTATTTCTTCGGCGCAGCGCAGATGCCCCATATGAATCGGATCAAAGGTTCCCCCCAGCAACCCCCACTTCATACTCTCACCTGTCCATTTCCGTAAATGATGAATTTGGTCGTGGTCAACTCTTCCAATCCCATGGGGCCGTAAGCATGGAGTTTCGTTGTGCTGATCCCGATTTCCGCCCCAAGCCCCAATTGAAATCCGTCACTGAAGCGGGTAGAGGCATTCACCAGCACGGTGGAGGAGTTCACTTCGCTCAGAAACCTCTGAGCGTTGGCATAGTCCTTTGTGACGATGGCTTCCGTGTGGAGCGATCCGTAACGGGCGATATGATCCATGGCCTCATCCATATCGTCCACCACCCGGATTGCGAGGATCAGATCCAGGTATTCCCGGTACCAGTCGTCTTCTTCCGCCTTATCGGCATCGGGAATGAAGACGCGGGTTTTTTCACAGCATCGAAGTTCGACCCCCTTCTCCCTGAGTTGACGGGCGATTTCCGGAAGAAAGCGTGGGGCCGCGTCCCGGTGAACCAGCAAGGTCTCCAGGGCGTTGCAGACGCCCGGACGCTGAGTCTTGCCGTTGATGCAGATGTTTGCCGCCATGTCCAGATCCGCATCGGCGTCTACAAAGACATGACACACCCCTTTGTAATGCTTGATCACGGGGATTCTGGATTGCCGGACAACGGCACGGATGAGGTCCTCCCCGCCGCGGGGAATGATCAGGTCGATGTATTCTTCAAGCTGCAGCAGTTCATACACCGCCTCGCGCTCCGTCGTTTCAACGACCTGAATCGCCGCTTCCGGAAGCGAATGCTTTTTCAGAACATCCTGGAGAAGCCGCCCAATGGCGATATTGGAGTAAATGGCTTCAGATCCTCCGCGAAGGATGACGACATTCCCCGATTTCAGGCAGAGCGCCGCTGCGTCAGCCGTGACATTGGGGCGCGACTCATAAATAATCCCGATGACTCCCAGGGGGATTCTCATCCGGCCGACCATGAGGCCGTTGGGCCTCCGCCACATTGAGGTGACCTTTCCCACCGGATCGGACAGCGCCGCGACTTCGCGGATGCCGGTGGCCATATCCTGGATGGTTGATTCCTTCAATGTCAGCCGGTCGATCATGGCGGAAGCAAGACCGCTTTTTACCGCAAAGGTCACATCCTTCTTGTTCTCCTGCATCAGGTGGCTGGACTGCTGAAGAAGCTGTTCCGCCATATCCATCAGGGCCCGGTTCTTAACTTCCGTCGAGATTCGGGACAGTTTTCGGGAAGCCTCGCGGGCGCGATCCGCCACTTGCCTCATTTCTTCGCGAATATCCATTTGCCGTTCCTTTCCAGGTTGCACAAAATCAGATTTTCTGGTGCCCGGATACAATAGCCGTTGACAGGAGATGAAATATTCGTGTAAAAACCCCAATCTTTCCAAATATCGATGGCCGGTTGCCTTGACGAACCCATCCCTTGTCGCGAGCGGTGCTACTCTACAAAAATGCGTTCGTTCATGTCAAGGTCAAATGCCCGTGGCCCGGCGGGAAAAGCAGAACCATGAACAGCATCCGCATCAAAGCAGGCCGGAAAACCTACGAGTTGATTCGCGATGGCGGGTTTTCCCTGGACCAGGTATCGACCTTTTTTGCTCCGGCGGCGGGTCCGCGATGGCTTGTTGCAACGGGCTTCGATCTGACCCTTCTCAAGGCGGGCTTTCTGGGGCGGAAAAGGCCGATCCAGCTGATCGGCTCCTCTTCCGGGGCTTGGCGTTTCGCGGCCTGGCTGCAGCCCGAAGCCGAAAAAAGCTACCGGAAACTCATGGATGCCTACATCCGGATGTCCTTCAGCCGCGAGGATTCCGCCCGGACGGTCATGGACAAGTTGATTGATGTGGTGAACGCCTATCTTGAAGACGACGCCCTCCCCTTCGCCCTGGCTTCCAAACAATACCGGCTGGCGGTCGTAACAGCCCGATCGAGACATCTGGTTGCCTCCGAAACCATCTGGATACAGTCGTCGGGACTGCTTCTGTGCTTTCTCTTGAACGCCCTGAGCCGCTCCCGTCTCTCTTCATTCCTCGAACGGGTAGTATTTTTCAGCGGACCGACCCGGCCCCGCTTCAGCTTCCACCGCTCCTTTCACGGCTCTTTCGTTCCCTTGAATCAGGCGAATTTCAAGCAGGCGGTTCTTGCCTCCGGTGCCGTTCCCCTTGCCGTGGCCGGAATTCGAGACATTTATGGCGCGCCGCGGGGAATCTATCGTGACGGCGGCCTGGTGGATTATCACCAGACCCACGATTTCGCCGAGAGGGACGACGAAGTGACCCTGTTTTTCCACTACCAGGGCCGCATCATTCCAGGATGGTTCGACAAGCGGCTCACGTACCGCAGCACACCCGCCGACGTCCTCGATCATACCCTGCTGGTCTTTCTCAGCGACGAATTTGTGGAACGGCTCCCCTTCGGCAAAATACCGGACAGGGACGATTTCCGGACGTTCGCCGATGACCCGGAAAGGCGGATCCGCTATTGGCAGGAAACGGTGAGACTTTCTGAGTCCCTTGGCGAGCAGTTTCTGGAGCTTCTCGAAAGCGGAAAACTCAGAGAGGCCGTTGAGCAGCTATGAATTGAGGCGTCAGATCAAAGACGTTCTTCATACGGTCTTTCTTTCGATACATCGTAACGTTCGTCAAGATTTTCAGCCCTGGTATCATCTGATCAATTAACCCACAGAAAAGCTAAAAGCCCGCATGCGCGTCTAAGATTCCAGCTTTCTGTCTCGAAAACAAATATCGTTGACAGTGCGGTTTTAACAGAATAGTATACTACCATGGTGGGAAAGTCGTTCTGTAAAGATTGCTTAGTTGTTGCCTAATAATGAACGTCGAGACATTCCTGTCGTTTTCGAGCACAAGATCTATATCGGCCTTGAACCGGAGTGAGTGTGAGCAACATGATCAGGGAGTGCCTTAAATTACCGTTAGACCGTCGCCCTTGGGGAAAATAGCATCAAGGGCGACAAGCTCTTGAACTCCGCTTCTGTAAAATAAAGGCGGATACAAACAGGTTCATTTAAGGACATCCATTGAAAAAACATTTAAATCAGAAATAAAGGAGAGGTCATCATGAAGAAAAGTCTGATCGTTTTGCTGGTTGCTGCAGCCGTTGTACTGAGCCTTTCGTTTGGTGCGGGGGCTACTTGCACCATAATCGGGACAATAAAACATACCATTGCCACCTCAGGTGGACAATATATCGATGTTGCGCCCTCCAATACAGGTTCTGTCTCTACTTATGTTTACAGGTACTGGATTCCCAACAGCTATAGCGGAATGGCAAGTGCAGCATCGTCAGCCAGGGGCGGTCATCAAACTGTGAGAGTGGTCGGCAGTGCTGCCAGCTGCCCAGCATCAGGTACGATAAGAAGTGCGGGAACCGCCACAACGCTGTATATTTTGATGAATTATTAACGGTAATTCTGTCGCTTCGATTGTCCTGTGAACAGATGGTATTATGAAAAAGGACCTATTCTTTCTCCAACGGGTTCTGCGTCCGGCGATTGCGTATATGTTTCGGCAAAATCAGAGGCCCGGACATGACAAAAAGATCCGCTAGTCGCAGATCTGCTGACGAAAAACGAGCCTTCCTGAACCAAAGGAGGGAATCAAGCCTTTCATGGCGAGGACAATCCGGCATTCAGCAGCGGAAAAACAGACGGGTAGTGCCGATCATGTCTCTAACCCCTTACCTCCAGGAACCAGGATGCTTCCCAGCCAAGGCCCTGATTGAACTATTCAGGGCCTTGGCGATAAAAAGGGGAGAAACAGCCCCCCGCGAAGTCATCAATTTTTCCAGGACAGACCCCAATTTAGGAATACCCACCTAGGAAGTCAGAGCATCATCCAACCGCAACACAGAAAGAACGCATTGAGCTGAAAGACCACTGGCAGGAAGAGTTTCCCCAAATCCGCCACCTCCATTGGCGGAATGAAACATTCATCAAAATTATCCGTGAGGGAATTTCGGCTTTGATGCAGATCCATCAATTCTGGGCTTACATGTTTTCAACAAGACTTGAGTTGACGGCAACCCGATCCTGCCCCATTCTTAAGAACATTTAAGCTGCTGTCATTTCGCAGAAAATCTTCCCGAGCTTCAACTGTCCTGACCCTGGTCCGGGGGGAGGACGTCCGAGTTGGGCGGCATGACGTCCTCGTCTGGCGGGTTGACGCCCTCGTCAGGGGGTACGACATCCTCGTCTGGCGGCATGACCTCCTCGTCTGGCGGCATGACATCCTCGTCTGGCGGCATGACCTCCTCGTCTGGCGGCATGACCTCCTCGTCTGGCGGCATGACCTCCTCGTCTGGCGGCATGATGTCTTCCTCTGGCAGGATGGCGTCCGACTTCGGTGGGATGACGTCCTGGTCCGGCGGTACGATGTCCGAGTCCGGCGGCACGACGTCATGAGTCAGGCTCATGTATGCAGACTTGGCATGAGGGATATTATGTGGCGAAATCACAAAAAAGGCGAGAAAACCACACATCGCTAAAAATATGTTAAGAGGATTCTTTTTTCTGTTCATATGTTTTTCCGAATGGGAGCGGCCAAGCGGTTATGCCATGCCGGGAAATTAGTACTATCACTTTGAGCCTCTTTGCAGCATTGTTTTTCAGTTAATCTCTCCGGATTCGTTTTAATGAAGGGAAAGTTAATTCCTGATTTTGTACAGGATGACCGTTGAAAATTTTTTCCGACACGACAGGCTGATGTTTGATTTATCCATTTACCCTTGGCTTTCCGTGGATGGCATAATATCTCAACCATAGATCCCTCTGGATAAGGACATCCCCTTTCCTTTTTTCAAAATGCTCAGCTCTCAGATGCATTGACTTCGCATATACGGGAGTGGTAAAGGCACCGTTTAGAACGACTCAAAAGCTTCTACGAAGATCCCTTAAAAGACTGACGTGATCCCCCTCTTCCTTTAAAGGCTTATTCTTCCAAAGAAGGAGAAAGATTTTGGAGACCCTCTTCTGGTCCACTGCCATTGTTGCCATTGCTGAAATGGGCGACAAGACTCAGCTCCTTTCTTTTGTCCTGGCGGCAAAATTCAGGAGCAGGCTGCCGATCATCCTCGGCATTCTCTTCGCAACCCTGGCGAATCACTTCGCCGCAGGTGCCTTGGGATCCTGGCTTTCAAGTCTTGTGTCTCCCGATATTTTGAGATGGATTGTCGCCCTTTCTTTTTTCGGGTTCGGAGCCTGGGCGCTCGTACCCGACAGGTTGGAAGAAAATCGAAATCTCAAGGGCGCCGGGGTCTTTTTTACAACCCTGATCGCCTTTTTCCTGGTGGAGATGGGCGATAAGACCCAGCTTGCCACGATTGCCCTGGCTGCCCGCTACGACTCACTGGTCGCCGTTGTGCTTGGAACAACGACAGGAATGATGATCGCCAACATCCCAGCAGTCCTGATCGGAGAGTCACTCGCTCATCGAATCAACATGAAGATCATGCGCTGGGTGGCGGCGGCGCTGTTTGTGATCCTGGGTATTCTTGCCCTGCTTGCTCCGGCAGCAGGGATGCGGTACTGATCTTCCCGAAGCCGTGGAATCTTCAATCAGGCGCCCTGCCTGGTTTTGAATTTTGAAAGCTCCCGCCAGATCGTATTATACAGATCGGGCACCCAGGAGGGATCGGACACTCTGCCGGGGTTGGGTCCGTACTTCCGCATATCATGGGGGGTGATGATCACATTGACATTGTTCGGACCTGTCTTTGCGACAAGGACGAACAGCTCCTCAATGGCGGTATCGCCAACGGCAAGGCACCCATGGGATTTATCCTTTCCGTGAATGAATATATCACCTCCCAGATTGGATCTGTTTTCATCACGAGCCCTCTGAAGGTCATAATCATTGGGATAATTGATTTTCATGGACAGATGAAACTGGCTGGCCGGATTCAGGGCGATGATCTGATAGATGCCCTCGGGAACCTGGCGGTCTCCCCTTCTCAGTTTGGGGCCATGCCAGCCGCTTGCAGCCAGGATTTCATAGTCGCGTACATGGGTCCATTTGCCTTCATTTTCAGCCCAGACCTCAAGGACCATTTCTTCTTTCACGACAACAAAACTGAGACGGAAAGAGGGGTATGGGACACCGGTCCGATCGAAAAAGGGTTTTATTCGGGCCTCGGCCCTCGGACCGATCGTACTGAGCACCCTCTCCACTCCGAATTCCTCGTAAAGGGCACCTTCCTGAGGACCGGTAACAGCGGCTTCGCAGCCACATCCGGAAACCATAACGCAAAGCCAAACCGCAACAGCGTAAAGTGCCATGCATCCTGTACGTTTACAATTCAGCATGATTCATGTATGCTCCATTGAAATTTAATCCCGGACAGCCGCCCCTGTCCTCCAATGGCTCTTGCCAAAGATGTTCCAAACTGACATCAGGTCTTCAAAAAGTAAAGATTACGCTCTTAATAGTGATTTATAGCCTTTATGACAAGATTATTTTTCTTCTTTTTACTTCTGGCTCTGTTTCTGCCCCCCGCCGTGGCCCAGGGAGAATTTTTTTCCCTGGCGCCGTCGGACACGGTTGTTGGGGCCGTCAGGACTTACAGCGTTGAACGGGGGGAATCCCTGATTGAAATCGCCAGGAAATTCGAACTGGGGTACAATGAAATCACCGAGGCGAATCCAGGAGTGGACCCTTTTGTACCCGGCGAGGGAACACCGGTGAGGATTCCTACCATGTGGATCCTGCCCGACATGGAGATGTCGGAACAGATTCTCATCAATCTTTCCGAGTATCGCCTGTATTACTTTTTTGAATCCGGGGGGTCACGATTCCTGGAAACGTTCCCTATCGGCATCGGCAGAGAAGGCCACGACACGCCCGTGGGGGAATTCAAGGTGATCGAGAAGATCGCCAATCCGCCCTGGCATGTTCCCGAATCCATCCGGCTTGAAAAGCCTGAACTACCGCCGGTGGTGCCTCCGGGACCCGACAATCCGCTGGGCACTCACGCCCTGAGGCTGTCCGACCAAAGCATCCTCATTCACGGTACAGACAAGCCTTTTGCCATCGGCAGAATGGCCAGTCACGGCTGCATAAGGCTTTATCCTGAGGACATTCCGATTCTTTACACGCTGGTGCCAAACGGTGTCCGCACGATCATCGTGCGCCAGCCTGTCAAAGTGGGCGTCCACGGCGGCAGGGTTTATCTGGAGGTGCACAACGATCCGTACGCTGAAACGACCCTGGCTGATGCCGCGGCATTGCTGATCCGAAGAGGTCTTCTTGGAAGGACGGATGTTTCGAAATTGCGGAATGCCTTTGAAAAGAAAGACGGGATGCCGACCGATATAACCCAGTAATTCCGGAATGCGGCTTACCGGAATGAAAAGCGGGGATCTAAGCCGGCCATGGGAAACACGGGACGTTGCGTTTCTTGAAGACGAGTTTTGATTCTTGCCGGGGCCGCTCCTGCATCCTGGCACAGGAGCCCGGCCCCCGCAAGAATTGCCTATTTTCTCTGGTGCAGTTCAAAAGCCTTTTCGGCTTTCTTTGCAGCAGCCTCCGACCTTCTTGCCGCAGCCTCGGCCCTGTCCGCAGCGATGTCACCCTGATTGCGGCTCTCCTTAGCCGTTTGCAGAGCCTCTGCCGCATCTCTCGCCGCTTTGTCCGCTTCAGCCTTGGCTGCGCTGCAGCCGGCCTCAAGTTTCGTGACCCTCTCTCCCAACTGCGTTGAGGAATCCCTGGATGCGGCTTCCAGCTTGGAGATTCTGTCCGCCAGGGGATCGGTCTGCTGCCTGACATAATCCTTGGATGCACAGCCATAGGAGATGACCAGCACAAGGCTCATCAATAGCATGAAAACAATGGATTTTCTCATTTCTTCACCTCCCTTCCGCCTGAAATATACTGCAGCTTAATGCCAAAGATGAAGAGTTTCAACCCATAAAATGCCTTTTGCCTGTGCGGCTTGAAACTTGTGACCAGAAATCGCCCGTCCAACCGGGTCTCTATCGCTCTCGTTCCCTTCAACCCCGACTCCTTCCCCGGCAGGATCTTCCGATTTCAACGGCCCCTGTGATGGCGCAGGGTGGCACGTCCTTCTTTCGGGACCCGGTTTCTTTATCCCCGCTCTTATCCTTACAGAGAACCCGATCCTCAGCGATTGAAAAATGAAGAATAAATCTGTTTACATTACGGGGTCAAAAGATCATATTGAAGTGAAGAACCGCTCCGGAAGCTCTATAGGGACAGGCCCGGGGCTCAAATTCACAGAGGATGAACAATGAACGGAAAGAGAAACGTCGTTTTTTTTCTTTTTTTGATGGCGGCAGCGCTGATTGCAACCGCATGCTCGACGCGGACTCAGGAACTCCTTGCCGAGGATTATATGAAAATGGGAAATGAGGATCTTCTCCGCTACTTCTATCGCCTGGACGATGAGATCCAGCGTCAGGAAATGCCGCAGGGTCCGGAAGTCGGGTTCGGAATAGGAACATTCGGTCATCACAGCGGCATAGGTCTCGGAATCGGAACAGGCTCCCTGGGTTATACGGCCGATGAGCTCAGAAAACGCAGGATCGATGTCCGGCTGGAATTGAAAAAACGGGGGTTGAATCCCTGAAATCGATTCTGCGGTGAGGAATAGCTTTTTCTTTTCAGGATAAGATTCAGCTTCCCGCTGAATTCCCTGCCATCGGCTTCGGACGATCGATGGCATACCCCTGCAACCCGTCGATATTCAGTGTTTTGAGCATATCAATCTGCTCCTCCGTCTCCACACCCTCCGCTATCACCAGGACATCGATGCTGTGGGCAACACTGCAGAGCGACCCGATGTAGAATCGGCTGTCGCCCGCCGAATCCTTCAGCGCTTCCGTGTACGCCCGGTCAACCTTCACATAATCGGGACGCAGGAGCTGCAGATAGCCCAGCCTGGAGAGACTCTGCCCGTAATGGTCCAAGGCCACGGCGTGCCCCCACTGCCGGATATGCTCCCGAAACTGCCTGACGGAATCAAGGCTTCGGATGGCCGCGGATTCGGCGAATTCAAAGACAAGGCGCGGAGCCGACGGAGGCAGGTCCCTCAGGGCGGAATGCAGCCAGCTGCGGAAGTCATCGTCATGAAGGGAGGCAGGGGAAATGTTCACGGCCACGGCGTCAACGCCGAGTTTCTGCCGATCGAGGCGCATCGCCTCTTCCAGGACAATGCGATCCAGGAGAGAAACAAGCCCCAGGCGCTCCGCAAAGGGCAGAAAGAGCTCCGCACGAAATTCCACGCCGTCCTCTCCTCGAACGATCCTCGAGAAGACTTCCAGATGCATGCAGTCATTCCGGACTGCCGTTCTCACTACAGCTTGAGCATCGAACCGGATTCTCCGCGCCTGCAACACGTCTTCCAGTGTGCGCCTCCATTGCTGCTCTCCGGCGTGCAATTTTTCCGTCTCTTCCGTAATTCCCCGGATATGCCAGGCATTTGGCCCCTTCTGCTGCGCCGTCCTCAAGGCCAGGTCGGCCTCCGACAACAGGCTGCCAAGTGCCGTGGGGGTGTCATAGGTCACGGCGCCGATATTGGCCACATTCTCCGTCGCCGATAGCTTCCTCTCGGCAAGGCGGCTTAAGGCATTCGCCGTCTTCTCCGCAATCTTCGGAGCCTCCCAGGACAGCGAATCGGGCAGAAAGGCGGCAAAATCCCCTCCCGTAAGCCGTGCAAGGACAGGATTGGAACAGGACTGCGCGAGGTCCCGGAGGATGAACGCGGCCGCTTTCAACAGCTCGTCTCCGGCCTGAAGGCCTCGCTGCCGGTTGAGGCGCTGCAGATCGCGGATCTGGACAAGCAGGAGAAGGCCGCCTCCGGCTCCTTCACGCTCTTCCTGCCTGGACCGCATCTGCATTTCGAAGTAGCGGCGATTTCCCAGCCCCGTCAGGGAATCGAAATAGGCATGCTCCCGGAACCCCTCCGCAAAGGCGGCCTGCTCCTCGAACATCTCCTTCACCTTGAAGGTCATCCGGTTCATGGCGATAACCACCTGGCGGAGTTCCCTTGTCCGCGGCAGAGGTTCCTGACTTTCATACTCCTTCCTGCAGATCGCGTCAGCCTGGCGCTGCACGAGCGCCAGCGGCCTCAGAAGCAGCCGCAATCCGAGCCCTCCCACGAGAAACACGAACACGGCGCAGGAAAGAAACCAGAGGGTCATTCTCGCACTGTCTTTCCACAGGGCAGAGTAGGCAAATCCCGGGTGGCTCCTTACATAAATCTTTCCCCCCTGCCGCCAGCCGGCCATGACATTCGCACTTGCCTCGGGGGGATCGAGGGGGGCCAGGGCAATGAACCAGGATGGCACATCCTCGAACGTCACGGCAAGCTGACGCTCCACGACGACCTTTCCCTCCACGTTGACGTACCGGATGGTCTGGTAATATCCCCGATCGAAGACGGCGTTGATCATGCTTTCTAAACTGGCCCGGTCCTCTTCGACGGCCCGTTGTGAAATCGCCAGCCCCAGAGATGTCGCCGTATCCTGCGCATGGGATTCAAGCTGATTGAGCAGAAAAGAACGGGTATTGTTGAAGCTGAGAAGCAATGTTCCCGTAAACAGAATCAGGAACAGCATCAAGGTGAAGAGGATGAGCTGCTTAAAGAGTGTCATTCTTAACCCCTCGTTCAGATTTTGTGATCCGACATTCGCGTAAGGAGATCTCTCCATTTTCTGAGCCGGCTGCTGGCGGTTATGCTGCCCCGCCCCCGTTGCTGGGCCATCCAGAGACCGGAACCGTTGAAACTGAATATGGGCGATAAATCGCCCCGCTGTGAAGAAGGCTTGATGGCGTTGATGAGATTATCGAGGATAAGGGGTTCTTCCCCTGGGTCACGGTAATAGGTAAGGACCATGTGTGGCCTGTTGATCTCCAGGGCTTTAACATAGGCAATGTTCAGCTTTTCTTCCGAGATTCCCATGGCCTTCAGAGTAAAATATTTGGCAATGGCGTAATCTTCACAATCCCCTGCCCCCAGGCTGAGCAATTCCACCGGCGTCGCCCAGTAATCATTCACACCCCAGAGATGAAGATCTTCGGCATAGGAAACGGTGCTGTTAAAGAACGAATTGACCCTGTCAAGCGTCTCCAGGTCCGACTGAGTCCTCCCTTGACGGACGAGATGTTCCCAGGCGATCAACCGGCCCGGAGCCGCTCTGCCGAACCGTTCTTCCGCTTTTTTCAAGACCTCCTCATCGATATGAAATCTGTCAGCCGCCATACCGGTTTTGACAAAGGCGAGACCGAAGAGAACGCCAAGAATCCATATGATCAATCCCGCTTTCTTCATAGTTGTGGCCGGCGTCATCTTTATGACTATTGGCGTTGGAATGGGTCGACTCCAGGCGCCTGTTCCTCCCGGAATGGCACATGGAGGAAAGTTCGATAACTTATTTCATCTAGGTTCGGTAAGACATTATTTTTGACGGTGTCAGTATAAAACCCGTCTTTTCATGTGTCAATAAAGAAAGATAACCAAAATAATTACAATTACTTCCACCGCCGGAGGGAATATTCCAGGAGTGGCGCTTTAATTGCATCAACTTCCTGAAGATCATCCCTAACATTCCCGGATTCTAAAACCGGAGATTCAGCCGATGACCGACACAAAGACATCGAGCTGATATTCCTTGGGGATGGGAGCAGAGAGTTATGAACCAGCTCAACCGCCGCAGACGAAATGTTGCCGCCATCGTTTTCATCCTGATCCTGGCCATCCTGGCGGTTTTCCTTTACTCCCCGGCAAAGGAGCAGAAACAGCCCCCTGCCCCCGGAGCCGTCAAACAGACCGAAGGCCTTCAAAAAGAATCGGCCAGGCAGGAGTTTGAAGATGCCAGCTTTGAAGGAAATGGAAAGTGGTACGGGCTATGTAAAAAGAACTCCATTCATTCCCTTGACGATTTCCGCAAGGCGGTGCTCAGCGACCCGGTGCTGAAAACGCACTTTACGGGATTCAAATGGGAAAACGCGAAAATGGGCAGACTGGACAAAGCCACGCGGGCCTACGTATATTACAGGAAAGACGATACGATCTTTCGAAAAAAGACGCCGATCACGCTGCCGGCCGGCGACGGATATATCACCGACGGCGATACAACCGTCAGAACGATGTGCTGCAACAGTTACGCAGCCGCCCCTCCCGCCTATGCGGAACCCGAGTTGGAGGCAGAACCCGCTGCCGGTCCACAGCCCCTGAATGTCAACACCTATCCGGCGCCTCCGGAACCGGCCGAAACGCTTATCCCTGAAGAGCTGATCGGGAGAACATTGGCCGATTCCAGAATTGTGGTCCCGCCTGTGATCATTCCGCATCACACTCCAGACGACCGGCCGCATCCGCCATCCCACGACCACCCGGAGGAACCCAAGGAGCCCCCTCCCAAGCCACCCAGGCCCGTACCCATTGTTGCTCCGATCCTTCTGCTGGGTACCGGTCTCCTCGCACTAACCGGGATCAAAAGAAGGTTCAGGAAATAGGATTTCCATTTCACAAGGAGCGGGAAATCGTGCTCCTGAAAATTCAGTTCCGCCGCTGCCACGACAGAAAAATCCGGATTCCTACTGCGCGGCCTCGTCGAGTTTCGTGATCCTGACCATAGCCGTCCCCCTGCCAAGAAAACCCAGTTCACGCGCCGCTGCATGGGACAAATCGATCAACTCATACCCGTGGTTTCGGCAGCGGTCATTGACCGTCACGATGACGGACTTTTGGTTGTCGAGATTTAAGACCTTGACCCGGGAACCCAGAGGCAGCGTCGGATGGGCCGCCGTCAGTTTCTCGGGATTGTAGAGCGCACCGGAACTGGTTCTTTTGTTCCGGAAGCTTTTGTTATAGTAGTGGGCCTTTCCCAGAACCCCTTTGCGTTTCTCCGGTTCGATCGTTTCATGCTGCTCGCTTTCAATCAATTCCCGCTGCAGGGATGTGTCTGCAGAAACGGGTCTTACCGTGACCAGAAGGCCCAGCAAACAGGCAAACGCCCAGCAAGCGGCCTTCCGATGATGCTCCCTGAAATGCATGGTGAACTCCTTGTTGCTGCCGGTTTCATGCTCCATTCTTTATCCTCGGGTTCTTGCCGTCCGCGGTCCGGTCATTCTTCTCCAGTTACCCTTCAAAAGACATTTTTCCTATATGAAAAAAGCGGGCCTGATTCCGTCGGTCCATTCTCCCCCACCGATTGAAATCAAAGCCTCAGAACGGGGGTTACCCGGAAAGCCGCTGACGTTCTCGGATTTCAATCGGCCGGAACGTCAAATTTCTTCAAACGGCCGATAACCCGCTTCTTGGGATTTGGCAGGAATTTCCCGGGAACCGACTTCCTCGTTCCCTACAGGTGATAATCACCGGCTGCCTCCGGCTGGTAGACGACGTTATCCACCCTCAGACGCTTCGTTCCGGAAGGAACATTCCACTCAACGGTATCCCCCACACGATATCCAAGCAGCGCCGTTCCAATGGGAGACAGGATGGAGATTCTTTTCTTTTCAAAATTCGCATCGGAAGGAAAGACCAGCGAGACCGTCATGGTTGCCCCGGAATCCAGGTCCGTAAAAACGATCCTGGAATTCATCGTAATGACATCCTTCGGGATTTCGTCCGGTTCGACGACAAGCCCCCGGTCCAGCTCCTTTTCAAGCATATCAAGGTTTGCCTTCCTCTTGTCGTCGTGCTGGCGGATTTCATCAATCAGGCTCCACAATCGCTCCAGGTCAAATTTTGTAATATAGATCTCTCTGTCAGACATGATCTTCTCCTCCTCATGGATACGTTCGTCAGATCAACCGCTTCAGTCATACCGCGTCCTGATCATTCAGGATTTCTTTCTCCTCCTGGACCTGATCCAGGCTTCGTGCTCTTCGATCAGCGCCTCGGCACCGGTTTTCCTGCTGGAGAGGGTCAAGGTGAAATCGTAATCGTTTTTCCCGATCTTGACAACCTCAATCTCCCTGTTCAGGAACTGCCGGATTTCCTCCAGGCGCTCTTTCTCTTCCGTGCTGCAGAAGGAAAGGGCAACCCCCTTGTGGGAACCCCGCCCTGTTCTTCCCACCCGGTGGACGTAATTTTCCGCCTTATCCGGCAGATCATAGTTGATCACGTAGTTGACATCCGGGATATCAATGCCGCGCGCGCTGACATCCGTTGCAATGAGAAGATTGACTGTCCCCTCCTTGAACCTGCTGAGCACAAGGGATCGTTCTTCCTGGTCCTTTTCGCCATGAATGGTGAGAGCCTCAATCCCTACCCGTTCCATGGCTTTGGCAACCCGCTCCGCCCGCACCCGGGTCCGGACAAAGACCAGGATCTTGCTGTCCCAGTGCTCCTTGATGAAGCGCTCCAGGAAGAACCGCTTGTCATCCATCTCCACAAAGAGGACCGCATGGGAGACATTGGCGGCCACGGGATCGTCGGGGGATATCGAAATACGGATCGCCGTACTTTTTACCTGGGAAAAAGCGAGTTTCTTGATCTCCGGATTGATGGTTGCCGAAAAGAACAGTGTCTGATGTTTTCGATGGAGCATTCTTTTGACGGCCTGAATGTCCTTGATAAATCCCAGATCCAGCATATGATCCGCTTCATCCAGAATCAGGGTCTCCAGGGAATCCAGCCGGATGAATCCCTGGTGGATGAGATCGAACATCCGCCCCGGGGTGGCAATCAGCACGTCGATCCCATCCTGGAGCCGTGCAATCTGAGCATCCTGCTCGACGCCGCCGATCACGGGATAAGATTTCACCCGTGTGTGCTTCGACAGCGCGGCAAATACCCCGCCAATCTGCAGGGCCAGTTCCCTGGTGGGCACCAGAACGATGCACGTGATGCCGAAAACCCGCTGACGGCCTTTTTTCCGGTGAATTCTGTCAATCATGGGGATGGCGAAAGCGGCCGTCTTCCCTGTTCCCGTCTGCGCTATGGCCAGGACATCCTCCCCCTTGAGAATCGGCGGAATGGATTTAAACTGGATGTCCGTCGGCCTCTTGAAGCCGAGCTGGGCAAGATTCTTCTTGATCGCCTCGGAGATGGCGTATTTCTCAAATTTCATGATTCCCCTACTCTTTCCCGATACGTCATGGTAAATACCTTTGAAACCCGATAAAAGCAATTTCAATGTTTCAAAGAGGAAGTGGAGAAATCCGCCTCTTTTGCGGCAGGTAAAATCTTTTTTCCCCTCAGCCACGAAATTTCCGGGACAGAGCGGAGATTTCGGCAGAAGGGATACAGGAACTGGCGATGGCATTCGTATGGATTCATGATGTCACCCTGAGCCTCGGAGGGCCTCTTCTCCTGGAAGGAGCAACACTCCGGATCGAGGAGGGTGAGCGCATCGGACTGGTGGGCCGCAACGCAGCCGGAAAATCAACCCTTCTGAACATGCTGAACGGGGACCTCCCCCCTGATGAAGGAGAGGTCGTTAAAAGCCCCGACGCCCGGATTGCCCTGCTTCCGCAGGATGTCCCCGACGATCTGCCGGGTACGGTCTACGAGATCGTTTCCTCCGGTGCACCGGAACACCTGGAGCTGCTGAGGCAATATCACGAATTGACGGGCCGTCTTTCTCAAAACGCAGACCTGGATTCTCTGAAAAAGCTCGAACGGGTTCAGCACATCATGGAGACATCCGGTGCCTGGCATTTTCACCAGCGGGTCGAAAATCTGATTTCCCAGAGCGGCATCGGCGAAAACATCGAATTTCGCACCCTCTCGGCAGGACTGAAACGCCGGGTCTTTCTGGCCAGGGCCCTGGCGGCTGATCCGGACCTTCTCCTGCTGGATGAACCCACCAATCATCTGGACATTGACACCATCCTCCGGCTGGAAGAGTTTCTACTCAAGTTCAGCCGGACGGTCATCTTTGTGACCCATGACCGTGCCTTTCTTCAGAAGCTGGCAACCCGCATTGTGGAGGTGGACCGGGGCCGGCTTCTTTCCTTCGATTGCCCTTACGATGCCTATCTCGAACGCCGGCAGGCCATGCTGGACGCGGAAGAGAAGGCCTGGCAGGACTTCGACCGGAAGCTCGCAAAGGAGGAAATCTGGCTGCGTCAGGGGATCAAGGCCCGCCGCACCCGGAACGAAGGCAGGCTGAGGGCTCTGGAGCAGCTGCGCCGCGAACGGGCCCTGCGCAGGGAACGGGCGGAAACCGCGCGGATGGCCATTTCGGAGGCGCAGCGCAGCGGAAAGCTCGTCGTCCATGCCGAAGGGATCGATTTTTCCTTCGGCGACCGGGTTATTATCCGGAACTTTTCCACCACCGTCCTGCGCGGCGACAAGGTGGGCATTCTCGGCCCCAACGGATCGGGAAAAACAACGCTGCTCAAGATCCTCCTGGGAGAGCTGACGCCTCAGCACGGCCGGCTGCGCCTCGGCGCCGGCCTGGAGGTCGCCTACTTCGATCAGCTCCGGGCTCAATTGGACGAAGAGCGCACCCTCAAAGATAATATCGCCGGCGGCAACGAAACGGTCTTCACGGGAGCTGCGCCGCGGCATGTTGTCGGGTATCTTCAGGATTTCCTTTTCCCGCCTGAACGGATCCTGTCGCCTGTCCGATCCCTTTCCGGCGGTGAGCGCAACCGCCTTCTCCTGGCCAAACTCTTCAGTGTCCCGTCCAATGTCCTGGTCCTTGACGAACCCACCAATGACCTTGATTCAGAAACTCTGGAGCTTCTGGAGGAGAGGCTTCTCAATTACGGCGGAACGATCCTGCTGGTCAGCCATGACCGCGCCTTTCTGAACAACGTCGCCACGTCCACCCTTGTTTTCGCAGGGAACGGACGCCTGGAGGAATATGTGGGCGGATATGACGACTGGCTTCGCCAGAGGCCCGCCCCAGCCAGCCGGGAGACGCCGGACAGGGCGGAAAAACCTGGACGGGAGAAGAGGGTTCCGGAACAGCGGAAACTATCCTACAAAGAGACGCGGGAGTTGGAGGCTCTGCCCCGGAGAATCGAGGCCCTGGAACAAGAGAAGGCGGGGATTTACGCCATCCTGAGTTCGCCTCAATTCTACGCCAGGGGCGATTCCACCGCGGTGGCCGGAACCAACGCGCGGCTGGAGGCTCTGGAGCGGGAGCTGGAACAGGCCTATCAGCGCTGGGAGGAACTGGAAGATTTTGTATCATAAAAGCACGCAGCAGGAGAACAGGACCATGAGCGAACAAAAACTCGATGCCCTCCAGAACCTGATATCAACCTTCCCGAGCGCCGTCCTGGCGTTTTCCGGCGGAGTCGACAGCACCCTGCTGGCCGTCATCGCCCACCGGATACTGGGAAACCGCTTCCTGGCGGTCACGGCAGCTTCCCCCGTTCATCCGGAATCTGAACTCGTTGCAGCAAAGGAACTGGCTGCTCAGTTTGGATTCCGTCATCAGGTCATCTTCACTCAAGAATTTGCAGAGGCCCATTTCATCCGCAACCCGCCGGAACGTTGTTATTTCTGCAAGCTGACCTTATTTCGGGAATTGAAGAGCATCTCGGAAGAAGAAAATTTTTCCGTTCTTCTCGCCGGCGACAATTATGATGACCTGGCGGATTACCGTCCCGGCCACCGTGCCGCTCGGGAGATGAATGTCCGAAGCCCTCTGCAGGAAGTGGGGTTATCCAAAACGGAGATCCGAGAATGGTCAAGAAGGGAAAATCTTCCCACCTGGTGCAAACCGGCTTACGCCTGCCTGGCGTCCCGGATACCCTATGGCCGGGCCATTACGGTGGAAGCCCTGGCCAGAATCGATCAGACGGAGAGTTTTCTCCTCTCGCTGGGGTTTCTGGAAATCAGGGTTCGGGACCACTTTCCCGTGGCACGGTTGGAGTTCGGAAAGGCTGAACTGGAAAGGGCCTGGAACCTCAGGGAGTTGATTGCCGCCACGGTGCACAAGTTCGGCTTTCCCTATGTCGCCATCGATCTCGACGGATTCCGTTCCGGAAGTATGAACACCGTGTTGCCGGATATGCTTATGGGGTAATGGCATTCGGTCCATCATCTGAATCCAGGGTAAACAAATGCTCTTTCCATCGGGAGAGCATTCCGGAACCCAATTGAAAATCCCAAGTACCAGGAGGTTATGAACATGGAAGGACCCGGAAATCTGGAGCAGGAAACAAAAACGTGCAAGGCCGACGCGACATCACGGTCCCGTTACCGCGAAACCCTCCCGCAGATCATCGATTCCATTGTGGACTCCTGCCAGAAAGAGACCCGTTTATCCCATATCAGCCCGGAACGGATCCCCTCCAGGCAGGCCGTCAAGGAAATCCTGAGCCGCACGCGCCAGCTTCTCTTTCCCGGGTATTTCTCCCGGGAGAATATCGATCCGGTCAATCTGAATTATGAAATCGGGTCCATGGTCACGGTCCTTTTTGAATTGCTGGCCAGGCAGATAACGCACAGCTTCCGGCATCAATGTTTCCGATACAGCCTTCCCTGTGTGGGATGCGAAGAAAAGGGCTATCAGGAAGCGGTGACTCTGCTGCTCAGCATCCCCGGTCTGCAGAAAATACTTTCGACCGATGTGATGGCCGCCTACGAGGGGGATCCCGCCGCAGGCAGTTCGGACGAAATTATTTTCAGTTATCCCGGAATTTTAGCCATCAGCATCTATCGGATCGCCCACCAGCTTTACAAACAGGAAATCCCCCTGCTGCCCCGGATGATGACGGAATACGCCCACAGCATCACCGGCATCGACATTCATCCAGGCGCTACCATCGGCGAAAGTTTCTTTATCGACCACGGCACGGGCGTCGTCATCGGTGAGACCACGGAGATCGGGAAAGGGGTGCGCATCTACCAGGGGGTTACGCTGGGGGCCCTTTCGCTTCCCAAGGACGCAGGAGAGCAATGGAGGGGGAAAAAGCGCCACCCCACCATCGAAGATGACGTCATCCTCTATTCGGGAGCGACGATTCTCGGCGGAGACACCACCATCGGCGCCCGGTCGACCATTGGCGGCAATGTCTGGATCACGGAATCCGTCCCACCGGACACCCGGGTTATCATGGAAGAGCCGCGGCTGCACTTCAAGTGAGAAAGGGAAGCGGTTCGTCAATGCAGCGGCATTTTTATCTTCTGGGTGAAGTACAGCGAAACAAGGGTCAGGCCGGCGCCTATGATGAAGGGAAGCTTCCAGTTCAGCAGCCACAGGCTGCCTCCTAACAGGGGAATAACCACGGCGGAGATATGGTTGATCGTGAAGCCGATGGCGGTGCTTTGCGCCAGATCCCCCGGATCGGCCGTTTTCTGGAGATAGGTGTTCAATCCGATGGCGAAATTGAAGAAGATGCTGTCCAGAATGTAGAGGACAACGGCCACCCATGCATTTTCGATCAAGGCATAACCCAGAAAAAGAATAAAGAGGCTGGCGCTCTCCAGGGAGAGGACCACCCGCTCGCCGTAAACGTTGATGGCCCGGGAGATGTACCGGTTGGTCAGGTACGTCAGAGTATAATTCAGGACATAGATGCCGGCAATGGTGCTGACGCTCAGCCGGTATTTTTCGACGAGAAGGAAGACGGCAAAGACAATGAAAATCTGCCTCCGGGCGCCACTGAGAAAGTTCAGGACATAGTACAGCCAGTATTTCCTGCGGAGGACGAGTTTGTTCTGCCGTTGCAGTCCATGCTCCTGAACGGGATTTTTCGACAGCATATAAATTCCGGCAGATGAAATAAAGATCCCCAGAAGCAGAAAATTCAGATGATAGGGCAGAAGAAAGGAAAGGCCCCAGACAATCGTCCCGACGGCAATATTCGCAAGGGCCCCATACCCACGCAACCGGGCAAAGACAACGGGCGCATCCCTCCTGTCAAAATACTGAACCGTCAGGGATTTGTTCGTCGTTTCAAAAAAATGAAAGCCAACCGACATGATCACCGTTACCATCAGCATCCCGGGGAACGTTGGAAAATAACCGGTCGCCCCGATTCCGATCCCCAGAAGTACCACGGACCAGGCCGACAAGCGATGCTCCTTCATGATCAACAGGACGTACATGACCATAAAGGTCAGAAATCCGGGGATTTCACGAACCGCTTGAGCCACGCCGATCTGAAAGCCGTTTACTCCCACCACTTCCTTGGCAAAATTCGTGAACAGGGCCATCCATCCCTGCAACCCGGCACTGGCGCATATCACCAGGACCATCAGGTAGGTGTACATCGGTTTTTCCTTGAAGAGTTCCATAAGCGCCCCGGTATTGTAGAATGTTTAATCCGGCTGGCCGATCCGCAGCAAAAGCCTGGCGATGCTGAACAGATTTATGGCTGCTTGTCAATGTCTTTTAAAGTGAAGATGTTCGAGCGCTATTCTCACAGTAGTTATTCTCTCTTAATTGTGCTATGAACAACCTGCCGTTGGAGCAACGGCGATCCAGTCATCTGAACATGTCAAGACACAAACCGCATGTGGATCAAGACGCTAGTCCTGAGATCCGGATGACTGCAGACGAAGGCTTCCTTTTTTTGGTATCCTCGGGTTAACGAGATCCCCCTGAGCAGAACCGGAAGGACGTCGCCGATCGTTCCCCAATAAAGCAATGAATTTCAAAAGAGTTATGCGCCCCGAGGCTTGAAATTGACACCGCTTTAAGGACCCTTGGGAAAGGATTGATTCAAGAGCTTATGACAAAAATTCCCCGCATCCGGCCGGACGGAGAACAAAGCAGGATCAAGGCGCTTCTTTCCTGTTTCATGGCCGTCATCCTGCCGTTTCTCATCGTTGGGTGCACCCCCTCTTATGAGGGCTTCCTGTTCAAGTCGAACCTCCGGGAAGCCAATGATTTCTTCAATCAGGGAAACTACCGGGCATCTCTAAACAAATATGAACAGATGATGAGCGATTATCCCGAGTCGGCAGACAGGGTTCTCTTCGAGATGGGTGTGATTTACGCCCATCCTGAAAACAAGCAGAAAGATTATGAGAAATCCCTGGAATGCTTTCAGAAGCTCCTGAAGGATTACCCGGAGAGCAGATATCGGCAGAACAGTATGGCGCTGACATCCCTGGTCAAGGATGCCATGAACAAAGAGAACAGGATGACCGCGCAGGAAAAGCAGATTGAGACAGTCGGGAAAGAGCTGCAAAGCAAGGGGAACGAGGTTATTCTACTGAAAAAAAGGATTGAAGCCCTCGAAAAGAAGGCCTTGATCACACGGACCGGCCCGGCTGACAGAATCCTGGTTTTAAAGAAAGAACGACTGTTGATGCTGATTTCAAAGGACCAGGTGTTGAAGACCTACAAGATCGCCCTGGGAAAGGACCCGAATGGTCCGAAAGAAAGGGAGGGCGACAACAAAACCCCGGAGGGAACCTACATCATCGATTCACGTAACCGGGACAGCAAGTATCATCTGTCGCTTCATATTTCCTATCCAAACGAGAGAGACAAAAATCGAGCAAAAAAAATGGGGGTTTCTCCAGGCGGAAACATCATGATTCACGGCATTAAGAATGGATTCTCATGGATTGGTGATTTTCACAGAGGATTTGACTGGACGAACGGCTGTATTGCCGTAACAGATGAAGAGATCGAAGAAATCGCCAGGCTGGTGCCAAATGGAACTACGGTTGACATAAGGCCATAAGAGTCCGCTTCGTCCTCGCAAGGCAGAGCCTCCTCGGGCCCTGAACGATCCGGGATATTTTTTCAAAAAAGCTTAATTCGTTCTGATTCAACGTTGTCTGATTGATGTGCAGAATACTTGAAAAGACCATTTTATCCGACATTCTCCGCCACCTTGTCCTGTTGATCCTCATCCTGGTGCTTTCTGGATGCGCACCGCGAAGGATCTTGAATGCGAACCCCCATCCCTTCCCAAGCTCCCCGGCAGAAAAAATCGAGCGCAACAAATTTTCCGTTGATAAAGGCGATGATGTCATTGGCCGGCTGGCATTTCTTCGGCTCGAAAGAGGGGATACTCTGCCGGATATTGCGAGGCACTTCGGTCTGGGCATCAATCAAATCAGTTCAGCCAATCCCGGGGCAGATCTGTGGGTTCCTGCTGCCGGGGAGCGCATTTTACTTCCCATGAGCTTTATCCTGCCGGACCACCCCAGAACGGGGATTGTGATCAACTTAGCCTCCATGAGGCTCTTTCAATTCAAGGAAAACGGCAAGTCGGTGTCCGTTCATACCTATCCAGTCGGTATCGGTTCCGCTGAACGTCCAACCCCCAGAGGCCAGATGCATGTCAGCCGCAAGATGTTCCGGCCGACTTGGTATGTGCCCGCCTCCATTGCAGAGGATCATCGAAAGAAAGGGGACCCCCTGCCCGCAAAAGTTCCGCCGGGGCCTGACAACCCCCTGGGCGAATATGCTTTATACCTGGATGAGCCCACCTATCTGATCCACGGAACGAATAAACCGGCGAGCATCGGTCTCAATGCAACCAATGGCTGCATTCGACTCTACCCGGAAGACGTGAAGAAGCTCTACGACGAGACTCCGGTCGACACCCCTGTGAATATCATGCGTCAGGCATATCTCACCGGCCAGCGAAACGGCGTCATTTACCTGGAAGCCCATGGCTCTTCCGGAGACTCCGATGCGATTGAGTTAAAAACGATCTACGCAAAATTGAGGGCTATGGAAAAGAAATCGGCTCACAGAATTGACTGGAAAAAAGTTGAGAACGTTCTGGCCGAGGGCAAGGGAATCCCAGTAGCCGTATCCCGGTTCCAGCAGAAAAGCGGGACAGGAGCCGAGAGGGTTATAGAACTCCGGCATCCAGGCAGATTATACGGCAGGCCGGAAATACCGGAGTTGAAGATGGACGCCTGGTATGTTCTGGCTGCTGAGATGGGCGACAAGACGGATGCGGAGAGGGCTGCCGCCATCATCAATCACCAGGGGCCGCCGATCCCTGCGAGGGTGCTGCCGAAGGGAAATCGCTACCGGGTCATTGCCGGCCCGTTCGAAAACCTCGGCACGGCTGAACTTGCCGTCAGACGTTTGAAAACAGATCTGGAGATGGAAGGCATTTTGATTGAACCTCCCAGCAAAAGATAGCCGATCCCCTTTTTTACGTTTGTATTATCCCCTAAAATATCTTAAAGTACCCTCAACTTAAACGCCTACAAAAAGAAATTTTAGCGGGGGGAAAAGGGCAAGAAGGACTGATCACGGGCAAGAAATTTCAGCATGTGCTGAAAAATAGGCAAGCTTCTATAGAAAGGAGGTGATACGGGAAGATGAAGAAGAGTCTTTGGGTGATTTCCATTCTGTTTGTTCTCGCCACTCTGGTGGGTTGCGCAACGAAGGCTGACCTTCAGAAATTACAGGCCGATGAACAGCAGATTAATATGAAAGCCGATCAGGCATTGAAGGATTCTCAGGATGCCAAAGAGGCCGCAGTGAAGGCAGCCGATGCCGCGGCTCGGGCCGAAGAGCGGGCGAGGATCGCCGAGGAAAAGGCCAGGATCGCCGAGGAAAAGGCAAAAAAGGCTGATGCCGTTTTCGAAAAATCCATGAAAAAGTAAGTTGATTCTGCTGGAGAATGTAACCCTTGCTTCAGAAAAAGTGGTGTCTGAGCCTCAAGGCCCAGACACCACTGAAGAACTGAAGTTGCCGACATCTCCTCTCAGGAAGAGGGATATTCAGCTCCCGCTTTTTCCCCTGTCAGGAAACTGGAGTAATCTCATCTCCGACTTGAATTGCGCCCCCCTTCAGGACGTTGAAAGGAAAGAGACGGGATTCGACTTCCGAACGTCAATTACTCACCGATCCCCTCAAACAGGACAGTAGAGAGATATCGCTCACCGGCATCGGGAAGGATTACGACAAAGGTCTTGCCCTCAAATTCCTCCCGGCCGGCCAGTCGCATAGCGGCAGCCACAGCGGCTCCACTGGAGATGCCTACCAGGATTCCCTCCTCGCGGGCCAGCCTCCGGGCCGTCAACACAGCTTCCCCGCTTTCCACGAGTTCCACCTGGTCGATCAGCGACAGATCCAGATTGTCGGGGATAAAGCCGGCGCCTATGCCCTGAATCTTGTGGGGGTTCGGCCGTAGTTCTTCTCCGGCCAGGTGCTGGGTAATCACCGGGCTTTCTTTGGGTTCAACCGCCACGGAAAGAATCGGCTTACCCATGGCTTTCTTGATATATCGCGATATCCCCGAAATGGTTCCCCCTGTCCCTACGCCGGACACGAGGACATCCACGGATCCGTCCGTATCCGTCCAGATTTCCGGAGCCGTGGTCATCTCATGGATCGCGGGATTTGCCGGATTCTTGAACTGCTGGGGCAGAAAAAATCGCTCCGGCGCCGAAGCCGCCAGAGCCTCCGCCCGACGGACCGCCCCTTTCATTCCTTCCGCTCCGGGTGTCAGCACCAGATTGGCTCCAAAAGCGGCAAGGACCCGACGGCGTTCGATGCTCATCGTTTCGGGCATCGTCAGCGTCAGATTATATTTCCGGGCAGCAGCAACGTAAGCCAGGGCAATTCCCGTGTTGCCGCTTGTCGGCTCGACAATTTCCATTCCCGGGCGAAGAATGCCTCGCTCTTCGGCGTTCCAGATCATGGCCGCACCGATCCGACATTTTACCGAATAAGCGGGATTCCGACCTTCCACCTTGACGAGGACCGTCGCCGACATCCCCTTTGTCAAAGAATTCAGTTTTACCAGCGGCGTGTTGCCGATGGAGCGGGAATTATCTTCGTAGATTCTCATGAATTCATCCTCCTTCTTCGTTCCTGGAATCAGGCTGTATCCAATCGCAGCCGCATGATTCTTCCCGCCGGGGGCTTCCCTGCCGGTCTTTCACCGGCACCTTTTTAAGATATCCTTCAGGATACCTTGTCGAAGGCCTGTTCGAGATCGTTCAGAATATCATCGATGTGTTCGATTCCTATGGACATCCGGATGAAATCAGGCGTTACACCCGTTGCCGGCTGTTCTTCCGCGGACAATTGCTGGTGAGTCGTGGTTGCCGGGTGAATGGCCAGGGTCTTGGCATCGCCCACATTGGCCAGGTGGGAAACCAGGGAAAGGGAATCGATAAACGTTCTTCCGGACTCCAGCCCACCTTTAATCCCGAAGCCTAGAATGCCCCCCGCTCCCAGGGGAAGATACCTGTCAACTTTGTCCTTTTCCGGGCTGTCGGGAAGTCCTGGATAGTTCACCCAGGAAACCTTGGGATTCCTTTTCAGATAGTGGGCAACGGCCAGGGCATTTTCCGCGTGACGGATCATCCGCAGATGGAGCGTCTCCAATCCCTGGAGAAAGAGAAAAGATGTGGTCTGGTAAATCGGGACGGCGCGGGCTCCCGTGGCCGGATCAGGCTCCTGGCCCTCATGGATTAGAAGGGTCTCTCTTTTTAAGGATTTCACGATCGTACTTCTAAGACCTCTCAAGAATGAGTTGTGGATCGCAGGACTTCTTCGATGACGCCTCCGCCCAGCACCTCGTCGCCAGAGTAGAGGACGACAGCCTGACCGGGGGTGATGGCATCCTGGTCTTCGGAAAAATGAATCCGGACTCGATCCCCGTCGTGAATGATTGTACAGGGCGAGGATCTCTTCCGATACCGGATTTTGCCTTCCGCTTCCCGGGGCCGGTCCGGAGTCAGCCAGTTCATATCGCCGGCGATGAGCGCCGATGCATAAACATCCCGCTTTTCGCCCACGATGACCGAATTTCGGACGGCATCGATGGCCACCACATAGAGAGGACAGGGAGAACTGATCCTCAGGCCGTGACGCTGTCCGATCGTGTAGAAAACCGTTCCAGAATGCTCACCCAGAACCCGACCGGAACGGTCGACGATGGGTCCCGGCTCAACCGGGCATCCCCGTTCCCGCAGGAATTCCCCGTAACTTTCCTGGGTCACGAAGCACAGATCCTGACTCTCCGCCTTGCCGGCGATGGGGAGACAGGCCTTCCGGGCGATTTCCCGCACCTCTTCCTTCGTGAGGTCGGCAAGGGGAAATAAAATATGTTCCAGGGCTTCGAAGGGTATGGGATAGAGAAAATAGGTCTGATCCTTTCCGGAATCTCTTGGTTTCTTGAGAACCCACCGGTTTTCCTTCTGCTCGATCATAGCGTAATGGCCGGTAGCCAGGTAATCGAACCCCATGGCGCGAGCCTGTTTCAGCAGATGACCGAACTTCAGATACCGGTTGCAGTCGATGCAGGGGTTGGGCGTCCGGCCGAGGCGATATTCCCGCGTGAATTTGTCGATCACGCAGCTTTCCAGAAGCGGCACATAATCCAGGACATAATGGGGAATATCGAGCATGCCGCAGACTTCCCGGGCATCCTCAATGGCGTCCCTTCCGCAGCAGCGGGTCTTGATTCCCTCGTCGCGCACGCCAAGACACATGGTAACCCCGGCGACTTCATATCCCTCCTCTTTCAGAAGCCATCCGGCCACGGAAGAATCCACACCGCCGCTGACGGCCAGGAGAACCTTTTTTTTCAAGGCTGCTTCACCCCTTCCCGAATGTTTATTCTTTGATTCCTTATTCTGGATTCCAGCTCCCTTGTTGAAATCACCCCGGCATACCTGGACCGGGGTCATCCGACGGTTGGGCGGGTCACTGTTGACCAGGCTCCCTTTTGCATTCTTATGGAATTCTTCGCCCTCAGGAGACGACCGACGTAATCAGCGATATTCTGCGCCTCCGGACACGAGTAGTTGTGCGCCGGGATCACGGCCTTACGCTTCCGCTTCAGCTTGGCAATGATCTTCATGATGGTTTCCATGATTGACAGTTCCCGGTTGGGATGCATGTTCTGCCGTCAAAAGAAACACCGCCGCTTCGGCCAGCAGATTCGGCCGGCAGGATACAGTTTTTCCGCCGCGGAGATAACGGGCCTTGAGGACCTCGATCCCCTTCTGATTACAGAAATCGCGGAAATCGTCAATGCTGAGAAACCTCACGTTGGGCGAATCGTACCAGCGGTAAGGCAGGGCGGCGGTGATCGGTGACTTTCCCTGAAAGAAAAGGCGGCCGCGCGAGCCGATCCAGGCGAAATTGGGAAAGCCTGCGATCCCCCCCCGACCGACTCGCAGGGCATCCGCCGGCAGGGCGTCTGCCTGTCGGATTTCCTGAAGGCTCTGGTTCAGAATCACATAATCAAAAGACCCGGCGGGATATTCCAGCAGGCCGCTTTCAATATCGCCATGGCACACATTGAGCCCCTTCTCGACACATTCGCGGACGGCAAGTTCGTTCAGTTCGATGCCCTGCCCCCGGGTATGGCGGCTTCGAACCAGAAAGGCCATCAGATCGCCGGAGCCGCAGCCCGAATCGAGGATGCGCGCGCCGGAATCGATCAGTTCGCTGATGATCCGGTAGTCCGGAGGAACAAGATTTGTCTGTTCAGTATGAGTCGTCATTGCTGCTTAAAATATTCCGGATCAGCTGGGTCTGCCCTTCCGTCTCCAAAATAAAGGCGTCATGGCCATAGTTGGATTTCAGATCGCAATAGGCCACATCTGCATGACTTTTTTTCAATTGCCGCACAATGTCCTTGGACTGGGTGGGTGGATAGAGCCAATCCGATGAGAAAGAAAGAACGAGAAACCTGATGTCGCGCATCCCACCCATGGAGCCTCCGGCGACGCAGAGCAGCCGATCGATTCCGAGAACATCAATCAGGTGCCGCCGGGCCTCGACCATGTCGGCGATCGTAATGACGGGGAAGCTCAAGCCATAGGGTTTTCCTGTTTCCGGGTTAAGAGATGCCGGCCCCGTCGATCCCTTGCACCCCCCGATCACGTTGGAACAGATGACAAAGAAGCGGTGTCAAAGGCTTTGCCGGGCCCGATTGAAGTATCCCACCAACCCGACTTCCTTATGCCGGCGGAATAGCCGGCGGCATGGGCATCGCCCGACAGGGCGTGACAGATCAGGATGGCATTGGATTTCTGAGCATTAAGCTTTCCATAGGTCCCGCAGGCCAGAGTCACCGGCCCCAGTTTCTCCCCACCGTCCAGAACCAGTTTCTCTTCCGGCCCCTTGGCGAATGTGAAATGCAGGGTCTCGACCCAGTCCGGCGTGTTGGATGGTAGTGCCCTACCCGCTGCCGCTCCAGCGATATTCACTGAATTTAAAGGAATCTCTTTCATTTCAGACGATCTCTGTTCAGACTGCCATTCAGCTGGAAATAAAAAACCCGCATTCTTCGCGAAGGTTCAGGCTGCGGGTAAATGATCAATGCCATGTAATCCTTTTCCGAGGCTACATGCACGGCCCCCCTCTGCCCGCACAGCGGGTTATCATTTTCAAGCGGCACATCATTCGGGATCCGACGCTCCCCTTCATTTTACCTGTTCCTCTTTTTCCGTCTGACGTTTGACCATGGCATCCAGGGTCAGAGATTCCAGGGTATGGAGCATAACCCGGGTTGCTTCCTGCCAGATGTCACGGGTGATACATGTCTGCGCCCGCTGGCATACAGAATCATTGTCAACACAGTCGACAAGCGCCAGTGAGCCTTCCACTGACTGCATGATTTCCTTCAGGTTGATTTCGCTTGGCGCCTTCGCCAGGAAATAGCCGCCATGAGCCCCTCGGTTTGAACGGATCAATCCCCCCGCCTTGAGGGGGTGAATCAGATGCCAGAGATACTTTTCCGAAATACCCTGGCGCTGGGCGATGTCCTTCAAAAAAATGGGCCCCTGATTGTAATGAAGCGCCAGATCCAGCATAAAGCGCAGCCCATAGCGACCCCTCGTAGAAAGCTTCATGTTCTTTACGTTTAACCTTTTGCTTATCTCTACTGTTTTGGTAGAAATTATAAAAATAAAAATGACCCTGTCAAGAAGTATTTTAAGCGCGGGAATAGAAATAAAGGAATCTCTTCTATTCTCCTTGCCGGAACAGTCGTCAAATGATAAATTCGCAATGACTAGTCACCTCTCAACAACACGTTGACATGGCGCCGCAGAAGCATGCCCACGTAGAAATGGAGAACAGCGAGTGACCGAGATGAAAAAAGCCCTCAGATCTTTTTTTTCTTCCATCAAACTGACCGTTGTCCTTTTGATCGCGATGGCCCTGCTCTTCATGGTGGGAACGTTTCTTCCCCAGAGAGAGGGCGCCATGGAATTCGCCCAGAAGCTGTCTCCCGGCATATCCGGCCTGTTTTACGCTCTCGGCTTGTTCGATGTCTACCATTCCCCTCTCTATTACGGTCTTCTGGGTCTTCTGGCCCTCAACCTGACGGTCTGCTCCCTGAATCGGCTTCCCGGTTCGTGGAAGTTATATCGGACGCCCCATTTTCCTGTGCCGGTGGGACTCTTCAGCAAGCTCCCCCCGAACCGGGTTCTTCTGACCGAGCAGAATCGCGAGGGATGTCTCTCGTCCCTGGAAAACCTGCTGAAGGAGAACTATGGAGCCATTGAAAAGGACGTCAAAGGCGGCCATGTCTTTTTTTCCATTCGGAAGGCGGGTCTGTCACTGTTCAGCGTCTACGGGGTTCACTTGAGCATTCTGTTTATGATCGCGGGATCGGTCATCGGTTCCGTCCTTGGTTTTGAAGGATACGTCAACATCAGCGAAGGAGAAACCACCAATCTCGTCGCCTCCAGGAATGGAGGAGACATCCACCGCCTCGATTTTTCGGTGCGCTGCGATAAATTCACCCTGGAAACATACGCCAACGGCATGCCCAAGACCTACCGGTCCGACTTGACGTTCCTCAAGGGCGGTCAGCCCGTCCGTCAAGGCGCGCTGATGGTCAACCATCCGATCCATGTCAATGGATATCGATTCTACCAGTCTTCCTTCGGCAGTGCTCCAGGCGGCCGTGCCGTTCTGGGCTATTCAACGGGAAAGGGACAGGAGGAGAAAGTGGCTGTTTCGGTTGGCGACCGTTTTGACCTCAAGGAAGGCGGCGCCCATGTCGAGATCCTGCGCATCGAAGGAAATCTGATGAAATTCGGCCCCGGGGTGAAACTGGACATTGCCTCGCCGCAAGGCCGCCATATCCAGTTCTGGGTCCTTCAGCACATCGACGAGATCGCGGAGATGTACCCGGAGCTGTTAACCCAGTTCCCTCTCTTCGATCCCGCCCTATTCAAACCGTACCGCTTTTATCTCAAGGAGATTGAACAGCAGTACTACACGGGTTTGCAGGTCGTCCGTGATCCAGGCGTTCCGCTGGTCGCATTGGGGGCCTTTCTGATGGTGGCCGGCCTCATTCTCCGGCATTTCATGCCTCATCGACACATCTGGGTCCGTGTCGATGAGGCAGGGCGGCAGACACGTATTTCACTTGCCGGCAGAAGCCGCCATATGGCGGCGCTCGATCGGGAGCTTGATCTGCTGGGCCGGCGGATTCAGGAGAAAGGAATCGTATGAGTCACACTCTCATTCTGAGTTGGGTTACGTTTATTTACTTCGGCGCCTTCGTTCTGTACCTCTTCCGCATGATCCTTGGAGGCCGGTCCTGGGGCAAGCTGGCTTCTCTTGCGGCGTGGGCGGGCTTTGCCGCCCAGACGGCGGCCATCCTGTGGAGGTGGAAAGTCTCCTACAGCCTGGGGATCGGACACGCGCCGCTGTCCAATCTCTATGAATCGATGATCTTCTTCGCCTGGGCGATCATGCTGCTCCACCTCTTCATTGAATGGCGGACCGGAAGCAGGGCCTTCGGCGTCTTTGTCGTTCCCCTTGCCTTCCTGGCGATGGCCTATGCCTCTATCGCCCCGGGCGTCAACAACGAGATTCAGCCCCTTATTCCCGCCCTGCAGAGCAATTGGCTCACAAGCCACGTGGTGACCTGCTTTATGGGTTATTCGGGCTTCGCCTTTGCTTTCGGATGCGGCTTGATGTACTTCCTGAAAACGGCGGACGCAGACAAACCCGAAAACTCGAATCGTTTTCTTAAACGGCTTCCGACGCTGGCGAGCCTTGACCTCATGATCTACCAGAGCATCGCCCTGGGATTCGTCTTCCTGACCATCGGCATCATGACGGGCTCGATCTGGGCGCATTACGCCTGGGGCTCTTACTGGAGCTGGGATCCCAAGGAGACATGGTCGCTCATTACCTGGATCGTCTATGCCGTGACCCTTCATGTCCAGTATATCAAGGGCTGGCGGGGAAAGCGGATGGCCGCCTTGACCATGGTCGGTTTTGCCTCCGTCCTGTTCACGTACCTCGGAGTCAACTATCTGCCGGGTCTGCACAGCTATCTGAATTGATTTGTCCGCGAAAGGCCGGATGGAAGATCTCTGTCGGAAATCATTCTTTGAGTCTGAGAAGGGCTGCCGCTTTATTCTCCAGATTGGCGCAGAAGAGACGGCCGTCATCGAGTTCGACGCACTGGCCGTTTCCGAGCCGGGGTGGAAAGCCGATCTGTTCCGTCGAATTCCCGGCGGGGTCGAAAACCCTCAGCTGCCGTCCGGAAATGAAGAGGATTTTCCCGCCCCTCAGGGCCGTGATGGATGACGCGGCAGGGTTCATCCGGAATGCGCCTGCCGCCAGAAGGGTTTCATAGCGCCATTCGGAAGGATCATAATATTCGGGATAGGTTGTCTCACCTTTTTTCATGAGGATCACGTTCCCGTCGGGCAGTGCGGCCGCGGCATAAGGGCCGGGACCGCCCGCCGGCTGCATCCTCATGGCCGATGAAACGTTGTGCTCCGGATCGTACGATTCGGCTGCCGGCACCGCGGGAGACGAATAATCGCTCATTCCTCCGATGTTTAATATTTGTCCCGTAGCGAGCAGAATGGAGACATGCCCTGGTCCGGATCGCGGGGAAGCCAGTTTTCCGACACGCGGAACAAGGGTTGAGCGGCTGAAGTCGAACCTGTCCAAAAGAACATTGCCGCTGCCCACGGTTCCCTCATAAGCGCCTCCGGCGATGAGCACGTTTCCGTCGGGCAGAGCCGTGCAGGTTGGAGAGGCCATTCTGCCGACCGACATGTCCCCGACCTTCGTGAACCGGCCCGTCCGCGCATCATAGAGTTCAACGCTCCTCAGCTCGTGAAGGACGCGCCCGGCTGACCCTCCCGCCACAAGGACGCTTCCGTCCGCCAAAGCCACGCTGCAGTGCCCGCTCCTTCGTTGATGCATCGAACCGGTGACTCGAAAGGTTCCCGCAGCCGGGTCGAACACTTCCGCCAGGGCATGGGTCTGACCGGCATCCCCTGACGCCCCGCCGATCAGAAGGACCCGGCCATCCCTCATGACCGTCATGGTCCCCGCCTTATGAACATGCTTCATGTCGGGCAGGGGCGTCCATTCATATCCCGCTGTCGGCGCTGCGCACAGCAAACACACGACAAGCGCGAAAATAGAAGAAAAAATTCTTGTTAGTCCGGTCATCACCTGGTTTTCCTTTTCCTGCATGAACGCGCTCCCGGCCGTCACTTGATCCATTTCAACTCGTCCCTCAGTTGACGGGTCACCCTGGTTGCATCATCGGCATTTGTCAGAATGGTGGGGGTCACCAGCACGAGGAGCTCCGTTTTCTCCTTTGTTTTTCCCGTGGACTTGAAGAGGTTTCCGAGAAAGGGAATGTCGCCCAGCAGGGGCACCTTGTTTTCGGTGAGGCTCGAGGTCTCCTCCATGAGGCCTCCCAGCACGATTGTCTGTCCGTGCGTGGCGACCACAGAGGTGTTGATTTTTCTCGTTGTGATAATGGGAGATTCTCCGACACCCGCGCCTTCGACCTTGGAGACCTCCTGGCTGATCTCCAGGGTCAGCAACCCCTCCGTGTTGATGGTCGGCTTCACCTTGAGCATGATTCCCGTACTGCGGTACTGGATACTCTGGGCAACGCTGGTTGAACTGGTCGTAGTCCCGCTTACATCGGTAATCTGTCCTGTAACGGTCGGCACGTCCTGACCGATCTGGATGGTGGCTTCCATGTTGTCGAGAACCATCAGGCGGGGCGTGGAAAGGATGTTGGCCTTGTTCGCCAGGGCGTAGGCGTTGATCAGGGCCCGAAATTGCCCGGTCCTGCTCAGGAAAGAATAGGACAGGCCCACGGGATCCGTGCTGAGCCCTGTGCCGAGATGCCCCAAGGTACCCAGCACGTAAGCGTCACCGTTCCATGTATTTCGGATCAGCCACTCCACGCCGTATTTCAATTCATCCGTGAGCTTCAGGGAGACAATCGTCGCTTCGATAAGAACCTGCCGGGCCGGAATATCCAGTGTCTGCAGAAGGTTGAGGAGATTCCGGTAGACATCGGGCGTGCTGAGAATGATGATCATGTTTTTCTTGTCATCCGCCGACATCTTCAGACCGGTGGATTCGAAGGAGCTGTCCTTTCTTTCAACGGCGGCTCTTGCCGCCGCCGGTCTTTGAGGTCCGGCGGCAGCCTGCATCGCCGTTCTCCCGGTTACCGGCATCGAACCATAGAGCTTCTGGATGGACTCCACCAGTTCCGAAGCCAGGGAGTATTTCGGGATAAAGGTGTAGGCCTTAAACTCCGTGCCGGCCGCCTCCGGGGTGTCGAGCTTTTCCTTCCAGCCCAGGATATTCCCGGCCGTGGTTTCATCGGGTGCGATCACCAGGACGGCGTTGAGCTGCTTGATGGGCATCAAGAGCGGCCCAGGCTCCCTGGGCGTCTTGGCAACGATAAATCCGAGGCCCTCCATGATGCTTTTAAGCTGGGCGATAAACTCATCCGTCTGCCAGTAAGTCAGCCGGAGAATAAAAACCTTCTTTTTCTGCAGATAGGGAACATCGAAGGTCTCGAGAAATTCCATAACGGGCTTCATCTGCGACGCCCGGCCATACAGAACAATGACATTCTGCCGGCTGTAGGGCTTTACCTGGACACCGGACCGGAAGAGATCCTTGATCAGGGGCTCCACATCGGCGGGGCGGACATGACGGAGAGGAACGACCTGCAAAATTTCTGCAGGGCTGTTTTCCGGCGTTGTGCCGACCCGGATGTCCACAGGAGATCTCGGCTCCCTGGGTTCGGGGGGTTTTTCAAGGACGTAGAGGGCTCCGGCTTTTTCATCCAGATAATATCCGTATTTTTCCAGCATCCCCATGATCATCTCCAACGCCTTTTCGGGCGGCATGGGCTCAGGCATCCGCATGGTGATGGGCTTTTTGTTGTTCAGCATCTTCTCGTCCATCACGAAGGCGACTTTCAGCGTTTCCCCAAGGGCATGGATGATAAAATCGGAAAGGGGCATCCGTTCGGCGTTGATCATGACCGGAGTATCAACCATGGTCACACGGTGCGCCTCAATGGGCTTGACGGGGGGGGGTAGCTTTTTCTGGGGCGCTTTCCTCTCAAAGGCCGGTACCGTGATTTCTTCAACCGGCGGTCTCATGGCCGCTGCCTCGGAATCGCCGCTCCCGCCGATTTCACCCTGCTTTTCCGTCCCTGCCGGCCGGTCCAGCGAAACATGCTGACGCCATCGCGGCTGATTCATGCAGCCACTGAGCGCAAGGATACATACCAAAACGAACACGGCGGACAGAGTCTTCCGCTGTCGATCCCTTTTAATCATAACGAGTCCTTCCCTTTGAAATGCTCATAATAATCCAGCACCCTCTCGATGTAATTCCGTGTCTCCCGGAAGGGGGGAATGCCGTTGTAGTTCATGACCCGCTGCGGACCTGCATTGTACGCGGCGAGCGCCAACGGCAAGTCGCCGTTGAGGCTGTTCAGCAGTTGACTTAAATAGCCCACACCGCCGAAAATGTTTTCAACGGGATTGAGGGGATCGGACACCCCCATTTCGCGGGCGGTATTCGGCATGAGCTGCATCAGTCCGATGGCCCCTTTCGGCGATCTTGCCCCGGGATCGAAATTGGATTCCGCCTTGATCACGGCTCGGACCAGGTGGGGATCCACGGCAAAATGCTCACAGGCGGACAGGATCGCCTCGTCATACTCCAACTGCTCGGCGGCTGGCCCCATCCCCGTCCTCCGGGGTACGGAAGCCTTCTTCTTCGCCCTCATTCTCAGAACGTGGGGATTGATCTTCCGGTGTCCCGGACCGGGGACATTGGTGTAATAAATCTGCCCGCCTTCCCCCTGGAAGGAGTAAAGCTCAATGGCCGCGGCGGTCAGGGGGAACAGAACGGCCATTCCCAGAAGCAGCAATCCCAACGGCACAGCAGCGGAGATACATTTCATGGCATTTCCCTCTCCATTGGACGGGGCATCCGATGTCATGTTTCCTTCCCCGTTTCATCAGGGTCCTTGTGCTCCTTACGTAACGGGCTTTCTCGTTTCCCCTTCCCCGCTCCGGGTTTCCCCATCCGGCTACCTTCTTTACCACCATCCGGTAAAGAAGGGGGGATTTTTATTTCTCCTTCAGGCGCTCGGGGAACTCGGTCCCTCCTTGCCGGCTTCGCATCCGGGTTCTTCCCTGCCGCTTCCCCCCCGACGGCATCCGCCGGCTTGCGGCGCACATCAAAGAGGCTCAACTCCCTCGTCTGTCTCCCCTTCCTTGTCCAAACGGAACGGGGGGATATGCGGGTAAGCACAGCTCCGTCTATGAGCGTTTTCCCCTTGGTCACCGTGTGGATGGTCCCCTTATAATCCCTGAAGACGGCCTTCTGCTCCTTCCCCAGCATGACGGCCACCAGGGAATAAGGGTTTTCCGGAAGCACTTCGGGTGCTTTCCCGGTTTTCTTTTCAGGAAGGTCGTAGCGCCCGGCCTCTGAAAACAGGTTGCGCTGCTTCAGTGCCGTTTCCAGCACGACGGGAGGGGCCCAGGCCTCTTTCTGTCCGACAGCCGCTTTCGCGTCCGTTCTCTCCGGCCGGACCGGCGGCGGAGAGGTTGAGGGGGAGAGACCTGCGGCGATAAAAAAAGCCAGCGTCACGATGATGGCTGCCATCAGGAGATCCGGAAGGGCCTTTTTGATCATCTCTCTAACCTGTAAGCCGAAAGGGTCAGTAAAAGCAGGAACTCCTGCGGGCTTTTCGTGATTTCCATCCCCTTGACGTCAAGAGATTTTCCCGTCGATTCCGCGGCCCTCAGGATGTTCATCAGGGCCTGCGGCGGTCCGCTGAACCAGAGCGTCACGGGGGCTTCGCTCAGGGTGCGTCCTGGAATCGTTTCGAGCATCTCGAAGCGTACCAGCTCTCCTCCCTTTTCCCTGGCAACGACGTTCATCCTGTGAACGATGTCCAGTTGAATCCCCGTGAGGCTTTGCTCCTTCCCGTAAAGATAAGGGGTCAACCGCTCCCTTCCCACGAAGGCAGCAAGGGGCGCCCCGCCTTGCTGCTGATTGAGAAGGCGGGTCTTCAGGGTCAGGCTTTTCTTCTGCTCGTCAAGAATCTGTTTCTGCCTTTCCAACCCATTGTACAATGGATAAATCAAAAAGCGCAGCAAAGCGAGCAGAATAATGAGGTAAATGCCCATCGCCCTGATCGAGCCCTCTTTTCCCGCACCGGCCATGGGTCTATCCTGCCAGTTCAATGGTAACGACGAAAGAATACTCACCGGTTTTTCCTTCCATGTTCAAAGGGCCTTTAAGCTGGATGTTCCGGATGCCTTTCTCTTCAGCCAACGCCTTGAGAGCAGCCAGTGGTTCCTTTGAGATGATCAGAACTTCCACATTGTTCTCATTCAACTGCACGCTGCTGATATAACAGTCCTCGGGCAGTGTGCGGGCCAGCATGTCCAGGACGCTCAGCGGAGACTGCCGGGCATTGAGCCTGTCGCTCAATTCCTTCTGTACCGCGGAGTAATCGATGGCCTGGATTCCCTGCCGGGACTCCGCCAGTTGGATTCTCCTGTCCATCTGCCGCGATATCTCCTGGAGCGCCTGGCTGGCCCGCTCATGATCCCTCATGTTCAGATAGAGCACCAGGCCGCAGCCCAGGACACCGTAGATCGCCATTCGGAACAGGAGTCCCGGGTAGGCAGGAATCCGCAGTTCCCTCTTACACCGGAATTCCCGGAGGTTCATGGAGGGGATGTTGTCCAGGCAGGGAGAGTATCCCCTGTCGGGCACGTTCTCTACAAAGAGGGCAGGCCTTTCCCTCACGGTGACGGGAAGAATTCCGTACACCCGCATCCTGTGCATTTCAGCCCCGTAGGCCTCCAGGCTGTTCAGAAACCGTTCGGCATCCTCCTCCGTGAAGGCATCGGCCGGATGGGAGGCGGCGCCGAGAAACCGGCGTTCCGATACGGCGAGCAGATGGGTCACGTCCTTCCAGGTCCACAGGAATATCTCGGCTGTCGAGGAGGAAAACGCCGCTTCTTCAGGGATCGCGTAATGAAAAGGCAGGACGTTTCGCAAAAGGCTGTAAGGCTCGCTTTCCCAAGCCCAGATATCCAATTCCGTATAGGCCGAGGACGAGGAGTTTACGCGACAGTAAAAGTCCGGCCGGGAAAAAGGGAACAGCTCCCCCAGTTCCAGCCGGACCGCTTTGGCCAGTTTTTCCTTCGGCGCCGGAGGGTAGCGTTTACGGATGTGAAGGAGCCGGTCTCTTCCGATGATCAGGACGATCCTCTGCAGTGCCCCCCGAAGGGGGGTCAGCTCATCCAGGGAGCCGCCGCCGGTCCGGACCGGCTTCCCCTTTACATAGCGATAGAGATCAAGGCCGTTTCTGTGCCAGTATCCCGCCGTCAGTCCCTGCATGTTGCCTATTCCTCCCGCCAGTAGAGAACGCTGTAAGGTGCGATGTTGTTCTGTCGCAGACTCAATCCCGCCTTGATGGTATACATGGCCTTCGGTTGACCGGCACTCACCGAAATATCCATGAAAAGGGATGGTTTGAAATAGATCATCTTCCTGTTCTTGGCCATCATGCGCCCCGTCAAAAGCTGAAGCGCACCCTCCGTAATCACCCCGTGTTCAGCCTTGAAATTCTTTATGCTCTGAAGCGTTTCTTCCGTAATATCCAAAAAGGCCATCATGACCTCATCAGGCGCCGTATTGGGGTTGAACCCCGTCGCGGGAAGCATGGTGAGACAGGGTCGGAGCCGTTCATATCCCTCCGGCGTCATTCCCCGGACAAACCCCAGTTCGTCCATGTACTGGAGGGCGTAATTGCGGGGTGGCAAACCCCGATGGCTCCTGTAGTAAGAGGCCTCCGCCCCGTTCAACCGGGTAAGATCGTCCTGGTCGGTCCAATCCTGCAGACTGGCCAGAGGGACCGAGGCACTGTCGACCGACAGGACCCGCTGGAGAAGCTGCTGCATCGCCGCCGTATTGATCGTTGCCAGGGAGATCAACCCGTTGCTGTCCTGAAGACGGACCGTTATATCATCGGACAAAGGAACCGGAGCATTGTCCAGGGGAAGCGTTGAAACCAGGGTCAGATCCTCCGTGCCGGAGAGCACGACCTCCCGGGGCATTGTGCGTCCCCTGAGGAGGAGGTAAATCAGAGTGTCATAGGCCGACCGCGCCTTCACGATGGCTTCCGCCTTGTTTTTCAGGTTCTCCGATGCCTGAAGATGCTCCTTGACGAGCCAGTTGAACCCCAGTCCGACGGTCATGATGACCGTCACCATAAAAACCATCAGCATGGTGGCCGAACCCCGGCTGTCAAGGCACAGCTTGATAGGCGTCATTATATTCCGTCTTCATCAGCGAGTTTACATACAGGTTGAAAACGATTTTCCCCGAATAATCCCCCTGCCGGTAGGACACCCGGACCATCGCGGGAAGCCGCTTCATCCTGCTTCCCTCATACCGATCAAACCAGACGTATCCGCGTCTTGCGGAGTCGTAGCCGAAGTAGGAAAAGGCGATGCTGTCCACCTGCTCCAGGATCCGGACGCCCTGCCCTTCCCTGTAATTCCCGGAGAGAAAATCCCTTTCAATATCCTCAAATGTTTTCGTGTAAACGGGCCGTTCATAATAGGCCAGGAACAGTTTCCCCTGCTGATCCATTTCCTTTCTGACCCAGACGACCACCGGCAGCTCACCGGCAAAGGGGGCAAGGGACACATAGGATACACGGTCCATGTCACCCCGGAAATAGGGGAACCATCCGTCGCTCCGGGTCCGGACATAATAGTCGGTTGTTGAGGTGAAGCTCTTTTCGATCCAGATCATCCGGGCATAATCCCAGAAGTTCAAGCCCTTTTCCATGAGATTTCGGTACTGCTGCAGTCCCTGATTGATCGCCATGCCGGCCAGCATGACCATCACGGTAAAAATGGCGATCGCCACGAGAACTTCAATCAGGGTGTAGCCCTTAGGATGTGGGTTCATTTGTTGTCTGCAGGGCCTTGTATCTGAGAACGTGCATTGAATAGTCTCTGCTCACTCCCTGTGCCGAAAGGGTGAATTCCACCTGGTAGAGCAGGAGATGATAGAGGAACGAAGACGCCTCTTTCTTTTCGGCGGATACCGGCATCATGGAGGAAAGAACCCCGGCATTCCATTTGAGGGTCACTCCCTCGCCCATCTCCTCCGTTCCACTCACCTTTTCCAGGTCAAGGGACCGGATCAGGCCGGTCGCCTGAACGAGCTTCGCTGACAGCGTATTGGATATTCTCGCCTTCTCGAGGTGTTCAAACCCCATCCGGAACAGATACATGGTGGCGGCAATCCCCGCGGTAAGAATCAACCCCGCAATCAGGATCTCCAGGACAAGAAAGCCCCCGGATTTGAAATCTCCCCGCCGTTTCATGCGGCCTCTTCCGCGGGCTCCAGGGAGAGGGTCCCGAAGGGGGCCGTCACGTGGAGAAGATAGCGCTCTCCGTCCACGGTAATGTCTATCCGTCCACCGGTGGTTGTCCCGTTGCTGTAAAAGAAAATAGGGGGCTCAACCGTGACCTGGACATCGGCGAACGGGATCGGTGCCCCATCCACCGTCAGCGTATTTTCCAGAGAACCCAGGAGATGCTTTTCACTGTAGAGAAAGGCGTCCCGTCGGAGTCCGGACACATAGAGCATGACCTCCTGGGCGCGCAGAGCTGCCCCATACCGGCGCACCATGTTGTAAGAGACCGGGAGGACGGCGGAAAGCAATACAGCGAGAAGAATCATGACCACCAGGATCTCGATGAGGGTGAAACCCCTCTGCCGTGTCGGAAGTTCGCGCATGTCCGGACCCTCAAAGTTTGATGCTGCTGACGCTCATCACGGTCAGGATCAACGTAATGACAATGAAGCCGACGACAGCCCCCATCACGATGATGATCACCGGCTCCACCAGGGTCAGCATCCGCTTTACACTGTTTTTGAAGCGCTCGTCAAACATCGAGTAAAGTTCAAAGAAGACCTCCTTCAGGCTGGAACTTTCCTCCCCCACCCTGACCATGTTCGCTACCATGTCGGGAAGAAGGGGAATCTCGGCGAAGACGTCGGCAATCTTCCGCCCTTCCTTGACCAGCCCCACGGTGGGCATCATGGCGCTTCTTATGGACGCGTTCTGGATCAGGGAAATGGAAAGCCTCAATGCGCGGAGGAATTCAACGCCGCTGAGAAGCATGGAATGCATGGAGTAGCAGAACCGGGAAACCTCCAGGTTGATAATCAGCGTTCTCAACCCCGGAAGATGAATCAGGCGGTCCGACAGATCGGGCAGCCTGACATGGGCGGGATAAAATCGGCGGGCCGCCAGGAGAATGCCCACCAATGCCAGGAATATGGCCAGGGAACGGAAGTTGACCCACCCGCTCAGGGTGTACAGCACCTGGGCCGGCAGGGGCAGACTTTCCAGCTGGGCGCCGAAGATGCTGAAAAACCGGGGAACGACAAACTGGAAAATAACCAGGAACGTCACGATGCTGGCGAAGATGAGAAACAGGGGATAGGTCATGGCATTCCGGATTTCCGACCGGAAGGCGATTTGGAACTTCAGGTACTGGGCGATGTTCTCGAAGGCGGACTGCAGATTGCCGGCGGCCTCGTTGACCTGGATCATGCTGACCAGAAAGGGTGAGAAATAGCCCGTCTTTTCAAAGGCGCGTGCGACGTTTCCCCCGGCTTTGATGTCCTGAAGAACGGCGTTGAGCACCTCTTTCATCTCCTTCTTTTTTGCGCCATTGCGAAGAAGCTCCAAGGCGCGGTCGATCCGAATCCCCGAACGCAGAAGGGTGCTCACCTCCCTGGAAAGGCTGTAAACGTCCTGGGGCATGATTCGCTTGCGCAGGACAAACCGGCGCTCCTCTTTTCCCGTCTTTTCGGTGAGGTTCGTTACCGTCAGTCCCCGGGCTCTCAGCTTGGCCAGAGCCTCTGTGTGATCGGCGGCCAGCAGGGTTCCCCGGACTTCACGTCCTGTCGAATCCAGTGTCGAATAGGCGAATTCCATCAGCAGACCCTCAAAACTTCGTCCAGGGTCGTCTGCCCCCGTGCGACCTTCAGGATCCCGTCTTCCCGCAGGTAGCGGAAAGACGGCCGCTCCCGCAGGGCTCCCCTCAGGGCTTCCAGCGACATCTTCTTGAGAAAGAGCTCCTTGAGATCATCCGTGTAGTCAAAGAGTTCAAAAATGGCCATTCTCCCCCGATAACCCGTTCCACCGCAACGAGGGCACCCCTGCCCCCGCTGCAGATTGATCCCGTCCCCGAGGAGATGGCCGCACTTTTCGGCGACATCGTGAAGGGCATATTCCCGCAGCAGCGCTTCGGCCCCCGGATCGGGACGGCTGCAGAAAGGGCAGTTTCTCCGGAGAATTCTCTGGGCCATGACCCCGACGAGAGCCGCGTTAAGCAGATAGTCTTCGATTCCCATTTCCACCAGTCGGAAGAGGCTGCTGGGCGCATCGTTGGTGTGCAGCGTGGAAAGGACGAGATGCCCCGTCAGGGCCGACTGGATGGAGATTTCCGCCGTCTCCCGATCCCGGATTTCTCCGACCAGAACGATGTCCGGATCATGCCTGAGGATGGAACGCAGAGCCGCCGCGAAACTCAGCCCGATGTCACTGCGCACCTGGATCTGATTGATTCCCTGAATCTGGTACTCCACCGGGTCTTCGATGGTGATGATTTTACGGTCCGGATGATTCAGGCGTGTCAGCATGGAATAGAGGGTCGTGGTCTTCCCGGACCCGGTGGGGCCGGTCACGAGCAGCATTCCATACGAAGAACCGATCATGCGGACGGCAAGTTCCTTGTGGTCCGGTTCCAGCCCCAGATAATCGAGATCCAGAGAAACCTTTTCCCGGTACAGGAGGCGGAGGACCACGCACTCCCCGTTGACGGTGGGAAGCGTGGATACGCGGATATCGAGGAACAGCGAGGCGATCCGCGTGGAGAATTTCCCATCCTGGGGCAGCCTCTTCTCGGCGATGTCAAGCTCCGCCAGGAGCTTGATGCGCGAAACGACGGCAAGATAAAACGCCTCCTCGAGGGTGTCGATGTCATGGAGAATCCCGTCAATCCGGAATCGGACCCGGTGTTTCTTCTCGGCGGATTCCATATGAATGTCGGAAGCTCTCATCTCAACGGCCTTGTTGAGCAGGCTGTTGAGAAAGGTGATCACCGGCGCTTCGAAGGCCATTTCCTTCAGTTTTTCCGCGTCCTCTTCAACGGTCAGGGGAATGAATTTACGCTCCTGGACCTCTAAATAGCCCCTGGCCAGATCCTCCACAACCTTTTCCGGAGCCAGCTGCAATTGAACGGCATAGCCGAGATTTTTCACGACATAATCGGGCATGGAAGAATTAAAGGGATCGCTGGTAACCGCTGAGAGAATTTTCCGTTCATGGTCGATCGACAAGGGGAAGAAGTGGTTTTTGAGAAGAAAACCGTAATCCAGGCACCCTTCCAGGCAGGCGACCAGCGAGTCATCCGCGGGATATTCTTCCTCATAGAGGGGAATCTTGAGATAGGACGACAATCCTTCGAGCCGCTGACCATCCGTTATGGAGCCGACCTGCACCAGAAGCCGGCCGATATCCCCCCCCAGGTCCTTCTGCAGCTTTAGGGCCTTCTCAAGATCTTCATCGGGCAGGCGATAGATCTCCTTCAAGAACTGTGTGAGAGACATGGCTACCAGCTCTTCGCCGACTTGTCATCCAGTTTGCCGTTGGGTCCGAGAGAATAAAGGTCAAAGGGGCCATGTTCGCCTGGGACCTTATATTGATACTCCTGATCCCATGGGTCCTTGGGAATGATCTGCTTGGACAGGTAAGGCCCACGCCATCTGGTGTCCGACGACTTGATCAGTTCCTCCAGCGTCGAGGGGTAGCGGCCCACATCCAGCTTGAAGGACAGGACCCCGGAGGAAAGCATCTCCACCTGGGTTTTCGCGATTTCCTCCTTCGAGCGCTCATAGCGCCCGATCAGATTGGGGGCGATCAGAGAAGCGATGAGGCCGATGATAATGACCACGATCAGGATTTCAATGAGGGTAAATCCCCTTTCCTTTCCGGTTTTCCGCCTATATCGCCACGCCCTGTCCGCATCATGCCACCTGGTCGTTCTTAATCGGGACATTGAAAATCCCCCTGTCTTTTTCTTTTGGATTGCAGGAAATGTTGCACATTGAAAAAGGGATGTCAATGTTTAGATCATGGCGCCTTTCCGTCGGTCACTCAGGAATATCCTGATCCAAGACGTTCAATTAACTGATCGATTCCTTAAAGCCTTACTCAGGGAAAGGGTTTTTGTGTATTTTTTATTCCCTGACTTCAGGACAGAAATTAAGGATGGATAAGTTACATCACTTGTGACATAACTTATCCAATCAAGTCTTGCTCAATATCGGTCTGTCAAAGGAGGAATTATGAAGAGTATCTCATACATTAGGATTTCCGCTTTCTCTGTTTTCTTTTTGCTCATCCTGCTGGGCATCAGCAGCATGGCTGTAGCAAGGCAGCCTGAAGCCTGTGACATTCGGCTGACCGCAGGTGACCCTGTCGAAGGGGCGGAGTTCGGCCGGTCCGTTGCAATCGACGGGAATCACGTGGCTGTGGGGGCAGGAAATGCCAATGCCGGATCGACAAGCGGAGCCGGTGCCGTTTACCTCTTTCACCGTCAGGGACAGAGGTACATCCGAGAAGCGAAGCTGGTTGCCCCCGATGCAACTTCAGGGGCTGAGTTTGGCCGGGCTGTCGCCATCCAGGGCAACCTGGTCGCCGTCGGCTCCCGTTTTGCTGAAGCTGGCGGCTTAGAAAAAGCCGGTGCGGTCTATCTCTTTCGGAAGCACATGGGATCGTGGCGATATGAAGCCAAGGTCTCCTCTCCGAACCCAGCCGATGAAGACAATTTCGGCAGGGCCCTCGCCCTTCAGGGAAATGTCCTCGTCGTGACCTCCCGCAAAGAGGAGAGCGGTGCCGACGATGTTGGGGCCGCCTATGTCTTTCTCCACAGGGGAAATCAATGGGTCTTCTCGGAAAAGCTGACGGCGGGCGATCCAGTCCCGAAGGCCTATTTCGGCCAATCGGTGGCGCTGCGGGGGAACCTCCTGGCCATCGGCGCTCGAAATGCCGATCCAGAGGGCGCCGGTGCCGTCTACCTCTTCCAAAGGACGGGAGAGGGCTGGAAGGAATTTGCCAAAGTCATTCCGCCGGATGGGGCGAAGGACGACAATTTTGGTTTTACGGTGGCGATGCTCGGAAACACGATGGCAGTGGGTGCAAGAAGGGCGGATCCCGGCGGAACGGAGGACGCTGGAGCGGCATATGTTTTTGCTGTGAACGGGCATACCGTTGATCATGTGGCCACACTGACGGCCAGCGATGGCCAGAAGAAGGATCAATTCGGGCAGTCCGTCTCCATGGCCGGTGATGTCATCGCCGTCGGCGCCAACCGCACCGATATCGGCAAAAATGCCGGGAAGAAAGCCGATCAAGGAGCCATCTATCTCTTCCGCAGGGCGGGCAATTCCTGGAAGCAGATCGGGAAACTGACGGCCTGCGACGGTCTGGCAGGCGATGAATTCGGATATTCCCTGTCGGCCTTCGGCAATAAGCTCGTCACCGGAGCACACTTTGCCGACTCTACCGCTGGCGCCGCTTATGTGCTGACTCTGAAGCCCTAGGCGACACGGCGCAGAGGAACGGGTTCAAAGGGGCCAGCCTCATCGCGTCGGTCGAAAAAAAATCATCTTAAGGGAGAAACCATCATGAAGAAAGGAAAAAGGAATCTGTTTGTTCTACCAGCCGTCCTGGTCTCTGTATCCTTCCTGTTGTTTTCCGGAATTCAGATTTATGCAGCGTACAATCACCAGGGCGATCTGGACTCGGCAAATTTCCGGGAAGCCTATCCCGGCCAGATCAGCACCAAGCTTGACAGCTGCACCCTGTGTCACTCTGGCGGTTCATACACATCGGGGAAAAAGGTCGTGACGCTGGGCAGCTGCCAGTGGTGTCACTACAAAACAGGTTACGGGGCTGACAGCAGCGAAGAGAATCTGCTGGCGACTCTGAATCCCTATGGTTTGGCCTACAAAAACAAATGGCAGACCAGGGGAAGAACGGCCGCTGCATTGCTGGCCATTGACGGTGATGACTCCGATGGCGACGGCTTCAGCAATGCAAAGGAAATCGGCGCCGGAACATATCCCGGCGACGCAGCCGATGATCCGTCAAAAATACCGGCCCCTTCCCGTGTCCTGTCACTTGCGGAATTTGAAAGGATGGCTCAGCACACCCAGTTCATGATGATGAATGCCAGCAAGTCGGATGACCGGTACACGGAATACAGGGGAATAGACCTTGAAGACCTGATCCGGGCGATCATGCTCGATTCAGCCACCGGCATCACGGTTTATGCCCCGGACGGATTTGCCACCTATCACCCGCTGAAACCCAGCGCCAATGACAGCTCTTATCATGTCCTCGGCATCTATCCCAAGGGGACTTTCTACTATGACAGGCAGGCGGATATGGCAACCAACCCGGCAACCGGGTGGTGCGATTACAGTTCGCCCGCAGCCGCCGGAAGGGTAAACGGAGAAGGGATAACCAATCCCGATGATTTAAAAATGATGCTGGCTTTCAAGCGGGACGGCGAGTATCTGACGCCGGGTCTATTGAATTTATCGAACAAGCTGGACGGAGAAGGCCCCTATCGTGTCGTACCTCCCCAGAAGACTCCGGGCCCCCCGGATCAGCGTTCGAACGCCCCCAACCCGACTGCCGAGGATGCCTGGATCTGGCCGTACAATGAAGACAATTCCATCAACGATCATAATGCGGGATTTTCATCCCGGACCGTCACCATGATCAAAGTGGAACCGCTGCCTCCGGGAACAACGGACATCAACACGCTCGAAGCCGGATGGCCCTATGTTGACGAGAAGAAGGTCATCATTTATGGCGCCATCAATCCCCGGCCCCTGTATCGTCTGTATACAGGCCTGGACATTTTGATCAATACCGTTAAAGCTCAGGGCACGAAGTCTTTCAAAAACAGATCGTCTCAACTGGCTCTGGTCACACATCTCGAGACGATAAAGAAGCAGGTGGCCAGAAAGGCCTATTCCGCCGCACGAAATAACCTCAAACAGAATGTGGCGAACAAGATGGATGGATACCTCACCGGCAAGGTTGATGCCAATGACTGTGTCGTGGACCTGAAGGTTCAGAAGCAACTCTACAATGATCTTCAAAAAGTCTGGATCGCCCTCGTCATTTTAGGCGGTTGACCGTTAGGCGCCTCTCAGCCGGCTGCCCGGAATGTGTGCACCATGGGGCAGCCGGCTGTTTTCTGGCCCGGAACGTCAAAGGCAATTTTCAAGAATGCGCTTTTCAGAAAAGTCCTTCAGCCGGTAGTACTCAGGGGGCCGGCCGGCCAGCGCCGCCCGGGGGACCAGGCCGATCAGCTCCGATTCCAGGATTTCAACGCCGAGACGTTCGGCCTTCGCCTTGATTTCATCGAACACCCGGCGCATGGAGGTTTCCCGGTAATCGGTCAGGTTCATCGAAACCTGAACGAGGTTCCGGCTTTTCAAAGGAACACCGAGGGCCTTTATATGCCTGAGCCCCCCGCTCGACTGCCGGATGCTGCGGGCGATATCCTCCGCCGGTTTCAGTTCGCCGCAGCTGAGGACAACATTGAAGGCCACAAGAGGTATCCTCGCACCTACAGCCGTGGCCCCGCTGTGTACATTAAAAAAAGCCGGTCCCGCATCCGGTTTCCATTTCGGATCCTTCAGCCGCTCTTCGAGGCCCTCGTATCCGCCCCTCCGTATATCGGGAAGTTCCCGCCGCTGTGGACTCAAGGCTGCCGACCCGTAAAAATAAACGGGAATCCCGTTCCGGGTTCCGAACAGCGAGCCGAACCGGTGCGCCGCATCCACGGCGTCTTTCATCTCCGCATCGCCGAGAGGGATAAAGGGCACCACGTCCACGGCCCCGATTCGGGGATGAACGGCCCCCCTGTGCATTCTCATGTCGATCAGCTCGGCGGCCCGGCTGCAGGCGGCCAGCGCCCCGTCCACGATACGTTCCGGCGGCCCGATAAACGTAAAGACGCTGCGGTGATGATCCGGATCCATGCTGTGATCAAGCAGACGGACACCGGAAACCGCCGCCAACGCCGAGGCGATGTCCTCTATGATCCCCTGGTTTCTGCCTTCACTGAAATTCGGCACACATTCGATAATGTTCATCCCTTCTCAAATCCCCCGGCAATTAACGATTCAAACGGACCCGGCAATCAAAACTGCCAGGTCCCGTGCCGGCGCGGCCGGATCCCCGGTTCATTCATGGTGAACTCATCCGTCGGCTCATCCTCTTCTTGAACGTCCCCTGGATCCGGATCCGGGGCGGTTGCCTCATTTCCGTCCTCATCTTCAGGCGCTTCCCCTGTCGTGGAGTCGCCGGCGGCCTCTTCATCGTGGGGAACAGCCTCTTCCTCCGGCATCTCATCCTCCTCTCCATTCAACGATGGAGCCGATTCCGTCCCGTTCTCAGGCTCCGTTGAATCGGATTCGGCAGACGCCCCGTCATCCTCGCTGCCGCTTACCCCGATTTCTATGGAGTGATCATCCCGGGAAAAAATCAGGGAATTCCATTGCGGCACAAGCCTCTGAAGAGCCTCGGCAACGCCGACGCCTTCGATTTCACACGCAACCACCGCATCTTCCCTTGCACCGTAGGCATGGATCGTCATACCAAGCTTCCGGGACAATTTTTCCAGAATCTCGGAAAGCGTCGATTCCGTACTTGAAATACGGACAAGGCCGTTGCTTACGGAAACATGCAGCCCCTCTTCACCTCCCTCAGAGGCTCCACAGAAACCAAAAAACAAGGCCATGACAAGGAAAATACCTATCCTGGATGTCATGCATTGCTCCTTTCTCTCCCGCGTCCATCCAACCTATTCCGGTCCTGTGATTCCAAACATGATCCGCTGATGGGGGGGGAGTTTTTTAAAAATTCTGTCATACAGCTCCTGTTCCTTTGCAGCCAACGGATCGGCATACCTGACATCCGGCGGCAGCGGCAGCGGCGCCAGGCGGCCATCGGCGCTCAGCCGGTAAAAGGATTTCTGCTTCTCAAAGGTTCCCTGCAGGAAGTGTCCACTGGGAAACAGGATGCCGTCATACTTCCGGCTGATGACGGCCTGCTGCGTCCGAACGGCTTGGCCCTTCGGAGTCAGGATCTTCACGTTCCCCTCCAGGACGAGGTTTTTAAAATCACCTCCCAGAAACGCTTTTTCAGCGGCAAGTTCCAGGACCGTTCCTGCGGAGTAATGAATCTTCACGGCCAGGCGATCAAATTGTATCCGGCTGAGGATATCAGGTTCCCCATCGGTGTTTTCCTCAAAATAGGAACCGATGGGGCTCGCCTTTTCCGCTCCGGGCACAAGGTGAATGCATCTCTCCAATAAGTGGAAAGGGATGCCGTACTTTTCCGCGGAAGAGGATGCATCGGACAGGTAGATGTCAAAGACCGCGGAACGAAGGCGCAGCTCCTTCACATTCTGATATTCAAAAAACGGTGTTTGTCTTTTTCTGTGGATGATCTCCTCGATGGACAATCGGATCGTCAGATCATTCTGGTCATATTCCAGAAGGCTGACGTTTCCGGCGCGGAACTTGTCGTAGGTCCGCTCTGCCGCCGCTCGGGGTTGTACGGCACTCTTTTCCCCGTCGCTCCTGACAGCGGAACAGACAAGCCAGGCAGCAAAAAGCGCCAGCAGAAGGCCGGACAGAACTCGCTTAACCCTTTGCGGGACCGGAGAAGGAGCTTGGGATGGAGCCATGGAACTCACAGGCTGTTATGGAACATTCACCAAGCAGGTGCCTCCTCCCAGGGAGTTCCCGCGGGCATTGACAAAGTCCACAACCACCATGGCCATTTTCCCCTTGAAGTCGGCCGAAACGGAGTTGACGATAGAAAGCGAAGAAATTTTAACGGTTTGCCCTGTTGCCGGGATCGTTCTGGGGTTCATCGTTCTCGCGTAAGGGCCGAACACACGCGACGAGCTCAGGACGTTGTTGGTGTTGGTGCCAACCATCCCCGCCGCATACCGGTTCAGGGTTACAGCACTATCTCCATCGTTTGACACATAGGCAGTCACCCTCAGCACGCTGCCTGCATAGACAGAAGTGGGGCAGGATAATTCAACATCCAGATCTTCTGCAAACGTGCCACTGACCCAAAAAGCCGTTATTCCCATCAATAAAATTAATACTCTTTTAATCATAAGTCCCCCTTGACATCACCAGAAAGATTCACGGAACCACAAACTCCATCCCTTCGTTTTCATTAAACGAATCTTGATATTATGTCAAGACATACCGGCGCGTTTCCGCAATGCCCTGCCCGGCCCATTTGAGGCCTTCATTTGCCGACTCTGCCACAAGACGAGAAACCCGACGCGGCACCGGCTTACATGACGGGAGGAGATCCGGTAAAAAAGTGTTGCACAACTCCTGTGAAGAGATTTAAACGCGAGTTGAAAGAGTTAAACCAGGAGGCAGGAAGGCGGCATGCCTTGAAGAACATCAAACCGATGAGAACAACCCGTGAAGGAGGTCACCATGAACATCAGGAGTCTTTGTTTCAGATTCGTTCTCTGTTCACTCTTTGCAGGCCTTTTGTTAATTTCCGACGTAAAAGCTGAATCGCCGGCCATTTCCACCGAGACGGCGAACGCCGCATGGATTCCTCCTGCGAATGAGGATGTATGCTGGGGTTCAGGAGGCAACGTCATCAGGCTGCGCTTCAAAAGCGCTGGTGGCGGATACTATCAGGTTGTCGGCAATATGATCGAGTCCAGCGGCGTCATAGGCGCTCTCTTTGGCAGCGCCGTAAAGACATCCAGCACGATTCTTGTCACGGCGACCTGGAGTGGCGCCAACTCCAAAGAGGCCTGGTTTGAGACGGGCCGCTTCTCAATCAACAGGAAATCCGTAAAATTGACCGGCTATGGGGCGGGAATGGAACATAAATTTTCCATTCCGGAGAGCGCTGAACCATACGCCGGAGGAAAACACACGTTTCCGAAAATTCCCTGCCCGTAGGACTGAGGATAACGCCCGGACTTTTGAGAGTCTGAATCCCTTTGTTTCCGGAGAGTTCAAGATTTCGCCAAGGACTCTCCATTGGAAGGCATGGATCATGGCAGCACCCTGCGTCACCATGCCCTGCGGTGAGGCAGGGCGCAGGCGGTCGGATCCGGAGGTGGACGGCGGCACAAGGAGTCGAACGTTCCGGAACACTATTTTTTGAATCGTTTTTACTGTCTTTCCATACTATTTGCTTCTGTTTCCCCCGAGAGTTTTCCGTACCCGTTTTTTTATGACCTGCTGAAATCAGCCCTCCGGACCCGGGCAGGGGGAGCGCCGGCAAGAAACAATCCATCACATGAGATAAGGGGGATAACATGTTGCTGAAGGTCTTCTGTTTTGTTCTGGCTTCACTGGTATGGGCCGCCGCGGTTTGTTCCTCGGCTGAACTGCGGGACGAGAACCTGGTCCTGAACATTCCATCGGGCTATAAAGTGGATTACCAGGTCAGACAGGGGAACATGCTCCTGACGGAAATGGTTCCCCATCATCAATCCGTCAAAAATTGGACAGAGATGGTGACCATCAACACCCACCTCGGTCTCAGGAACATTTCACCGGAAAGCTACCGGGCAAAGATCCAGCAGTTGTGGGACGCATCCTGCAAGGGCTCTCAATTCGCTCCGGTGACGAAGGGGAAGGAAAACGGCTATCCCTTTGTGCTCTGGCTTTCGGTCTGCCCTCTCAACCCGTCCACAGGAAAGCCCGAATATACATGGTTCAAGGCCATTCAGGGCAACGACAGTTTCTATGTCGTTCAAAAGGCTTTTAAATTCAATCCCTCTGAAGAGCAAATCACCCAATGGATGACGTACTTTCGTTCCATCAGAGTCTGTGATTCGCGTTTGAAAGACCGTCCATGCCCAAAGGTCATGAAGTAAACTCCCCGGAAGGGACATGCGCCGGGAACGTGCCGGGAAAGCAGGACACGAACTAGGAATTTCCCTGTTCGAAAAGGGCCGACACGAAGTCCTCGCTGCTGAATTCCCGGAGATCATCCAGCCCTTCACCGATGCCGATGTAGCGGATGGGGATATTGTATTCCTTGGCGATGCGGAGAATGACACCGCCCTTGGAGGTGCCATCCAGCTTGGTCAAAACAAGGCCGGTCACCCCCACGGAATCGCTGAACATCTTCGCCTGGCTGACGGCATTCTGACCCGTTGTCGCGTCCAGGACGAGAAGAACTTCGTGAGGCGCTCCGGGAAGCTCACGGCTCATGACCCGCTTCATCTTCTTCATCTCTTCCATGAGGTTGACCTGGGTATGCAGTCTCCCCGCCGTGTCGACAATAAGCACATCGGCCCTGCCGGTCTTCGCCGCTGCTATGGCATCAAAAACAACCGCCGATGGGTCTGAATTCATTTTCTGCTTGATCAGGGGAACCCCGACGCGCTGGCTCCAGATTGCCAGTTGTTCAATCGCCGCAGCCCGGAAGGTGTCGGCGGCAACCATCAGGACGGAATGTCCCTGCTCCTTGAACTGATGGGCCAGCTTTCCGATGGTGGTGGTTTTTCCCGTACCGTTGACGCCGACGACGAGGATGGTGAAGATCCCGTTTTTCGGAAGCACCAGGGGGGCTTCATTTTTCTTCAGAATGGCCTTCATCGTGTTACGCAGGACCTCCTTGAGCCGCTCCGGAGAATCCAGCTCCTTGCGCCTGACGGAATCGGTCATCCTTTCGATCAGCTCCGCGGTGAAGGCGGGCCCGACATCAGCCGCGATCAGGGCCTCCTCCAGCTCGTCGAACAGCTCCTGGTCAATCTCCTTCTTTCCCAGGATGATATCGTTCACATCGGTCAACAGCAAATCCCGCGTCTTGGCGAGACCCCGCTTCAGTTTTTCAAAGAACCCCTGTTTTTTTTGGAAGATGCTCATACGATCCCCTGCTCCATCCATCGCTTAAAACGGTAACGCATCGCCGGGACCGCTTACGTGAACCCTCATGATTTCCCCGTTCTGCGCCAGTTCGCACCGGAGGCGTCACCGCCTGCATGCCCTGCTGTTCCCCTTGACTGGTAACCGGAATATTTCGCCTATTGACTATTATCCCCCTCACGGCCATCTTATGGTGCCGTCGGACCCGGCACGGCGGAAACGGCCGCGGCACCTTGGCTGTTATACAGAGGATCATCGCCTTGTCAATGTAAAATTCCAGGAAAATACATTTCAAGAGTTGTAATTTTCTGGAAATTCTGATTAACGGGGAAGCATTGAGGACCGGCTGGGCCGGCGGAACAAAGGGGCTCTATTTTGATATCCTTGAAGCATATTTTTCTTTCCTTTGGCAAACGGGTGATCTTTGACGATGTGACCTGGACCATTACCCCGCGCAGCCGGATCGGTCTGGTGGGAGACAACGGTGCGGGCAAGACGACCCTGCTGCGCGCCATCGCGGGAGTTCAGGAACTGGACGGCGGCAGCATCGAGATGATTGACCGCAGGAACACCACGCTCGGCTACCTTCCCCAGGATCTTGTCGAACTGGAATCCCTCAATATCCTGGATTTTCTGAAAAAGCGAAGCGGATTGTCCGATCTTGAAGCCACCCTGAAAACCTGCGAGGAACAGGTCTCCCTCTGTGCGCCCGACAGCCCCGATCACGGGGCGTTACTGAAGACTTACGAACAGGCCATGGCCGCGTTCCAGACCCGGGACGGCTATGCCTTCGAAGCCCGCGCCAGGCAGGTGCTTCACGGCTTCGGATTCCGGGACTCGGATTTTGAAAAAAACTGCCTGGAATTTTCCGGAGGCTGGAAAATGCGGATCCTCCTCGCCGTCATCCTGCTGGCACGTCCCGATGTCATGCTCCTGGACGAACCGACCAATCACCTGGATACGGAGAGCATGGAATGGCTGGAGAGCTATCTCCGGGATTATCCCGGAACGCTGATCACGGTTTCCCATGACCGCACCTTTCTCGACAAGATCACGACCGTAACCGCCGACCTTTCTCTGGGAAAAATATCGCTCTACAAAGGTAACTATTCCTTTTATCTTGAAGAAAAGGAGAAAAGGCGTCTGGCCCTATTGAAGGAGATGGAAAGCCAGAAGGCGGAAATCAGGAAGATTCAGGAATTTGTCGAACGGTTCCGTTACAAGGCCACCAAGGCGGCCCAGGTCCAGAGCCGGCTGAAAATGCTCGAAAAGGTGGAGCTGATCCAGTCGTCAGGAGCAAAAAAGACCGTCCGGATCGCCTTTCCCTCCTGCCCACCCAGCGGCCGCGATGTGATCATCCTGCGCGGGTTGTCCAAAAGCTACGGAAAAAACAACATCTTTTCCGATCTGTCTTTCACCATCACCCGTGGCGAAAAAGTGGCGCTCGTGGGCATCAACGGGGCTGGAAAATCTACCCTCTCCCGGCTTCTGAGCCGGGTTGAAGAGCCTGACGCAGGAGAAGTCCTCTATGGCCTGCACGTCAAGCTCTCCTTCTTCTCCCAGGAAAATGCCGAAAATCTCAATTACGACCGGACCATCCTGGAAGATGTCAGCAGCATTTCCACCCGGTGCACCGACCAGGAAAAGCGGAATCTCCTCGGGGCCTTTCTCTTTTCCGGCGACGACATCTACAAGCCGGTCGCGGTCCTGTCCGGCGGCGAAAAATCCCGCCTTGCCCTGCTGAAGATCCTCATGCAGGACGCCAATCTCCTGATTCTTGACGAACCGACCAATCACCTCGATATGAAAACGCGGGATATCTTTCAGGAAGCCCTGCTGGATTATACAGGAACCGTGATCCTCGTTTCCCACGACCGGTATTTTCTGGACCGCCTGGTCAATCGGGTCATCGAAATCCGGGATGGCCGGGCTTTCGAATACAAGGGCAATTACTCTTATTTTATTGCAAAACGGCAGGAGGCTTTAGGCGGTTCCGGAGCCTCGCCGTCCGCGGAAAGAGCGGCTGACCCCATTGATACCGGCAAAGGCGGAAAATTTCTGAGGAAAGAGCTTCGGCGCCTTGAGGCGGAAGAGCGGAACCGCCTCTCGAAAGTCCGCAGCGCCCTGAAAAAAGAGCTGGCAAACCTGGAAGGGTCGATCATGTCCCTGGAGGAAAAGAAGGGGGGGCTGGAAACGACCCTCTGCGCGCCGGATATCTATCGAAACCCCGAGCAGCTGAAGACGCTCCGGCAGGAACTGCATGCCGTCAGCCGGAACCTGGAGCAATCCTACCGGGACTGGGAGGAGCTTTCCTCGAAGATGGAAGCTCTGGAACATGAAGCCGGGGAAAGCCCTGCGCCTCCCCCGGCATGAAATTTCCCGCCTCAGGCACCGTCCAGCCCGGACCGCTCCTTTTCCTGGTACCAGGCCGCGGGATTCGTCAGGTATTGCTCGGTGTCCTTCAGGGAACTGTAATGCTCCTGTTCAATCGAGGCCAGAAGATCGAAAAAGGCCTTTTCCCGGGGATCGGACACCTGATCGCGAAGGCGGGCATAAAAGGTTGCCCCCCTGGCTTCAAATTCAATGGCCGTCTGAAGGGCCTTGCGGTCATCATCGTCCCCTTCGGGCATCTGGGAAACGGCTTTGATGACATTGTTCAAAACGTTTTTCACGGAAGTTTTTTTGACTTTGAGAGGAAGCGTTTCCGGCCATTTTCCTTCCTTGGACCAGCGGTCATGCAGTTCCTTGAGCCTTTCGTAGTGCTCCAGCTCTTCATCGGCAATCTGCGTGAACATGGCCTTTCCCAGCGGATTCAGGGTTCGTTCAGCATTTTTCAGATAAAATTCTCTCTCATTGGATTCGTTTTTCAAAGCGATGTTCAATGCATTTAAACGTTCTTCCATAGACCGGCCTCCTGGTGCGACGGGTTGATAAGTTCCATGCGGGCAGACAGGACATTCCCGCGATCTTTTGAATAAATAAACCGTTAAGCTTCCTGGAAAACTACCACAGGGATTACCGGTGGGTCAAGGGGTTTGCCGGGCGTCAGTCCTCCAGTTCGCAGATAGATTCGGCAATATTCTGGCAGTGATCGGAAATCCTCTCCAATTGAATGAGCAGCTCCACAAAGATGGGGCCTGATTCCGCCGCCGCGAGGTGATGATGAAAACGCATCAGGTGGCGGTCCCTGGCTTCCTTGACTTCCACATCGATCTGCGCCTCGCGGCAGGTGATGTCGCGGATGCATTCTTCATTGCGCCTGGAGATCAGCTCCATGGCATCCGTCATGTTCGCTTCAACAAGCTGCCGGATATGGAGCAATTCCACACTTCCCTCCACGGTGACGGGGATGTTTCTCTTGTGTCGGTTTCTCGCAATTTCCACAATATTGACGGCATGATCGGCAATCCGCTCGATATCATCGACCATGGCCGTGTAATTGAACAGCCGCCGGGACATCTGGGGCGAAAGATCTTTCGAAGACAACTTCGACAGGTATTCGACCACTTCCCGCCGGATATTGTCAACGACCAGCTCCATGTAAAGGATGTTCTTCTGCCTGATTGGTTCATAACGATCAAACAGGGCCATGCTTTCCGTCAGCATCCGGTTGGCCAGAAAAGCCTCCCGCGCCAGCTCTTTTTTTACAAGGCGGAGGGCTTCTCCGGGATTGTTCAGGCAGGCGTCATCCAGGTGCTGGGGCCAAAGCGGCAGGGTTTCCTCTTCACCGGGGATCATTTTTTCCATCAACCGGGAAAAAGGCTTCAGGATAAACATGAAACAGACCACCAACAGGATATTGAAAATCAGATGGCCCAGGGCGATCTGCTGCGCCGTCTCAGCGGAAAGGTCCTTCAGAATCCCGATGAAGACCGGCAGGGCGCCCAAGCTCAGAACGGCGGCGGTCAGCTTGAAAATGAGGTGCGATACAGCGCTTCGCCTTCCGCTGACTCCCGCTAAGGAGCCCGCCATCAGGGCGGTAACGGTCGTCCCGATGTTGGCGCCGATCACGATCGGCAGGGCGTTTTCTATGTTCATCGCACCCTGCTGGGCCAGGATAACCAGCATGCTGATGGGTATTGCCGAGGCATGAACCAGCCCCGTGAATGCCGCTCCCACCAAGACCCCCAGGAGGGGATTTTTCGATTCCTGAAACAGGTGGATGAAGGAGGGATGATTTTGAAGGGGGGCTGTCGCCGTGGTGGCAAGGCTCAGCCCGAAAAAAATCATTCCGAAGTGAAAGATGGATTCCCCGACGGATTTCCAGGTCTCTTTCCCAAATACCCAGAGCCCGCCCCCCAGAACGACAAAAGCCGGCGACAGGGCGGTGAACTTCCAGACGACGAGCTGCACCGTCAGCGTCGTCCCGATATCGGCTCCCAGAATGGTCCCGAGGGAGGAATAAAAACTGATCAACCCCGCATTGACCATGCCGATCGCCAGGAGAGTCGTGGCGGAACTGCTCTGAAAAAGCGCCGTGGCGATCATTCCGGTCAGCAGACCGTGGAGGGGCCTTTCCACGGCAAAACGGATATAGCTGCGTATCCGCGAGGTGAACAATTCCTGCACGGACTCGCTCAGCTTCATCATCCCGAAGAGGAACAAAACCAGCCCGACGCACAAGGTCAGAATGTCTGTCAGCATAGCGCAGCGTATCCGCTTTAAAGAAAAAATCCGCCCGGCAGCAGAAACCCTTCAGAAACCGCCGGGCGGATCTCCTTAAAGATGCTGAAAATCAGTATGGCACCGATTCCCGGTTTCAATCGATCTTCTTGAAGACTTTTCCCTTGGCCCCACAGACCGGGCAGGTCTCCGGCGCCTCGCTCCCCACGGTGTAGCCGCAGACGGGACAAACGTAGTAGGAATAACTTTCCCTTTCGCTGCCCATGCCGGTCAGGGCCTCCTCGTACAGGCGGTGATGGACCTTTTCTACCTCATTGGCATAGACGAATGTCCGTTCCGCCTCCGCATTGCCCTCAGCTTTGGCCGCATCAATCATTCCGGGGTACATTTCCTTGAACTCGTGCCCCTCCCCGGCAATAGCCTCCTCCAGATTTTCCCGCGTTCCGCGGATGCCCTTGAGCGCCCGCAAATGATTATGGGCATGAATCGTTTCGGCTTCGGCCGCAGCTCGGAACAGCCTGGCAATCTGTGCATATCCCTCCTGATCCGCCTTTGCCGCAAAAGCCAGGTACTTTCGATTTGCCTGGGACTCGCCGGCAAACGCCTCCATCAAGCATTCCTCCGTTTTAGTCATTCCTGTATCCTCCTCGCTGATTTCAAGATGTTCTGGATCTGTTCAAGACCGGATCCCTCCGGAAGCAAAGAGCCCCGGGCAATGTTCTGCCCCCGGCGACTTCCGCAACAGGGAAACATTTACGTGTGGACTATATAGCATCAACCCGGATGCTAAAGCAATGATCGATCATTCATTGCCCCTGCTCCCGGCCATTCCCCTTTTTTCCTCATGCAGGGTCTAAGATATTTCAACCGACGTAAGATTTTCTGAAGTCAAAAATCAGGGTTCTCCCGAATGGTAGAGACCGGGATTCTGTTGTATATGACACCAAAGAGATCCGGTGAGTATTTTTTTAAGGAATGAATCGTTAACCACGATCAAGGAGGGAATGATGAAGATGAAAAAATTGCTGTTCGGGACCGTTTTATTCCTGATCCTGATCCTGTCCGTTTCCGCTGCCCAGGCCGGCACGGTGTACTGGACGGATTGGGCGGCATCAGGCCCCGGGACGGTGACGGGAACGATGAACATCGGTTCGGAAACCGTCGACGTGACATTCAGCGGCGCTTACTCCTTCGCCCAGACCAGCGGTGGAACAAATTACTGGAACCCTGCCACGCCCTATCTCAGCGCAACCGTTGAAAACGCTCCTCCTGCCTCCGACATCATCGCATTAAGCAGCAGCGGAAGCGTAACGATCACCTTTTCGCAATCGGTGACAAATCCCCTGCTCGCCCTGGTGAGCTGGAACGGTAATCGTCCCAGATTTGAAAATGAGATTGAGTTCCTCAGCTATGGACGAGGTTATTGGGGCAACGGCACCCCTGTCATGGATAGCGACAAGAAAGGATTCTATGGAAGCGGTGAGGTTCACGGGGTCCTTCAAATGGCCGGCACCTATGATTCGATCACCTTCACCCACACCAGCGAGGGCTGGCATGGCCTGACGGTCGGTGTGGTGGATGTCGCCCCGGTTCCCCTTCCCGCCGCTCTGTGGCTCTTCGGTTCCGGGCTGGCAGGGCTGGTTGGACTGAGAAGGAAACTCTTCAGATAAAGGCCGCGTTCTTCTCATCTTTTCCGCTCAAGGGCGGGATCTTCGGGTCCCGCCCTTTTGTGTGACCGAAGGAATCTGCCCGCTTCCTGATGGAAGCCCACCCAAAGAAGGCCGATGAGATTTCCGCCGGGATCATATTCATTCTTGTCATGCCATTTTTTTTCTGATACCAAAGCGGCTGCTTAACGGTTATAGTCCAAATTTTTAAGGCAGGGCGATAGAACAATGCGGAAGGATCAGGCGATTGTCCGGGCGGAGGAAGTGCTCCGGGTTGAAGCGGAGAGCATCCTGCAGCTCATCGGGAGACTGGACGAAAATTTTTCCAGGGCGGTGGACATCATCTACCGCTCCACCGGGCGTGTGATTGTCACCGGCATCGGGAAATCGGGGCTGATCGGGAAAAAGATTGTCGCCACAATGACCAGCACCGGCACACAGGCCCTGTTCCTTCATCCTGTTGAAGGCCTTCACGGAGATCTTGGAATCGTCACGAAAGACGACGTCGTACTGGCTATCTCGAACAGCGGGGAAACGGATGAGGTGAACCGCCTTCTCAGCAGCATCCGGAAGATCGGTGCGCCGGTGATCTCCTTTACCGGCAATCCCTCCTCAACGATGGCCCGCGCCAGCAACGCCGTGATCGATGTGGGTGTGGAACGCGAAGCCTGCCCCTTTGGACTGGCCCCCACGTCCAGCTCCACGGCCTCGCTCGCCATGGGAGACGCCCTGGCCGTCGCCCTGATCGACAAGCACAAGTTCAGCGAAAAAGATTTCTATAAATTTCATCCCGGCGGAAGTCTGGGACAGCGCCTGCGGGCAAAAGTCCGGGATGTCATGATCAGCGGCCCTGATATTCCCATGGTGGTCACCGGAACCCCCTCCCTTGAAGCCCTCTCCGTTCTCGACGAAAGAAACAAGGGCTTTGTCCTGGTCACCGACCGGCAGAATCGCCTCCTGGGAATCATGACGGATGGTGACGTCCGCCGGCTGGTTCGCAAAGGCATCTCCATCTCCGATCTGCCGATCGACGAGATCATGACCCGCTCGCCCAAAACAATACGGGACGACTGGACGATCGCCCGGACGGTCGAGTTCATGCAGAGGGACGAAATCACCGCCCTTGCCATCGTGAACGGCGACAACATCCTCCAGGGGTACATCCATCTGCACGACATCCTCGGTCGGGGGGGAACCATCCGCATCTCCATCCCGGCATAGCCGGATGCTCCCGCCCTGTAAACATCAACAGCTCAATGGCCGTGACGAGTCATCCGGTGGAACGAGATCATGAACAGCCCTCTTTTCAGAAAGAACCTCCTGCCCTTGGCGCTCCTGCTCGCCGCTTCGGTTTTCCTTCTCCTGCCTGAAGCGGGCCTCTCTTCCGGGGAGATTCCCCTCAACAAAGGGGCTGTTCTCCAGATCACGGATTTTGACGATTCCAGTACGGCTGGCCCCGATCCTTCCCTTTTCAGCCGGAAATACAGCGGTGCCGCCAAGAGTGACCCCTCCCTGAAAACGTTGCGGGCCATGGCCAAGGCATCACCGGGGTCGAAGGCATCCTACCAGGCCAGGATGGCGACTCGATTCACCATCCAGAAAGGGCATAACGGGTCCTCCCGCGGCAAAGCCCGGATCACGCTTTACGGCCTCTCCTATGACGGCGTCGTGATCACCCCCCGGGCCGCGGCCGGAAAATCCCAGTTGAAGATGACGGTTTCCAGCGCTGCCGACCGAACCGGAACAGAGTTGATCCTTTTAACGGCATCGGGAAACGGTGCATCTCCGAAGATTTACCAGAAGGACCGAACGGAAGGCTCCGTCGAGATCCAGGTTGCCGCCGGTGACACATTTGTTGTGGCATTGGAACTCGTCGTTTCGGCAGGCACCGGAACCCAGGATTTTCCTGCCGAGGTCGACTTCTATTCAAAGGAGAACAAGGTGCGCTTTGAGGGAGTCCGGGTTGAGATTCTGAATACGGAAACCCCACTGCCTATTGTGACGCCCCTTCCCGACCAGGTGTTCCTTTACGACAACCCCCGGTGCCTTAACCTCTCCTTATCGAGCTGCCTGATCGTGAACAAGGGTGAGCAGATTGAGGACCTGTCCAAGGTCCCCCTGACCGAGGGGCTGCCTGATACGTGGAACGACCGGATCAACTGCCTGAAAATGGGAGCCAACGTCAACCGGGTCATTGTCTACCAGCACCCCGGTTTTAAAGGGCGGAGCCGGACGTATACCCGGACAGGCCCGAACCCCGGAGGGGTCTGGAGTCTTCAGGGAAGCGGGTGGGATAGAACCGTCAGTTCCATCGTGGTGGAATGATCCCCTCCGCCGCCCGGATCAGGGCAGGCAACCGAATGTTTTCACGAGAACTTTTCGTGTTCTCGGTCCATCAAACTCGCAGAAGAAAAGGGACTGCCAGGTTCCAAGAACCAGGCGGCCGTTTTCGACCGGCACCATTTCCGAAGAACCCACCAGCGATGTCTTGAGATGGGCGTCGGAGTTGCCTTCCGCGTGCCGGTATTGAGGGTCGTCGCAGGGAATGAGCTTCTGCAGCCCCATCAGGATATCCCCGGGTACGGCGGGATCGGCGTTTTCATTGATGGTGACGGCAGCGGTCGTATGAGGAACGAACACGAGACACATGCCGTCCTGAAGTCGACTTTCCTGGACCGCCGCCTGAATTCGGCCGGTGATGTCGATCATCTCGGTGCGTCGGACCGTCCGGACAGAAATGGATTTCATTCGTCTCCCCCCCTTACAGGTTGTTGATCATGCTGGCAATGTAGCCGGCGCCATAACCATTGTCGATATTGACGACACTCACACCGCTGGCACAGCTGTTGAGCATGGCAAGAAGAGCGGAAAGGCCATGAAAGCTTGCCCCGTAGCCGACGCTTGTGGGAACGGCAATGACAGGTTTGTCCACCAGGCCCCCTACGAGGCTGGGAAGGGCCCCTTCCATTCCGGCTACGACGATGACCACACGGGCACCCCGGATCGTTTCCAGATTGAAGAAGAGTCGATGAACGCCGGCAACACCCACATCGACGATCCGTTCAACACGATTGCCGAAGAGTTCAGCCGTCACAGCGGCCTCTTCGGCAACAGGCAGGTCGGAGGTCCCGGCAGTAACAAGGGCGATATAACCGGGAGGGGCTTTGACCTCTTTCCGCCTGATGGTAACGGCTCCGGCCAGGGGGGAGTAACGGGCGTCGGGGCAGATTTCCCGAATCTCCTGATACAGCTCCCGGCTGGCCCGCGTTGCAAGGATATTGACCTCCCGTTCCAGCATCGCCTTCAGAATCGCTGTGACCTGCCCGGATGTCTTGCCTGCACAGTAAATGACCTCCGGATAGCCGACGCGTCTTTCCCGGTGGAGGTCAACCTTCGCACAACCGACATCATGGTAGAACTGGCCTTTCAACAGGCCGAGGCCTTCATCAACCCCGACAGTTCCGGCCTTCACTTTTTCGAGAATGTCCCGGATTGCTTCCATCGTTTCTGATCTCCGTCCCTTGCGTCAACCGGTTCCCTTTCCAGGGACTCCAGAAGCCAGCATCTCCAGAACTTCTCTGATGCTCACGCCCTTTTCCCTGGCGATCCTTTTACAATCCGCGTACTCCGGTTTTGATTTGATTTTTCGGCCCCGGAAAAAGCCGTGCTTCATGGTCACAGGGCCATATGGGGTTTCCACTTCGGAAAGCTCCCGCTTCAGCATGGTCTTGGCAATCGGGCAGGACCGCAGCCCGAACGTGGTCGTCTGATACCACAGGACCTCTTCCATGTCCTTTTTCCGGCGGCTGTCGCAGATGATGCTGAGTGTCACCGCGGGACGTGACTTCTTCATGAGGATCGGCGTCAGATAGACATCCCGGGCCCCCTTTTCCAGCAGGGCGTCCATAACCTCCTCGTAGAGTTCGGGATTCATATCATCGATGTTGCATTCCACCAGCCAGGCGTCCTCCTGTGCCGCATCATCTCCCGGTTCATCTTCTTCAAGTTCGCCAAGGTACAGGCGCAGGACATTGGGGATCTCCGTATCTCGCGTCCCGATCCCGTAACCGATTTTCTGCGGTGTAAAATTCATCCTGTCCGTAAAGGAATGGACCGTGGCGGCAAGGATGGCCGCGCCGGTTGGCGTGGTCATCTCAAAGGGAACAGCTCCGGACGTTACGGGAATACCCTTGAGCATCTCAATGGTTGCCGGAGCCGGAACCGGAAGAATCCCGTGGGCGCACCGGACGACCCCGCCACCCAGCTCCACGGCCGATGAAAGCACCCGGTCCGCTTTCAAGTAATCCAGGCACAGGGCGGCACCGACCACATCGATGATGGAATCGACCGCTCCGACTTCATGGAAGTGAATTTCTTCCAGGGTGCATCCATGCACCCTGGCTTCCGCCTCGCCGATTTTCAGAAAAAGACGAAGTGAAAGATCCTTCACCTCTTCAGACAGATCACTTTCCTGGATCAGCCTGCTGATATCCCTGTAATTTCTTTCGTGCCGGGAAGAATCCTCCCTGGAAGTGAGCACCTCGAATCGTGTCCCGGCAATGCCGCGCCGCTGATCCCGCTGAATTTGAATTTCATAGGAACCGATCCGGATCTTTTTGAGCTCATCGAGAAGATAGGACGGGTCCACACCGAGATCGAGCATGGCACCCAGATTCATGTCGCCGCTGATCCCGGAGAAGCAGTCATAATACAAGACTTTCATGATCACCTTCCGCCATGGATGTTCTGGATCGTTTTCCCGATCGTTCCATTGAAGAAATGCCCTTTCCCCTGCCCGTCCATTTTCTGCGGCACGGTTGCTGAATTTCTGCCGGTCATCGGGATACGGAGGCAGACAGGGGACTGCTCAACTACAATCAATTTGACGGACGATCCTATTAAGCGCTATAAAGCAAAAACAATCCAAATTCAGGGGAAAAGAACATGGCTGAGATCGTCAGATTCGGGGTTTCACTGGAAAAAACCCTGCTCAAACAGTTCGATCAACGGATTGAAGAACAGGGGTATACGAACCGTTCAGAAGCCATCCGCGATTTGATCCGCCAGGAACTGCTGAAGAAGGAATGGGCGGAAGATCACGAAGTTGCCGGTTCTATTACCTACACCTACGACCATCACCAGCGGGATCTGCTGAACAGAATCATTGATGTTCAGCACGATTTCCAGGATGTGATCACGTCGACGCAGCATATTCATCTGGACCACGACAACTGCCTGGAGATCATCGCCGTCAAGGGAAGCTCCACAATCATCAGCAATCTTTCCAACGCGCTGAAGGCCCTCAAAGGCGTAAAGCACGGATCTTTGAGCATTTCAGGCATCGGCTGGATCGCACAGCGGTAACGTAACCTTCATACTCATAAATCCGTTCCCCAAGTCAAGACAATTCTGGTTGATCCGGCTGAGACCGCCGGCACGGAACGTGGCCCGGTCATTGCCCTGCAGGATCGCCTCCTTGTTTTCTGCCGGCAAAGGGAACGCGGGGATGAAACGTTTGGAGGTTACACTTCCTTCCCTTGGCTCTTCGGCACGGAATTTCATCTCCCTCCAATCAGGACTCCGGATCCGGAAAGGCCAGGAATACGAGCGATCACGAAGATGGAAAGGGTTGACGGCCTCCTTCAACACGATCAGGCAACGTGTACATCGACGGAATGAGCCATGGCCCTCCCCTAGCGATCCTCTTCCGCTGCCGACGCTTCAGGCTTTTCCAGGCCCTCGGCCGTCCCGAAAGGCTCCGTTTTTCCCTCACCGGCTTGTTTCGCCTCTTCGAAAGACGGCTCCTTGAGCTCCTCGACCGGATTTTCCGTCCCGGTCGGCAGTTCCGCCGGGCTTTCCGGAACGGCTGGATCTTCCGCGGGTGCCTCCTCGGGTTCCTTCATAACGGCCTCGTACTCTGGAATAATGATCCCGCGCCTGACCATGATCCGGTAAATTCTTTCAGAACGATTCCGAACATATTTTGAAGACCCCAGGGGGTTGTATCTCCTGGGATTGGGAAGAACAGCGGCCAGAGCCGCCGCTTCGCGCGCCGACAATGCCGAGGCCGATTTCCCATAATATTTGCGGGCTGCAGCTTCAATCCCGAAGATTCCCTCCCCCCACTCGGCCACATTGAGGTAGAGTTCAATGATCCTCTTCTTGGACAGGGTGTTCTCAATCCGCCAGGTTAAAATGGCCTCCTTGATTTTCCGGATGGGATTCTTGGACGGGGAAAGATAGAGATTTTTGGCCAGCTGCTGGCTGATGGTGCTCCCCCCACCTTGAATGTTCTCTTCTTGAGATCCTCTTCGAAGGCTTTCTGAAGAGCCTCGTAATCAAAGCCTTCGTGATGCCAGAACTTATCGTCCTCCGAGATGATGACCGCCTTGATGACAAGCGGGGAAATGCGGGAAAGCCTGACCCATTTTTGCTCAATTGCCTTATCCTTCCCCTGGTTTCTCCATTCCTCTTCACGAAATTTCATGAACGCTGTTTTTGCCGGATTTTCTTTTTTCAAGGTGGTGACATCCGGGTAAAAAAAATAACTGACGGTATGGATCAGAAGTCCGACAACAAGGAATGCCGGGATCAGAAGGAACATCTTTTTCATCATGGCCGCTCCCTTTTCAGAAGATCATATTCATATATTGGCTCACTATTTGCTTTATACACGTCACAATTATTTTGGGATGTCAATGGACACCTCTTATCGTATTCCCTTTTATTTTTAAAGAACTAAATGATGGTGATTATTCATTATTTTTTTATGAACAGATAAAATTCTAAAAAAAAATTTGACTATTTCCACGTATTTCTATAAATGGTGATGAATTTCACAGTGTACAGTTTGTCGTCCAAGGCTAAAATCTGTGCATCGTTAGATAGTGGGGCAGCCCCCGAATAGACTAAGGAGGTACTTCATGACAAAACGACGGATTTTCTTTTGGATGGGACTTACGTTCCTGTTCGTACTGGGCCTTTCTCAGGAAGGGCTTTCAAAAGAAACCTACAAAGTAAAAAACGGCGATACGCTTTCAAAGATTTCGAGCCAGTTCGGGGTGCCCATTAAAGATCTGATGCGGATGAATGGGCTAAAGAAGCCAGCCCTGAAACCCGGTCAGCATCTCACAGTCTCACAATCCCCATCAAAGAAATCTTCAAAACATACCGTCGCCAGATCCAATACAAGCACTAAATCCAAAGCCGATTCCTATACCGTTAAACGAGGCGACACACTCCAGAGCATTGCCAAAAAGTCCGGTATCTCCATCGCAGAGCTCAAGGGCTTGAACGGGATGCGGAACAGCACCATAAAAACCGGACAGAAGCTGATTCTTGCCAAACGTCAATCCGTCCCGTCAGCTGTAAAAGAGAACAAGGGCCCTCGAGTGGTGATGGCCCTTGATGTTGAGGATAACGAGCTTTATCCCGAGGAGGATGCCGAGGAAGGGGAAATCCCTGACGAGGATTGGACGTCCGTCGAGAGGGACAAGGAAGCCAGCACCCAGCTGATGGGAAAATGGAACAGCCCGAAAGAAAGGCAGATCTTTGTGCGGGTCGTCAAGGGATTTCTCGGGACGCCCTACAGGTTCGGCGGATCGTCCGTTCGGGGCATAGACTGCTCGGCTTTCGTTGCCAAGGTTTACCAGTTCTTTGATGTCAAGTTACCGAGGACGGCAAGGGAACAGTCCCGCATGGGGGTGCGCGTGGCAAAAAGTGACCTCGAAGAGGGCGATCTCGTTTTTTTCAACACCCGGAGGGCTTTCGGCCATGTGGGCATCTATATTGGAAACAACGAGTTCATCCATGCCTCTTCAGGCCGTTCCGGGAAACATGTACGGATCGACAGCCTGGATAAACCATACTACAACCAGCGCTTCATCAAAGCGGTTCGGGTTAAGGGAATGAAAAACGTCCAGTCGGATGAACGCGACGTATCCTGACGGAGAGAAGACTTCCTCCTTCTGAACAAACAGGTCGAAAAAAAGCGGTGTCATAGCGGAAATATCGGGCATCGGAATCCTATCCTGGTTCCGGTGCTTTTTTTTCATGCGGGTTGGCAGGAATAAGGTCTTCTCCAGAGGCGTACGCGTCCGGAAATTATTTTATTGATTTTTCGGGATAATACCATTAAATTTACTAGAAGTTTCGTAGTGTTATCCTTGTTCATCCCTTCGTTCCCGAAAAAGAGCGGACAGAACGGGTCACCCCTCTGCGGCCCGGAAGGTCCTGCGGGCAACCGCCGTTCTGTGATCCTCCTGTCCCCCTGAGAACAAGGAACTCGCGGGATGGTTCATTTGGAAAAAAATACCTGAAAAATCTGGGGAAACGTTCTCCTATGAAAAAAACCCTGACGCAGAAAATTCTCGAACATCACCTTGTTTCAGGAACCTGCATCCCGGGAAGGGAAATAAGCATTCGGATCGATCAAACCCTGACCCAGGATGCAACGGGGACCATGGCCTATCTCCAGTTTGAATCCATGCATGTCCCCAGGGTCAAGACCGAATTGTCCGTCAGTTATGTGGATCACAATACGGTGCAGATCGGATTCGAGAACGCCGACGACCATCGATATCTTCAGAGCGTTGCCGAAAAATTCGGCCTTTATTTTTCCAGGGCTGGAAACGGCATCTGCCACCAGGTTCATCTGGAGCGTTTCGGCAGGCCGGGCAAAACCCTCATCGGTTCCGACAGCCACACTCCCACAGGCGGAGCCCTGGGAATGATCGCCATCGGCGCCGGAGGCCTGGATGTGGCCCTGGCCATGGCGGGCGAGCCTTTTTATCTGACCTGCCCAAGAGTCATCAACATCCACCTGGAAGGGCATCTTCAGCCCTGGGTCTCGGCAAAGGACATCATCCTGAAAGTGCTCGATCTTTTCGGGACCAAGGGAAATGTGGGGTCTGTCTTCGAGTATGGAGGCCCCGGTGTGGAAACCCTGTCCGTTCCGGAACGGGCAACCATCACCAACATGGGGGCGGAATGCGGCGTCACAACATCTATTTTCCCAAGTGACGCAATGACCCTGCGTTTTCTGAAAGCCCAGCAGCGGGAGGAGGACTGGCTTGAATTTGCGGCGGATCACGGCGCACAATACGACCGTGTTGTGGAAATCGACCTTTCGAAGCTGGAACCGCTGACGGCGATGCCCCACAGCCCGGGCAATATCGCGCGGATCAGGGACTGCGAACCCGTCCCGATCCGGCAGGTCTGCCTGGGAAGCTGCACCAATTCCTCCTACAAGGATCTGGCAACCGCCGCGAAAATCCTGAAGGGCACAGTGGCCCATCCCGATGTCAGCTTCATCATTGCACCCGGATCAAAGCAGGTTCTGGAAAATCTGGCCCGGGACGGTTACCTTGCCGATCTGCTTGCCGCGGGGGCCAGACTCATGGAGAATGCCTGCGGCTTCTGCATCGGCAACAGCCAGAGCCCGCCGTCAGGCTCTGCATCCCTGCGCACCTCCAACCGCAACTTTTTCGGACGCTCTGGAACGAGGGACGCCCAGGTCTATCTGGCCAGCCCCGAGTCGGCCGCGGCAGCCGTTCTCACCGGCCATCTCACGGATCCCCGCGATCTGAATCTCCCCTACCCCGACATCTCTCTGCCTGAGCGGTTTCATGTGGACGACCGGTTGATCATCGAGCCGATGGATCCCGAGAGCGCCGCCGGAGCCCCCATTTACCGGGGCCCAAACATCGGCCCTCCGCCGGCCAACGAACCCCTCCCGGATTCCCTGGACGGCATCGTCACGCTGAAGGTGGGAGATCACATTACGACGGATCACATCATTCCCGCGGGCGAACGGATGAAATACCGCTCCAATATACCGAAATACGCGGAATACCTGTTCGAGATCGTTGATCATACCTTTTTCCGGCGGGCCATGCAGATCAAGGAATCCGGCCATTCCAACATCATTGTGGCCGGAACATCCTATGGTCAGGGCTCCTCGAGGGAGCACGCCGCAATCTGCCCCATGTATGTGGGTGTCAAGGCGATCCTCGCCAAGTCTTTTGAGCGCATCCATGCGGCCAACCTGATCAACTTCGGTATCCTGCCTCTTACCTTCCTCGACGAGGAGGACTATGACCGCCTGGCCGATGGGGACAGACTGCTGTTCCCGGATATCCGGAGCTCCCTTGTCGATGGGGACCGAGTGCGCCTTTTAAACGATACAGGGGGGACCTCGATGGAAGTGGCCTTCGAGCTTACCAACCGACAGAAAAAAATTCTCCTGGCCGGTGGTGTTCTAAATCGCTTTTGAGGTTTCTGTCCAATGACGGCTGCATCCTATCCGGAAGACACTCGGCCGGGAAAGAGCGGCAGGAAAACATCCAAACATCGGTAGGAAAGATCGTTCATGAAAGCTAAAATCAAAGTCCTTACGCCCCTTGTCGAACTGGACGGCGACGAGATGACCCGGGTCATGTGGCAGATGGTCAAGGAGAAGCTTCTCCGGCCTTACCTGGAACTGCCCGTGGAGTATTACGATCTGTCTCTGGAGCACCGGGATGAAACGAATGACCGGGTGACGGTCGACGCGGCAGAGGCCATCAAAAAATACGGCGTCGGGGTAAAATGCGCCACCATAACGGCCAACGAGGATCGCGTCCGGGAGTATCACCTGAAGGAGGCATGGAAAAGTCCCAATGCAACCATCCGGTCGGCTTTGGACGGTACGGTCTTTCGAAAGCCCATCCTGGCCAGGAATATCCGACCGGCGGTTTCGAGCTGGAAGAAGCCCATTATCATCGGCAGGCACGCCTATGGAGATGTGTACGACAACAGCGAAATCCGCGTGGACGGCCCTGGAACGGCGGAGCTTGTGTTCACCCCCGCAGCGGGAACTCCCGTTCGAAGGAAGATTCATGATTTTTCTTCGCCGGGCGTTATTCAGGGAATCCATAACACCGATGACTCGATTGCCAGTTTTGCCCGCTCCTGCTTCGCCTTCGCCCTGGATCAGAAGATGGATCTCTGGTTCAGCACCAAGGACACGATCTCGAAAATCTATGACGCCCGATTCCGGGAGATCTTTGCCCGGGAATATGAAACGTCCTGGAAAGAGGCCTTTCAAAGGGAGGGCCTCGACTATTTTTTCACCCTGATTGACGATGCCGTCGCACGGATCATGAAATCGGAGGGGGGCATTCTCTGGGCGCTTAAGAATTATGACGGGGATGTTCTGTCGGACATGATCGCCTCGGCAAACGGGAGCCTGGCGATGATGACCTCCGTCCTCGTTTCACCGATGGGCTGTTACGAATACGAGGCGGCGCACGGCACGGTACAGAAGCACTACTACAGGCATCTCAGAGGCGAGGAAACGTCCTCGAACTCTACGGCATTGATTTTTGCGTGGTCTGGTGGGCTGCGAAAACGCGCCGAATTCGATTCCACACCGGAAGTCGCCCTTTTTGCGGACATGCTGGAGTCCGCCACACTGGAAACGATCGAAGGGGGGAGCCTGACGGGAGATCTGCTCCTCGTCGCCGAACCGAGCCCCCACAACCGCAAAGTCGACACCCCGGGTTTTATAAACGCCATCGCAGCCAACCTGGAAAAAAGGCTGGCGCAGCGGTAACATCAACAGGAAAGGCCCCGGGTGCCGCAAAAGACGGCATCCTGCCGGAAAGACTGCAATCATCGTATTGGCTATGAAACGAATCAATATCCGAGATCTGTCTCTTGAAGAAATCGAAGCCTTGATTTCAAGTCTGGGAAAGGAGCGATACCGGGCCCGGCAGATCATGAAATGGCTGTACTCCGGGGGCGGTGTGCAATCCTTCGAGGAAATGACCACCCTCTCCAAACCATTCCGCAGCCAGATGGAGGAACTCGCCTTCATTGGACTCCCCGAAATTGAAAAAATCCAGGCTTCAAAGGACGGAACCAAGAAGATCCTCTTTCGCCTGGAAGACGACCTCTTTATCGAGAGCGTCCTGATTCCCGGCAAAAACCATTGGACGGCCTGCATCTCCACGCAGGTCGGGTGCCGCATGGGATGCCGTTTCTGCCTGACCGCCCGGCAGGGGTTCAGGCGCAACCTCAGACCTTCGGAAATCACCGGTCAGCTGGAGATCATCCTCTCTTCTCTGCCGGAAGGGCCCAACGTCCGCAGCATCGTGCTGATGGGGATGGGAGAACCCCTGGCCAATTACAGAAACACGTTGAAGGCCCTTGGCATCCTTACCTCGGATTACGGCTTCGGCTTCTCGAACAGGAAGATCACCCTCTCCACCTGCGGTGTGGTTCCCATGATCCGGCAACTGGGGCGGGACATCTGCATCAACCTGGCGGTTTCCCTCAACGCCCCGGACGATGCGGTCCGGAACCAGCTCATGCCGGTCAACTGGAAGTATCCCCTGGAAAGCCTTCTTGCAGCATGCCGTGATTATCCCATGCCGGGCCGCCGCATGCTGACCTTCGAATACATCCTGATCGACGGCGTCAACGCGTCACCGGCCCATGCAGAAATGCTCTCCCGCCTGTTGAGGGGAATCCGCTGCAAACTCAATCTCATCCGATTCAATGAATTCCCCGGGTGCCCCTTCAAGTCCCCTTCGGAGGATACCGTCCTGGCCTTTCAGCAGATTCTGGTAAAACATCATTTCACCGCCATCATCAGGGCGAGCAGGGGGCGCGACATTCTGGCCGCCTGCGGCCAATTGAGCGGTAAAGCCCTTGAGGAGAACACATCACAATGCCTGGTCTAAAGGTGCCGTCTACAGGGACCCGCAGTTACAAAGGGTTGATTTTCTTTCTGGCCGCCTTTATCGGCATCAGCTTCTTCTGGCAGATCATCCGTCTGCTCACCGACTGGTTCTGGTTTCAGGAAGTCGGCTACGAGCCGATTTTCACCGTGACGCTCTGGAGTTCCATTGCCTCAGCCGCTTTTTTCGGTGCGCTGTTTTTTGTGATCTTCTTCTTCAATCTTTACCTGGCCGACCGCCTTTCGCCGCCGTCCGGCGTGACCGACCAGCAGGGCTCCTTCCCCCATCCCCATCGACTGCCCACCCTGGGTCCGCTTCGTACGATCATTTTTCTGCTCTCTCTTCTCTTCAGTTACGCTGCCGCCATGAAAGCGGCCTATCTCTGGAAAAGCATCCTGAGTTTCTTTTATGCGGTCCCCTTTGATCTGAAGGATCCCCTGTTTCACTATGACATCGGTTTTTTTGCTTTTCGGCTGCCTCTTCTTCAGGAACTTTCTTCCTGGCTTTTTTCAACCCTGATCCTTACTGCCGTCGCTACGGGCATTCTCTACTTTCTCCGCCGCTCGTTTCTGTTTTTCCCGCCGAAAACATTCCATGTTCTCCCCGCGGCAAAGACGCACCTTCTCATCCTGATCGCCCTGCTTTTTTTCCTGGGGTCTTTCGGCTTCTGGCTTCAACTGATGGAGGTGCTGTTTACAAAGCGGGGGGTGGTCTTCGGTCCCGGCTATACCGATACAACAACCCAGCTGTCGGTCCTCCGGTTGCTCATGGTTCTCAGCATCCTCTGTGGAGCCTCTCTTTTCGCCTTTGCCTTCGGGAAGTCCTGGCGGATACCGGCAGTCTCCGTGCTGCTCCTGTTGCTGGTCATGGTGATCGGCCGGGGCCTGTATCCTTCCTTCATCCAGAAATTCAAGGTTGTCCCCAACGAGATTGTTCTTGAGCGGCCCTATCTCGAACACAATATCCGGTATACAAGGATCGCCTACGGACTCAATCATATAGAGGACAGCGAATTTCCGGCGGACAATACGCTGACCCAGCAGGACCTGGTGAAGAATTCTCTGACCATCAAGAACATCCGGCTGTGGAACCATGGCCCCCTTTTACAGACCTACAGCCAGATGCAGGAGATCCGGACGTATTACAAGTTCCTTGATGTCGATAATGACCGCTACATCATCAACGGGGAGTATCGCCAGATCATGCTTTCACCCCGGGAGATTTCCTACGCGTCGCTGCCCTCGCGAAGCTGGGTCAATGAGCACCTCACCTATACGCATGGTTACGGCGTTGTCATGGGTCCGGTCAACCGAATTTCCCAGGAGGGGCTTCCCGAATTTTTTATTCGTGATATCCCGCCGGTTTCTACCACCTCCGTCGTCGTCAAACAGCCAAAGATCTACTACGGGGAAAAATCCAATGACTATGTCTTTGTCAACACGAAGAGGCCTGAGTTCGATTATCCCGTGGGGGACAAGAACGTCTATTCCCGCTACGACGGCAAGGGAGGGGTGCCTCTCTCCTTCTTGAAGAAGCTGCTTTTCGCGGCTCGCTTCGGTTCGTTGACGATCCTGCTGTCCGATGACATTACCCCGAAGAGCAAAATCATGTTTTATCGGGACATCGAGGAACGGATTGCCCGGATTGTGCCCTTCATCCGCCTCGATAAAGACCCCTATCTCGTCATTACCAAGGAGGGCAGGCTTGTCTGGTTCGTCGATGGTTACACCACCACGACCAGGTTTCCCTATTCCGAACCCGTTGCCGGCATCGGCAACTACATCCGCAATTCCCTGAAGGCGACCGTTGACGCCTACGATGGAACGGTTCAGCTTTATATCAGCGATCTCAACGATCCGATCATCAAGACCTATGCCCGCATGTTTCCAGGCGTTTTTCGTCCCCTTTCCGCAATGCCGGCAGATCTCCTGAGTCATATCCGTTATCCCGCCGGCATGATGTCCATCCAGGCCAGAATGCTCCGAACCTACCACATGGAAGACCCTCAGGTTTTTTACAACAAGGAAGACCTCTGGACCATCCCCCGTAAATTCGGTGCGGAGAACAATGAAGAGATGGAGCCTTATTACACCATCATGAAGCTTCCAGAGGAAAGCAGGGAGGAATACATCCTCCTGCTTCCGTTCACACCCAGCAACAAGGATAACCTCTCGGCGTGGATGGCCGCCCGCTGCGATGCACCAAACTACGGGAAAATGATCGTTTACCATTTTCCGAAGCAGAAACTCGTCTACGGAACACGCCAGATCGAAGCCCGCATTGATCAGGATACGGAAATCTCCAAGCAGATTTCTCTCTGGAACCAAAGCGGTTCACAGGTGATCCGGGGCAGTCTTCTCGTGATCCCGATTGAAAAATCGCTTCTTTACGTCAGTTCCCTCTACCTGGCGGCGGAAAAAGGCCAGCTTCCCGAATTGAAGAGAGTTATTGCCGCTTACGGCAATGCCATCGCCATGGAGGAAAACCTGGAATTGTCCCTTCAGCGGATTTTCGGGGGAAAACTTTCCCGGGACGGCGAGACGCCGACTGCTGAGCCTCGGACGGCAGCCGTTCAAGGCAGCGGGTCCGTTTCAGAAGAAACGGACCGGGGAATCGGCCTTAAGGCTCTGGAGCATTATCGACGGGCCCAGGATTTTCTGAAGCGCGGGAATTGGGGCTCTTACGGGGAGGAGCTGGACAAGATGGCGAACCTGCTGAAGAAGCTGGAAAAAAAGGACTAGATGGCAGGCAGGGTTAAACGATTGCTCTGAAAGGCACTGATGACCCGCTGGGTAAACGTGCTGTTCGGATCTTTGTGATCCGGCATCCTGGCCAGATGTCGCTTTGCCCGGTACGGCCCCACGTTATAGGCATATAAAGCCTTCCGGAGCGTTTTGAATTCATCAAGCAGCTGCGATAAAAAATACACGCCGATTTTGATGTTTGTTCTCGGATCAAAGAGATCTAAAGAGCCATTGCTTGCGGGGTCGGCCTTTCGAACAATTCCCCGGGCTGTTGACGGCTTCAGCTGCATAATTCCTTTTGAGCCGTCGGGTGAAACGGCATCATGCCTGTAGTTGCTCTCCACTTCCATCACGGCAAGAACAAGGCGGTAATCCACATTGCGAATCTGCGATTCTCTGCAGACGGTTTGGGCAACAGCCCGCAGATTTCTACCGCCCAGTTTTGCCTTCTTATCCTTCAAGTGCTGCTCAACTTTGCAGACGACTGCTTCGGACGCTTTACTTTCCCCGGCTATTGCCTCTGAACCGGAAAGATCAGGGAAGCCCAGAAAGATAATGATGAGGCATGATAAAACACTGAAACACTGCTTTCTGTATTTTCTCATGGGCGCTTGGTTAACATAAGAAAACTCATTATGTCAACCTTATTTTTTATCAGCTAATTCCTTAAGCCAAACTTAAAAATTCGGCTGAGGATTTCCGCCATGATCCTCTTGAATTTCAGGAGCATAAAATAACCCGATGTGTCTGATATAATATGGAAAAGCATTCTTCAGAACAAAAGGCGGGGACTCATCCTTCCCAACGTCGATGGAGGGGTTCCAGGCCCGGATCGCCCTGGACTGTTTGCGCAGCGTGTTCGTTTTTTATCTTTTTTTTGTCACAGGGGCATGAAGAGCCGGAACGTCTTGCCCGTTTCGATGTCCCGCACCATCAGCCGAAGCTCCCGGGCTTTTTTCGCCTCCCCGGGAAAGAAAAGGAATCCATGAGCGATTTCTCCCGCCTGGATGGCCCTTTTTTCCAGAGAACGGGTAGCGAGATCTTCGTTGATTTCCCGCTGGACGTCAGCATCGGTCATCCCCTTGATTCCTCCAAGGGTTGCTCCGGCAGCGGCTCCGATGGCCGCACCCTTCCCCAATGCCTCCCCGACATTGGTCCCTGTGACGATGCCGACGGCTGCTCCAAGAAGGGCCCCCGCCGCACCACCCAGCAAGCCCGTGGTCGCCGCTTCAGGGGCCACCTTTCCGAATTTGGTCGCCTTCTCGATCCGGTCATACGCCATCCGCGCGTCAAGAATCGGCCACATGTTGCTTTCTTCATCGATCAGCCAGGTCTGTTCCGGAATGATCTCCAGGGGCGAGGGCCCCTTGTTGTCAAAAACAACCTGAACAGGAAGGATTCCGGCGCCGCGGATGTCAAAGCCGAATGCATTCTGGGCCTCCCGGTTGTCATCATAGGACCGTGAGGCAATCTGAGCACCGGCCGCCGACTGGACATTGGGGTAGGCGGCAGGGACTTTGAAGGGAACCACCTGCCTTTCATACCTTGTACAGGCAGAAAGAACGAAGATGGCGACAAGTACAGGAATGATACAACACCAGACATTTTCTTTCTTCATCATGACACATGTTCTCCTTGATGCAAACGGCGATTCTTTTTCCGGCATACCTGCCGCGACCACGGATGAGAGCAGGCATCTTCCGCAGGTCAGCGACGGAAGGACAGTTCCCGGATCTTCTTTCTGGATTTTTCACCCCACTCCGTATCGGGCGCCAGCCGGATCACCTCCTGGAACGCCTCTTTCGCCTTCTCCCTGTTTCCCTGCTCGACAAAACATTGCCCGATCCAGTAATAGGACTCTGCCAGGGCGGGAACCAATTCTACCGACTTCTGCAAATGCTTGAGGGCTTCATGGGGACGCCCGGAGGCGAGAAGGGCGATTCCCCAGTTCTTTTCGAGAAATGGCAAATCGGCGGGTTCAGGGTTCTGTGTGCTCGCCAGGCCGTACTGCTGCAGTGCGGCCGCATAACTCCCCTTGTGGTAATAGGCCAGCCCCATATTGTAATGAGCTTTTGCCGGTGTGTCGTAAAGGATGTTGGCCAGGGCCTTTTCAAAGGATTCTATGGCCAGATCCCACTTTTCCATGTTCAGATAGATCGTCCCTAGGAAGTTGTGCGCCTCCGAGTAGTTGTTATCCAGGCTGATGGCTTTTTTCATCTCTGCGATGGCGAGCTCCTGAAGCCCTTTGCCGCTGTAGGCGATCCCCAGCAGGTAGTGGATCTTTGGATTCGCTTCCCCCAGCTTCTCCGCCTTGAGCAACTCCTTCAGTGCGGAGTTATATTCCCCCGATTGCATATAGGCGACCCCTATGTTCATATGGGATTCCGCCTGCTCCTGATTGACTGTGACACATCCCGCCACAAGAAAAAGCCATGAAAACCATACCCCGACGGTGAAAGAAAAGACCCTGGTTCGCCTCTGGCCGGTTCTGCCGCTGCCGGCAGGGAAAAGCTCTCGATTACGATCGTCCTTCATCTTGCGCTGTCTGCCCCCTTGGAATATTTTCCCTTGTTTCCGTTAATCCACCAATCACTCTTATCCTGAAACCACCAGTCGGAGGAATCCGTCTCCAGGATCTGATTCGCCGTTTCACGCGCGCTGTCCGTGCAGAGGCGTTGAATGGCGAAGGTAATCCACTCTCTACTGTATTTATTACCAAGATCCCCGTATTCCTTCAACTGAAGAATCAAGGCGAGCTGATCCGCATCACGGACAATGAGAGACTCCCGGGTCTTTCCCTCGTTGAATTCATCAATGCATGCCTTGATCTCTTCCCCGAAGAAGAGGGTGTCCGTCAGCTCACGGACCGCTTTGCCTTCGTCCACCGTCACGTATTTTTTGTTCACGTAGTTCATATCGCCTGTCCTGGCTTCGGGAAGGTCATGGAAAAGGCACATTTTTAACACCCGGCGCTCGTCAATGTCCTGCTCCAGCTTGCAGAGGGTATAACCGATGAAAATCGTCCGGAGGATGTGCTCCGCAACAGATTCACAACCCGAACCGAGAAATTGAAAACCCGTCCGCGGAGTCTTCTGCAGCATGCCGACTTCAAACAGAAAATTCACGATCTCTTTCACTTCGCATCCTTCTTCAACGTCTTGATCCGATTGGCCATCATTTCCGACACTTTTTTAACCTGGAGCTGCAGAGCGGCAATCCCCTCGGGCTTCATGGCCACAATCCTGTCCAGTTGATCCTTCCAATGCTCAATGACGGCCACTTCATTTTCCCGTACCCTTTTTTCAAACCGCGTCTGCACTTCCTTCAAAAAGGCTGCTTGATCCTCTTTAGCCACGGCGAACCCCCTTCTTTTCTTTGTGTTTCGAACCTCTTCATTCCTGTCCCGGTCCGGTCCGGCGGCTTCACCACCTCTTCACGGCGCTGCAGGCGGAGTCTCGGCCACGCAGCCCGTTCGTCCGCTGTGGAATGAAATGCGGCTGAAATGATGCCCTGTTTCTGCGGGAATTCCAGCGCCTGAATATCCGGGTAATGCGGCCTGCCTGCAAGGAATTCCCTAAATAATCCTTGAATTTCCTATAACATTTAACTAAATCTTGCAAACATGAAGTTGTCGTTGCCTTGACTTCAAAAAATTGACATTCCTCTACAAGTTCGATATGTACTTCAGGCACTTTAACTTTTGCGGTCATGGCCATGTCGATCGTGTCAACTCCATATGGAAACACCTTCTCGGCTGGCGGTCCTGTCGGCTTCTTCACGGATGCGGCGTTCTTTCCGCATCGCCTCTAAACCGCTGCCCGGCGATATTCAGCAACCATTGGAATGACCTGTCATTGACCACGACTTGAGGATACTTACATGAACAAATGCCTTCTGCTGTTCTTGATTCTAGGGTCCTGGTCTCTTCTGACACAGCCTATCCCCACTTCGGAAGCCAAGGAAGATACGGCCCATATGGTGCTCCGCAAAACCGCGGGAACCGGAAAGACAACTCAGGAGTATGTAGTCCGGAAGGGGGACAGCATCGATCGGATCGTCAAGCAATTTCTCAAGAACTCCGCGCACCGCTACACGCTCATCAGAGAACTGAACCCGGACTTGAAGGACCTTCACAGGATTTACCCCGGCCAGACGATTCTTCTTCCCGTCCTGGCAGAAGAAGGAAAGGAGTCCGTTGCCCCTGCACCGGCTCAGAACGGTCAGGTCGTCCCATACCAGGTCAAAAAGGGGGATTCCATCATTCGGATCCTGAAGCATCAGTTAAAGCTTCAAGAAGCCGAAGCCCACAAGGCTTTGCGGATTGTCAGCCAGGTGAATCCAGGGCTCAAGAACCTCAGCCGCATTTCGATCGGCCAGACGATCATGCTGCCGGCCATCAGCCTTCTGACGTCTTCACCGGCCGTTCAGCCCGAACAGAACGCCGAAAAGAGAAGGGTGGAGATCAAGCCCATCCTCCCGCCCGACAAGGACATGGCTCTCCTGAAACAGCTTCTCGGCAGAAGCCACGGAAATCTGAATCAGAAAGGCAGTTATTTTCTTCCCCTGCCGCAGATGGGGCGGGTTACGATTGACTGCAGCGCCATCCCGGTGGTGGAGTTTGACGACGGCAGCACCATTCTGCTGGATTTTGGAAACAGGATCCCGGACTCTCTGCAGAGGCTGATTAAAGCGAACTGGAAAAACTATTCCGTCCTCAAGGTCAAACCGTCCCAGGATATCTTCCTGATTCTCCAGGAAATCATGAACGCCTCGGGCTCCTATTCCATGCGAAGGGGGCTCAAACCAATCCTGTTGGAGAGGAATCCGCAGGTGCTGATTAATCTCGACTGGATCATCACAACAAAAAACCCCACGGCGGACAGACCTAGTTTTCATGGCATTCTCCTGGTTTCCGACAAAACGCGCCTCCTTCCCGGGCAGATCAGACAATATGCCTCCCAAAAAGGGTTTCAATTCACGGAAGTGGTCAATGGAGAGATTTCCTTCCCACCACCTGCCGACAAATCTCCTCCAACCCTGCAGCCGAAATCGATTGACGCCGTCGACCGGATGGATTTGATCTTTAACCTGTTGACTGAACTGGGCTACAGCCCTGCAAGAAACCAGGAGATCAGGCTCCTGGACAACAGCAGCGCCGGATTTCATCTGTCGCTGAAACCCGATATTCTCCTTAAAACAGAGTCACGCGAAATCCTCATGTTTACGAAAAAGCCCCCTCGGCAGTTTCTGGAGGTCCTGTCGAAGCAGAAAAAGGAGGTCCTCCTGGTCAATACCCGGCTTTCCAAAAAGGCCAATCTCAGCCAGGTTCTTTCGGCGCTTTCCCTTCCCGACGCCTTCGATAAACGTTACGCATTCTATATCGCCGAACGGGGCAGAAAAGCGACGATCACCGTCACCCTCTCCGCCTTGAAAATTGAACGGCCGAACCGCAGTCCCCTGTTTCTTGTCGACTGCAGCCTGGACCCCAATCTTTATTCCCTGCTTCATAAGGATTGGAATGTGGAACTGGTTCAATATTGATGACCCGGGGGCTTGCCGTATTTTCCGGAGGTCTTGACAGCATCCTTGCCGTCAAGGTCATCCAGGATCAGGGAATCGATGTCCTGGGGATCACCTTTGAAACCCCCTTCTTCAGCGCAGGGAAAGCCCGCCGCGCCGCCGCGCAAATCCGCCTTCCCCTGACCGTTCTGGACATTACCGACGAACATCTGCGGATGCTTCTTTCCCCCAGGTACGGATACGGAAAGAACCTGAACCCCTGCATCGACTGCCACATCCTGATGATCAAAACGGCGGGGGATAGAATGGCTGAACTGGGAGCGGATTTTATCTTCACGGGTGAAGTTCTTGGACAGCGGCCCATGTCCCAGGGAAAGCAGATGCTCGAAGTGATTGCCAAAAATTCCGGATATCGCGATGATCTCCTGAGGCCGTTGTCCGCCAGGCTGCTGCCTGAAACCAGGCCGGAACGAGAGGGGATCGTTCAGCGTGACAGGTTATTGGACATTTCGGGACGGGGCCGGAAAATACAGATCGAACTGGCCGATTACTACGGAATATCCGATTACGACCCCCCTGCCGGCGGCTGCCTCCTCACCGATCCGATGTTCACCATACGGCTTAAGGATCTTTTCAGCCACAAACAAGATTTTTCCCGCCGGGATATTGAACTTTTGAAAGTCGGCCGCCACTTCCGTTTGAACGAATCAACCAAAATCGTGGTGGGCAGAAACCGCAATGATAATGAAACAATCCAGAAGTTGACGGAGAAAGGGGATGTCACGGTTTACATGACCTCTTTCCGGGGGCCCACCGTTCTGATTCCCGGGGGCGGCAGCGCTGAAGTGCTGCATCTGGCTGCGGCAATTTGCGCCCGTTACAGCGATGCCCCAAGGGATGCCGACGTCACCGTGACCTGCCTATGTGAAAGCCGGACCTCTTTTGTCGACGTTACGGCAGCCTCACCGGAAATCATCGCCACCTGGAGAATTTAGCGCCCCCTGTTTTTCCTCTTCATATAACCTGTACCCTGCGAAGGGCCTTTCGTTGAACACTCCTCGAGGAACAGCCCTTCGCCTTTTCCGACAGGCTCAAAAATTCCCATTCTTATCATGCAATACCGATGTTGTCGTTTGCCCCCGGAGGACATGGATGTGCTCCGCTTGAAATAGACGGAGCTTGACAAGTGTCGGATTAACACATAATATGTCATTAGAGGTAACAAATAGTCATTACAAAGAAGAATAACAACATTTTACGGAAAGGAGCCCTATATGTTTGAAGTCAGCGAAGACGCATCGAAAAAGATCAAACAGTTCCTTGAAGAACAAAAAAATGTCAGGCCTATCAGGATCCTGGTCTCTGAAGGCGGATGGCGAGGTCCATTTCTTGTGATGGCTATGGATGATAAGAAGGAGGATGATGAGGTTTTTACCGATAGAGGCGTGAGGTTTCTCGTGGAAAAATCTCTTTTTGAAAAGGCAAAGCCCATCAGCATCGACTACGTTCACTCCACCTTCGGTTCCGGCTACATCCTGAATTCGGAACTCTTGAAGCACTGGAAAGGCGGTGTGTTCGGGGGATGCAGGAACATCTGTGAAAGCTGTGAAGATTTCAAATAACGGGGATCCCCGCAGAAGCAGGCGGGGCACTGAACGTTCGCACAATTCATCCCGTTGAATTACGGAACCGACAGCCACCCCGACCGGACGCGCCTTCTGCAGGCGGCCTCCGGCCGGGGTTTTTATGTTTTGCTCCCCGGACGCGGCTTCGCTGTCCGATCCGTCCTGATCCATCCTTGCTTCCCCGATCATCGAAGGGCAGAGGGGTGCATTTCTTTGCCGCGGAGCCCAGAACCGATCGACGAGCCCCCCTTCATTTCTCCTGGTGCTGCGGTCGAAGGAGATCTTCAACTGTTTTGACGGGATTGAACGTCTCCAGGGGCACTTCGATCAGCACGGTGTTCCAGTCGGCCATGGCGCCATTCCACAACCCCGGGAGTTCCAGCGCATACAATTCTCTGCCCTTTTCCGTTTTCCGGGCAATGGAAATCGCCCTGGGATTCACAAATTGCCGCAGGTCGAACTTCCTAGACAAGTAATCCCGGACGCCGCAGACCAGATCCACGGGGTTGAAATGGGTTGCAGCCCGCCAGAGGGAGCGCTGTGACTCGGAGTTCGAGTCCACTTGAATCTCCTCAACGATCTGGAGGGACAACGCGCCGGTTTCGTCCTCAACCCAGAAAGGGCCGCCACCCGGTTCGCCGACGTTTCTGACAACACCGCAAACCCGCAAGGGACGGTTCAAGCGCTGGAAAACCTGTCTGCATCGTTCGGAGAGTGAAGCCCCGTTGAAAGCCGGTGGGAAGGAGAGGCACAGATCCCTCCGACAGAATGCGATGATCTCGGAGAGCTCGTCTTCGGTTAGTCCGCCTTCGGTCAACCTTGCGGCATAGGAGAAGATTCTCCTCTGCAGCCGTATGAGGTATCCCCCCAGAATCTGTTTGTACAACACCGTTGACGGCTTCAGGGAATCGGGGACGACATTGTCGATGTTCTTGATGAAGACGATGTCTCCATCCAGGGCATTCAGATTTTCCAGCAGTGCACCGTGGCCTCCGGGACGGAACACGAGGAAACCATCCAGATCGCGGAAAGGGGCCTTCTCCAGATCGACGGCAATGGTGTCGGTATGGGCATGCTGGATGGAAAGGGACAGATCGAATGACGCATTCCACCGTTTCTCATAGATCTCGTCAATCCGCCTGAGAAATTCCTGAATCGCCCCTTCGTGCTCGGCAGAAACCGTAAAGTGGACACGGCACCTTCCCTGAGCATCCTTGACATAAAGCGCCGCTTCCACAAGATGTTCTTCAATAGCCGTCCGCGAGCCTTCCGGAGATAAGTGAAACTTCAGAAGCGCCTTGGGCAGTTGACCGTAGCTGAGGCCGTCCGCGGCCAGAACCGTTGACAGGATCGGGCAGACATCTCCTTTTTCCAAAAGGTCATCGAGATTCCTCCCCGCTTTGGCCAAGACGGATTTCAAATCTTCAAAAAAAGCGTACTTTTTCAGATCCCTCAAAAATTTCGTTCTCGAATCCTCATCCTGCAGTCCACCGGCATCCAGAATCCGGTACCAGTCCTTGAACATGCGACTGGCCGCCCCTGAAGCGGGAACAAACTTCAGCATCCGCCCGGCCCGGGCTTCTTCCTCGTGGAGACGGACCAGCTCCCCGCCCTCCTCCTCGCCGACGACGAAGATCCCATCCTGGAGGGTACAGGGACGATTCAATTTCAAAGGAGCCGCCCCTTCCCGAAAAATCCTGATCTGCTCCATCGCCTGCTCAACAGACAATCCCCGCTCCTCAATCTGAGCCTTATCCTGATCGGAAAATATACGTTGTAACGTCATGGTCATATCCCTCTGGTTGCGTTCCCTGGTATCGGGGCATCGATCTTCAGCCCGCTGCATGGTTTTCCTGTCTTTGCGTCGCCTTTGCGGATGGCATTCTTCAAGCACGGATCATGCGGAAAAATTCCGCCAGGCGTTACGATCCGCTTTTCCTGCCGCTGTTTCTTCTGCGGATCCTGTCCTTGACAAACCGCTTATTCTCCCTCTGTAAGCGGGATATGTCCTTCTGTCTCCGGCTGACCCTTTCCCTGGACATGGCTTTCTTCTCCGTCCGTCCTGCAATGCGATTTTCCACCCGTCCGCAGCGGCTGCAGATCAGGCCCGGCATCCTGTTTTCCACCTCTTTGCCTTTCATTTTACCACAATACCTTCCCGTTTTACATTGTTTACTGGATCGCCGCCGCCTGGTGCCGTGGAGTTTCTGCCGGACAGGCATAAGCTCCGCACCCGCCTCTCTCAGGATAAAAGCCTTGACAGCTCTGTTTCTATGAATGTATAACCCCGTAAAATATCAGCTCAGAGGAGGTTTATGCAAATGACGGTAAAAAAACTTGGTGTTCTTGGCGCCGGCGCCATGGGCGGCGGGATTGCCCAGCATGCGGCTCAACTTGGCGTTGAAATCGTTCTTGGCGATATTGATATGAAGTTTGTCGACGGCGGGATTGCCCGGATGGAAAAGCTGATGGCCGGCTCCATCAAAAAGGGAAAAATGACGGAAGCGGAGGCGAAGGCCGCCATCGGAAGAATCAAGAAAACCGTCCAGATGGAAGATTTTGCCGACTGCGACTTTGTCATCGAAGCCATTATCGAAAACCTGAAGATCAAGCAGGATGCCTTTGCAAAACTCGATTCGGTGGTCCGTCCGGACACCATTCTGGCATCGAATACCTCGTCCATGTCCCTGACTGAAATTGCCGCCGCCACCAAACGGCCGGACCGGGTCGTCGGCATGCATTTCTTCAATCCTCCTCAGGTCATGAAGCTGGTCGAAATCATCCGGGGATATTTCACCTCCGACGAGACCGTCAAGGCTACGGAAGACTTCACCAAACAGCTCAACAAGATCTCCGTCGACATCAAGAAGGATGCCCCCGGCTTCGTCGTCAACCGCATCATGATGGCCTCGGCCGTGGAGGCCCTGAAGCTTTACGAGGAAGGCGTAGCCACCATGGAAGACATCGACAAGGCGGTCAAGCTCGGCCTGAACTACCCCATGGGCCCCTTTGAGCTGATGGATCTGGTGGGTGCGGACATCAACAAGCACATCCTGGATTATTTATTCGCCGAAACCGGTGAAGTCCGCTGGAATTCTCCCCTCTCCCTCAAGCTGAAGACGAAGGCGGGCCAGCTGGGCCGAAAGACCGGCGCGGGCTGGTACAAATACGAATAGGCAAGGGGGTTTTAGAGATGGCATATGAAATGATCCTTTTGAACATTGAAGGCAGAATCGCCACCATATCGCTCAACCGGCCTCCGATGAACCCACTGAACAGCGTCATCCTCCGGGAAATCACGGAAGCCATAAGTGAAATCGAAGCGGACGAAAACGTCAAGGTCGTTATTGTCAACAGCGTTGGCGAGAGAGCTTTTGCGGCAGGCGCCGATGTCAAGGAAATGGTGAACCTGACCCCCGTGGAACTCTACGATTTCTGCCAGGGCTTCCGCAAGGCCTGCGAAAGCCTCAACAGGTATGCTCTCCCCGTAATCGCCGTCATCAAGGGGCTGACTCTGGGAGGCGGATGTGAACTGGCCATGGCCTGCGATTTGAGAATTGCAGCGGAAAATGCCAAGTTCGGTCAGCCGGAAATCAACCTGGGCATCCTTCCCGGCGCCGGCGGAACGCAGCGATTGACCCGGCTGATCGGTCCGGCCCGCTCCAAGGAGATGATCCTGACAGGGGATATGATTGACGCAGCGACAGCCGAGCGCTATGGCCTGGTCAACAAGGTGGTTCCCCTTGAGGACGTTGACAAGGCGGCGATGGAGCTGGCGGAAAAGCTGGCATCGAAGCCCAAAGTGGCCCTCAAGATGGCCAAGGCTGCCATCAATGCCGGACAGAACGTCGATCTCGGAAGCGGGCTTGATTTTGAAATTCTCAGCTTTGCCTTAGCGAGCGCATCCGAAGACAAGCTCGAGGGGATGACGGCCCTGCTGGAAAAGCGGAAAGCGAACTTCAAAGACAAGTAACCCACGACCCTGTTCCTGAATTCCTTGTTTGGAAGGGTGAGCGTGCACGCGCCGAAAAAAACGCTCATCCTTCCGGACTGTTCATTCTTCACTCAGCCTCTTTTTGTCCCGACCAGCCTCACGGCCCATTTACTTCAACCTACGATCCCGCTTTTTTAACGTAGGGATTTCATAAGGAAGCAGCCATGATCAGCGAATCCGTTCTCGTTGAACTGCAGAATATCTTGGGCAGGGAAGATGTCCTCACCGCCAGGGAAATTTTGAAGACCTATTCCTATGATGGAACATCACAGTGGACCCATGAACCCGATGTGGTCGTTTTCCCTCGGACCGCCGAACAGGTATCCGCCATCATGAAACTGGCCAACGCCCACAGGATCCCCGTGACGCCGCGAGGCGGTGGAACGAATGTCAGCGGCGGGTCCATTCCCGTCCTGGGCGGCATTGTGCTGTGCACCACCAAGATGGACAAAATCCTCAACATCGACAGGGAAAATTTTACGGCAACGGTCGAATGCGGAGTAGTCCTGATGAATTTCAACACCCGCCTCGCCGCGGAAGGGCTCTTCTTTCCCCCGGATCCCCAGAGTTTTCTGGCTGCGACCATCGGGGGCATTGTGGCGGAAAACGCCGGAGGACCCGCCGGCGTCAAATACGGTGTCACGAAGCAGTATCTCCTGGGCCTGGAAGTTGTTCTGCCCACAGGCGAGATCATTCAGCTGGGAGGGCGCACCGTAAAGAACGTTGTGGGATACGACCTGACGATGCTCTTCTGCAGTTCTGAAGGGACGCTCGGCATCATCACCAAGGCGGAATTCAAGGTCAATGCAATCCCCCCCGCGAAAAAGACGATCCTGGCCATTTACGACGACGTCGCCGTCGCCGGCGAGAACGTCTCCCTGGTGCTGAAAAGCGGCGTTACCCCGGCCAAGATCGAGCTTCTGGACAACTGGCTTATTCACCGCATCGAAGAAGCCTCTCCCCTGGGACTGCCCGGGGAGGCCGATGCGGTCCTGATCTTTGAAGTGGATGGAATGGCGGAAGCTGTTGAAAAAGAAGCGGATAAGATTATTGAAATCGCCAGGATGAACGGAGCCAGGGAGGTGCGGCCCGCCAGGGACCAGGACGAGGCGAATCGCTTCTGGATGGCCCGCCGCGCCGGATTTGCCATGATCTTCGGCAGGGCCCCCACGGTCCTGGCGGAAGACGTCACCGTCCCCCGCGGCCAGATTCCCGCTCTGATCCGGAAGTGCCGGGAGTTATCCAGAAAATACGATCTTGAAATTGTGGTCATGGGCCATGCCGGGGACGGCAACCTTCATCCCTCGGTTCTGACGGATATCAAGGACAGGGAACATTTTGCACGTGCTGAAAAAGCCGTCGAGGGAATTATCGAGGCGGCCCTCGAGCTGGGCGGGGTTCTTTCCGGAGAGCATGGCATCGGGTTGGAGAAGCAGCGGTTTTTCCGACGGGCCCTGGGACCGACCGTTACCGATCTGATGAAGAACATCAAATCCCTGGTTGACCCGAACAACATCATGAACCCCGGCAAGATATGGGACTGAACCGATAACGAGACAGGCGTTGGAAGATTTGAACGAGCTTAAAAAAATTGAACAATACGTCGACCAGTGCATGAAATGCGGGTTCTGCACCTTCTTCTGCCCGATTTACCAGGAAGAGCTCGTGGAATCTTCCGCGGCTCGAGGCAAGATATTCCTGACGAAGCAGGTCCTAAAGGGCGGGCAGCAGCTCAGCGATCAGGCAATGGACATCATCGGAAAATGCCTTCTCTGCAAGGCCTGCGCAGTCAATTGCCCGGCAAAAACCCAGGTTGATCGTGTCATTGTCGGGGCCAGAGCCGAGCAGGTCCGGCAGCAGGGGCTTCCTCTTGTCAAGAGGCTGATCTTCCGCCACGTGATGGCCAATCGCCGGCTTTTCGGATGGACCGTGAAACTCGCCTCGAAACTCCAGTGGATGATACCGGGAAAGCAGGGCAAAATGAAGCACTTGCCTGATTTTCTTAAAGCATTGGGGCAAGGAAGGAACATCCCGGCCATCTCCAGCGTTCTCCTCCGGGATCAGGTTCAGGAAGTGAATCCGCCCTGGGATTCGAAGGCGCCCAGAATGCGGGTGGGATATTTCATGGGGTGCGCCACCGATTTTATTTTCCCCGAAACAGGCCTTAAAACCATTGAATTTTTAACCAGACACGGGATTGAAGTCGTTGTTCCCAAAGCACAGAGCTGCTGCGGCGCCGCCATTTATTTCAGCGGCGATTTAGAGACGGGCAGAATGCTCGCTTACAGGAACATGGAAGCCTTCAAGGACCTTGACTATGTCGTCACGACCTGCGCCACCTGCAGTTCCAGCCTCAAGGACTATAAAGTCTACCTTCCTGAAAACGACAAGCAGAGGAAGGAATTTGAGGATTTTTCGAAGAAGATCAAGGACGTGACGGAATTTCTCGTGGATGTTCTGGACATTCCGCCTCAAGAATTTCATCTGAGGAAGGAGTTTCAGGGTAAAACCATCACCTGGCATGACCCCTGCCACCTCGTTCGCTACCAGAACATCCGCAACCAGCCTCGCCGGATTCTTCAGGCTCTTCAGGGATCGACCTACGTTGAAATGCCCAACGCCGACCGCTGCTGCGGCATGGGAGGATCCTTCAGCATTTACCACTATGATCTGACCAAGAAAATCGCCGACAGGAAAGTGGAAAGCGTGAAAGCCACCTCTGCCGATATCGTCGTAACGGCCTGCCCCGGCTGCATGATCAACCTGGCGGACCATCTCCAGAGAGCGGAAATGCCGCAGCAGGTGCGCCATCTCATGGATCTTTTTGAGTGAGGGGATTGAGGCGCCAACGCGCCTCACTTGAAAGGCCCTTCTTTCCGGTCAGCACGGACCGCTGCCCATGGACGTCATCACAAGGATCAACAGATTGTCATGGCCAACAGCACCTCGCCCATGAACCGGTCCATCTTCTCTCCATTGTCCTTCCTCGTCGCTTTCTGCTCAGCAACGGCCGAGTCTCTCTGGAGCCGGGGAGCTGTGAGACGGCAGGAACATTACCAGCCTCCCGATCCTTTCATTTCCGTCTGAAGCCTGTTTTCGGGTAAGCGGTCCGTCGGCTGCACCATCCGCAGGGTCCGCTCAAGGGCTGTGAGTTACGGTAAACGTCAGACGGTACGGATGCAACCCCCTCCCCGAGGCGACAGGCCCCTGTGGTCGGTTCATTAAAAAACGCCGGAACGATCCTTTTAACAATTTCATCAATGAGCCGTCATTTGCTATAATATCGCTATCTGAAAGCATGAAGCATCATATCGCCCGATAGGGAGGGAATGGCAATGATCCGCACGATCGTCGTTCTGCCGGTCCTATTGCTCCTGTTTGCGATTTCGGCTTTTTTTGCAGACGCCGCCGTTGATGGAAGAGGCATGGCCGATGTCGCTGCTTCGGAAGCTGAACCCGTCACGGCTCCGGTCGAGATTGACGGCGAGGTGCTGTTTCGTGTGCGCGGGGCGTCGTCGTTTCCTGCCGGACAGCGCGCTCAGGCAATCAAAAACCGCATCGAGGCCACTGCCGCCGACACATCCATCCGCAGTGACATGTTGCGCTCCGTCGAATCCGACAACATCACCACTCTCTTCGCCGGCAACCGGCTGCTGATGAACATCACCGATTCGGACGCCCTCCTGGAGCATTTGAATCGCAGCTATCTCGCCAAGGTTCATTTAACGAGGATCCGCCAGGCAATCAACGACTACCGTTACATGCGCAGCCGTGACGTGCTGCTGCAGGGATGCCTCTATGCCCTGGCAGCCACGGTCCTTCTGCTGCTTGGAATTTTTCTTCTGCTTCGGGTTGGCCGGCAACTCACCGAATTTCTCGACCGGCGTGTCAAGAGCCGGATTCGTTCTCTCGAGATTCAGTCCTTCAAGGTCGTCCGAGCGGAGCAGATCTGGCTGGCCATTCAGGGGATGCTTTATGCCATCCGCCTCGTCGTTATTCTGGCAGCGTTCTTTGCCTACCTGGATTTTGTTCTCGCCCTCTTCCCCTGGACGCGCGGCCTTGCCAACCGCCTTCTCGATCTCATCACCGGCCCGCTGACCCAGATGGGAAAAGCGTTTTTGGATGCGATCCCCAATCTCCTTATCCTTGTAATTCTTTATTATTTCTTTCGTTTTGTCCTGAGGCTTCTACGCCTCTTCTTTGATGCCCTATCCAAGGAGCGAGTCACGCTTGCCGGGTTCGATCCGGACTGGGCGCCCTCAACCTACAAGATCATCCGCTTCGCTCTCGTTACCTTCGCCCTGATTGTAGCCTATCCTTACATCCCCGGTTCCGGGTCTGCCGCCTTCAAGGGAATTTCGATCTTCCTCGGTGTCGTGTTCTCGCTGGGCTCCACCTCTCTGGTTTCGAACATCATTGCCGGTTACATGTTGACCTACCGCCGGGCGTTCAAAATCGGAGACCGGGTGAAGATCGGGGACGTGACGGGGGACGTGACGCTGACACGTCTGCAGGTCACCCATCTGCGCACCCTGAAGAACGAAGAAGTGAGCATTCCCAATTCGCAGATTCTCAACGGCAATGTGGTGAACTACAGTTCTCTTGCCCACACACAGGGGCTGATCCTGCATACCACGGTCGGGATCGGTTACGAAACCCCCTGGAGACAGGTGGAGGCCATGCTGCTCATGGCGGCAGATCGCACCCCGGGATTGCTGAAAGCCCCTCCTCCGTTTATTCTGCAGAAGGAGCTGGGAGACTTTGCCGTGTTCTATGAACTCAATGTCTATACCGATAATCCCCTGGAGATGACCAGGCTCTACACGGAACTGCATCGGCAGGTCCTGGACGTCTTCAATGAGTTCGGCGTCCAGATCATGACTCCTGCTTACCGGTCTGACACGCTGGAACCCAAAGTCGTCCCGCGGGAGCAATGGTATGCGCCGCCGGCTAAGATCCCTCCAGAAACTTGAAGGGCTTCACGATGGACCCTGCCCCCGGAAACCCGGCCATGTTGAACTGGGATCGTTTCCACGGGAAGTCAACGGCATTGCGGAAAGAGCAGGAAAAAAGCCGCAGAAACGAGGCTTTTTCCCGACGTGGCAGTGGGGGGGTATCGGCCAACCCTTTCGGCTCCTTTCATGAAGGATTTTAACATGGTTTGCGGCAGGCTGATCGGCCGGGGAAACGAGGCGAGGCCAGAGCGAAATGGCCTGAGCAGGATTGATGACGGAGGCATAAGCACTTCCCGCAGGGCAACACGGTGAGCAGCGGCAGCGCCGCCAAAGCCGGCGAGGCGGAACCGGGAAGCGGTTTCTCAGTGAGGCAGCCTGTCTGCTGCGGTGCGGTCATTCATCGACATTCCCGGCTGCTGGTATTTATCCAGAAACACCTTCAGGTATTCCGTAATTGCATCCAGGTGATCTCTCTTCATGTCTCCGCTGGCCTCCGACTGTTGATACACCGTTCCCAGGACATCACATATGCCCTTGATATCTTCGTACTCAGTCATCAGCGGTTGAATTGCCTTCATACGGCCTTCCTTTCTGCCCCGATCCGTTTCTGGTAAAAAAATCCAATCAAAAGTGGATTTGAATCCGGCCCAGGCCTTGTTGAACAGGTGCACATGTCCGGCAGGGCCTTAAGGATCTTTCTCCAGGGACTATATAGGAAGGATGCAACTTTTTCACTACTGGACAACTACGGATTGTATCCCAGTTAAAAACTGGAATTATTCGCCAAAGGGATGGCTCCTGACTCCAACAGGAAGGAATCCGAAAACCGCAAGCCCCTTATCCCACGGCTCACTTGTTGACTGGATAAAGTCGTGGCGCCAAAACTTCTTGACACAGAAATCCACGCTTTCTATATTACATCGGCCGACCGGATGCTCGCCGCACGCAAGCTGTGCTCGACTCGGTCGATCTCTTGTTTCAAGAAAGGGAATTGCACATGAAAAAAATGTTTCTCCTCCTTCTGTTAGTGTGTTTTGCTGTCCCCTGTCTGGCTGATGACACCATCTATTGCCCAACGGACGCCAAGGAGCGCGAAAAAAAGTGCCAGCAGGCCAAAGAGGAGAATAAAGCGATTGATGAAACCATCAATCGCTGGGAGCCCATGGTCAACAACAGCACTATGATGATGTACATGATCACCAGGATGAAGGGGGAAAGCCCAAATCAGTATGTCAGCCGGGTAAGTTCAATGAAAGCATTTTATTACCGTGGGTTGAATTATCCGGTCCGTGGAAGATTCACAAGAAACGGGACAGCCTTTATTCCGCTGACCTATCAGGAGGCGGAAGGCGTCTTGAGCCGCGCCTTTCAAAGCCGGCAAGAGGTGGCACAGCAGATGGAACATGTCAGGAAGAACACCCAGACCTTGAAACCGATGATCAAGAATAAAATGGCACAGCTTCAGAAAGATCGTCAGCGAAACTGGCTTTTCCTGGCGCAGTGTTGCGGATACCGCTGGACGACGGAAGAGCCCCCGAAAACGCCGGAGAGGACACCCGACACGGGTGGCCAAAGGGGATTGCTCGGAGTTGAATCCGAGGAACAAACACAGCAGGGAATCAAATATTGAGAATAGCGCGGGCAACGCCGGCATTCACTCCCCTGGTTTATGGCCTGCCCTCATGAGACCGGCCGGCATCTTCCGGGATTTCGGAAGGCTTGTTCTGGCTCCCCTTCTTCGCGCCTGCCTCACGTAAATATTCGACCAATTCCGGGCTGCCAAAGTCCTCGGCGACATCCAGAACCGTCTTGCCGTCATCATTGACCGCATGAAGATCGGCGTTGACGGACAGCAGGTATTTAATGCCTTCCAGATAGCTACTGTAAGCGAACCAGATAAGGGGCGTGTTTCCCTTCAGGCTTCTCGCATTCACGTTCGCGCCTGCTGCGACCAGTAGACGGGCAATCGGCACCTCCTGGAAAAACAGCGGCGTCATGCCGGACTGCCTGTCGGGCAGGTTGACGTCTGCGCCCCGTGAAATCAGGTATTCAGCCGTAGCGGCATCTTTCACCAGATGAAGGGCGGATTCGCCCTTTTCGTTGCGCACGTTCATGTCGATCCCCCGGTCCAGGCATTCTTTCACGTTGTCCAGAAAACCATTCTGAACAGCTTCAAGGAATTGATCCGCTGTCACCCGGGCTGGACCGGCTTCAAGAGCCGAAGCGTCCACACCGCTGCCAATGGCCACGTGTCCTGCACCTTCAGCCTGTGGAGATGATAAAACAGGAAGCATCATGGCCGCCGCAACCAGGACCAGGCAGATTGTTCCAGGGAAAAGAATCATACGGCACCTCGTGAAACCCACTGGCATGGAATGGAAAAACACTCCTGTTTTCATAGCACGGATACGATGGATTTTAAAATAATACATCTCTTTTCCTGCCTCATCAGAGACATGACCAGTTCCTTTCCCGGGCAACATGTTGTGTGACGGTATCACCGAAAAGACGGCCAGGCCATATCTCCCCCCGCTGCCACAATTCATTTCCATACCGGCTGTCATTTGCTTACCCCATCCTGCGCCGTGAAGTCCCTTGACACATACGGCCCCCTTTCCCTATACTCAGACCCGCACGAGGGACGTTTTTGTGAGGAAATCCGAACGGCCGGACAAATAGGGAAACGGAACAGGACGCGTATGGTCTTCAATCCGGAGGCGTTGAGGGTTCCACCCGGCGGGAAGGAACGCCATGTATTCTGATTTTAAAATCATTTCCGCCTATTATGACACCTTGTATGTAAACGACCGGGAATACGGGGCGGAAGCGGGCAGGGTGAAAGATCTGCTGACCAGGCATGGCGCTCCGCCGCGGGCAGATCTTCTCGTGCTGGCCTGCGGCACGGGAGGTCACATCCCCTACTTCAGGGACGAGTATACTGTTTCCGGGCTGGATCTCAGCGAGGATATGCTTGATCTGGCCAGGAAAAAGTTTCCCGAGGTCGGATTCCATCTCGGTGACATGATCAATTTTGAATTGGAGACGGATTTTGACGCCGTGGTCTGCCTGTACGGATCCATTGGGTTCGTCAAAACCGTGGAGAATTTGCGCGCCGCCATGAACCGTATTGCCTCCCACCTGCGGCCCGGAGGCCTTGCCCTGATCACCCCCTGGAGCACGGCGGAGGATTTCCGGGACCTCATCGTGGTCGATGCCGCCGACCGGCCGGATTTGAAAATCGCCCGCATGGAGCATGTGCGCCTCAAGGAGCCAAACATGGTGGAGGTTACGTTCCACCATCTTCTTGGAAACAACAATGACGTAACCTACCATAAACAATCCATGGAAATCGGCCTTTTTTCGCGGGAAGAATATGCAGCGGCCATGATCAATGCCGGATTGAACGTCGTGGAGGTCTACACGGGAAAGGACGTGCGCGGGGGGGCTTATATCGGGAAGCGAGTGGCCGGTCAGGTCCGCAAGCAATGACCTGATGAAGAACAGAGGGCAGGCCTTCGCAGAACCCGGGCGATCTTTCCGCCTGCCGGTGCGCACATTGCCGAAGTTCTCCGCTCTGCATCGAGTGCACAACGTGGCATCACACTGGCAGGATCATCTCATTCTCACCTTTAAAGAGGAGGTAATGCATGAACCAGATACTTATCGGCAAGGGCGAAAAGCCAGTCTACCTGCTCGCCGAGTACGGCAACCGCCATGGCCTCGTCGCGGGAGCCACCGGCACCGGAAAGACCATTTCTCTCCAGGTACTGGCAGAAGGCTTCTCGCGTCTGGGCGTTCCCGTGTTTATGGCTGACGTCAAAGGCGATGTCTCCGGCTTGGCGCTGGCGGGTGCCGCCAATGACAAGGTCCGTCAGCGCGTGGCCCAGATCGGCATGGAGGGCTACACCCATGAAGGAAGCCCGGTCCTGTTCTGGGACGTATTCGGCAAGGCCGGCCATCCCGTCCGCACCACGATCAGCGAAATCGGCCCGAACCTGTTAAGCCGGATCCTCGAACTCAATGATACCCAGGCCGGAATGCTTGAGATCGCCTTCAAGCTGGCGGACGACCGTGGGCTCCTGCTGCTTGACCTCGACGACCTGCTTGCCCTGCTCGGGTTTGTCGCAGACAATCGAAAGGAGATATCGACGCAATATGGCCTCGTAAGCACCCAGTCCGTCTCGGCCATTCAGCGCTCGCTTCTGTCCCTGGAGCGGGAAGGGGGCGAACTTTTCTTCGGCGAGCCCGCACTGGATCTCAACGACCTGCTCCGTACCGACCTCAGCGGCCGCGGCATCATCAACATCCTGGCTGCAGACAAGCTCATTCTCAAGCCTCGGTTGTACGCAAGCTTCCTCCTCTGGCTGCTGTCGGAGCTTTTCGAAAACCTGCCCGAGGTGGGCGACCTTGAGAAGCCGAAGCTGGTGTTTTTCTTCGATGAGGCTCATCTCCTGTTTGACGACGCGCCGCCGATGCTGCGCCAGCGGGTGGAGCAGGTCGTTCGGCTCATCCGCTCCAAGGGCGTGGGCGTTTACTTCTGTTCGCAATTCCCCGATGACGTGCCCAACGAAATTCTGGGCCAGCTCGGGAACCGCATTCAGCATGCCCTGCGGGCTTATACGCCCCGTGACCAGAAGGCCGTGAAAACCGCCGCGGAAACCTTCGTTGCGAACCCGAAACTGGACATCGTCGCGGTGATCTCACAATTGGGCGTTGGCGAGGCCCTGGTTTCGACGCTCCAGGAGAAGGGCGTGCCGATGCCGGTTGAAAGGACGATGATCTGCCCCCCGCGGTGCCGGATAGGCGCTGCCACCCCGGAGGAGCGGGCAGCCGTGTTGGCGCGCAGCCCGATTGGCGGCAAGTACGATTCACCGGTGAACCGCGAGTCTGCCTATGAAATCCTCAAACAGCGAACAGCGGAAAAGGAAGAAGCCGTGTCGGAGCCCGCCCAGGCTCAGGCCGACGAGTCTTCTGAAAGCGGTGGGGTGATCAGAGATTTTCTGTTCGGCACCAAGCGCCGCCAGGGCATGGTGGAAACACTGGCCAAACAGGCAGCCCGGACCGTCGGCAGCCAGATCGGCCGCCAGATCCTGCGCGGGGTGCTGGGCGGCATACTGGGAGGTTCACGCCGCCGATAACGTCAGGGACACATGGGTCGAACAGGGTCATTCCCGGGGTTCAAAGCTTTTTTTTTTCAACAGAGGGCGGGGCAAAAGAGCTCGATTTCCCGTTGTAATATCCGATCATTTGTTCTAAGGTGCTGGCTTCTCCCGTATATCCACGACAGATGAACCCATAACGAAATGCAGCCATATGGGGATAAATGCCATTTCCGGGGCAATGCCCCGACATCCCCGGCAAGAATGTGTCATGATCGATATTCAAAGTCAGAAGGACCACAGAAAAATCAATATCCAGAAGGTCGGGGTCAAGGGCATCAAGTACCCCATCATCGTCCTGGACAAGGAGGCGGGCACCCAACCCGTCAACGCGTCCATCAACATGTACGTCAACCTCCCCCATTCCTTCAAGGGGACGCACATGAGCCGCTTCATTGAAGTTCTGAATGAATTTCGCGGAGAGATCAACATCCGGACTTTTCATACGATCCTGGAAAAAGTCAGGGAAAAGCTCCACGCGGAATCGGCGCACATGGAGATCGAGTTCCCCTATTTCATCGAGAAGACGGCCCCCGTGTCCGGAGCGAAAAGCCTGATGGAATACCGATGTCTCTTCAGCGGATGCAACGCCGAGAGCCAGAAGGACTTTCTCGTGGGAATCGTCGTCCCCGTGACGACCGTCTGTCCATGCTCCAAAGAAATCAGCAGCATGGGGGCTCACAATCAAAGGAGCTTCGTGACGGTGAAAGTCCGGTTTCGCAGGTTTTTCTGGCTGGAGGATCTCATCAGGCTCGTCGAGACATCCGCCAGCGGAGAGGTGTATTCCCTGCTCAAACGCGTGGATGAAAAGTATGTTACGGAGCACGGCTATGAAAACCCCATGTTTGTCGAAGATGTCGTCAGAAACGTCGCTGAACGGCTAAACGGCAACACCAACCTGACCTGGTACAGCGTGGAAGCGGAAAATTTCGAAAGCATTCACAATCACAACGCCTATGCCTATGTGGAAAAAGAATAACCCCATGCCGCCTCAAGCGATCGATTTCTTCAACCTCTATTCCCACGGCTTCATCAAGGCGGCGATCTGCATCCCCGAAGTCCGTGTGGCCGACACCTGTTTCAATGCGGAAGAGACGATTTCAATGGCCGGGAAGGCGGCGGCCGGCAAGGCCATCTTCGCGCTGTTTCCGGAACTGAACCTGTCGGCTTACTCCAATGAAGACCTCTTCCACCAGGACACCCTCCAGGAAAGCGTTTACGAAGCCCTCTTCAAGGTCGCCCGCGAAACGGCCTCTCTGAACCTTATTCTCGTGGTCGGCGCTCCCATCCGGGTGGACTGCCGCCTTTACAACTGCGGGGTTGTTCTTTACCAGGGGCGGATCCTCGGGATCGCCGTAAAATCCTACCTCCCCAATTATCGTGAATTCTACGAGGTTCGACAGTTCAGCCCGGCGGAACAGGCCATCTCCACGGCCATTGATTTAGGCGATCAGAAGGACATCCCTTTCGGCGCCGACCTGGTCTTTGAGGTCAGGAACATCCCGGATTTCAAATTTTTCATCGAACTGTGCGAAGACGTGTGGGTTCCCATTCCGCCGTCCAGTTTTGCGGCTATGGCGGGTGCAACGGTGATCGCCAACCTGTCGGCGTCCAACATTACGATCGGAAAAGCCGAGTATCGCCAGAGCCTTGCGTCCAATCAATCCGCCCGGTGTGTTGCAGCTTATCTCTATGCCGCCGCCGGACCCGGTGAATCCACAACGGACCTCGCCTGGGACGGCCATGCCATGATCTACGAAAACGGCAACCTTCTGTCGGAATCGCATCGCTTCTCCCGCCAGCCTCAGATTCTTTTTGCAGACATCGATCTCGGCCGGCTGGCGCAGGACCGGATGCGCCTGACCAGCTTTGGGCAGAACGCCAGGGCGCACAAGGAAATGCTCGGCAGATTCCGCCGGATCTCTTTTGAAGTTGCCCCACTCAAGGGAAAACTCCTCCTGGAGAGGCAGTATCCCCGCTTCCCCTACATCCCGGCCGACCCTGAAAAGCGGGATCAGCGCTGCTACGAGGCCTACAACATCCAGGTGCAGGGATTGGCCAAGCGCCTTGAATCCGCGGGAATAGAAAACGTCGTGATCGGCATCTCCGGCGGGCTGGATTCGACTCAAGCCCTCATCGTGGCCGCCAAGACGATGGATCTTCTCGCCTATCCGCGCTCTTCCATCAAGGCCTATACCATGCCCGGGTTTGCCACGACGGATAAAACCTACACCAATTCAATACGGCTGATGAAGGCGCTCGGCGTGGAGGCCAACGAACTGGACATCCGCCCCAGCTGCATACAGATGCTCAAGGACATCGGCCATCCTTTTGCCGAGGGAGAACGGCTTTACGACATCACCTTTGAAAATATTCAGGCGGGTGAGCGGACCTCCCATCTCTTTCGAATTGCCAACATGAGGAATGCCCTGGTGGTCGGCACGGGGGACCTCAGTGAACTGGCCCTCGGCTGGTGCACCTACGGCGTCGGCGACCACATGTCTCACTACAATGTCAATGCGAGTTTACCAAAAACCTTGATTCAGCATCTTATTCGGTGGGTGGCCCAGTCGGATCAATTTTCGGCAGAAACTTCCGAGGTTCTTCTCGACATCCTGGCGACGGAAATCAGCCCGGAACTCGTTCCCGGCGAAGAAGACCAGCAGCCGGCCCAGAAGACGGAGGAGATCATCGGCCCCTACGAACTTCAGGATTTCAACATTTTTTATACGACGCGTTTTGGCTATCTGCCGACCAAAATCGCCTTTCTGGCATACTGCATCTGGAGGGATAAAAGAACCGGGCTGTGGCCCGATCTTCCGGAAGAAAAAAGGCATGAATACTCAATCGCAGAGATCAAGCACTGGCTTCAGATTTACCTCCTTCGATTTTTCAAGCTGAGCCAGTACAAGCGCTCCTGCATTCCCAACGGCCCGAAGGTGGGCTCCGGAGGATCCCTTTCCCCCCGCGGGGATTACAGGGCGCCGAGCGATAGCGAGGCAACGGTGTGGCTGAAAAACGCGGAGCGGATTCCAGAGCATGACGATTGATCTCGGCTCCGGATTGGGGAAAAGGATGGCGGAATGCACCCACGGCCATGCTGCACGAATGAAGAATCGTCAACGGGCCAGAAGAACGTCGTCACGGTGAGCGCCATGCACAACAGGATCCCGAACAGGACCGGCAGGCAGGAAGATGCCTATCAGGATTTTGAGGCCACGGAACTCTATTGCCCCCGCTGCAGGCAGGCGGTCCCGGTCAGAAAAAGGCTTCTCCTTATCCTGAGCAGCGGGGAAATATACGATTATACCTGCATCTATTGCGGGACTTCGGTAGGGGAAAAGACCACCACCCGCCGGACGGGATAGCGCCATCTCCTTTTTCGATGCCCCTGTGGGATGCCGCCCGTTTTTTTTTCAGGGTGACGATTTTCGTTTTTTTCCCATCGCACTGAGGAGCTGCTGCCCAAAGGTGCCGAGGTCGGCATCCCCCTTCCTGGCGTTTTTGTCGTTTGAATAAACCAGGCTTGTTTCCTTTTCCCCGGATCCTCCCTGGAGGTACTCTCCCAGGAGCTCTCTGCTGTGAACATCTTCATGGCAATAAGCGCAGAGATTCTCCCAGTTGCTCCCATCGGGCGGGTTGTTGTGATGATTTCCGTCCTTGTGATGGACGGTCAGCAGATGACGGTTCGCCTGATCGAATTCCCTTCCGCATCGCGCGCAGATGAGCCCATGGAGGGCCAGCGATCGTTCGCGGTAGTCTTCACCGGGCGGCCTGTCCGCCTCTCTTTTCAATTCACGAACGACATCTTCCGGCGGTCTGGAGGGACTTCCTTTGCCGCTGCTGCTTTTGCTACGTACGCGCCCCCATTTACTGCCGAAGGTGACCTTGGCCATGCAATGTACTCCCTACCCGACTGATCCTGAGCTTCTTTAACGGTATGATGTTTCTGAATGGAAGCTTTCCTGACAGGAAGCGTCTGTTCAGGGACGGACGGGCATTTCTGAAAAAAAACGCATACCCGCCCGTCTCCTGCCCTTTCGCATCGTTTAGCCGGCCTGGTCGACCCGGTGCCGGCGCCTCAAAAGATCCGCCCCCCGGCGGCCCCCCGTCCCGGCGTTGTATATGCTCCCGTGGAACAGAGCCCGCTGTTCACTGCACAGGATTCCTGGTGCTGGTGTTTAACACGCGAAAGAACGTCTTGACGCCTTTCAGGGCGGGAAGGGCATTTTTCAGGAACCGGAGGGGCTTCCCCTGCTTCGAACCCACAACGTGATTTACACTCTGGAAGGAGCTTAAAAAACCATGAACCCTCTGAAGTGCGGAAGAAACTTCGGCAACGCGGGCATTGACATTCGTCGTTGTCTCGTTCAGATTCCCCGTGATGTCTTCGACATTCTTTAAAATGAACGGCAACCTTGAATTCAAGGTTCGAAGGGCGATAGTCAGCTGTTCAGCCGTCCTCCAGAGCTGATAAAGCAAAGGCAGAACCAATATCCCTGCCAGCACCAGAAATCCGACTAACACATACAGTAAGGTCTCCTGATTCATGCAACCGCTCCATTTCTAGCCCAACAGCCTGTGTTATTCCGCCGGTGTTTCCTTCTCGCTGCGGTAGGCCTCGAGCCCCGCATCAACAGCCCTTTTAAAACGGCCTGCACCCTCCTCCAGGGATTCCTTTCCACGCTCTTTCAGCTCGGCAGCGGTTTTTTCAACCTCCCCTACCCTTTCCTCCGCCTTCTTCCGAATCTCTCCAATAGCCTTAACGGCCGTTTCATAGGTTTTTCTGCTTTTTTCCAGGGCCTGATCGTACTCATCCTTAGCCTTCACCATGAGCTCATCCGTCTTCCTTCCGATATCATCCCTCGTCTCACGGCCGCTTTTCGGCGCATAGAGAATACCAATGAGCACACCCGCCAGCCCCCCGATGAGCAGTCCTGTTATGAAATCACTATTTCTCTCGACCATGACATTTCCTCCTTTCCCTCATTTCGTAATCCGCTCTGTTTTGTCAACGGTTCCCGCCATAGGTGTTTTTCAGGAACCGGCTCCACCACCTGGATGGTCTTGTTTATATTTCTAACATGAAACAGTTGTCCATATCAAATAAATTTACAAATGATTTCAATACAGAGAACGGCCTTCATCCATGAGAGGGACCGAATCTCCCGACGGATCGGGAAATGCGGTCAACCAGGGCCGGCGGAAAAGCGGGGCGTTTCGTTTTGAAAAAAAACAAAAAAACCAACCGGATATTTGAATCAAGACAAATAACCGGTTGGTTTTTTACTTCATGACTTCTTATAAAATTACTTTGCCGGGGCCGGTGCGGGAGCCGCTTCAGGGGCCGGTGCGGGTGCAGGCGCTGCTTCAGGGGCCTTGGCTGCTTCAGGGGCCGGTGCTGGCGCTGCAGGCGCTGCCGGGGCCGGTGCAGGTTCTTCCTTCTTCACCTCTTCCGCAGGCTTCTGCTCCTCTGCCTTCTTGCAACCTACGACTGCAAAGGACAACGTCGCAAAGAAAAGTACTGAAAACAGAACGGATAAAATCCTCTTCATCTTCGATATCACCTCCTTTTCACTAAAATTGGTCACGCCATATATCTTTCAATGATGCTACTTCGCCGGGGCAGGTGCCGGAGCCGCTTCAGGGGCGGGTGCCGGGGCAGGAGCTGCTTCAGGAGCTTTAGCTGCTTCAGGGGCCGGTGCTGGCGCTGCAGGCGCTGCCGGGGCCGGTGCAGGTTCTTCCTTCTTCACCTCTTCCGCAGGCTTCTGCTCCTCTGCCTTCTTGCAACCTACGACTGCAAAGGACAACGTCGCAAAGAAAACCGCCGAAATAACGAATGCTAAGACCTTCTTCATCGAATGTCACCTCCTTTCAATCATTTACACTCACTTTTTTTTAAATCCTTCAAATGCATGTGAGAGCGAAACATACGCCTTTTTTTTACCTTGTCAAGACAAAAAATTATCAGTATATAAATTCTGCAGTTTTTCAGAATACATGAGCGAGGTACCCTTATGATTCTTGGCATTGACGTGGGTGGCACGCACACGGACGCCGCTCTGATTGATTCCGGCCGAATCAGAAAAACGGCAAAAGTGGCAACTAATCCCGGACATGTTGTGGAGTCCCTTTCCGGAATCGCCTCAGAGGTGCTCAAGGGTGAACCCCTGGAGAACCTTCAGCGCATCGTGCTCAGCACGACCCTTTCCACCAATGCCATCGTGCAGAACAAAGTGGATCCCGTGGGACTCATGGTCATCAGCGGCCCCGGCCTTCCGCCCTCCTACATTTCAACCGCGGAGAACACCCACTTCCTCTCAGGCTATGTCAATCACCGGGGCATTGAAACGGCGCCCATCGATCCCGTTGCCGTCACCCGCATCTCAGACGATTTCCGGAAGAGGGGGCTGAATCATGCGGGGATCATCGGCAAATTTTCAACCCGCAACCCGATCCAGGAACTTCAAATCGAAAAGATCGTCTCCAGCGGCATGAAACACGTCTCTCTTGGCCATCGCATGTCCGGTCACCTCAATTTTCCAAGGCGGGTTGCCACAACGTACCTGAACGAGGCCATCTGGGAGCTTTATTCGTCCTTTGTCAAGCAGGTCGTTGACTTTTTCAGAACCATGGGGGTTTCCGTCCCCATCTATATTCTGAAGGCCGACGGCGGCACCTTCAACATCGAGCAGTCCGTTGAATTTCCAGTTTACACCATCCTTTCCGGACCGGCGGCAAGCATCATGGGGATTCTGAGCATGACCGAGAACAGCGGAGAGGACGCCATCGCCCTGGACATCGGCGGCACAACGACGGACATCGCCCTTTTTGCCGATGGCGTTCCGCTCCTGGAGCCCTTCGGGGTCACCATGGAAGGCCACAAGACCCTGATCCGGGGCCTGCGTTCGAAGCCCCTGGGAATCGGCGGCGACAGCAGGGTGCGTTACGAAGGCGGTCAGCTCCTCATCGGGCCGCAGCGCGAAGGTCCCGCTGCTGCCTTTGGCGGTCCCTGCCCCACCCCGACGGACGCGATGATCCATCTCGGACTTACCGACATCGGTGACCCGTCCAAAGCCGAAAAGGCGCTGCAGGGCGTCGCCGATGCCATGGGATGCACCGTACAGAAGGCCGCCGAAGCCATTTTCGAGGGATCCTGCCAGATCATCGCGCGCCATGTCCGCGCCGTCATCGAGGAGATCAACAACAAACCGGTTTATACCATTCATGAACTCCTGGAGGGGAAGCGGATTTCGCCAAAAATCCTTTACATCATCGGCGGACCGGCCAAGCCCATGTCCACCCGCCTTGGGCAGCTGCTCGAATGTCCCGTCCATATCCCGCCGCATCCGGAAATTGCCAATGCCGTCGGTGCCGCCCTTGCCCGGACAACCGCGGAGCTTACGATTCTGGCCGACACCGAGCGGGGAACCATGACGATCGGCGAGGAAGGGATCTCGAAAAAGCTTCCACCTCGCTTTTCCAAAGGAGATGCCATCGAAGCGGGCAGGGAGCTTTTGAAGGAGCGGGCCCTGAGAATGGGTGCCCGGGAGGAGGACCTGGAGATTGAGGTCATAGAAGATCAGGAGTTCAACATGGTCAGGGATTTTTATCTGGCCGGGAAAAACATCCGCGTCAAGCTGCAGGTTAAACCGGGCCTCATTGCGGGATTCAGCACAGGAGAACTCTCATGAAACAAGCACGTAAAACGGGGCTGATCTTTTTCCCGGCCTTTGACTGGGCCATCTCGCCAACCCACCCCGAAAGGGAGGAACGCCTGCTTTACACCCAGGATCAGGTTTTTGAAGAAGGCCTCCTCGATCTGGAGAACATTGTCGAGTACAAGCCGTCCATCGCCTCCTACGAGGATATCAACCGGGTTCACTTCTGCGTGCCCGATGCCAGCGCCGTGACCACGGAATCCCACCTGATTTCCGCGGGCGGGGCGATTACCGCAGCCCAGAAGGTCATGCAGAAGGAGGTGGACAACGCCTTCGCCCTGGTCCGTCCACCGGGACATCACGCCATGCTGGTCGTTCACGGGGCGAGAGGTTTCTGCAACGTCAACATCGAAGCCATCATGATTGAATACATCCGTCACCATTACGGCCATCGAAGGATCGCGGTGGTAGATACCGACTGCCATCATGGCGACGGCACCCAGAACATCTACTGGAATGATCCGGACACGCTGTGCATCTCCATCCACCAGGATGGCCGGACCCTTTATCCCGGGTCGGGCTTTCACGAAGAATTCGGCGGCCCCAACGCCCTGGGAACCACGCTGAACATTCCCCTGCCGCCGCGAACCTCCGATGAAGGGTTTCTTTACATCATGAAAGAGGCCATTCTGCCCATCCTATCCGAATTCAAACCGGATCTGGTGATCAATTCCGCCGGTCAGGACAACCATTTTTCCGACCCCATCACGGACATGCGCTTCAGCGCGCATGGCTACGCCACTTTGAACGAGATGCTGTCTCCCGACATCGCCGTTCTGGAGGGCGGTTATTCCATCGAAAAAGCGCTCCCCTACGTCAATGTGGGCATCATCCTGGCCATGGCCGGCCTCGATTACAGCTACGTGCGGGAGCCGGAATACCGCTCGTCCAGCCTTCGGCAGTCGGAAGACATCTCCCGCTACATCGCCCAGGAGGCGGATGCGATCTATGAACTCTGGTCGCGTCGCGAAGAAATCCGGGAGAAGGTGGTCGGTGACAAGAAATATATAAGAAACAACAAAAGCATCTACTATGACACCGACGGGATTCGAGAGCAGCAGGAAGTGGTCGTCCGGGTATGCCACGATTGCGGCGGTCTTGTCATGATCGATTCCCGTTCCGACCTGGGCCATCGCATCTTTGCCGTCCTGATTCCCTGGAAAGCCTGCCCGCAATGCCGCCGGGAGGGCGAGGACGCTTACGACAAAGCCGCCAGGAAGGACGGGTTCCAGTATATTTATCTCCAGGACAAGGACAAAGATCTCTTCCTTGTCAAATAGGAGAAGGGGCCGAACCGAATCAGAAAAGAAACCGCAGGAAAGGAGATAAGAACGACATTGGACGAGGAAGCAATCAGGAACAGAACACAGGAAACGGCAAAAAAGCTCTTTGGCAAGGGGGCCAAGATGGATCCGCCCTACCTCACCTGGAAGGCTTTTGACCGCGACCTGGCCAACGATTTTTCCATGTTTATCACTGGAAATCTCTATTCACGGACCGTACTGACCCTCCCGGAGCGCCAGATGGCGGCCTGCGCCATTCTGGGAGCCATCCGGGCGACGGACGAGCTGAAGCTTCATGTCAACGCCGCCCTGAATGTAGGCTGCGACCCGCGAAAGCTGACGGAGATCTTCTTTCAGATGGCCCCCTACGCGGGAATGCCCGCTGTCAACGAAGCCCTCAACGTCTTCCGGGAAGTTCTGAAGGAACGCGGGGAATGGCCGATTTCAGACAAAACCGCCCCCGCCCCCTAGGATGACCTCCGCCGGGGGGCGCTGCCCTGAGATGTTCCGCCCCCGGCGAATCCTCATCCTCCGGCCAGAACACCGGCGTCAGCGGGATTGGTCGGAAGGCTCTTCAATGCCCAGGCGCTTCGCCGTGTGGTCCTTCCCCAGAAAGAAATTCAGCCAGCCGGAAGAGGAATTGAGGTCCCAGTTGCAGGGCGGCACCGGAATTTCCTCAAGCCGGCTTTCCTGCTGGCTGCCTCTCAACCGGTCATAGGCCCGCACATAAACACAGCGACGCCGGCCTGGATAGACTTCGCACCAGCCCTGGAAGCTTCCCCCGCAGGGGCCGTTGCGCTGCTGTTTCGGGCACTGGGACATGGGGCAGAGAAAAGCCACATCCACCAGGGCGCAGTCTCCGCAGTCACGGCAATCGTACAGAAGGGTTTTCAGCAGATGCTCCAGCTTGTGCAGAAGGCCTTCCAGCCGGGAGCCTTTCAGCTTCGCGGCCAGGCTGCGCATCAGGGCAAAGCCTTTTGTTCCCGGTTCGAAGATCAGGTTGTGAAAGAATCGTGAGATGCCGTACAACCTTCTTTCCGAAAGGCTGGAGCGGCTGCCCTGCCGGCTCTCCGGGATGAGCTCATTGAGCCGGCCGTAGGGGTCTTTCCTGAAATAGTAAAAGGCGCCGGGTGTTGAGTACTGAAATTCAGGAATCAGACTTTCCCACGAGGCGCTGAGCTCTTCCCCTTTTTCAATGACCGCCTCCACCTGCTCACAGGTGACCAGATGGCCCCCGACATGGACTCCGCTGAACCCCAGCCCCTTGAGCAGGGCATACATTTTTGCGCCCCTGGACAGCCGCGCCTCCAGACCCTTGTCAGGCAGGGACCGTTCCCGATCCAGCTGTGCCAGCAGATCGTCCGGAACGACGCACCCGGGCAGCCGGTTTTCCATCATCAGCCGGGCAACGGGATAGGACAGCAGGAAGATGTTTCCCAGAACGGGAACATCAATCTCCCGCCTTTTCATATAGAGCAGAAGCTCATGATACTTGCGGACATCATAGCCCAGTTGAGTCACGATAAAGGAGGCGCCGCTGTCGATCTTTTTTTTCAGCTTGTAATACTGGCAGAGAAGCTCCGCTTCGGTGTGCTTGAAGGGGGACACGGCAGCCCCGGCAAAGAAATGGCCGGGTTGAAGCTCTCCCGTTCCCTTCGGCAGGGGAAATTTCAGCCCGCCGTTGAGTTCCCGGATCAGCTCCAGGACATGGGTGGGGTCAAGATCGAAGACCGGTTGAGGGCGTCCCTGAAATCCGGATACAGGGTAATCGCCGGACATCACGATGAGATTGCGGATCCCCCACCGTTCCAGCGCGTACAGCTGGCTTTCGATCTGGCTGCGGTTTTTGTCCTTGCATGTAAAATGAACAAGGGGTTCGATACCCAGCGCCTTGATTTCAACGGCAAGGGCATCCGCCATCAGGGCCGGCTGCCCGCCCGGGTTGTCCGTTAAGGAAACGGCGTGGATCTTTCCTCCCCGAGCCGCCTTCTCTGCTTCCAGAAGGACGGAGTCCTGGGCCTTTTCCCTGGCTCCCCGGCCCGGCACGAGTTCCCAGGTGACCGTCATGACCGCCGGATCCTTCAGGGATGCCTCAAAAAGAGTCTCCAAATCACGCCTCCCGCCGCCCTTTTTTTAAAGACCGGCCGCCATCCTGGCCGCTTTGACCGTATTGGCCATCAGCATCGTGATCGTCATCGGGCCGACCCCGCCGGGAACAGGAGTGATCGCTCCCGCCTTCTGCCGCACCGCTTCATAATCCACATCACCGCAAAGCTTCGCCTTACCTTCCGGCGTAAAGCCCAGCCGGTTCACACCCACGTCGATGACGACGGCACCCTGCTTGACCATGTCGACGGTAATGGCCATCGGCCTTCCCACGGCCGCGATGAGAATATCCGCCCGGCGGGTGTGGAAACCGATGTCGCGTGTTCCGGTGTGGCAGACCGTCACCGTGGCATTTGCCCCGTCCCCCTTCTGAAGAAGCATATTGGCAATGGGTTTGCCGACAATATTCGACCGACCCACAACAACGACCTCCGCTCCGTCGATCGGGACGCCCGAACGAAGAAGGAGCTGCTGAATCCCCGCCGGCGTGCAGGGGAGAAAATCCGCCTGTCCGATCATGAGCTTGCCGACGTTGAAGGGATGGAACCCGTCAACATCCTTGCCCGGATCGATGGCGTAAAGGATGTTCTGTTCGCTGATGTGGGGAGGCAGCGGCAGCTGCACCAGGATCCCATGAATCCGGGGATCCCTGTTGTACTGAAGGATCCTCTCAAGCAGCAGGGCTTCCGATATGGTTTCAGGCTGATTGTCCTGGACGGAATGAAAGCCGAGTTCATGGGCCGTTCTCTGTTTTCCCGCCACATAACTCATGGAGGCGGGGTTCTGGCCCACAAGGATAGTGACCAGCCCGGGCACGACCCCCCTTTCCTTTAAGAGGGCGGTCTCCCTCTTCAAATCCACCCGGATCTGCTGGGCGATCTCACTGCCGCGAATGATTTTTGCCGCCATTTCAGCTCCTTCAAATGGATATCGCCATGACGTCGGCGGGATTCCCTGATGATGGATCCCTCGGTCAAAATTCTCCAGAAGCTCAAAAACATTTCATTATTTCACGCGTCCTCCGGAGTGAAACCTGTACCAGTTCACCTTTTCAGAGTCAAGACCTAACTGGTGGAGCGCCTGATTCCACGGGGGGAAACCCCTGTTTCCCAGAATTGAGATTTCTCAGGATCTGATGTAAAGTTCCCGGCAATCCAGAAATTCTATCCTGTTTCGATTTCAGGGGAATTCAAGACGGAAAACAAGGGAGGGTTAAGGCTTTTTTTTCATGACCGCGGAACGGGAAGTATTCCCTTCAGGCCCCATGGTCCTAGGACTCGGGCAGTGCTCCCTGGACTATCTCGGTCGCATCCATGAGTATCCAGTTCCCGATGCCAAATGCGAATTTTCCGGGCTGGTCATCCAGGGTGGCGGACCGGTGGCCACGGCCCTGGCAGCCCTTTCCCGCTGGGGGCTGCGTTGCGTCTTTTCCGGGATGATCGGCGACGACGCCTTCGGGCAGACCATCGAGGCCTCCCTCCGGGAAGAGGGCATCGATACGTCCGAAATGGTGGTTCGGCGGAACGGCGCATCCCAATTCGCCTTCATCGCCGTGGAACCCGATGCCGGACGGCGGACCATCTTCTGGCAGCGCCCCACGGGCCAGCCCCTTCAGCCGGAGGAGGTCCCCCTGGACAAGATCCGCCAGGCCGCCGTGCTCCATACCGACGGCCTCTTCATCGACGCCTCCCTCCTGGCCTGCCGCACCGCACGCCAGGCAGGAGTTCCCGTGGTCGTCGATGCCGGCACCCTCCGGGACGGGATGCTGGAACTCGCCCGGTCGAGCGATTACTTCATCGCCTCGGAAACCTTCGCCCGCCAGCTGGTGGGAAATCGGGACCCCCTGGACGCCTGCGCCCTTCTTCTGGACCAGGGACCCCGCCTGGCCGCCGTCACCCTGGGGGCCGCCGGGTATGCCGCCCTCTGCGACGGGGAGGTGATCCGCAAGCCCGCCTATCCCGTCAACGCCCTGGACACCACAGGCTGCGGCGACGTCTTTCACGCCGGATTCATCTTCGGGCTGGTTCAGTCGTGGGACTATGGTCTGTGCCTCGATTTCGCCGCCTGGGCGGCGGCGCAGGTGAGCCTCGAAATGGGAGGCAGAAGGGGAATCCCCTCATTGTCCGGAATCAGGCGCCAGGGCTATCCCGTGAGCATTTAGGGCCCCGGCAACCCGAATCTCCGGGCACAGAGCGTGCATCGGCTTTCCAGGACAAAGTTCCCATGAATGTCATCTGGAACGAAGGCCTCGAAAGCCCAGAATGCCCTGAACGGCCTTGCTTTTTTTCTTTTAATGATTATTATAGGCAAATTATCTGCTGCAGATAATAGATCCAATCGAAATGGTCATGGAAGGCAGACAAACACCATGGAGAAATTTAAATTCGCCGCCGATTTCATCCAGCAGACCCGACAGCCCGTAACGCGGTTTTTCGGCTTGTCCCCGAAGCCTGCCGCTTCCGGCCCTGATCGGCAGGACTCTTCCATTGAAGTCCCGGCGCCGGGCGCCGGTCTGGGCCTCAACGTCATGAGCTTCAACATCCGCCGCGGAACCAGGAGAGACGGAAGAAACTCCTGGATTCACCGCCGCAGGCTCGTCCATGAAATCCTGCAGGGCTATCGTCCCGATGTTCTCGGCCTCCAGGAGGCATTGGATTTTCAGATGGCGGAAGTCCGTGCCATGCTTCCCGGATACAAATCGATCGGCATCGGCAACCTGGGAGGCAGCCGGGGTCTCCATAATGCCGTTTTCTATGATTCCGAACGGTTTTCCCTCTCCGAGGAGGGGACCTTCTGGTTATCCGGCACCCCTGATCTTCCGGGCTCCCGGGGGTGGGGAAACATTATTCCCCGCATCTGCACCTGGGTCAGGCTGATTGAAAACACCTCTCAGCAGGCTTTCTATTTCTATAACACGCACCTGGATCATCTTTCCCTGCGCTCGCGGAAGAAAAGCGTTCTTCTGCTCACCCAGCGCATCTCCATGCGGAGCTTGCCGGACCCGATTGTGCTGACAGGGGATTTCAATGCCGGAGAGATGAGCATGCCCATCCAGTATTTAAAGGGCAACAAGCCGTTACGAATTAACCTGAGCGTCAAGAAGACCAATCCGGTCCCCTTGATGGATACCTTCCGGCAGCGGCATCCGAAAATCCGCAATGCCGGAACATACCACGGATATAACCGGTATTTCATCCGCCTCAAACTGGATTACATCTTCGTCCCGGCTTCCGCGCGGGTCATAGACGCGGAAATCATCTCCCGGCGCTGGGAGAATTGCTATCCTTCCGATCACTTTCCCCTTCTTGCCCGGGTGGATCTGCCCGTGTCCATGGCTTTCGCGGCTCCTCGCCCCGGCTATCAGGATGCGGTGAGCGCCTGCCCGCCCCACTGACAGGGAGATCAGAATTTGTGAAGCCCTCTTGGATTCTTGACGCCAGATTATCGATGTGTGCGGCGGGATGGTTTCAGGGGGGCTTGAGACTCCCCCCTGAAGTACGTTTCAAAGGCGGGGGTTAAGGCGCGGTCATGACCTCTCCTGCTTCAGGTACCCCTTGGCCAGCGCTTTGTTCACGTGCAGAACCCCCGCATTCATATCCTTCATGGGATAGTCGTCCGTAATGACGGGAAGGGCGTCGGCCTCTTCCTGCGTCTTGACGACGGACCCCGCAGGCACATATCGCCCATCAGCCACGCGGACCCCCATGAGCAGGACTCCCGGTTCAATGACGCAACGGCTGCCGACGTAAGATTTGAAGACAAGCGACTTCATTCCAACGAACGTGTCATCCATAATCACCGCCGGTCCGTGAACATGAACCTGGTGAGCCAGGGATACGCGATGCCCTACATAGACGGCATACTTTTTCCCGTTCACTTCAACGAGATTCTTTTCGACGGGCTTGCCGTCCAGCTCTGTTTCCAGGGCATGGATGATGACCCCGTCCTGGACGTTTGAATCGTTGCCCACGTGAAGAGGCTGGCCTTCATCGCCGCGGACGGACGCCCCGGGGGATACCATGACATTGTCTCCGATGATGACATTCCCGATCACAGCCGCAAGGGGATGAACAAAGGCGGAGGAACCGATCACCGGTTCGACGGCCCTGGCGGAAAAGTCCGTAACCACGTTTTTCCCTATCATTACTCTACCTCCAGATTTTTTATGAAATTCTTTCCCCCGCACCAGGAATGTCAAGCCGGTTTCCTCTTCCGCCGCTCCTTCTCCAGAAGCCGGGGCCAGATGTCATCAATGAATGTCCTGGTCTGTTCCATCGTTCCCGAATTGTCCACGAGGATGTCGGCAAAGGGGATCTTATCCTCAATGGGCATCTGTGAACGGACCCGCTGAAGCGCCTCCTCGCGGGAATACCCGTTTCTCAGGATGAGACGGCGAATCTGCTCATCCCGCGGGATATAGACCAGCATCACCAGATCCACCCGACCCTGCATCCCCAATTCGACGAGCAGGGGGATGTCGGCAATGACGATGGCATCGGGACGGTTCGCCCTGATGGCCGCCATCCTGCTCTGCCACGCATCGAATACGGCCGGATGCACGAGTTCGTTGAGTTTGTCCAGTTTACGACGGTCCGCAAAAACGATGGCTCCCAGTCGAGCCCGGTCCAGGGTTCGATCGGCCCTCAGGACCTCCGGTCCGAAACAGTCGACAATGTTACGCCACGCCGGCTGATCCGGCTCTTCAACCTCGTGGGCAAGGCGGTCGAAGTCAATGAGGAAGGCCCCCTTTTCCTCGAGCATGCGGCCCACCGTGGATTTTCCGCAGGCGATTCCGCCCGTCAACCCGACATTCAGCATGGCCCCCTTTACCACAGGGGAGCGTTTCCGGGCAACAAAAAACCTGTTCCCTGCCAGGGAGCGGCCCTTACGTTTTCAGGTTTGCGACCAGGGACTCAAAACGGTCCCACTGCGTGGCGATCCACGTCTCTGTTGTCGCATGGCCGAAGGAGCGGACAATCAGGGCCACCTTGGTTGCCGCATCGGCATCGGGCGCTTCGAAGATGTCCAGGTAGTCGCATGAGCCGAGAACGGCGTAATTGGCAACCCACTTCACGTCCGGGCATTCGGCTTTGATGCGGGCTGCCACCCGGTCATTGAGCTCCGTCAAGGACTGCGGCCTGGCGACGGCCTCAGGCGACAGCCTGGTCATCATGATGTACGTACCCATCGTTTTTCTCCTTTCTTCAACGCGATCCTGTTAAGATGCTGACCAGAAAAATCCGCGTTCTCCGGGGCCACCTCTCAGGCCGTTTCCAGCCTTCCCCTGATTTCCCGGAAGATTCTGCCGATTTCCTCCGTATCGGCCACCAGCTCCAGAAATCCCGCCTGCTCTTCGTAGATTTCCGCAGGGATGGCCGATTTTACTTCCGGTTCGAGGATGTGATACACGGGGAGCCTCAACGAGACTCCGGCCAGCGGACCTGCGAAGCTCGGATCTCCGAAGGTTACGGTTTCCGCCGTAACGGAAGCCACTTCCGGATCGGCGGCCCCGATGACCACCACCAGATCCTGCGCTCCCAGATCGTCCACGAGTTTCTTGATCGTAGACTGCTTCTCCATGTCCACTGCGCCTGCCGATGTTCAGACGAAGCACTCCGTCGCGGTCAGAACGATCTCCGCCCCGGCCGCCTTCATGCATGCCGCGATGGCAGGGCCCGGCACTCCGTCCCTGTCCCCGAAAATAATGGCCTTTTTTCCTTTAAACATGCCTTGATCCTTTCCTGCCCGAGGCAACATCACTTCCTTCTCCCAGGGTTCCTCTCCAGAAGAAAGGAAAGTCCGTCAGAAAGCTGGGTCATCCTTCCCAGGAAGAGGCTCCCCCGGGCGATAAACATGGCGTTGTTCAGTTCCCCCCTCCGGATGCCGTCCATGGCATGCCCCAGAAAGGGGACCGCCGCCGGAATGTGCCCCTGCGTGGGGGCGAATCCCGGCATGCCATGCTCACGAACGAACCGGTCGATCTCCTGCCGGGCGATTTCCTTCCTCAGGACCGCCAGGGCGCCGATCATCCGGTAATTGGCCAGAGGGACGTTACCGCTTCCCCCGGAAACGGTGACTTCGGGGTTCTGCAGCTCTACGGCGTACTTGTCGATATCGGTGACCTTCAATCCCACCCGGTCCAGGGGCTTCAGAACCAGGGATTCCAGGATATTCTGCTGGGACGAACCGGAGCCGATATCATGTTTGCCGACGGCATCCAGGCGGACCACCGGACTCTGCCCGTCATCTCCGGTCACCAGAAAGGCTATCCCCCCGAGCACATCCTCCAGGATGGGCATTCCCCTCGCGACATGCCCCTGAAATTTCATGCCCAGCTTGGCTAAGGAACCGCCTCCCACAACCGCCACCCTCTCATAGAGGCCGGCCTTCACCAGGCCGGAGGCGAACAGCAGGGCATAGAGAGGACCGGTACAGAAGGCCTTGACATCGCAGCCGGTAGACGCCACGCAGCCGCACATCTCGCCGATGGCCTTGGCCAGCCCACCGCCTCCCCGGTTGTACCGGTCCCCTACGGCTTCTTCGGAACAGTTGAGGAGAAGATCGATCCCGTCCCCCCCGATGTCCGCACTTCGCAGGAGATTCTTCAGAGCGAGAGCACCGGAAGCCTTGGCCAGAAGGTTTTCCATCAAAACGTGGGCCTTGAGGTTGTCGTCCCGGTCGTGATGCCGGTTGACGCATCCGACCCTCCGTCCGCCATGGAAGAGGGGAAGCGACCCGGAATGCTCGATCAGCCCATCCACCCTCCCCGGATCAACCCCCTGGCCGATTCTGCCCGGATCCGCGCCCCTCCAGAAAGGATGGGATTCGAGGAGCCCTTGCAGCACAGGTGCAGAATCCTTCTCGATCTCCACCAGGCCGAAGTCGTCAGCGAGCTTTATCATTCCCAGAAGCAGCTCTTCCGGGTAAATCTCGCCATAGGGGCCCCGTCGCGGGGCTGGGAACACGGGATGGTCGTACCAGGGCTGCCCGATGCCGTGCAGGTCATCGGGCTTGAGATTTCCGATGAAGACCTGGTTGGGGGGATAGGCCACGACCTCCTCAAAACCGCGCAGATGCCCTTCGATGGCGGACAACACAAGCGCCGGACGGTCGGCGATTTCGCGGCTGGGTTTCGATCCGTAGCGGACGAAGCCCGGCGCGTGTGCCAGAATGCAGGAAAAGGCGTCAATGACGGGATCGGGCATCGTGGCCCTCCTGTTCAGAACACGGTCTGGCCTTCGATTTTCGTTTCCAGCGCCTGCAGGGCCTTCTCCACAAGCGCCCTTCGGAGGCTCTTTTCCTCGGTTTTCGATTTGCAGGGGTCGCCGAGGGGGTGGGGAATGGCGACGGCGGGAACGATCCGGTTTGCCCCCACCGTCCGGGAAATGGGAACGATGGTGCAGATATGGACGGCCGGTATCCCCGCTCTCTCCATCTCCTTTGCCATCGTTGCCCCGCAACGCGTGCAGGTTCCTCAGGTGGAGGTAATCAGAACGGCCCCAACGCCACTCCGGATCAGATCCCGGGCGATCTCCCGGGCAAACTGTCCGCACCTGGCTACGGACGTGCCGTTCCCCACGGTGGCATAGTAAAAGGGATGGAGTTTCCCGATCCGCCCTTCCCTCTCAAGGTCTCTTGCCGCATCGAGGGGCAGCACCCGGTTCGGATCAGCGTTGGCATAGGTGGGATCGTATCCGCCGTGGGCGGTTTCATGGGATTCCGGCGTCATTTCGGAAAGCGCGCCGATGTCGTATTTTCCGTACCGGGTCGCACTGGAGGCTTCAATGCAGTCCGGATTCCCCCTGGGAACGATCCCGCCGCTGGTGACCAAAGCCAGGGTGACCCGGCTCATCCTGTCGACCGGCGGCAGAAGCGGCACCCGGTCGAATGCGGGAAGGGGGTATTCTGTTGCGAAAGGCTCCCCTTTCATTTTCTGCAGGAGCATCTTCACGGCCCGGACGGCTCCGGTTTCTGCTGAAAAGGTGTTCCGGCGGATGCCCCGGGGAAGGTACCCCTCCTCTTCCGGAAACCCGACGGGCTCGCCCCGGAGGAGTTTTCCCGCCAGGCGGCTCATTTTCTCGGCCGCCTCTCTCATACCGGCCGTGGTACCCCGGGTCTCCACGATAAAAACCGACCTGCGGGACAATTCCGCCCCGGGGTTTTCGGGATACATCCCGGTCACGGCGGGAATTCCCAGCCTGTCGACGACGGCGTTGCAGACCGAGCCGCAGGCGATCCCATAGCGTCCCGCATTGAATGCCGGGCCGGCCAGGACCAGATCCGGCCGAAAGCCCTCCATCAGGGCCAGAACCCTTTCCGTCGCCTCCTCGAGGTGCTCGCTGAAGTAATTATCCCCGCAGATGACCGTCGCCACCATCTCGACCTCCGGCCCGAAAAGCTCGGCAAAGAGATTCCCGGGCCCCACGGGGCCGCTTCTGACGACGGGTTCCATGCCGGCCTTTTCTTCCCCGCCGATGCCGCCGAAAAATTGATTGAGATAGACAACCGCTTTCCATGGTCCCATGGCGCCCCTATCCTCCACGTGCGTACAGAACTTCGAAACCCAGTTCATTCGTGGCGCCCAAGAGCGCCTGCAGTTCGACCCCGAGCCCCCCCGCCCGGGCAAGGCTGCCGGACTGCCCTCCCGCCAGTTTTTCCGCCACCCGGATATCGCCGAGCACCCGCTCCATGGGCGGAAGAGTAATCCGCTCATTGGCATTGCCCACACTCACAATGGCATCCGCGTGGGGCGTCACATCCGCCAGGGACTGAGAGGCTCCGTCGCTGCCAGCAAATTCGTCGGATATCAGGACGGTCCGGATTCCCCTCTCCTCCAGGCCGGCGCAGATCATCATGGCATCGGCATCGGGATTTCCGAAGCCCTCCTTGGAGACGACGGCCCCCCGGGCGCCCAGCATCTCCACGAGCTTGACGGCATATTCAGCCGATCGGACCTTATCGCGAAGCGTCACGTTGGCATTGGTCACAACCGTTCCCAGGAAGCGCAGATCGGTTCCATCCCGCCGCAGCAGTTCCGAGATGACCGGGTTGTTCTGATGGTGATAGGTGGTGTTCTTATCACAGGCGGAAACGCAGTTTCCGCTCACGATGGCCCCGTCCATGGACTCGGTGGGCAGCAGGAGCGTGGGCAGAAGGCTCTTTACATCGCGCCCGTACAGGTAGGTGTCGTGGAGCAGTCCCTGGCTCAGAAGCATGCAGACATAGGCGACATCGGGAAGACCGGCGTCGCGCCGGACGGGAGTCGGAAACCGGGGCCATTCGAACCGCTCAACCGACTCGGGAACGGCGCTTCGGCAGGCCTCTCCCAGATAAGCGGCGGCGCGCAATCCGGCCAGCCTCAGGGCTTCCTCGTGCTGATGCGGGGAAATTCCAGGCAGAACGTCAATGCCCAGAACGATGTTGAGGAGGCGGGAAAAAGAACTGTACCGCGCCCCCGGGCCGCTCATGTCGATCAGCCCCTCCTGAAATCCCACGACCTGCCCCGCGGTTACGACGGCGCACCCCTTCAGCACATGGGTCCGTCCCGTTCCAACGGTCTCCACGCCCGAAATCAGGCCGGGAAAGATTCCTCCCCTTCCTTCGATCTTGACGCGGGGTTCGATGACATCCTTGACGGGAAGAATGCGCACACTTTCTCCGGGCCTTGCCAGATCGGCCCTGACGGAAGCGATGCGGAAGTCGTTCCCCCTTGTTTCTTCGATGAGCTCTTCGCGGTGGATGTGCAGGGCCTTGCCGTCGATTGCGGTCTTTCGTCCCCAGTCGATTTCCTCTACAGGTATGATGCCCAGTTCGAGAAGCATGACGGGTTCTCCTTCTCTGTGTCCGGGTGCGGATGGGGAAATTTTCGGATCCGCCCTGTGCAGGCACGTTTTCCCCGCCGTCCATCGAAGGGATGCTTCCTGCAGGGACGTCGCACAAGGCCGGTTTCAGAATAAATTACAGAGCCCTCCCTGTCAAGCATGAAAGAATTCCCCCTTTCCCCGCAGATTTCGGCCCGTTGTCGGAGGGCCGGCAGGCCCCGGAAATCGTCGCCGGCTGGACCCTCTGCACCAGGCTTCCGGAAAGGGCGGTTTTGTGCCGGGAGCGAAGGCGTTTCTCTCTCTCGACCGGGAAGCTTCTTTTTCGGGAGTGCGAGGCTTTCTCGTGCTGCTGGAAACCTCGGAAACAGCCAGCGAAAAAGGATGTGGTATGACGATTGCTTCTTCAGGAATGGCAGTTCTCGGGCAAGCTCCTTTTCGCCTGCCCTGTGTGCCTGAGCCCCAGGGGCTCTTTGGACTTCAGCCGCCGCGACCCGATGGCAGAATCCTTTCAAGAACGACCGGATTACCCTTTGACAGCCCATCGCCTGCCATGCCATGATAAGGCATCAGCCGCCGCACGGCAGAGCCGGTTTCTTGAATTTTTATGATCTTCCGGCCGGTTACAGGAGATTTTCCATGAATAGAACCTTATCGGTGATCGAAACATTCCGCCTCATCACGATTTCCCTGATCTTCTTTTTTGCCGCTTTCGGCCAGGCCTGCGCCGATGTAGCGCCCAAAGCCTTCTTCGATGAGCTGCAGAGGCGCCTTATCGCCGACGGCTTCGACGGCAAGCGCATCCGGGAACTCTATCGGAGCGAGGAGATCTCCTTTGAAACCCGGGGCGTCGCAGCCTACTTTCAGCACAACGAAGCCAGGCTGGACTACGGGAAGTTTACAGCACGGCCCGCCCTGATTGACGATGCCCGCAGCTACATGAACGAACACGCCGTAACCCTGTCCGCGGCAAGAGAAAAGTTCGGCGTCGATCCCGGGATCATCACGGCCATCATCCTGGTGGAAACCAACCTGGGCCGCAGCCTGGGAAGCCGCCCGATCATCAGCACCCTGTCGACCATGGCCTCTCTGTCGGAGCCGGCGCCCCGGGAATACCTCTACGGGCGGCTCAGTGAAGGCAGACGCTTCGACCCGGGCAAATACAATTCCCGGGCTGACAGAAAATCCCGCTGGGCCTATAAAGAGCTTAAAGCCTTTCTGATCTATACCGAACGCCACGAGGTCGATCCCCTCACCGTGGTCGGGTCCTATGCCGGTGCGCTGGGCATCGCCCAGTTTATGCCAAGCAACATTCTGCACTATGGCCGGGACGGCAACGGCGACGGCCGCATCGATCTATTCCACGACGCCGATGCCATCTTCAGCATTGCAAATTACCTGAAACAATTCGGCTGGAAGCGGAATCTCAGCCATGACCAGGCCTTCAGGATCATCTACCAGTACAATCACAGCCGCCAGTACGTAAACGCCATCCTGAAAATCAGCGATCTGCTGGCCCTTCAGGAGTCCGCCCCTTCGTGACCTTCGTGCACAATGCTGACGCCGGGGCGTTCTTTATGATAAACTGGCTGCATGAAGTCTCGAGGGAGGATGGCCATGCCGGATTTGCTTTTTCTTCTGATGATTTGTTTCGGGCTGTCGAGCCTGGTTTTCCTGATTCTGGCTTTTGCGGCCATAGGGAAAAGGAAGTTCATCGGCTCGGCAGGCGTCTTGATGGTCGCACTCCTCTGCCTTGCCCTTACCGCCTTGCTCGGAACGATCACCGTGGCCACAAAAGGTTACCTGGCTCTCACTCATGAAGAAACGGCGGCCGTGGTCAGAGTCGAACCCCTCGAAGGAAAGGTGTTTCTGGCGCATTTTGAATTTCCCGACGGGAAGAAGGCTTCTTTCCGGCTGGCAGGCGACGCGATCTATGTCGATGCGCATGTCCTCAAATGGAAGCCCTGGGCCAACGTGCTTGGTCTTCACGCCAGTTATGAACTGGACCGCGTTGCGGGCCGCTACCGGGACATTGACGAAGAGGTCAACGCGTTGCGCACGGTGTTTCTACTTTCCGAAAAAAAGCCGCTTAACATGTTTCACCTGAGAAAGAACTATCGGTTTCTTGAGCCGCTCCTTGATGCCGAGTACGGCTCCGCCGTGTTTGTCGACGTGACAGGGCCCTCGCAATTTGAAATCAAAGTTTCCACAACAGGGCTTTTAGCCAGACCATCCGGATCTTGAGCGTGCTGAACAGGGAAAAGGCATCCATCCGCAGGCGGCAATCCGGTCTGCGGGGAACGGGTTGTGCAGGCACCTCTCCAGATCCCGGGAAAAAGCCGATGTCATCCGGTCTTTGACATCAGGGCGGTCCGTGGTGCATAATGCGCCCTGTTGTTTCCGGAATTCCACATTATTCTTTCAGGAGGTGTTCAAGTGAAAAAAGCATTGATCGCAGTCGTGATGGCCCTGTGTGTATCCTTCTTTGCCGTGGGCTGCAGCAAGGAGAAGGAGCAGGGGAAAGCGGAGCCGGCAGTCGAAAAGGAGATGAAAGCCGCCGCCGCTCAGGAATTGTCGGCAACGGTGGTGAGCACCGCCGCCGGCCGGACCATGTCGATGAAAGTCTACATGAAGCCGGACAAATACCGTTCCGATGATGAATCGACGGGCACATCCACCATCGTGAGAAAGGACCTCAACAAGGTCTGGACGATCATCAAACCGCAAAGCGTATTCATGGAGATGCAGGGCGTAACGGAGGAACAGAGTAAAGCGGCCGATCTTGAGGTCAAGGGGGAAGTCAGCCGAAAGGCGGTCGGCAGTGAAACGATCGGCGGCCATCCCTCAACAAAATACGAAGTGACCGCAAAGGTCGGCAACGAAACCGTGACAACCCACATGTGGTGGGCGACGGACATCAACTTCCCCGTGAAGACCGCCGCAGTGGACGGCAGCTGGTCCATGGAATACCGGGACATCAACATCGGCAAGCAGCCGGACAGCCTTTTCGAAGTGCCCGAAGGGTATACAAAGATGTCAATTCCTGGAATGCCCGGCGGACATGCGGAAGGCAAAATTCCGAAGATGTAGGGGAATCGCCCTCTGATCTCGATGCCGGCATCCCGCATTCCTCGTTCTCCACACGGAAATGATGGTGGTGCATCTCAGCCGCAGGGACATCAGGGGAAGGTGAACGGATCCCGTGATCCGTTCACCTTCCCCTGCTTTTTTCCTGAACGGAGAACGAGAAAAAGCGCATCGTCAAAGCCCCTTGAGACCCGCCACGGGTTGCCCACAAAAGCAGGTAGAGCCTTCATTATTCTTTCTTTTTGGAAATATCGGCCAGCCCGATCATCGGAATCGCTCCGCTGCCCGTTACCTGGGGAAGTATTCCGTTCCACTTTTCGATCGCCTTCATGTTGGCTTCGATTCTCCGCAGCTCTATCAGGTCCGGGGAGATGTTCGCCTTCTGCAATTTCAGTGACTCCGCTTCCGCCGTGGCCGCGGTGATCTTCTGCTCCGCCTCGATTTTTATCCTGTCAAGATCCCTTCTCGCTTTCAACGCGAGCTGCTCCGCCGTCTGCTTGGCTTCAATGGCCTCGGTGAACACCGGCGAAAAGCTGAACACCACGATCGAAAAGGCGTCAACGGCAATGTTGTTGGCCATCAGCCTTTCCGTTAAAGCCAGCCTCATCGCCTCGCTGACGGACGGCCTCTTGGTGATAAGCTCTTCCGCCGTATAATTTGCCGTCACGGCCTTGACCACCTCCTGGATGGCGGGGTCGATGATGCGCTCCTTGAACTGTACCCCCAGCTTCTGATAGACAATATTGGCCTTCTCTGGAACGATATGGTAATTCAAGGCCACCCGGGAAGTGACATCCTGAAGGTCTTTCGAGGCGGCCGCAGCCTCCGTCTCAGCCTTTTGAACCTTGACATCCACCAGCACGATCTCCTGCATCACCGGTATCCTGGGATGGAGCCCTTCGTTCAGGACACTCTTCTGCACGGCGCCGAAGTTCAGAACAACCCCTCTCTGCCCGGGACCGACCTGGGTCCAGGGCCGGAAAAATACGAGGATGAACAGGATAATCAACACAATCGCCAACCAGGCCGGCGGCACATTTTTCTTTATGGTGCGGATCGCCTCCCTTGTCTTGTCGGCTTGACTTTCGTACATGCTTTTTACCTCCTTAATTGTTGAAGACCGGCGTTAACGGGCCGTTGCCAGGCTTTCCGGCGCAGAAACGGCGTTTGCCCCGGGAATGGCGTCCCGGCAGTCTCTATGTGAATTTCGGCATGGCCCGATTCTTTATAGAGCTAACCGATCCGGACACACATGTCAAGTGTTGGGGCGGAACTCCGCTTCCGAGCTACGGTCCCGGCCTGCAGGTTGATGCCATCGCCCTTCAGGCCGTCTGCAGGCGTTGGCCCAGGAGGGAAAAGCGCCTCTGGGTTTTGTTGTTGCGAACGGCGATGGCCAGCGCTTTTTTCGTTCCCACGATGACAACGAGTTTTTTCCCCCGCGTCACCGCCGTATAGAGAAGGTTCCGCTGGAGGAGCATGTAATGCTGCATGAGCAGAGGCAGCACCACGGCGGGATACTCCGCTCCCTGGGACTTGTGCACCGATACGGCATAGGACAGGACGATCTCCTCCAGATCCCCGTAATCGTAGATGACCTCTCGCCCGTCAAAAGTCAGGGTAGCCTCCTGCAGCTCATTGTCCAGGCGGCTGATCCGGCCGATATCGCCGTTGAAAACCTCCCGGTCGTAGTTGTTGCGGATCTGCATCACCTTGTCCCCTTCACGGTAAAGCCTCCCGCCCCGCTGGAGCTCTTCCCCTCCGGGGTTGAGCGCCTTCTGCAGGACGCTGTTGAGATTTGCGGCGCCTGCCAGCCCTTTGCGCATCGGGGTGAGCACCTGGATGTCCTCCAGGGGATCCAGACCGAAGCGCTGGGGAATGCGTTCCGACACGAGGCGGACAATGAGATCGACCACTCTTTCCGGATCCTCCTGCTCGACGAAATAGAAATCGCCCAGCAGCCCCCGGGAAGATTGAAGGCGGGGGGACTCCCCCCGATTGATCCGGTGCGCATTGAGGACAATCGAGCTTTCCCGGGCCTGGCGGAAGATCTCCTGAAGTTCGGCCACCGGCACGCGGCCCGATCTCATGACGTCCGTCAGGACGCTCCCCGCCCCCACGGAAGGCAGCTGGTCTCCATCCCCCACCAGGATAAAGACCGCCGACGGAGGAAGGGCCTTCAGGAGATGGTGCATCAGGATCAGGTCGACCATGGAGGCTTCATCCACGATGAGCACCTGGCAGTCCAGGGGTGACGTCTCGTCCCTTGAAAAGCCCCTCTTCTGCGGGCTGTATTCCAGCAGGCGATGGATCGTTTTCGCCTCCCGGCCCGTCGCCTCGCTCATCCTCTTGGCGGCACGGCCCGTGGGAGCCGCCAGCAGGATCTTCGCCCTGCAGGCGGCGAAAATGCGGAGGATGGCGTTGATGATCGTCGTCTTCCCCGTTCCCGGCCCGCCGGTGATGACCGTCGCCTTGTGCGACACGGCGGCGCTGACCGCTTCGAGCTGATGTTCCGTCAGCCGGGGAGAGCCTTTTTCCGGCACGGAGGTCAGCGCCGGCCCGGCATCGATGGCCCGGAGCGTCGAGGGGGTCTGCAGCAGCGTTTTCAGCCGCGAAGCGGCCTGTGTTTCCGCCAGGTGATACCCGGCCAGATAAACGATCCGATCCCTGCAAATCTCCGGCGGGGCCCCGGGAAAAGCCGCTCCGTCCTCGATGACGATCTGCCGCTGCTCTGCCGCCGCATCCAGGGCCGCGGCGATGATCTCCGGATCGATCTCCAGGATTTCCCTGCACTTTCGTATCAGCGGTTCAGCGGGATAGAGGACATGACCTTCATCGGCCAGTTCATGAAGGACAAAGAGAATCCCCGCTTCCGCCCGAAGCCGCGAATCGCGCGCAAAGCCCATCTTCTCTGCGATCCGGTCGGCGGTGAGAAAGCCGATCCCGAAGATGTCCGTGGCCAGGCGATAGGGGTTCTTCTGAAGGATTGAAACGGCGGCATGGCCGTACTGACGGAAAATCCGTGACGCATAGGCGCCGCTGACTCCATGGGACTGGAGGAAGAGCAGAACGGCCCGGATCTCCCGCTGCTCCTCCCAGGCCTTGCGGATCATCGCCAGCCGCTTTTCGCCGATGCCCTCCACCTCCAGGAGACGGGAGCTTTCGGATTCAACAACCTCCAGGGTGCCTTCGCCGAAGGCCTCCACCATCCGCCTGGCCATCACGGGTCCGATCCCCTTGATCAGTCCCGAGCCCAGGTATTTCTCGATACCGTAGGCCGTTGCCGGAATGGAAGATTCGCAGGACAAGACACGGAACTGTTCACCAAACCGGGGATGATTTGTCCACTCCCCTTTCATCCTGACCTTTTCGCCTGGTGCGGGGCTGATCATGCCTCCAACCACCGTCACCGGCTCCCGGCGGCCCGGCACCTTGACGCGGGCCACGGTATATCCGCTGTCTTCATTAACGAAGGTCACACGCTCTATGTGCCCCTCCAGGTCAACCAGCGAGCCCGCCCCCCGATATTTCCCGCCTGCCCTGTCCGTCATGTGCTCATTGCCGTTGCGGGTCCCTTGCGACGCTCACCGGAAGGGCATCCGTCCGGAGGCGCTCCGGAAACTGAGGGCCCCGGATCCCGCAGCCGGCGGAATTCCGGACCCGGCAGAAAAAGGGGAATATTTCCGGCAGAGAATACCACCGCTTCTAACGATCCTCCCTTGACGGAACCTCTTCCCGATCCGATGCCGCTTCCGTATCGCCCGTCCACAAATCGAGCAGCCTGAAGGTCACCGAAAGCACCACCGGACCGATAAACAGCCCGACAATGCCGAAGGAGGCCAGACCTCCGATGACGCCGGCAAAGATCAGGACCAGGGGCAGATTGGCGCCCTTCCGGATGAGAATCGGCCGGATGAAATTGTCCAGGGTGCTTGCCAGCACCGTCACGACGAGCAAAACGGTCCCCCAGACGTTCGAGCCGCCCCAGTAAAGCCAGATGACCGAGGGAACAAGGACGAGACTGGGGCCAAGCTGGGCGATGCAGAGCATGAACATCACCGCGATCAAAATCGGGGCAGCCGGCACCCCGGTAACGACCAGGCCGATTCCTCCGAACAGCGTTTGCACCAGGGCCGTGCCGACGACGCCCAGGGCAACGCCCCGGATGGTTTTAGCCGCCAGTTCGGCCACCTCCCTGCCGCGGGCGCCGCCCAGCCGGCACGCAAAGCGAAGGACGCGCGCGGCGGCCTCCTCTCCGCCGGCGTAGAGGATCGCGGAAATGATCACGGTGAGGAGAAACTGAAGCGCGATGATCCCGATGCTTCCCGCCTGGGACAGGAACCACGTCAACACCTTGCCGGCGTAGGGCGCCAGGCGCGCCGTCAGCCCCTCCTGCCCGGTTCTGACGCTTTCCCAGGCGGCGGCGAGCTTCGGGCCAACGACGGGAATCCCGCTCAGCCAGCCGGGCAGGGACGGCAGCGCCTGCGTCGAGACGGATTCCACAAGCTCGGCGATTCTGTCCGCGTTGTCGATGATGGCGACGATGGCGAGGGTGAAGGGGAGGATGAACAGGATCAGCATGGCGATGGTCATGGCCGTTACGGCGAGGCCCCTCCTGTTCCAGAGCCAGCCTTCCACTTTCAGCATGAACGGCCAGGTGGCCACAACGATCATCAACGCCCAGATGATCGACAGCAGAAAAGGCCTCAGGATCCAGAAGCACGCGGCAATCAGGATTCCAATCCACAGAATCTGCAGGGTGATCCGGGTCAGGTCCGGCGCTTCCGGTCTAGGCATGGTCATGATACTCCTCTTTTCTGCCCGGCATAAGAATGTCCCGGACGGGATCTCTCAACGCTTCGCGTCGATCATTCTGCCATGGTTCAATCCGAAATTCTACCGCTTTTGCTCTTCCCTTTTCGAGCCCTTTTCATCGGCGTTTTGCCGGCCAAATAACCGGAACTCATGAGGAATCAGTTTTTGACCTTTAGCTGAAGATTGATCCTTATGCCTCGTATTTTTTCCGTATAACCCGGTCCCGGATCAATGGCTCTCTCAACAGGCGGGTCTACAGGAAAGCGCATTGGTCAAGGCAGGACAGATCCTCTTCGAAATGGACCCCAAGCCCTTTCAGGTCAAGCTCGACCAGGCAAAGGCCGCCCTCGCCAGGCAGGAGGCGGCGCTGAACGTCGCCCAATCCAATCTTGCCCGCGTCAAGCCCCTTACCGCGCTCAACGCCCTTTCGCAGCGGGATCTCCATGACGCGTGGGGGAATGGCATGGAAACGACTGGTTCATCACGGAGGGTTTGAAGGCCGGGGAACGCGTCGTCGTCGAAGGGGGATTGTCGCTGCAGAAAAAATCGTCGAATATCCTGATGATCCTCGCCCTCTGCAACCAGGACGGACGCTACAGCCCCGAATACGTGGACAATTACGCCAACGTCTATGTACTCGACGCCGTCAGGCGGATCAACGGAGCCGGTCAGGCGACGTTCTTCGGAGTCGCGGACCAAACCATGTGCATCGTGCTTCTCAGGCACGAGGAAAAGCCGCAGCGCGGATTCTTCGCCTGGTTCAACCGCCGGATCGACCGGATCACCCTGGCCTTCGGCCATGCCGTAACCCTGATCATCAAGCGGATGGTCCCGGCTTTTGTGCTGCTTGCCTTTTTTCTCTGGAGCCTGGTCCAGTTGTTCCTGACCATCCCCGCCGGCTTCGTTACCAACGAGGATCAGGGATGCGTCATGGCGGCCATGGAATATACCCGTCTGGCCCAGTTGCAGTACGATGGGGGCTACGTCCCTTATTCCACCGTTCTCCAGGCGCAGGAACAGTTATTCCCCGCAGAGCTCAATTATGCGCTGTATCGCACGGCGCTGCTCACCTCGCTGGTCGATATCTACAAGGCCATGGGTGGTGGCTGGGTGACGCTGGCGGACCGGATGACCGCCGGCGGAAGCTGAATGTTTTCGAGGATTCGGAAGGAGAGAAAGGTCCGCCCCTGATTGGGACACGGACCGCCCTGCGCTACTGCATTTCTTTGTATATCCGCGTTATGGCGTCCATCAGATTTTCGGCCGTCGTGATGGGACGGCCGATGACGACATAATCGGCATCGAGGCGCAGCGCTTCCCGGATGGAGGATATCCGGACCTGGTCATGCCGCTCCCTGTACCAGGCCGGCCGGACCCCCGTGCAGATCTTCTTCAGTGGATTATCCTGGATCAATGTCATGTCCTTCACGGACCCCACGATGTACTCGTAGTTGTTCATCAGGGCGATGTCCGAGAAGGCCCGGACAATTTCCTCATGGGCCTTGTCATAAATCCATTTAATTTCCAGGTTGGTGAAGGAGGTAAGGGCCGTAACTCCGGCAATGTACTTCAAAAGCCCCGTATTTTTCGGACGGTAGTTCGATGAGCAGTGAATGGTGACGATGTTCGCCCCCGAGTTGACGAGTTTTGAGATGCTGTTCTCCATGGTCGATGGAATGTCATGAAGCTTGACATCCACCATGACCCCCAGCTTGAATTCATCCCTCAGGGACGTCATGATTTTAGCCACGTCGCCGCTGTAAAGCATATCATTGATCTTGATGCCCCAGATCATCCCCTTTTCGCGCGCCTGAGAAAGCGTGGAAAGGGCTCCCCCCTCTCTTGCCGCGTTGAAGGTCATGCCATCCAATGCCACAATGATCCCCGTCATGAACCCCTCCTTCCCTGCAATCGTGTTCCCCGGTTTATGTCCAAAAAATGACAGGCTCCCGCATCCGGAACAAACCGGTTACGAGCCGCCTGCTCCATGGGCCAGCATCTCTTCGATGTTTGGAATCTCCGCTTTCTGAAAGTCAAAAAGGGAATAGAACTTGATTTCCGGCAGGGCGACCTCAAGGTAAAAGCGGTTGCCGTTGACCGTCTTGAAGGAAATCTGCCGCAGCTGCTGTCTTTCGATTCCCATTTCAATGGCGATCTGCACCGACTCGTTGACCACCAGCATTTTCGGCTGATTCTGATTCACAAAAATGCCTGTTCTGCCCTCCAGGTCGAATCGGAATTTTCCGACGCATTGATTCAGCAACTCTCCAAGACTGCTGGCCACTTCGTCGGTGGTATGGTTCCGCGCCAGGTCATCCTCCGGCATGCCCATTCCGATCATGTAATTCCGGTAGATCTCCAAGGCGGCCTCCCTGGTGAAATTGATGATGATCAACCCGGAAAAGTCGCCCTGGAACAGGACAAAACAGCCGATGTCAGGCTTCAGGCAGGTGTTTTCAAGCTCCTTGACCATGGGCGAGATTGAAACGGCGCTTCTTGTCGTACTGGAAAGAACCGACTGCACGGAGCTGCAGAGAATCTTGACCACGTCGTCCGTAGAAATCACGTTTGCCTCGAGGGGCTGTGTCTCCATGATGATGTATCCTCCATAAAGAGTGGCTTATCAACCGATATCGGTTTTCTGTCGAATCCGATGAAATGAGAGGCGCACACAGGCCCATGGCGATGCCTTCCCCCGTGGTCTTCCTCTTGATCGGGGTGGGCGGGACGATGCCGGCCTTTTGCCGTTGCGGGAGCCCTTGTTCCCGCTGCCGGGGAGCCGTATGATTTCATAGCCTTCGATAACGGCTATGCATGTTTCATGCAATGGGTCAACTCAGGATGAAACGGGAAGAAAAAAGTCTTCCAAGAGCCTTTCAAAAATGATAGCTCACCCCTGCGCCCATGGCATTGGAAGCGCCATGGACCCCGTGAAAAAGGCCGAATACCCCGGAACGGTGATGAATGCGCCACACCAGGCTCCACCTGGGCAGATCGGGCAGGCCAATGGAAACCTCAATCAGGAGATAATTCAGGAACGCCGAGGTCTTCTCATGGCGCAATGCCTCAATTTCCGGCGTCTCTGTCGCCAGCGAAAGCCCCTCCCCCACGGCCAGGCTCGTGCCGAGATGGCGATCCCAGGGGAACCTGTTCCATCGGGCGATGAGAAGACCGTTGAATTCAAGATGGTGCTGCCCTCCGAAGTGCTTGACGACCTGAGCCTCCCCTTCAAAATCCAGATTCTCCCCCATGGAGCCGATTTTCCTGTTGAGGGCAACGGCCACGAATTTGTAGCTGCTGTCGAAGTCCGGATCGAAGAACATTTCGTGAAGCTCGCTGTGCGCCTGTACCGCCCCGTATGCCGTGACGGTCCAGTCTCTTGCCTCCGCCGCCTGCCAGTAAGCGGGGAAAAAAATGACGGCGGCACTGCTGATGACACCGATCCGTTTCCACATCTTACGGAAGAACGGCGGATTCAGAACACGGTCCGGCCGATGCGGGAAGGCGGACGGTTTCCACATCCGGATGCCTGCCGAAGCTTCTGTTAATAGCAACGTTAAGAAGATGACTGCCGTCCTCATCGGTTCCACCTCTCTTTTTTCCGGTCCCTCATCATGCGGATGTCTTTGCGCTCCTGAAATTCATTCCCAAGGGGGTTCGCCCCCTGCTGAACGCCCGCCGGGAAGGGAGTCGGGAATCCGGTAGATATAAATCGGATCGTTGTGGAGTTTGGAGTCGGCGTGGAGAACGGACAGGGGTTTCCATCCCGGGATGGGAAAATTGAAGGAAATCACCCTTGAACCGTGGGCCAGTTCCCCGGCAAGCTTTTTCTCCAGGCGCGGCATCACATCGGGAAAGAGGTAACAGGACACGACATCCGCCTTCCCGAGATCGACTTTCCAGAAGTTGCGGTAGAAGATTTTGATTCCTTTTCTCCCCGCCGTTAAGGCCGTCGCCTTGAGAAAGGCCAGGGGATTGATTTCGTATCCGTGGCAGATCACCCCGTAGCGTCTCCTGGCCTCCCGCAGGGTTCTGCCGTCTCCGCAGCCAAGATCGACAAAAAGCCCGCCGGGCTTCATGGACACGGCATCAAGGGCCCTGCGGATCTTCACCCGCGCCGTTGACACATACATGGCCCCCTGGGTGACCGGATGGACCGCGACGATGGCAAGGGCATGCACCAGCTTCAGGACGGCCGCCGTCCCCAAAATCGTAAAGGTCATGATCAGCCATGTCGGCATAGCCTGTCTCCTGGTTCCGTTTGCCGCATCAGGGGCGGATCATTTCAACGGGGCTTCCCGTCACCCGTCTCTTTTCCCGAAATGCGGGGGTCTCTGCTCCCGTGATCTTCTCAGGGGGCTGATGCGTGCCTGCCTCACCTTCAAAAGCCCGAACTGCAGCGAAAGCAGTCTTTCAATTCCGCCAGTTTACCCTTGTTCCACCCGGAGATGTGGCTGTAATACCGAGTAATCCGGGCCAGGCTCCGGACGGCTGTCCCTTCGCAGAAGGGGCACGCATCCCGGATTCCCCGCACCGTCCGCCGGCAGTCGGGGCACGTTGTGAATTCCGACGAGAGCACAACTCCGGCACTCCGGGTTTCAAAAAACACCTGCCCGATAAAGGAGGCCAGGTCCTCTTTCGAAGGCCTTCTCTCCTCCAGCCTCAGGTTGGTCAGCGCCGAGCCTTCGAGAAAGGAATGAAAGAGTCCCTCCTGCCGGACGCGCTCCAGGGGCCGCACCTTCGCTGATACATCGAGATGGGTGGAATTGGTATAGTACAGCCCCCCCCGGACCACATCGCCGCGAATGTGGCGGCCCGCCGGGGGAGAGAAATAGCGGAGATCCAGGCGGGCAAATCGATAGGCGGTCGTCTCCGCGGGGGACTGCTCCAGGATCAGCCTCAGGCCGTGTTTCCGGCTCAACCGGTCGACCTCCTTCTTCATGTGCCCGACGATTTTCAGCCCCAGCTTCAAGGCGGCAGAGGACTCGTGAAGGTGCTTTCCGCACGAGATCCGGACCAGTTCATTGAGACCCACCATGCCCACGAGATAAGCCATCCGATCGGGACGCAGATAGGGATGGCCGTCCCGGTTCATGGTCATCAGGGACAATGGGCCGGAGTCCCCGTGGCTCAGCAGCTCCTCGATAAAGGCTTTCTTCTGGAGGTGAGCCTTGACGGCCAGCTCCAGCTGGGCCGACAGCATTTTCAAAAGACGGCGGGCATCCCCGTCGGCCCGGTATCCCAGCCGGGGCAGATTCAGAGAGATGTTCTGCATGGAGGCGTTCCGCATCCGTTCCGGATTCTCCACATCGTCCGAATACGAGGGGGATCGCCCCAGCGGAAGAGAGCCGCATTCCGAAAGCCTCAGGAGGCCGCCCCGGTCAAAAACGAGAAAGGGACTTCCCTTGTCGGCGGACGTTTCACAGAGATGTTCGAGAAAGTCGCGGCATCCGGGAGTCTGGAAAAGGCCTCCGAAAGATGAACGATCGGCCGCGGAAAAACGAAAGGCTGTCCGGCGGCATCCCCCTCCCGGAAGACATCGCACAGGGACCACAGGAAGCGTTGCGCTTCGGGAAGATAGTCTCCGTAGCATTTCCCGGTCCTTTTCCCCCCCGGCCCCAGGGCCGGCGCATCGGCAAGATACTCCGGCACGTCCCAGGAGAGATGGATGTCGGTGAAGATGGATTGCCCCCCTGTCGCCGAAGCCAGCTGGGCGAATTCGTAAACGAACATCTGGGCGAGCTGCCGGATCGCTTCCTCCGTCATCCCCACCAGATAAGGGGCGAAGAAGAAATTCACTCCATGCCAGGCCACGACGCCGGAAAAATGGCCCTGCAGAATCGCCGCGTAGCGCACCATGTGGGCCAGCAGCACATCACCGTGGCGCGCGGGGCCGGCGACATTGACGGAGTGCGGCAGATCCATTCCGAATTTCTTGACGTACTCCAGGGATGAACAGATGCTGTAGGGGCGGTCGATATAGCCCAGGGAATGGATGTGGAGATCCCCCGCCGCATGGGCGTCACCCACGTCCCGTGAAAACACCTCATGAAGACCGTAGGCCCGCTTGATCCCTTCCGCCAGGATCAGATTGGTCGCCTCCGGATTGTGGGGAAGGTTGGCGTTTCCCCGGTGGGGATGGAGAATCAGCTGGCCGACGTCATAAAGGGGAAACCCCAGGCGGGCATGCTTTCCCCGGGCGTGCTCCAGCCCCCGCTCGATCAGTTTTGCGTCCACCAATTCGCGGATGAGCGTTGAGGTGAGCAGGCTGATTCCGGAATTCATGAGCTGCTTCTCCACTTCGCGGCTCACCGCATCCGCCGTGCCGTCATCGATGTCCGTTTCCCGGATCAGGGCATCGACGATCCGCTGCCGGTTCCATCGGACGATCTCCTCATCCGATGTGCGTACGAAAAGGGTCAGATCCGTCGTATCGCGGCCACCCTTCGTCTCCGATTTTTCCACACCCAACCACCCCCTCTCAGGGAAATATTCTCCGGCCCTTTACCCTATCCCCGCCCAAAGATCAAACGACAATATAGAGGCACATTTAATGCAAAACAGGATTCCGGCAATTCTCAAAACACCTCTTTTTAAAGGACTCCTTGCATGGGAACGGACAATCTTATATTTCTGGAAGTGCTTGAATGGTTTGATGAATCCGGCAGAGAACTCGTCCACAGGATCCCCGAGGCGGGCTCGGGGGAAATCAAGTGGGGCGCGCAGTTGACCGTCAGGGAAAGCCAGGCGGCCGTCTTCTTTTACAACGGCAGGGCCTGCGACGTCCTCGGTCCGGGGCGGCATACCCTGAAGACGGCGAACCTGCCCATCCTGACGAAAATCCTGAGCATCCCCTGGGGAATGAGGAGCCCTCTGCGGGCGGAGGTTTTCTTTGTCAGCAAGAAGGTCTTCCCCAATTTGAAATGGGGAACACGCGATCCGGCGGCCTTCCGGGATGCGGAGCTCGGCCTTATCCGTCTGCGCGCCTTCGGCATGTTCAACATCCGCGTTCTGAACCCCCTGCTTTTCATCAACGAGCTGGTCGGCACCCAGGGCGTATTCACGACGGAGGCGATCGCGGAATACCTGAACTCCGTCATCGTATCCTTTTTCAACGACTACATGGGCGAGAACATCGACACGATCTTCAATCTTCCCGCCCGCTACTCGGAGATGTCCGGGGCTTTGCGGAGCCTGCTCGAGGGCGAGTTCTCCCGCTTCGGCCTGGAGCTCGAAGAGCTTTACATCAACGCCATTACCCCCCCTCCCGACGTGCAGAAGGCCATTGACGACAAAAGCCGCCTTGGCGTTTTCGGTGATCTCAATTCCCTCGTGAAGATGAAAGCGGCCATGGCCATGGAAAATGCCTCCTCGTCACAGGGTGAAGCCGGAGCCGGACTGGGCATGGGTATCGGGCTGATGATGCCCGGCCTGTTCGCAGAGTCTTTTCGGACGGCTCAATCGGGCTCCCCGCCCCCCCCGGATTCCGCCACGGCGACAAGCTGTCCGGTCTGCAGAAGGCCCTTCCCTCCGGAAGCTAAGTTCTGTCCGCACTGCGGAAGCTCTCTTGCGGCAAGGCGCGTCTGTTCGGCCTGCGGCGCCGCCCTGCCTGAAGGGGCGAAATTCTGCTCCGCCTGCGGCGCCGCGGCAGCGATTCCGGCATCCCGGACCTGCGGCAGATGCGGGACGGCCAACGACTCTTCTTCGGTTTTCTGCCACCGGTGCGGTGAACGCCTCTAATTGGTCCGTTGAATATTCCTGCCCTCAGTGCGGCGGGCCGATCTCCCTGGAGGAAACGGACCGGCTGGTTACCTGCCCCTTCTGCCGGACCCGGGTGTATCTCGTGGCGGAGGATTCCTTCCGGTACCTCCTGCCGCCTGCCGAAGGAATTTCACAACCGCTGCACTTTATACCCTACTGGCGCCTGAGAGGGCTCACATTCCTCTTCCAGCCCACCGGCATCGCCGCGCGCTTTACCGACGCCAGCTTCCTCTCCCTTCGGCACAGGGGGCTTCCGCCATCGCTCGGCCTCCGGCCGCAGGCGATGAAACTTCAGTTTGTCACCTCCCGGGTTTCGGGCCGATTTCTTTCCTCCAACCGAACGATCCGCGATTTCCTGCCTCTGCTGGCGGCTCAGGATGGAAATGCCGCGGCCCTGCGGGCCTTTGTCGGGGAGACGGTGAGCCGGATCTACGCCCCTTTTTACTTCCGGGACGGCCGCCTTTATGACGCCCTGTTGAAGCGGGCCGTCCCCACCGCGACAGACCTGGATCCGTCGGCCATCGAGGGCGCCCCGGAAATTTCCCCCTGGAATGTCTCCTTTGTCTCGACCCTCTGCCCCTCCTGCGGCTGGGACCTGCAGGGTGAAAAGGACGCCCTGGTACTTGTCTGCCGGAACTGCGGCTCCCTCTGGCAATGCCGGCGAGCCGGCCTGGAGAGGATCCCTTTTGCCAGCCTCGCCGACGGCCCGGCGCCTCTTCATTACCTTCCCTTCTGGCGGATGAAGGTGCGCATGGAAGGCCTGGAACTGTCCAGCCTGGCGGATCTGGTCCGCATCGCCAACCTGCCCCGGGCGATCTCCCCGGAGCTGCGGAACACACCGGTCTATTTCTGGTCGCCTGCCTTCAAGATCAACCCGGCCCAGTTTCTCCGCTGGGGCCGGCAGATGACGATCGCCCAGCCGTCGGGGGAATCGCCGGATCATCTCCCGGAAGGCACCCTTTACCCGGTGACCCTGCCCGTCACCGAAGCCCTGGAGGGCATCCGCGTGACGCTGTTCGGCATAGCCACCAACAAGCGCCAGGCCTTGTCCGTTCTTCCCGGCATCCGCATCTTCCCCGAAGAGTCCCTGCTGGTCTATCATCCTTTTCATCCCGGTTCCCGGGAGCTCGTCCATTCCCGCATGGGGCTGACCGTCGACCGGACGGCCATGTCCTACAGCACCCAGCTCTAGCGCCCCGCCGTCCGGCTTGGGGCAGGCCCTGCAAAGAACCCTCCGCTTGTCCTCGAAGACCTCCTTGTACATCCTTTTGACTTGTATTATAAGGCATCTTAAGTCGCGTTAAGGAGGAAGAATTTCAGCATGGCCCGGGATCCCCGCAAAGTCATCTACTCCATGATCGGAGTGACCAAGGTTTACGACAAGAAACCGGTTCTCAAGGACATTTCCCTGTCCTATTTTTACGGAGCCAAGATCGGCGTCCTCGGACTGAACGGGTCGGGCAAGAGTTCCCTGCTGCGGATCCTGGCCGGGGTCGATACGGAGTTCAACGGCAAGACGATCCCCTCGCCGGGATATTCCATCGGGTTTCTGGAGCAGGAGCCGCAGCTGGATGAGGCCCTGACCGTCCGGGACATCGTGGAGCAGGGCGCTGCCGCTACGGTGGAACTCCTGGCGGAATACAACCGGATCAGCGAGCAGTTCTCCGACCCCATGTCCGATGAAGAGATGACCCGCCTGTGCGACCGGCAGGCGGAGGTCCAGGACAAGCTGGACGCCATGGACGCCTGGGACCTCGACGCCCGCCTGGAAATGGCCATGGACGCCCTGCGCTGCCCGGCGGGAGACACCCCCGTGAAGGTTCTCTCCGGCGGCGAGCGGCGGCGGGTGGCCCTCTGCCGCCTCCTCCTGCAGAGGCCCGACATCCTGCTCCTCGACGAACCCACCAACCACCTGGACGCAGAAACGGTGGCCTGGCTGGAGCATCACCTGAAGACGTACGAGGGAACGATCATCGCCGTCACCCACGACCGGTACTTCCTGGACAATGTGGCCGAGTGGATTCTCGAACTTGACCGCGGGGAGGGAATTCCCTGGAAGGGCAACTATTCCTCGTGGCTGGAGCAGAAGCAGACGCGGCTGCGCAACGAAGAGAAGAAGGAGACGGAGCGGCAGAAGACCCTGGAGCGGGAGCTGGAGTGGATCCGGATGAGCCCCAGGGGCCGCCACGCCAAATCGAAGGCCCGCATTTCGGCCTATGAAAACCTTCTCGGCCAGGAAGGGGAAAAGCGGGGCGCCGAACTGGAAATCTACATCCCCCCGGGACCGCGTCTGGGCAGGCTCGTCATCGAGGCGGAGCATCTCAGCAAGGCCTTCGGGGAGCGGATCCTCATCGACGATCTTTCCTTCGCCCTCCCCCCGGGCGGAATCGTCGGCGTCATCGGCCCCAACGGCGCAGGCAAAACCACCCTCTTCAGGATGATCACCGGCCAGGAAAAGCCGGACAGCGGTTCCCTCCGCATCGGAGAGACGGTTTCACTGGCCTATGTGGACCAGAGCCGGGATGTCCTCGATCCGAACAGGACGATCTGGGAGACGATTTCCGAGGGACTGGACACCCTTTCCCTGGGAAGCCGCCAGGTGAACTCCCGGGCCTACGTGGCCCGCTTCAACTTCTCGGGAACGGACCAGCAGAAAAAGGTGGGGGACCTCTCCGGCGGGGAGCGGAACCGCGTTCACCTGGCGCGGATGCTGAAGCAGGGGGCCAATGTCCTCCTGCTCGACGAGCCCACCAATGACCTGGACGTCAATACCATGCGCGCCCTGGAGGAAGCCCTGGAAAATTTCGCCGGCTGCGCCGTTGTCATCAGCCATGACCGCTGGTTTCTGGACCGCATCGCCACCCACATCCTGGCTTTTGAGGGCGAAAGCCGCGTCGTCTGGTTTGACGGAAACTATTCCGAGTATGAAGCGGACCGGCGGGCCCGCCTCGGAAGCGCCGCCGATCAGCCCCACCGGATCAAATACCGCCAGCTGACCCGCATTTAAAAAACCTGTGCGTTCAAAAAAGCGGGGTATTGCCTTCCGGCCCTTTTAGGAATAGGATGAGCCGAAAAAACGGGAGACGGGAACCCGCCGGCCTCTTCGCTGCGGCCGTTCAAGGGGAAAGGAATGGATCTGTTGACAGAAGGTGGAGAGTTTCTCGCGGCTATCCGCGACATATTCGAAGAAAAGGCCCCCTTTCATAAAATCCTGGGCATTAAAATCCGGTCGATCAGTTTCGACCGCGTTCAGCTTCTCCTTGAAATGCGGGAGGAGTTTGTCGGCAACTATGTCCAAGGAAGCCTCCATGGCGGGGTTATTTCATCCCTCATTGACGTCACCGGCGGCCTGGCGGCTTTCATGGGCATTCAGGGCAAGCTGCCCGGAGAATCCCTGGACAGGAGACTGGCGCGGATCGGCAAGCTGGGCACCATCGATCTGCGCGTGGACTACCTGCGTCCGGGCCGGGGGAAGGAGTTCATCTCCACGGGTTACAATTTAAGAACGGGCAATAAAGTCGCGGTTATCCGGGTCGAACTCCACGATGAATCGAACCAGCTCATCGCGGTGGGCACCGGCTCCTATAACATTGCATGAAGCCATAAGTTCATCGCCCTCATTTCTGAGCGTTTACGGCCGGAGCCTGCCTTCGAGACGGACCGCCGGCTTAAAAACCATTTCTAAGGAAAGGAAATAATCCGTGAGCGTCCTGTACTTACTGATCGGCAGCTTATGCGCCTTCGCCCTGGCTTACCGCTATTACGCCGCTTTCATCGCCGCCAGGGTTCTTCTCCTCGATGACCGGAACATCGCGCCATCCGTTCTATGCAACGACGGCCAGAATTACGTTCCCACCAACAAATGGGTTGTCTTCGGCCATCATTTTGCCGCCATTGCCGGGGCAGGGCCCCTGATCGGACCCGTCCTGGCCGCGCAGTACGGATGGGGGCCCGGCTTTTTCTGGATTCTCCTCGGCTCCATTTTCGCCGGCTGCGTCCACGACATGATCATCCTTTTCGCCTCCTACCGCCATGAAGGCCAATCCCTGTCGGTCATCGCCGAAAAGGACGTGAGCAGAATCACGGGGGCCGTCACGGCGGTCGTCATCCTGTTCATCATCCTGGTGGCCCTTGCCGGGCTGGGCGTTGCCGTCGTCAATGCCCTCTTCAACAACCCCTGGGGCGTTTTCTCCATCGCCATGACGATCCCCATTGCCATGGTGATCGGGCTCTACATGTTTCGAATCCGGCCCGGCGCCATTCTGAGCGGCTCGATTGCAGGCGTCACCCTGGTCTGCGCCGCCGTCTTTTTCGGGCCCCATATCGCCGATTCAAGCCTTGCCGGCTGGTTTACCTTCGACAAGAAGCAGATGTCCATTCTCCTGCCGATCTACGGCTTCTGCGCCGCCGCCATCCCGGTGTGGCTCCTTCTGGCGCCCCGGGATTACCTGAGCACCTTCATGAAAATAGGTGTCGTCGCCGCCCTGGCCGTCGGTCTGCTGTTCGTCAACCCGACGATCAAGATGCCCCTCGTGACAGACTTCGTCCACGGCGGGGGCCCCATCATCCCGGGTCCCTGGTGGCCCTATGTGTTCATCACCATCGCCTGCGGAGCCATTTCCGGATTTCATGCCCTGATCGGCTCGGGAACGACCCCTAAAATGATCGAACGGGAGACGGAAATTCCCGTCATCGGATACGGCGCCATGCTGACGGAAGCCTTCGTGGCCATGATGGCCCTTTTTGCCGCCGTGACCCTTGTTCCGGCCGATTACTTCGCCATCAACACCTCTTCGGCCGTCTTCTCGAAATTGAACATGCAGGTCGTCGATCTGCCGTACCTGAATCAGCTCGTCGGGCTGGATGTCGCCCACCGCCCCGGCGGCGCCATTTCCCTGGCCGTCGGCATGGCCCATATCTTCTCCAGCATCAGCGAGGGGCTCCGCCACACGATGAAGTACTGGTTCCAGTTCATCATCATGTTCGAGGCCCTCTTCATCCTGACAACCATCGATGCCGGCACCCGCGTGGCCCGCTACATCCTCCAGGACGTCCTCGGCTACGCCTACAAGCCTCTGAGCCGGAAGGACTGGATGCCCGGCGTGATCGCCACAAGCGCCATCGTCTCCCTGGCCTGGGGCTACCTCCTCTACACCGGGGATGTCTCCTCCATATGGCCCATGTTTGGTGCCACGAACCAGACGCTGTCCGCTGTGGCCCTGGCCATCGGCACCACCATCATTTTGAGGATCGGACGGAAGAAGTCCTACGCCCTGATCACCTTCGTCCCCTGCATCCTGATCACGATCACCACCCTGGCCGCCGGATACATGAACATCCAGACCTACCTGGCCAAATCCCAGATGCTCAACGTCTGGCTCAGCATGGCCGTTATTGCGCTGGTGGTGATCATTATCGCCGACAACATCCGCGTCTGGCTGAAACTTCTGCGGACGGACAAGCCGATCGGGATGAACGACGACCGCGACCAGATTTACTGCCCCATCGTTCCGGCGGATGCTCCGCCTGACGCAAGGCCGTAAGGCCCTTAGACCGTCAGCGGCACCGGGTATCGGCGATGCCGGGGAGCGAACCAACTTGAGATCCGCGAACCGGGCAATGAAATGGCGCATTCTCCCAGGGAAAGCGGGGGTGTGCGCCCCCATCCGTCCGGCCGGGACGGCAAATCTGGTTGCATTGAGGGGCATTTCCTGCGATAGTACACGGCAGAGCTGAACACTGGCCTACCGACAGGCAGAGATTGATCCCCGAACCTCCAATCCGCAAGGAGAATGCGCTATGGATGTGCTGTCGCTCAGTCGATTGCAGTTCGCCATGACGGCGGGTTTTCATTTCCTCTTTGTTCCCCTGACCCTGGGGCTCACCGTCCTGGTCGCGTTTATGGAGAGCCGGTATGTTTCCACCGGCAATCCCCTTTACCTTCGCATGACGCGCTTCTGGGGCAAACTCTTCCTTATTAATTTCGCCATTGGACTCGTCACCGGCCTGACCCTGGAATTTCAGTTCGGGATGAACTGGGCCGCCTATTCCAGGTTCGTCGGAGATATCTTCGGCTCGCCCCTGGCCATCGAGGCCACGGCCGCCTTCTTCCTGGAATCCGTATTTATCGGGCTGTGGATCTTCGGGTGGAAGCGCCTCTCTCCACGGATGCACGCCTTCTCCATGTGGATGGTCGCCCTGGGCACGAACCTGTCCGCCCTCTGGATCCTCCTGGCGAACGGCTGGATGCAGCACCCCGTCGGCTATGTCCTCCGCAACTCGCGGGCGGAAATGGTCGATTTTACGGCCCTTGTCACCAGCAGTTACGGCTGGCTCAAGTTCCTGCACACGATTTCCGCCGGTTATGTCACCGCTGCGTTCTTCGTTCTCGGCATTTCCGCATGGCATATCCTCAAGGGGCGCGAACTGCCTCTGTTCAAAGCCTCTTTCCGCATGGCGGCCGTTTTCGGTCTGGTAAGCTCCCTTGGCGTCGTGGGCATCGGCGACTTCCACGGGGCTGAAGTGGGCCATGTGCAGCCGGCCAAACTCGCCGCCATGGAAGCCCTCTGGGACACGCAAAGCTCCGTTCCCCTTTACCTCTTCATCATTCCGGACGATAAAAACGAACGGAACAGGGTCGAGGCCATCGGCATCCCCTACCTGGTCAGCCTGCTCGCCTACCGCGATATCCATGCTGAAGTCAAGGGTCTCAAGGAGTTTCCCAAGGAGGATCGGCCGCCGGTCAGCGAGGTTTTTTACGGCTTCCGCTTCATGGTCTACCTCGGGGGGCTGTTTATTCTCCTGTCCGCCGCCGCCCTTTACCTCAGTGTCCGGAACCGCCTGGAAACCTTTCCCGGTTTTCTGCGCCTGCTGGTGTTCTGCATTCCCCTGCCCTACCTGGCGTCCCAGGCAGGATGGATCGTGGCGGAAGTGGGACGGCAGCCCTGGATCGTTTACGGCCTGATGCGGACCAGGGACGCCGTGTCCCCCAACATAGCCGGCAGCCAGGTGATGTTTTCCCTCATCGGTTTCGGGCTCCTCTACTCCCTGCTGCTCATCGTCGGGCTCTACCTGATGATCCACCACATCCGTAAAGGGCCGGACCCCGCCGGGACGCCGGCGCCGAACACCACATCTTCAACATAAGAACCGGAGGTACGACGTCATGGATTATCCGCTCGTGTGGTTTGCTCTTCTGGGAGTGCTCTGGGCCGCCTATTTCGCAACGGATGGATTCGATCTCGGCGCGGGAATGCTTCTCTCCACTCTCGGCAAGACGGAAAAGGAAAAACAGGCCATCCTGGAAAGCTTCGGCCCCCTGTGGAACGGCAACGAAGTGTGGCTGGTCACGGCGGGCGGGGCAACCTTTGCGGCCTTCCCGGCGGCCTACGCCGTCATCTTCAGCTCCTTCTACATTCCCCTCCTGCTGGTTCTGTTCGCCCTCATCGTCCGGGGCGTGGCCCTCGAATTCCGTGAAAAGCTCGAATCTCCGGCATGGCAGGCCGCATGCGACGCCGGCATTTTATTCGGAAGCGCCTTGCCGGCGTTTCTCTTCGGCGTGTTTTTCGGCAACATCTTCCGGGGTCTTCCCATGGATGAACGCGGCTTCAGCGGGCCGTTCATGGAGCTGCTCAATCCCTATGCACTGCTGGTCGGAGTGCTTTTCTGCGTCCTTTTTCTTGTCCACGGGGCTTTGTGGATCGCCCTCAAAACAGAGGGTGCTCTTTCCGCGCGGGCCGGCGACTTCGCTCGGCGGTTCTGGATACCCCTGATGGCCGCCGTCATCCTTTTTGTGGTCGGCTCCGGTTACAATTCGCGCCTTCCCGTCGCCTTTTTCCAGAATGGCGTGTTGCTGATTTTCCCGGTCCTCACCCTGGCGGCCCTTTTCGCGATCAAGGTTCATCTTCAGAGGTCCTCTTATCTCAAGGCCTTTGCGGCCTCAGGGCTCTCCATACTTCTACTGATGGCCTCCTGCTTTGCCGGCCTTTATCCCGACCTGCTCCCTTCACGCACCGATCCGGCCTTCAGCGTCACTGTTTCCAACGCGGCGTCGGGAGTTTACACCCTGAAGGTCATGACCATTGTGGCCGCCATTTTTGTCCCGCTCATTATCTTTTATCAATCCTGGGCTTACCGGGTGTTCCGCGGGAGAATTTCGCCCGAAGAGATCGGCGAAAGTTCTTATCTGTAGCGGCAGGGGTTGATGTTTCCGTTCGACAGGCGCGTCTTTTTGGCAGTTGGTAAAGAGAAACCGATTCTTAAAGAGTACATTTGTGAGGAGGAGAAGCTATGTTAAAGGAATTCAAGGAGTTCGCATTAAAGGGAAACGTTGTGGACATGGCTGTGGGTATCGTTCTCGGCGTCGCTTTCGGCGCAATCATCAAATCCCTGGTGGATGATCTCCTCATGCCCCCGCTGGGCCTCGTCTTGGGATCTGCGGATTTCACCAACCTCTTTATGATCATCAAGGAAGGCGCAAGCCCCGGCCCCTTTGCCACCCTGGCCGAGGCCCAGAAGGCGGGAGCCGTCACCGTCAATTACGGCCTTTTCATCAATACAATCGTCAACTTCGTCATTGTCGCCTTCGCCCTTTTCCTTGTCATCCGCAACATGAACGAACTCCGCAGAAGGATGGAAAAGCCCGAGGCCGAGGCGGCGCCCGACACCAAGGAGTGCCCCTACTGCCTTTCCACCATCCCCATTAAGGCCACCCGCTGCCCGAACTGCACGTCGGAGTTGAAGAGCTGAGCCCGCTGGAATCCCGGAAGCGGGGGCGGGTGGGACACCCCGCGGCGGGAGGGGGCTTCTCCGTGGAGCTTTTCTATTCCCCCTTTCCTCAAAGAGCAATTTCCCTATCGAAACATGGGAGTTCCTTGACCTCTGGTCGCTGACATGATAAGGGTTGCGACAAGCTTTTTCCTGAATTCAATTGATGTTCATTTTTCCCGCCTCACACGACGATGAAAAAGGCCAAGTGACATGAAACTGGACTTAAAAACACCCGGACAGACAATCAATAAGGCTTACGCGAAACAGACCGTCCGCCGTGACGAGCTGGATAAATTCAGAGAAAACCTTTCGTTCTTTTTGAACGCCTGCGTACAGATGAGAGAGAAGAACACCTAAAGAATTTTATCGCCGATTTCCTCAAGGACACCTGGTACCGCCGCACCAATCTCGTAAATACCAGCGATCACATTGATCTGCCATCTATACCGGACCATCTTCGTCTGACCCGGTGTCCGTCCTGATAGAAACCAAGACCCCGGTCAACAGACAGGAGATGATGACGCGGAAAAACCCAATGCCAAGGCCTTTCATGAAATCATCCTGTATTATCTCGGCTTGCGTGATTGAAGAACATAATCATGACATCAAGCACCTGCTGGTCACGAATACCGGATGAATGGTTCGTCTTCGATGGTGTTTGGTTCGAAAAGCATATCCGGCGGAATCCCAAGCTTGTCAAGTGTTCAAGGAGTTGAGACCCGGTGGTCATGATAATCGCTTTTTTATGAGGATGTGTTTAACCATGGCTTGACGCCCTTGACGTCGCGATCCCCTGTTGCTGGCCTGATCTGGCGAAACTACGCGAAGATCATCAATGCTCGGAAGGTCGAAAGCAGGAAACTCATCGATCTGTTCAAGCTGTTCTCACTCCCGGCACCTTCTGAAACAGCCTTTTGCCAATGACAGCAACTCGCTGAACCGAGCTTTTTACGGCGAGCTGTTACACACATCGGGCTGGAGGAGGTCAAGGAAAAGGGTAAGAAACTCATTCGCCGTAAAGTTGAAGGGCGGCGTGATGAAGGCTCGCTTTTGGAAAACACGATCAATCTCCTCCAGGTACAACAGACGCTGGTGACCATGGAAAACCTCGCAGAATATGGTCCCGGCGAGGAGGAACAAATCTTCAGCATTGCCCTGGAGTTGTAGACACCTGGCTCAATCGCCTCCTGTTCCTCAAACTGCTGGAAGGTCGCCTGATTGCCTGGAACCAAGGCGACACAATCGGCGCCTTTCTAAACAGAGACCTCATCAGGGACTTCGACGATCTGCAGGAGTTGTTCTTCGAGGTCCTTGCCCGCCACCCCCGGGAAAGAACAGCGACAATCGCGTCCAAATTCGGAGACATTCCCTACCTGAACAGTTCCCTCTTCGAGTTCAGCGATCTGGAACGGCAGACACTCCAGATCTCCAATCTCAAACATCGCCTTGAACTCCCTCTCTATCCTGCCACGGTGTTGAAGGACGGTTCCGGCAGGAGGGCGAGCGGCACCCGCAACACCCCTTCATTATCTCTTTGAATTTCTCGATGCCTACGACTTCGCCAGTGAAGGAAACGCCCCGATTCAGGAAACGCCCAAAAAACGATCATCAACGCCTCGGTACTGGGCCTCATCTTCGAAAAAATCAACGGCTATCGTGACGGCTCATTCTATACGCCGGGCTATATCACGATGTATATGAGCCGCGAGTCAATCCGGCGGGCGGTGATGGAAAAATTCAATCGCCATTACGGCTGGAAATGTGCCGACCTCACCGATGTCTATAATGCCATTGCCCCCTCCCAACGGCGTAACGCCAACGAACTCGTCAACAGCCTGAAGATCTGTGATCCCGCCGTCGGCTCCGGCCACTTCCCGGTCTCCGCCCTGAACGAAATCATTGCAATCAAGTCTGAACTTCAAATCCTGATGGACCAGGATGGAAGATTACTGAAAGACTATGAAATCACCGTTGAAAACGATGAACTTTCGGCCTGGACGAAAACGGACCTTTTTGTTTATCGGCCCGGTAACAAAGAGTCGCAGCGGGTGCAGGAAACCCTCTTCCGGGAAAAGGCGACCGTCATCGAAAATTGCCTCTTCGGGGTGGACATCAACCCGAAATCGGTTGCGATTCGCCGTCTCCGGCTCTGGATAGAGCTCCTGAAAAACGCTCAATACCGTCAGGATGGAGAAGAAGGAAGCAACCGGGAGCCCTGAAACCCTTCCCAATATTGACATCAACATCAAAAGCGGCAATTCCCTGATCGCCGGTTTGCCCTGCAGGAGAGCGGCGTTTCCTATGCATTATGCACCGCCGGAGCGGCAGAAACTGGCAATCTGACCAAACGGTACAAGGAAAAGGTGTGGCTCTACAAGCTTTCCACGGATGGGTCGAAACACAAGAACCTCCTTCGGCGGGAGATCGAATCTCTCAAAGAACAGTGGTAATCCCTTTCCTTTCCCGCCGACTGGTACCTTGCGTGAATATCGGAAAGTACAAACCAGCTCGCCCAGACGGTTTTTGACTTCTCGACCAACACAGGAAAAACTTGAGGACCTGCAGAAGCGGGCGGAGAGCTGGAAAAGAAAATTTCCGAAAGGCAGCGGACGATCTATGCCAACGCCTTTGAATGGCGTTTCGAGTTCCCCGAGGTCCTGGATGAAAACGGGGAGTTTGCCGGCTTTGACGTGGTCATCGGCAATCCGCCGTATATGCGGGCCGACTCCGGCCAGGAGCACCTGAACATGCGTCGGAACATCATCGATTCAGAGCAATACGAGACACTATGGGAGAAGTGGGACCTGTATATTCCGTTCATGGAGTTGGGCTACCGGCTGCTCCTCGCCCCTTCGGGTGTTGAGGCCATGATCGTCTCAGATGCATACTGCCATGCCAAGTATTCCCGGAAATCTCAGGAGTGGTTCCTGAAAAACAGCGCCGTGACTGGAATCGACTTCATCGGCAGCCTGGATGTGTTTGATGAAGCATCGGTCCATAACGTCATCTGTTTTTTCGAGAAGCGCGACGGAAAAGCCAACCGGCCGCTTCGGCGGCTCCATGAGGGTGAATTCGGCAAGGTGCGTCTCCTGCCGACGGATGAGCAGGAGCGCTCGTCTTATCGGGTGTTCTTCCCGGAAGAAATGCCCTTCAACCTTCACCACAAACGATCCCTCTGACCGAGATTTTTTATATCACAAAGGGTATGGTAGTTCATGCCGATGAAAAAGCTGCACGAGGGGCTTTCCAGATGGAAGATCTCGTCGTGAATGAGCAGGACGACTTGCATCCCAAACCGTTTGTGGAGGGAAAACATCTCGGACCGGTGGCTACCAAATAATTCACAAGTGGCTGGAGTGTGGCCCAGAACGTGCTCCGACCTTGTTCAGTCGTCCTACTTTTCCAGAGTTGTATGACACTGGGGAAAAGATTTTGTTCAACGAAGTCCAGGTCCTGATCCCAAGGCATGTTATGATGATCAGCGGCTTTACTTTACAGAAAGCAGCGTGGGTTTCATCCGCTGGCAAAACCTCACAGGTATCCGCAACAGATCCCTTCAAAAAACCGCACGATACGCCGAAAAGTGCCGTGAGCCGATCTACCGCAGCGCGAACCCTAGAGGCGACGAGCCGCCGCTTCCATGTAAAATTCCTGCTGGCGGTCATGAACTCATCCGTCGCACGTGACTTTCTCCGCGCCAACCGGCGCAGCAACATCCATCTTTATCCCGACGACTGAAAAAAGCTTCCCATCCCGGATGTTCCACCTGAAGACCAGGCTCCCCATCGTTTCCCTGGTCGATCAGATCCTGACGGCGAGAAAAGCCGATCCGAAAGCCGACATCAGCGAATGGGAAGCGCAGGTGGAAGAACGGGTCAGACCCAGGCAGGCGCTTCTCCGTGGAGCTTTTCGATTCCCCCTTTCCCTCAAAGAGCAATTTCCCCTATCGAAACATGGAGTTCCTTGACCTCTTGTCGCTGACATGATAAGGGTTGCGACAAGCTTTTTCCTGAATCCGCCTGATATTCATTTTTCCCGCCTCACACGACGATGAAAAAGGCCAAGTGACATGAAACTGGACTTAAAAACACCCGGACAGACAATCAATAAGGCCTACGCGAAACAGACCGCACGCCGACATCCTCATAGACGGTTCGTCTATTCCGGATTCCGAGAATTTCCACCTCGAATTCGACAATCCTGAAAACAACCCGGTAATCGCCGACCCGCAGCTTCCAGTATCCTTTCAGGGTCTTGCGCAGCGGCTCTCCGTATTCGTGGGGGGCTATCCGCAGGCGCTCTTCAATGGCCTTTCGGATCCGATCTTTCGTTTTTCGGTCGATGAGCGCCAAGTCCTCGGTACGGACAGCCGGGTGATAGCAGAGGGTAAAGGCCATGGCTATTCCCACGTCTCTTCATGGGAGAGTGCTTTTTTCCGGTCAAAACTCTTCGTCCGTTCGTCTGCGAAAGCGGCCAGCGCCACATCTTCCCGCAATTCAATCGCCTCCCGGATCAGATCGCGGGCCAGGGTGGACAGGGACACGCCTTCACTGGCTGCCAGTTCCCGCATCATTTCATAGAGGGGTTTCTCGACCACGACGTTTACTCTCGGATTGCTGGTAGGCATGATCATTTTTCCTTTTTTGATGCAGTGTAACACTAGCGACACACTTCGTCAATTCCAGAAATATGTTTCTTCCGAATGGATGAGAACCTTGTCCCCAAAGAACCGTCAATAAGCCGGTCGGTTGACATTCTTTATTCGTGATCTTAATATTTTTGAAATTTTACCAAAGGAGGCAAGTGAAAAAGGAAGGCGCCACCCGCTGCCCGAACTGCACGTCGGAGCTGAAATCTTAATCGACAAACGGAGGAGTTACGCCCCGGCAACTTCAGCGGCGCAAACCTGCCGGATGTCGGCAGACTTGCGCTGCAATTCAGAAGCGCCGTCCCCGGCTTGATCGGCCTTGGAGCCATGGGCATAGGCCACCCGGTTGCGGCCCTCGGCTTTTGCCCTGTAAAGGGCCGCATCGGCAGCCCGAAGCAGCCCGTCAACACAGCTTTGTTCCGTCGCCTCGGCAACGCCGATGCTGACCGTCACGGGAACAGGCCCCGACGGCCCGGAAATCCGATTGGCGGCGACTCTCTTGCAGAGGCGTTCATAGAGCTGCCCGTCCGACTCCTTTCCCGACGCCGTCGAAATCACAAGGAACTCCTCCCCGCCATAGCGCCCAAAACTGTCGTATGGGCGCAGCTGGCCTTCAATGCAGCGGGTGAAAGCGGTCAGCACGTTATCCCCCACCAGGTGGCCGTGGGTGTCGTTTATCTTCTTGAAGTGATCGAGGTCGCACATGCCGATGCTCAATCGCCCCTTCTCCCGCTTTGCCCGTTCAAGCTCCTCGGAAAGCCTCATCAGAACGGCGCGTCGATTCAGCACCCCGGTCAGCGGATCGTGGGTCGCCTGGTGGCTCAGCTCCGCATAGGCTTTTGCCAGGCTGGCCTGCAGCTCGATCATCCGCCCCCCGACCCGGATTCGCGCCTGCAGTTCTTTCGGATCGTAAGGTTTCACGATGTAGTCATTGGCCCCGGCATCCAATCCCAGAACGATGTCTCCCTTCTCGTCCCGGCTCGTCAACAAAATGACATAAGGGGGATCCGATGTCCTTTCCTGCCTCAGAAGGCGGCAGATTTCCGGGCCTTCCATTTTCGGCATATTCCAGTCAAGAAGAAGAAGCTTCGGCGCGTCGGCCTGCTTCAGGATGTCCCAGGCCGCCTGACCGTCCTCCGTGACAACGGGATCGTAACCACACTTTTTCAAAATGGCCGTCAGAATTCGACGCGATGTGGAATCATCTTCGGCGATGAGAACCTTCATATCAGATCTTCCTCCATGCGCTTTTTCAGGACATCAAAATGCCGCTCCATCTCCGGCAGGATCAAGGCCATCTGCTCCAACCGGCCGCCCTTTACGGTCTTTTCCATATTCAGGGCCGCGGCGCTCAGCGCCATGGCCCCCACGTTGGCCGCGGCGCCTTTCATGGTGTGCGACATCTTCCCAACCAGGTCCCCGTCGTTCCGATCGACGGCCTGCCTCAACCGCTGAAACTGTTCCGGCATTTCTTCCAGGTAGCCTGCGCAGATCTCTCTAACCAGCTCCCGGTCTCCCAGCAGCCGGTCCAGAAGGGTTTGCCGATCGAAAACAACCGGCCCGGAGACCGGATCCGCCTCCCCCGATGACGCTTGAGCCGTCTGCGGAGCCGCGGCTTCCGGGGCGTGGACCAGCCATTTATCGAGCATCTCGGCCAGCACCCCGGGCATGATGGGCTTGGGGATGTAGTCGCTCATGCCCATCCCGATGCAGCGCTCACGGTCTCCCTTCATGGCATGGGCAGTCATTGCGATGATGGGAATCCCGGAATGAAGAACACCGGACCGGCCGTCCCGGATCATCCGCGTCGCAGCGAAACCATCCATGACCGGCATCTGGACGTCCATGAAGACCAGATCATAGGGCGCCCTTCTCAGGGCTTCGATGGCCTCTCGTCCGTTGCCCGCCACGTCGGCGGAAAAACCGAGCTTTCCAAAGATGTGCAGCGCAACCTTCTGGTTTGTGGGATTGTCTTCAACGAGAAGAAGCCGGGCCTTCCGCCGCTGGGCCTCGTTGAGCGTATGCCGGGTCACCATGGCGACATCTTCCGCTGCTCCGGGGTGGATGCTCCGGCCAAGAACGGTCGACAGGCAGTCGAAGAGCTGGGATTGCTTAACCGGCTTGGTCAGATAGGCGGAAAAACCGACGGAGTGCAGTCGCCTGGCATCGCCCCGTTTGCCCATGGAGGTCATCATGATCAGTAGGGTATCCTTCAACAGGGGGTCCGCCTTGATCGCCTTCCCCAGGGTCTCCCCATCCATGACGGGCATCTGCATGTCTGTCACGACAATCCGGTAGGAATCGCCTTTCTTGCTGGCTTCACGCAGGAGCGACAGGGCATCCGGTCCGTTTGTGACCTCGGTATGGCGCATCCCCCACGAATCCAGCTGTTCGGAAAGGATGAGGCGGTTGGTGGCGTTGTCGTCTACGGCGAGAACCCGCACTCCGCGGACATCGGCGCGTGGAAGTCCCGCTTCGATGTCCCTGCCTGGCTTCCTCCGCTTGAAGACGGCGGTGAACCAGAACGTCGACCCCTGACCCTCGACACTTTCCACGCCGATTTCGCCCCCCATCAACTCCGCCAGGCGCTTCGAAATGACCAGCCCGAGGCCTGTCCCGCCGAAGCGGCGCGTCGTAGAGGCATCCACCTGCTGGAAGGGGTTGAACAGAAGGCCGATTTTCTCCCGTGGAATCCCGATGCCTGTATCTCTCACTTCGAAGCGCACCATCGTTTGGGAGTCCGTTTCCTCCATGGAAGCCACATCGAAGGAAACCTCGCCGCGGGCGGTGAACTTGACGGCATTGCTTCCCAGGTTGATCAGGATCTGGCGGAGGCGCCCCGGGTCGCCGCACAGGTAGGTATGCAGCCCCGGATCGATGCGGCAGGTGAACTCGAGGTGTTTCTCATGGGCGCGCGTGGCGAGAATTGCCGCAGAATCCTCCACCGTATTGCGGATGTCGAAATCCAGCTCCTCCAGCTCGATCTTTCCCGCCTCGATCTTTGAAAAGTCAAGGATGTCGTTGATGATGCCGAGCAGCGCCTCTCCGCTGGAATGGATCGTTTCGCAATAGGCGTGCTGCTCCTTTGACAGGTCGGTATCCATGAGCAGGGCGGTCATGCCGATGACGCCGTTCATGGGGGTTCGGATTTCATGGCTCATGTTGGCCAGGAACTGGCTCTTGGCGATGTTGGCGGTCTGTGATTCAAAGGCCATCTCGTTGGCCCAGCCGATGGCCTTTTCAAGCTCATTGTTTACCTGCGCCAATTCCGCCAGGGTGCTGCGCAGGGTTTCGTCGGCTATTTTCTGATCGGTGATATCCCTCAAGATGGCCACGGTGTGCCACTGGTCCTTTACCTGGACGGAAGAAAGCGATATGGCCACGGCGAGCTCCTGACCGTTTTTCCGGCAGGCCTGCGATTCCATGGTTTTTCCCATGAGGCCCCCCCGGCCTGTCTGCTGAATTTCCCCGAATGCGGATTGATACGCCTCATGAAGGCGTTTGGGTGCGATGCAGTCGCAGAAATTCCGGCCCATCGCCTCCCCGCTCGAGTACCCGAAAATGCGTTCGGCAGCGGGATTCCAATAGGAGATTTTCCCCTGACAATCCGTCATGGTGATGGCATCCTGGGCGGAATCCGTGATGGCCTTCATCTTGGCTTCACTTTCCAGCAGGGCCTCCTCGGTCTGCCTGCGGGTGATGATGCGCCACAGGCCGTCCATCAGGAGTTTCAGCTGACGGAGGTCGTTCATTCCATAAGGCGTGGCCTTGTTGCCGACTCCCGCCACGGCGGCAATGCGATTCCCGCTGAAGATGGGGATGTTCATGTGCCGGATGATGGGGACGTGACCCTCCGGCGTCCCTTTCTTGCACGGGCTTGGAGCGGCATAATCGTTGGTGATGATCGCCTTCCTCCGCCGCACCGCCTCACCCCAGAGGCCCGTTTCTTCCACGGGATAGACGAGGGGCTTGTCGGCGATCCTGCAGGCGGCATGGGCGGACCGGGACCAGTATTTCATGGTCAACACCGTCTCGTCGTGGTTGAGAACGGCGAAATAGCCGATTCCGCTGTTCGTAAGGGCAATGCTCTTTTCAACGGCGAAGGGGATGATGGTTTCGATCGGCTGGTCGGACATGGAGTTCAGGGTCAGCAGCGATTCCATCCGCTCCGCATCCTGGATCAGCATTTCCGTCGATTTCCCCTGCTCCGTCCTGTCGTCCACGGTCTCGATGACGGCTGTCACCCGCCCGTCCGAAGAGGCCGCAAGAGGCGTTGAAAGGACATGCAGAATCCTGATCCCTTCGGTGGACCAGACTTCCATCTTCGCCTCATGGGACTGTCCGTCTTCCAGGGTTTTGAGGACGGGGCAATTCGGGCAGGTTTCCTCCTGCGGATGGAAGCGAAAGGCTTCATAGCAAAGCGGCTGTTCCTCGATCTTCAGTGCAGGGTACCATTCCCGAAACCGGTTGTTGATGGCCAGCACCTTGAGATCCGGGCTCAGCATCGCTACTCCAAGTGTACGCTCTTCCTTGACGTCTGAAGATATCACGCTAACGATTCTCCTTGAAATCCTTCGTCTTGAATACTTCCTGTCAATGTTACGAACAACTCCATGCAAGTGAAAAGCCTCACCCTTCATTATTTTCATCCTGACTTTCTTTTTTTATCTTTTTTCTGATGCAGCTCGGGCGGCAGGGTTCAGATGTTTATCTTATAAGGAGGCGGCCATTGACCATCTTCCGCATCTGTGCTACAAGAGACGGTATAAATATTGGATAATTCCAGTCATTCTCTCTGCTCCCAATCCAACACCGACATTTAATACGGGAAAAGGATTCCAAGGACAGGGATTTTCTGCTCTTTCACGAGGCATAATCCATCAGCAACGTTGCACCGCTGTTCTTTTTCTGCCGGGGCGCATAAAATCGCGTTCCAACAGATCAACACTCTCATTTTCAGGTGAACAGACGCATGTTGTACGGCAGATACTCATTTCATAATACCTTTCTAGATGATGCGGTTCTTCCCCATTATAAAGGTTCCACCTTCCGGGGCGTTTTCGGCCATTCCCTGAAGTCCGTGGCCTGTGCATTGAAGCGCCAGGATTGTTCCTCCTGCCTCCTGCGGGAAAAATGTGTTTACGCCTTCGTTTTTGAGATCCGCCCCAGTGAGGAATCGCGCACAGATCATCAGCCGGAAATGCTGCCGCCCGAGCGCCGGCGGATCGCCGCACCGCCCCATCCTTACGTCCTCGAACCCCCTCTCGACACCCGCAGGTCATATCTCCAGGGTGAGTCCTTCGATTTCGGCCTGATCCTTTTTGGCCAGGCCAACGATTACCTTCCCTATTTCGTTTACGCCCTCGAACAGATGGGTCAGTTGGGAATCGGCCGGCAGAGGGATCATTCGCGAGCCCGCTTTTTCCTTCAATCCGTCACGGCAGCCAATACGACCCTTTACGACAGCCGGGAACGATCCCTTCAAA